>NZ_KB911471.1:0-245972 GCF_000383495.1 Mycobacterium sp. 360MFTsu5.1 | reverse complement strand
CCAAAGTGCAGGGCAGATCACCCACGTGTTACTCACCCGTTCGCCACTCGAGTACCCCGAAGGGCCTTTCCGTTCGACTTGCATGTGTTAAGCACGCCGCCAGCGTTCGTCCTGAGCCAGGATCAAACTCTCCAAACAAAAACTCCCCATCCAAAGACAGGGCAGAATCCAGTTCAGAACAATCTGACCTAAACAAAAGACACCAAAAACTGGCATCAAAAAACAACCACACCCCACAAACGGGAAAACACGAGGTGCAGTCAAAAAACAACAAACAAAAACCACCAAACACACTATTGAGTTCTCAAACAACACGCCCGGCCTGACCGCGCAACAAACCCGCGGCTAAAAGCCGCGGTCCGTAGTGCGGGCAGTGAGAAACTCCCAACTTAATGGGTGTTACTCTCGGATTTGGTCTTCGCTCTCCGGCGCTTGTCCGTGTCGCTCTGACCTGGAATAAGTTACGGCAGGGCTAACGGGGAGTCAAATCGCCAGGTCAGCGGATCGTTTCCCCAGGTCAGAGGGGTCGTCATCCTTGACCGGACCCGCCAACCCGCCGCACCCCGGCGATGTGGCGCTTGCCACGCCGCAACACCAGCCAGCGCTCACCGAGAAAGTCCGACAGCTGTGGTACCCACTCGTCACTTTCCACACGCACGTTGTTCACGTAGACGCCGCCTTCGGCGACCGTTCGGCGCGCTTCCCCACGACTCTTGGACAGCCCCGTCGCAACCAACAGGTCGGTGATCCCATCCGGACCACCGGGTGTCAGCTCGGCGACCTGGCCATTACTGGCCTCGGTCAGCGCAGCCGAAAGCGTCGACTGGTCGAGATCGGCGAGCTCGGCACGGCCGAAGAGCGCCTGACTGGCCAGTTCGACGGCGTCGGTCGCCGCCTGGCCGTGCACCAACGTGGTCAGTTCCCGAGCCAGCCGGCGCTGCGCCGCGCGCTCGTGCGGACGCTCCGCAGTTGCGGTCGCGAGTTCACCGAGCTCATCGGCAGACAGGAAGGTGAACCAGCGCAGGTAGCCGACGACATCGGCGTCGGCCGCGTTCACGAAGTACTGGTACCAGGCATATGGGCTGGTCAGCTCAGGGTCGAGCCACAGATTGCCGCCGCCGGTCGACTTGCCGAACTTCTTGCCGTCGGCCGAGGTGACCAGCGGAACCGTCAGCGCATGCGCGGTCGCGCCCAGCTTCTGGCGCACCAGACGGACGCCCGCGATGATGTTCCCCCACTGGTCGGAGCCACCGACCTGCAGGCTGCAGCCGTGCTTCTTGTACAGCTCGACGAAGTCGTTGGCCTGAAGAAGCATGTAGCTGAACTCGGTGTACGAGATCCCGTCGCCTTCGAGGCGCCGCTTGATGGTGTCGCGATCGAGCATGACGTTGACCGAGAAGTGTTTGCCCAGGTCACGCAGGAATTCGATGGCGGACATCGGCCCGGTCCAGGACAGGTTGTTCTCGACGATCGCACCGTTGCCCGAGTCGTTGAACTCGACGAACCGCTCGAGCTGGCCGCGGATGCGTTCGGCCCAGTCCGCGACGGTGTCGGCGGTGTTCATCGTTCGCTCGCCGTTGTCACGGGGATCGCCGATCATGCCGGTCGCACCACCGGCCAGCACGATGGGACGGTGTCCGGCCTGCTGGAATCGCCGCAGCGTGAGCAGGGGAACCAGGTGTCCGGCGTGCAGGCTGGGTGCGGTGGGGTCGAAGCCGGCATAGAGCGTGAGCGGCCCATCCGTCGTCGTCGCGGCAGCGAGCGCTTCGCGGTCGGTCGATTGCGCGATCAGGCCGCGCCAGTCCAGTTCATCGAGGATGCCAGTACTCACGGCGTCGATCTTTCCCTATCGAATACCAGGATCGCCCGGGTGTAGAGCAGCTGGAACCCGAAGCGCTGCACATTCTGTTGCGATTTGGTCCCCGCGCCGGTCGTGACGACGGCGATGTCGCAGCCCGCGGCGGCGGCGTCGGCCAATCGTTTCGCGAGCAATGCGCTCTGCACCCCGCGCCTGCGGTAGTCCGGCCTCGTTGCGGCACCGGCGAGTTGCGCGATTCCGTCGGCAAAGCGCGCTGCGGCGCCTCCCGCAACGACGCCATCAATCGATGCGAGATACGCTGCGGCACCGGCCTTTTCGATATCGCGCTCAGCCCGTTCGACGATGCCGCGGGGAAACTCCTCATGGCTGGCCACGCCCTGGTCGTCCGGGTGGGCGAAACCGTCGACCACCGCCTCGACCCAGGCGTTGATGTCGTCGCTGCGCCGAACCTCGACTCCAGTCACCACTGGCTCGGTGCCGACGGCCACCGCGCGGCCCAGCACATTCTCGAATCCCACGAGTCGGTAGCCACGTCCGGTCAGCGTCCGGCCGATGCCGGGGTCGGCCAGGTTGGCGAGCTCGACCTGGACCGGCGCACCGTTGGCGCCACAACCTGCTTCGATCTCCGTCCACTCGGCGGCCTCAGGTATCGCGCCAAAACCCACGCCCACCACCTTGTTCATCGGCGACCCGGGCTCGGCGAAGCACGCGAAGCCGCCGCCCACGGGCCGCACCGACGCGGGCGCACCGCGCGCTCGCGCGGCATTGGTGGCGGCCGCCATGAACTGCGCCTCAGCGCCCTCGATGCGGCGAGCCAGATCGATGCCGCAGAACAGGGCGTCGGTAGTCATCCCGCCATTGTGCGGGTGCGACAGCTAGTCGCTCTCCCCCGGTGCCGGCGCCCGGGGACTGCGCCGGTAGTTCGACACCTCGGGGGTGCCCGGCAACCAGAACCGCCAGGCCCGGTCGGCGGCCTGACTGACGCCGACGCGCGGCCCGGCGCTGCCCTCCTGCGTCGGGTTCAGCTCCAGCCGGATCGGCGATCGCCGATCCATCAGGTCAATACCGTTGTCCGCCAAGGCGATTCCGAGCGCCTCACACAGATTGCCCGGGCCCCGGGCGTACGCGACGGGCGTGATGCCGGGCCGCCGACGGCCCGCGGCGACACCACAACCGTCAACTACGCGGGCCGCGCGGAGCAGCACGGCACCCGCCACGCCATCGGTGCAACACACAACGTTGGCGCACACATGAATCCCGTGACTGCGATACGTGTACAGACGCCCGGCCGGTCCGAACATCACCAAGCTCCGAGGCGTCGGCCCGCGGAACGAGTGCGCAGCCGCATCCGGCCAGGGTCCCGATGGCGGTCCACCGTAGGCCTCCACCTCCACCACGGTGGCGACCACGTCCCGGCCGTACAACGTGGCACCGAGCAGTCGTCGAGCCGCGGTGACCGGGTCGACGGCGAGTGGCTCGGCGCTCATAGCCCGTCATTCTGCCCGGTCCGGCGCCGACCATTGACATGCCCACGCCGCGCGCGGATTATTCATCATATGATGAGTTCATCTCGTGGTGAATTGCTGAATCATGCCTCTGACGTCGCGATTCGGATCGAGAACCTGACCGTCGTCCGCGGTAGAAGGCGCGCGATCGACGACGTCTCCCTGCAGGTCCGGCGCGGCAGCATCACCGGACTGCTCGGTCCGTCCGGCTGCGGCAAGACCACCCTGATGCGCGCCATCGTCGGTACCCAGATCATCACTAACGGCACGGTGACCGTGCTCGGGAAGCCCGGCGGGTCGGCCGATCTACGTCGCCGCGTGGGGTACGTGACCCAGTCGCCGACGGTGTACAACGATCTGCGCGTCATCGACAACGTGCGCTATTTCGCCGCGTTGACGGGCTCCAGCAAGACCGCGGCCGACGAGGCGATAACGGCCGTCGGCCTGCAGGATCACCGAACAGCGTTGTGCGGCAACATGTCCGGCGGCCAGCGGACGCGCGCCTCGCTGGCCTGTGCGCTGGTGTCCAAACCTGACCTGCTGGTGCTCGACGAACCGACGGTCGGATTAGACCCGGTGCTGCGCGTCGACCTCTGGGAACAGTTCGACCGGCTGGCCCGCGGCGGCACCACCCTGCTGGTCTCCAGCCATGTGATGGACGAGGCCGACCACTGCGGCGAACTGCTGTTGATGCGCGAAGGCCGCCTGCTCGAGCACACCACGCCCACCCAACTACGAGAGGACACCGGATGTTCATCGCTGGAGGAAGCGTTTCTGACCGTCATCCGGCGCAGCACCGCGGCCAGAGCCGGTTGACGTTGCGGCCGTACCTGGCCACCACCGCCCGCATCCTGCGTCAGCTCGCCGCAGATCACCGCAGCATGGCGATGATCCTGGTGGTGCCGAGCGCCGTCATCACCTTGATGTACTTCATGTTCGACGATCTGCCGCACCGCCCCGGCACACTGTCGCCGTTCAACAACGCCTGCCTGATCCTGCTGGGTGTCTTCCCGCTGATCGTGATGTTCCTGATCACCTCGATAACCATGCAGCGCGAACGGGTTTCGGGCACTTTGGAACGGATCCTGACCACTCCCCTGCGCCGACTGGACCTGCTGGCTGCCTACGGATCGGCGTTCTCGGTGGCCGCTGCGGCCCAGGCGACGCTGGCCTGCCTGGTGTCGTTCTGGTTCCTCGGGTTCGACACCGCGGGCAGCCCCGCACTGGTCTTCCTGATCGCGATCATCAACGCGGTACTCGGCGTCGGACTGGGCCTGTTGTGCAGCGCCTTCGCACGCACCGAGTTCCAGGCCGTGCAGTTCATGCCGGTGGTGATCGTGCCGCAGTTGCTGTTGTGCGGCATCATCGTTCCCCGTGAAATGCTGCCCGACTGGTTACGGTGGATCAGTGACGCACTACCCGCGACCTACGCGCTCGAGGCTCTCCAACAGGTGGCCGACCACGCCGACATCACCGGCACCACGATGCGCGACATCGTCATCGTGATCGCGTTCGCGGTCGTCACCATGTGCCTGGCCGCCGCGACCCTGCGCCGTCGGACGCCATGACGACGACACAGCCGCGGCCCCGCCGCAAGCCGCCCGGTCGGCCCACGGGAACCTCGGACACCAAGGAGACGATCCTGTCGTGCGCGCGGGACCTGTTCGCCCGCAATGGTTTCAACAACACGTCGGTGCGGGCGATCGCGTCCGCCGCCGGTGTCGACGCGGCACTCGTGCACCACTATTTCGGGACGAAGCAGCAGCTCTTCGCGGCCGCAGTGCACATTCCCATCGACCCGCAGATGGTGCTGGGCCCCTTGCGGAACACCCCCGTCGACGAACTCGGCCACACGCTGCCGTCGCTGCTGTTCCCGATCTGGGACTCCGAGCTGGGCGCCGGTTTCATCGCGGCACTGCGCTCGATGCTCGCGGGCGACGACGTCAACCTGATCCGGATCTTCCTGGAAGACGTAATCACCGCCGAAGTCGGTGCGCGCGTTGACAATCCGCCCGGCACGGGACGAATCCGCGTACAGTTCGTCGCTTCCCAGCTGATCGGCGTCGTGATGGCCCGCTACATCCTGCAGCTAGAGCCGTTCAGATCGCTTCCGGTGCAACAGATCGCGGACACGATCAGCCCGAACCTGCAGCGCTACCTCACCGGCGACCTGCCGGCGCTGGACTAACGCCGGCCGGCGGCAAGCAGTCGCTCGTGCTCGGCGTCGTCGGTGATGTCGACCGCCTCGTCGATGAGCAGCACCGGTACCCCGCCGTCGATCCGGTAGGCCCGACGCAACCGCGGGTTGTACAGGTACTCGTCCCCGACCAGCAGCAGCTCACCGCGGTCCTGCGGACACACCAAAATCGCGCGCAGTGCTTCGTCGATCACCGTACGTCAGCCGCCCAACGGAATCTGTGAGCCACCGGTACCCGGCACCAGACCGGGCGGCAGACCACCCGGGCCACCGATGACGATGGGGCTCTGCGGTCGCGCGCCGGCGGCACGGGCCTGATTGCGCTTCTGGAACTTCACCGTGTCCTGCAGCGCGTGGATCAGCGGTACCTGGTTGGGACGCTGGTCGAGGGCGGCCTGGATGTCGTCCAGGTTGCCCTTCGAGGGGCCGAAGCCCTGGGCGCGCAGCTTCAGCGCCGTACGAAGCAGGTTCGAGAGGTCGCCGCCGCTGGAGCCGATGTCGTACTGCGCGTCGAGGTCGTCGAGGATGTCGGCGTGCGCAGCAGCGGGGGTGATCAGCATCCCGACGGTCACAGCTCCCGCCAGAATCGCGCCGGCAACACCACGCCGCCCGCGGCTGGTGTGTGACGTCATGCGTTCTCCATTCGATATCTGCGCCCGACGGCGTGAACCCCGACTGACAAACCGCAGCCTAACAGCGCCACCCGGGACCGGCAGGCTGTCACGACAGACTGCCCGTCGCGGTCAACTCGGCATGGGCGGCCGCGGTGAAGGGCACAAACGCGTCGCTGTCGACGTCGAACTGCCACGAGTTGTCCGTCGATTCGGGTACCCCGGCGGCGCGCAACTCGGCGAGCACGGGCCGGTAGGACGCATTCAGCTTCAGCTCCGGCACCACGTGGATGAGGTCCGGCTCCACCCCCACCGGCAGATCGGCCAGCGCCTCACGGAGCTCGGCCGGCAGCACGCTGCCACCCGGACGCAGGCTCAACGCCGTGACCGCGAGTTCCCGATCGCCGACCGGCACGCGGTAGGTGACGACGATGTCGACGGCGTCGAGGCGGCCCAGCGCGTTGCCGACCTCCTTGCCGAACACGGCGCCGCGGGGGGTGCGGATGACCGAACGGCGGTTGTCGACCATCCAGTAGTCGCCGTCGTCGTCGCGCCGGAACAGGAACTCGGTGGACACCCAGGTGTCCCCCGGCGCGAAGACGCCGCGCTTGACCGAGGCCGTCGGGTCGACGGGTCCACGTGGCTTGGCCAGCAGCACGCCCACTTCGTTGGGCTCGGCACGCACCACGAAGCCGTCGTCGCCCTCGAGGATCAGGTCGTCGTCGACGTCGTAGGCAGCCAGTGCGATCTGGCCGCCGCCCGGCAGCGGCCGGCCCTCGCTGCCGATCTTGGCGCCCGACACGTTGGCCAGCACGGCCTGACCGTCGGTGGTGGTGAAGAACTCAAGGACATGCGCGGGCTGGAACGCCTCTTCCACACGGCGCCACAATCCGGCCGGCATGCCCGAGCCGATGAACAGGCGCACCGGGTGGGTTCCGTTGATCACGAACGACGGGTCGTCGATGACGTCGCGCAGCATCGCCCAGGTGTAGGACACCACGGTGACGCCGTACTGCCGCAGTTCGTGCACGAAGCGATCGGGCCGCAGCCCGCGGGACAGCGCGATACGGGCGCCGCCGACGACCGCGCCGCCCAGCGACACGAGCAGGCCGGACTGGTGGTGCAGCGGCGTCAGGCAGTAGACGGTGTCGCCGCGGCCCAGGTTGGCCGCCGATGCGGTGCCGAACGCCGAGAGCGCCCACCGGAAGTTGGTGATCTGCCGGGCCACCAGCTCGCCGCCGACGTTGGCGAACGCGACATAGGCGAGGTCCTGTGCGTAGCCCGGGTTGGGCCGGTACCAGCCGGGCAGCTCGACGACGTCGGGGTCGATCTGCTCCATGTCCACGACGTCGGCGTCGTCGGACACGTGCAGGTCGCGGTTCTCGCCGCCGCCGAGCACCAGCACGCGGGTCCGAAGCTGCCGTGCGGCATCCAGATTGGCCGGGTCGGAGATGATGTCGGTGACGCCACCGAGTCGGGCCGCGACGGCCAGGTCGGCGTCGGGCGGCATCAGCACGGCCACCGCGCCGAGGCGTGACAGCGCCGCGATGGCGACGAGCGCGCTGGGGCGGGTCTCCATCAGCACGCCGACCCGAACGCCTTGTCGTACACCGACTTCGATCAGACCACGCACGACGTTGTTGATGCGGCGGTCCACTGCCTCGTAGGTGTGCACGCGGCCGTCGAACAGCAGGAACTCACCGTCCGGCGCGCCCTGGGCCTGCTCACAGATGATGCGGCCCAACGAGATTCGCGTGTGGTCGTTGATCTGACCGAGACGGGCCAGCCGGGGCAGGGTCCGGACGGTCTCGATGGCCAGTGCCCGCGTCGACTTACCGGCCGTCACCACGGCGTCGGCCGCGGTGTTGGCGAGACTGAACGCCATCTCCGTCGCGGCTGCGGCGCCGTGGGCCACGCGGATCGCCAGCGGCACCGACTCGCGCGGCAGTTCAGACTGCAACGGCATCGGTACCACGTCGGCAGGCATCGGCCCGCCGGCGTCGAGCCACTTGACCCACGACGCCACCGTCGGCCAGCTCTGGCTCGCGGCCTTGGAACCCACGACGAGACCGAAATGCCCGACGCGAATGAGGTATTCGTAGACGTCGGCCTCCGGGGCGGCGCGCTTGATACCGCGCACCGCGGCGGGCTGACCGATGTCGTCGACCTCGCCGACCACGGCGAGGACCGGGCAGGTGATGTCGGACAGCGTCACCAGATTGCCGTGGATGGCGAAGCCGCCGGTCATCATGCGGTTGTGCGCGATGAACTGCTTGAGCAGCTCCGCGATGGCCGGGCCGGACCAGGCGATCCAGCCCTCGCTGGCCAGGAACCGGCGCTGCTGCTCGCGCGGCAACAGCGCTTCACGATCATGCAGCTGACGCAGGAAGTCGAGGCGCGACTGCGCGGTCTTGATCGGGTCAAGCATCTGGAAACCGTTGCGCGCCAACCAACCCGGGATGTTGAGGCGGCTGAAGACATGGTCGGCCATGAAGTCGGCGACGCCCGATGCCAGGTTCGCCGGCATGTTCATCGGCAGTGCGGCCAGCGTGTCCACCGGGGACCCGAAGGCGATGATGCTGGCCAGATCGCGGGACTGCCGGTACGCGGCGGTCTGGTAGGCGAACATGCCACCCTGCGAATAGCCGGCCAGATGGACGTCTTTGCCGGTGGTCGCCTTGACGGTGTCGATGGCCGCGCTGAGCCCCACCACATGGTCGGCCAGGTTGCGGTCCATGCCGCCCTCGACCTGATCCGGCGAGCCGAAGTCGATGACCCAAGGGTCCAGGCCCGCGGCGTGCAGGATGCCCACGGCGCCGTCGTCGCGCGTCACGTCCCACATGTCCGCGGACATCATCATCGGATGCACCATCAGCACCGGCGAACCGGCCGGGGCTGCGCCCGGACGGGCGTCCGGCGGGAAGTAGCGCCGCAGGCGGTACATCGGCACACTCTCGACGATCTGGAACGGCGATGGCACGGCGCCCGTCTCCAACCCGCCGTAGCGAAGCACTTCCAGGCCGTTTTGAGCGGTAGCTACCAACCGCTCCACCGGCCCGGTGATCACCGAAAAGTCCACCACCGGGTACTCCCTTTTGGTCAAATAAGTACAAATCCCCCGATTACGACGCCATCATGGCACAACGCGCTGGTTACCTCGTGGTTACGGCGTGGCAGAGGCACATGCGGCCGACGCCTAGAATCTGCGCCTGATGGCGCATCTACTCGGGGCCGAAGCCCTGCATCTGGAATTTCCGACCCGTGTGGTTTTCGATTCGCTGACGGTCGGGATCGAGGAGGGCGACCGAATCGGCATCGTCGGCCGTAACGGCGACGGCAAATCCAGTTTGCTGGCAATGCTGGGCGGCCGACTCAAGCCCGACTCCGGGCGGGTGACGGTGCGCGGTGGCGTCCGCATCGGGATGCTCGACCAGGCCGACACTCTCGATCACACCGACACCGTCGGGCACGCCGTCGTCGGCGACGTCCCCGAGCACGAATGGGCCGGCGATCCGCGCGGCCGCGACGTCATCGCCGGGCTGCTCGGCGACCTTGACTGGAATGCAGTGATCGGCACGCTGTCGGGCGGACAGCGCCGCCGTGTGGCCCTGGCCCGTCTGCTCGCCGGCGACCACGACGTCCTTATCCTCGACGAGCCGACCAACCACCTCGACGTCGAGGCGATCACCTGGCTGGCCGCGCATCTGAAGAAGCGCTGGGCCGCCAATGCCGGTGGCTTGCTCGTCGTCACCCACGACCGGTGGTTCCTCGACGAGGTCTGTACAGCGACCTGGGAGGTGCACGACCGCATCGTCGAGCCCTTCGAGGGCGGCTACGCGGCGTACATCTTGCAGCGCGTGGAGCGCGACCGGCAGGCGGCCGCCTCTGAGGCCCGTCGGCAGAACCTGGCCCGCAAAGAACTCGCATGGCTGCGCCGCGGCGCACCGGCGCGGACGTCGAAACCGAAGTTCCGCATCGACGCCGCCAACGCGCTGATCGCCGATGTGCCCGAGATCCGCGACAAAGTGGCGCTGCAGTCGCTGGCGGTGACCCGGCTGGGCAAGCAGGTCGTCGACATTCTGGACGCGTCGGTGACCTACGGCGACCGGCAGGTGCTGCAGGACGTCGAGTGGCGGATCGCCCCCGGCGAGCGCACGGGCATCCTCGGCGTCAACGGCGCCGGCAAGTCGACGCTGCTCGGATTGATCGACGGCTCGGTCGAGCCGACCGAGGGCCGGGTCAAGCACGGCAAGACGGTGCAGATCGCCACGCTGACCCAGGGCGTGGAGAAGTTGGCCGAGCATCTCGACGAACCCGTACGTGTGGTGCTCAGTCGGCTGGCCACGACGTACACCTTCGGATCCGGTTCCAAGGCACAGGAACTCAGCCCGAGTCAGCTGCTGGAGCGCCTCGGCTTTGCCAGCGCGCAGCTGTCCACGCCGGTGCAGGATCTGTCCGGCGGGCAGCAGCGCCGGCTGCAGCTGCTCCTGATCCTGCTCGAACAGCCCAACGTGCTGATCCTCGACGAGCCGACCAACGACCTGGACACCGACATGCTGGCGGCCATAGAGGACCTGCTGGACTCCTGGCCGGGAACGCTGATCGTGGTCAGCCACGACCGGTACTTCCTGGAGCGCGTCACCGATCAGCAGTTCGGCATCCTCGGTGGCCGGTTGCGGCACCTGCCCGGCGGTGTCGACGAGTACCTGCGCCTGCGGGCGACGCACGCGGCCCAAACCGGTACCGCCGCAGCCAAACCCGCCGCGGCGGCGCCTGAGGGGTTGTCTGGTGCCGAGCTGCGCGCGGCGCAGAAGGAACTCACCGCCATCGAACGCCGGCTGGAAAAGCTCGCCGGCCAGATCGACACCGCACACCAGCGTCTCGCCGAGCACGACCAGGGCGACTACGAAGGGCTGCAACGTCTTACCGGCTCGCTGCGCGAGCTCGAAAGCGAAGTCACCGAGCTGGAGGAACGCTGGATGGAACTGTCCGAAGAAGTTCAGTAGCTGAACGTGGTGGCCGGCTCGTCGCCGATCCACTGCCACAGCGGGATGGTGCCGCCCAGCTCGGCATTGGCGAGGATTTGTTCTGCGTCAAGGGCTTTGGCGTTGAAGCAGATCGGGCAGATGAGGAACCTGCCGCCGGCGGCTTCGTAGCGGGCCATGAGGTCCGGCAGCGGCGGGCAGCCGTCGCAGGCGACGCCGAGCGCGAATCCGGGCTGGCCCAGCCGCACGGCTTCTTTGGCCAGGAACATCATCGTCGGATGTCCCTGTTCGGCTGCGCCGACCGCCATCAGCAGGGCGATGGTGACCTTCTCGGCGTCCTCCAGACCGGTGGTGAGGCTGATCGCCACTTTCGAGCTCATGAGCGGTTCTCCTTCGGTTCGGACTGAAATCCTGAGCACAGCAAGTCGATTGAATGGATGCGGTCATCGGCGGCGGCGAACATGCGTTGCTCGACGATCTTGACGGCGGTCGGGTCACCGGGCGGCGAGGTGCGGACCCGCCAACTCAACGCGACGCGGTCTCCCACGCGGCCGACGGAGGCGTCGACCAGTTCGAAGTTGTCGGCACCGAACCAGTGCCGGAAGCGGCCGACGGTGTCGTCGGCCCCGGTCACGTCGACGAGGCCGGGCGGAATCAGGGCGCGGAAGTGTACGTCGGGATCAAGGCATTCGGCCAGCGAGGCGAAATCCTGGCCGGCGAAGGCCTCCAGGAAGGCGCCCGCCACTGCCCATCCTGTTCCGGTGTCGTTGTTCATGTATCGGTTCTACGGCCCGCCGACACCGGGGCGCATCGGGTGAATACCCGATCTATTCAGCCGCGCTGACCAGCCCGTGGCGCATGGCGAACATGGCGGCGGCGCCGCGGGTCGACACCCCGATCTTGGTGTAGATGTGTTCGACGTGGGTGCCGACGGTGCGCGGCGTGATCGAAAGGTGTTGGGCGATCTGCCGATTCGACGATCCACGGACCAGTAGCTCGAGCACTTCGAGTTCGCGGCCGGTCAGGCCGGCGACCATTCTTGGCCGACGTGTGGTGCGGCACCCGGCCGCCGTCAGCACGGCACCGACCGCCGCGCCGTCCAGGCGCCCGTCGGTGACCTCGGCATGCATGGCCGCGGTGCGGTCGACGGGTGCGAACGCCGTCCGATGTGGGCGATCCTCGCCGAGCGCCTGGTAGACCGCCGCGGCGGCCAGCAGCCGCGCTGGCGCGGGAATGGCCGTGCCGGTCAGCCCGCGCGGGTATCCACTGCCGTCCATGCGTTCGTAGCCGGCCGCGGCGACCGCGCCGATTTCGCACAGCCGCGGTTGGCGGCACAGCACCCGTTCGGTGAGATAGGGGACGGTGCGGACGCGTTCGCGGTCGGCGATGGTCAATGGGCCGGGCTTGTTCCAGATGCCCGTCGAGACGCCGATGGCTCCGATGCGGTGCACCAGCGCCGCACGCTCGGCGAGGGCGACGTCGTCAGGACCGAGGCCGGCCGCTGTGGCCGCCGCCGCGGTGAGTTCGGCGACGCGGCGTGAATAGCCGAGGAACCAGGGCGATTTCAGGTCGGCGTAGTCGGCGAAGACCCGCAGCACCGCGGTCAACTCAGCCTCCGGGACAGTGCGATCCAGCGGTGTGCAACCCCGGATCACCGAACCCCAGGCGTCGACGGTGTCGAGTCCCCCGAAGATCTCGTCCGGACGGCTGCAACACAGGTCGACGAGTTTCGGGTCGAATTCGGTCCCCCGGCGGCTGCGCAGCATCGCCCGCGCCCCTTCGATGCCGCCGGCGCGGTGGTGCACCTCGGCGTCGTCCGCGATGTGGACGACGCGCATCACCGGTTGGATCTCAGTACCCCGCACCCGCCCCGGCACGCCCTTGCCGTCCCAGCGCTCGAAGGCGTCTAGTAGCGCGGTGCGCACCTCGGGCGGCAGGTCCAGGCGGTCGGCGATGTCGCTGGCCGTCTGACAGTGGCTGACAAAGAGTTTCGGCATATCGGCGACGCCCTGGGCCAGGAAGCGCCCGACCATGGTGATGCGCTGCAGCGCCGGCTGCCCCTGTGCGAGGTGCCCGAGCAGAAACCGCGCCATGCCGGGGCCGGCCTTGTCCACCTGGTAGCTGTCGGCGCGCATCTGGAGGTCGTCGGCGAACCAGTGCGCCAGCTCGTGCGAGTCGGCGACGCATCCCATCCAGGCGAGCAGCGACACGTAGAACGCCGCGGCCTGATGCTCGGGTGCCATGCCTGCCGCGGCGGCCAGGCGCGTCGCGATGACCGTCTGGCGCAACACGTGCTCCTGCGGCTGCCCCAGTCCGAGATCGGTGGCCAGCGAGAGCGAGGCAATGAGCTCCGCCAGGCGCACTTCGGGCGTCTGGTTACCGGCCATCGGCTCAGCGTAGGTGCCGGGCGGCGTCAGGATCCGGTGTATTGCGCCAGTTCCCTGGCGATGGTGGCCTTCCTGAGCAGAAACCTGCCCTCATCCAACTTCTTTCGGCGCAGCCAACCGGTGACCTCGGCGTTGCACTTGCTCGCATTGCAGGACCGGCAGGCGGGCACCACATTGTCGAGCGTGTATCGCCCGCCGCGGGAAATGGGCTGCACGCAGTCTTTCTGCAGATCGGCGTCGTCCGCGCCGCAGTAGGCGCAGCCGCCCCAAATCTCTTGCAGGACAGCCCACTGCTGCGTCGTCAGGTCGTGGTCGACCTTCGCCATCCGACGTTTGCGACGTCTGGCGTAGACCGCGGCACGGCTTCGGGCAGGCACCTCCCGAGCCTAAGGCCGCCGACGGCCTCAGCCCTGCAGGCTGGCCCGCAAGCGGTCGGCGGTGTCGCGCACGGAGACGAGCTGCTCGGCGACCCGAGCCGGCGACGTGCCGCCACGGGCATCACGTGAGTCGACCGAACCGGCGATGGTCAGGACGTCCCGCACCTCGGCGGTGAGTCCCGGATGGATGCCGGCCAGCTCGTCGGCGGCGAGTTCTTCCAGCCCGACTCCCCTGGCCTCGGCGGCCTTGACCGCCGCCCCCGCCGCTTCATGCGCGACGCGGAACGGAATGCCTTGGCGCACCATCCATTCCGCGATGTCGGTGGCCAGGGTGTAGCCGAGCGGCGCCAGCGCGGCCATCCGGTCGGTGTCGAAGGTCAGGGTGCCGACCAGGCCGGCCATTGCCGGCAGCAACAGCTGGAGCTGGGCGACGGAGTCGAAGACCGGCTCCTTGTCCTCCTGCAGATCCCGGTTGTAGGCCAGCGGCTGCGCCTTGAGGGTGGCCAGCAGGCCGGCCAGGTTGCCGATCAGGCGGCCGGACTTGCCGCGTGCCAGCTCGGCGATGTCGGGATTCTTCTTCTGCGGCATGATCGAACTGCCGGTCGACCACGAGTCGTGCAGCTTGACGTAGCCGAATTCCGTTGTGCTCCAGAGGATGATGTCCTCGGACAGCCGGGACAGATCCACGGCGATCATCGCGAACACGAACGCCGCCTCGGCGGCGAAGTCGCGCGACGAAGTGGCATCGATCGAGTTGTCGGCGGCCGACGCGAAACCGAGGTCGTCGGCGATGGCGTCAGGGTTCAGGCCCAGCGAGCTACCGGCGAGCGCGCCGGATCCGTACGGCGACACCGCCGCCCGCTTGTCCAGATCGAGCAGCCGGTCGGCGTCGCGCAGCAGCGGGTGCGCGTGCGCGAGAAGGTGGTGGGCCAACAGCACGGGTTGCGCCGACTGCAGGTGCGTCTTGCCGGGCATGATCGCCGTCGGGTGCGCCGCAGCCTGGCCGGCCAGCGCAGCCGCGACGTCGAGCACGCCGTTGCCGACGGCCTTGATGGCGTCGCGCAGCCACATGCGGAACAGCGTCGCCACCTGGTCGTTGCGGGACCGGCCCGCGCGCAGCCGACCACCGAGGTCCTCACCGACACGGTCGATCAGGCCGCGCTCCAGCGCACCGTGCACGTCCTCGTCCGTCGGCAGCGGCCCGAAGGACCCGTCGGCGACGTCGTTGCCCAGGCTGTCCAGCCCGGCCAACAGCCCGTCGCGCTGCTCGTCGGTGAGCAACCCGGCGTTGTGCAACACGCGGGCGTGCGCCTTCGACGCGGTGACGTCATACGGCGCCAGCGCCCAGTCGAAGTGCGTCGACTTGCTCAGTGCGGCAAGCGCGTCGGACGGGCCGGAGGCGAACCGGCCACCCCACAGCGAACCTTCGTTGGTTCCACCGGTGCTCATTAACGTGCCCCTCGTCGAGTGCGAGCGGCCGCTTTTGTACAGCTGAACACGGTGTGTCGGTGTACAAACACGGCCGCTCGCGGGAAGTGGTTGTTACAGACCCAGATCGCGCTTGGCGGAGATCTTGGAGCTCAGGCCGTGCAGCTGGACGAAGCCCTTGGCGGCGCTCTGGTCGAAGCTGTCGCCCTCGTCGTAGGTGGCGAGGTTGAAGTCGTAGAGCGACTCACCCGAGCGACGGCCGTTGACAGTGATGTGACCGCCGTGCAGGACCAGGCGGATGTCGCCGGAGACGTGCTGCTGGGTGTGCTCGACGAACGCCTCCAGCGAGGCCTTCAGCGGGCTGTACCAGAGACCGTCGTAGGTGAGCTCGCCCCACTTGCGGTCGACGCCGCGCTTGTAGCGGCCGAGCTCGCGCTCCAGGGTGACATGCTCGAGCTCGGTGTGCGCGGTGATCAGCACCATGGCGCCCGGGGCCTCGTAGATTTCGCGGGACTTGATGCCGACGAGGCGGTCCTCGACGACGTCCAGGCGGCCGACGCCCTGCGCACCGGCGCGGGTGTTGAGCTCCTGGATGATCTGCAGCACGCTCAGCGGGCGGCCGTCGATGGCGACGGGGCGGCCCTTGTCGAAGCTGATGATCAGCTCGTCAGGGGTGTTGAAGTGGACCGTCGGGTCCTCGGTGTAGTCGTAGACGTCCTTGGTCGGGGCGTTCCACAGGTCCTCGAGGAATCCGGTTTCGACGGCGCGGCCCCACACGTTCTGGTCGATCGAGAACGGCGACTTCTTGGTGACGTTGATCGGGATGTCGTTCTCCTGCGCGAAGGCGATGGCCTTCTCGCGGGTCCAGGCGTAGTCGCGGACCGGGGCGATGACCTCCAGCTCGGGCGCCAGGGTGTTGAAGCCGACCTCGAAGCGGACCTGGTCGTTGCCCTTGCCGGTGCAGCCGTGCGCGACGACGGTGCCACCGTGGCTGCGGGCGGCCTCGACCAGATGCTTGACGATCAGCGGCCGCGAGATGGCCGACACCAGCGGGTACCGGTCCATGTACAGCGCGTTGGCCTTGATGGTCGGCAGGCAGTACTCGTCGGCGAACTCGTCGCGGGCGTCGACCACGACGGCCTCGACGGCGCCGCAGTCAATGGCACGCTGGCGGACAACTTCCATGTCCTCGCCGCCCTGGCCCAGGTCAATGGCCACGGCAACGACTTCCTTGCCGGTCTCCTTGCCGATCCAGCTGATCGCGACCGAAGTGTCCAGACCGCCGGAATACGCCAGGATGACGCGCTCGGACATGTGTCAATCTCCTTGTTCTCGTACTGCTACAGATTCTCGAAGGTGGCGGCGAGCTCAGCGCCGCTCATCGGTTCGCGGGCGACGACGAAAATGGTGTCATCACCGGCAATCGTGCCCACAACATAAGGCAGAGCCGCCCGATCTATTGCACTGGCCAGGTACTGCGCCGCCCCAGGTGGCGTACGTAACACCGCCAGGTTGGCGCTGGCGTCGGTGGACACCAGCAACTCGCCCAGCAGCCGGGACAGCCGCTCGGTCCCGCCGGACACGCCCTTGACGGGGCTGCCGTCCTCGGGGACGACGTAGACGCCGGTGCCGCCATCGGCGCCACGCAGCTTGACCGCACCCAGTTCCTCCAGGTCACGCGACAGCGTGGCCTGGGTGACCTCGATGCCCTCCGTGGCGAGCAGGGCCGCGAGCTCGGTCTGGCTGCGCACCGGGTTCGACGACAGCAGCGCCACGATGCGCGACTGCCGTCCGGCCCGGGTCGGCGCTGTCATCGGCCGTTACGTTCCAGCAGCCACACCAACATGGCCTTCTGGGCGTGCAGGCGGTTCTCGGCCTCGTCGAACACCGCGCTCTGCGGGCCGTCGATCACCTCGTCGGTGATCTCGTCGCCACGGTGCGCCGGCAGGCAGTGCAGCACGACGGCGTCGTCTGCCGCCCGGCCGAGGAGTGCGGTGTTGACCTGGAACGGGCGGAACGGCCGCACGCGGTCCAGGCCGTCGTTCTCCTGGCCCATCGAGGTCCAGGTGTCGGTGACGAGGACGTCGGCGCCGTCGGCCGCGGCCTGCGGGTCCGTGGTGACGGTGACGGTCGCACCCGTCTCCGCCGCGCGCTTCTTGGCCGCCTCGACGAACTGCGGGTCGGGCTCGAACCCCTTCGGCGCGGCGATGGTCACGTTGATGCCCGCGGTCACGCCGCCGACCATCAGCGAGTGCGCCATGTTGTTGGCGCCGTCGCCGAGGTAGGACATGTTGAGCCCGGCCAGCTTGCCCTTGCGCTCGGCGATGGTCTGCAGATCGGCCAGCACCTGGCAGGGGTGGAACTCGTCGGACAACGCATTGACGATCGGGACGGTCGCGCCCGACGCCATGGCGGTCAGGCGTTCCTGCGCGAAGGTACGCCAGACGATGCCGTCGACGTAGCGCGACAACACGGCACCGGTGTCCTCGAGCGTCTCCTCGCGACCCAGCTGGGTACTGCGGCCGTCGACGACGACGGCGTGCCCGCCGAGCTGGGCGATACCCATCTCGAACGAGAAGCGGGTGCGGGTGGAGTTCTTCTCGAAGATGACGGCGATGCCCCGCGGACCCTCGAGCGGCCGACGGCTGAACGGCGCCTTCTTGAGTTCGGCGGCGAGCGCCAGGACCTCGGCCTGCTCCTCGGGGGTCAGGTCGTCGTCACGGAGGAAATGGCGGATCACTGGGACTCCCCTGCTGCGGTGTCGAGAACGGTGGGTAGAGCGGTCAGGAACGCGTTGATCTGCGCGTCGGTGATGACCAGCGGCGGTGCGAGGCGCACGACGTCGGCGGCCGCGGCGTTGACGAGGAAACCTGCGTCGCGCGCGGCGTTTTCGACGGCCTTGGCCTGCGGCGCGGTCAGGACGACGCCGAGCAGCAGCCCGCGGCCCCGCACGTGATCGACCAGTGGGTGGCCCAGCTCCTCGATGCCGTGCGCCAGCGTCTTGCCCGCGGCGTCGGCGCGGTGCACGAGATCGTCGTCGGCCAGCGTCTTGACGACCGCCAGGCCCGCGGCGGTGCATACCGGGTTACCGCCGAAGGTGCTGCCGTGCATGCCCGGCTGCAGCAGGTCGGCTGCCGCCCCGATGGCGATGCAGGCGCCGATGGGCAGGCCGCCGCCGAGGCCCTTGGCCAGCGTGATGACGTCGGGCGTGATGCCGTCGTGCTGATGGGCGTAGAAGGCGCCCGTCCGGCCGATGCCGGTCTGCACCTCGTCGAGCACCAGCAGCGCACCGTGTTTCGCGGTGAGCTCCCGGGCCTTGGCCAGGTAGCCGGCGGGCGGGGTGACGACGCCGCCCTCGCCCATGATCGGTTCGAGGAACACGGCCGCGGTCTCGTCGGTGACGGCGGCTTCGAGCGCGTCGGTGTCGCCGTAGGGCACGTGGGTGACATCACCGGGCAGCGGCAGGAACGGCTCCTGCTTGCCGGGCTGGCCGGTCAGGGCCAGCGATCCCATGGTGCGCCCATGGAAGGCACCTTGGGCCGCAACGATTTTGGTGCGGCCGGTGAGCCGGCTGATTTTGAACGCGGCTTCATTGGCCTCGGCACCGGAGTTGCAGAAGAACACCCTGGCGGGCGCGCCGAGCTGGGCCACGAGGGCCTCGGCGAGCGCGATACCCGGTTCGGTGGCATACAGATTCGAGGTGTGGCCCAGCGTGTTCAGTTGGGTGGTGACGGCCTCGATCACGGCCGGATGGCGATGTCCCAGCACGTTCACCGCGATGCCGGCCAGGAAGTCGACGTAGCTCTTGCCGTCGGCGTCGGTCACCACGGCGCCGTCGCCGCTGACCAGGGCGACCGGCGGCGTGCCGTAGTTGTTGGTCATCACCGCTTGCCAACGGGCTTGCATTGCTTCGGTTCCCTTCATGCGGGTGACACGACCTTGGTTCCGGTGCCCTCGTCGGTGAACAGCTCGACGAGGACACAGTGTTCGACCCGGCCGTCGATGACGTGCGCGCTCGGGACACCGTTCTCCACGGCCCGCAGGCAGGCCTCGATCTTGGGCACCATGCCGGATTCGAGCTTCGGCAACAGTTGTGCCAATGCGGCCGTATCGATTTCGGTGACCAGCGAGTTGCGGTCCGGCCAGTCGGTGTACAGGCCCTCGACGTCGGTGAGCATCAACAACTTCTCGGCGCCGAGCGCCTCGGCGACTGCGGCCGCGGCGGTGTCGGCGTTGATGTTGTGCACCACACCGTCGGCGTCGGGAGCGATGGTGGACACCACCGGAATCCGGCCCGCGTCGATGAGATCCAGGATGGCCTCGGCGTTGACGTGTTCGACGTCGCCGACCAGACCGATGTCGGTGGGCACACCGTCGACCGTCACGCTGCGCCGCACCGCGGTGAACAACTGCGCGTCCTCACCGGTGATGCCGACCGCGTACGGGCCGTGGGCGTTGATCAGCCCGACGAGCTCGCGGCCGACCTGCCCGAACAGCACCATCCGCGCGACGTCGAGGACCTCGGGCGTGGTGACGCGGAAGCCGCCCTTGAAATCACCTTCGATGCCAAGGCGTTTGAGCATCGCGCTGATCTGCGGACCACCGCCGTGCACGACCACGGGCTGGATGCCGCAGTTGCGCAGGAACGCCATGTCGGCGGCGAAAGCCGCCTTGAGGGTGTCGTCGGTCATGGCGTTGCCGCCGTACTTGACCACGACGATCTTGCCGTGCAGCTGCTTGAGCCACGGCAGCGCCTCGGCGAGGACCGCCGCCTTCACCGCGGTCGAAAGCCCGGCCGTGCTCATGAGCTGTACGCCGAGTTCTCTTCGACGTACGCGTGCGACAGGTCGGTGGTCCGGATGGTGGCCTCGTGTTCGCCGATCTGCAGATCGACGACGACCTCGATGTCGGCGCCCGACAGGTCGACGTCGCGGGCTCCCGGCGCGCCGGCACCGTCGATGCACACCGCAGAACCGTTGAACGACACGCTGATCCGGTCGGCTACGAGTTCGATGGGCGCGATGCCGATGGCGGCCAGGACCCGGCCCCAGTTGGGGTCGGACCCGAACAGCGCGGTCTTCACGAGGCTGTCGCGCGCGAGAGCCCGGGCACCCACGAGGGCATCGTCCTCAGTGACGGCGCCCTTGACGGTGATCGCGATGCGCTTGGTGACGCCTTCGGCGTCGGCCTGCAGCTGCGCGCACAGGTCGTCGCAGACGGCGAGGACGGCCGCGTCCAATTCGCTTTGGCTGGGCCGAATTTCGCTGGCGCCGGACGACAGCAGCAGCACCGTGTCGTTGGTGGAGCAGCTGCCGTCGATGTCGAGCCGGTCGAAGGTTCTGCCGGACGCGTTCTTGAGGGCGAGGTTCAGCGCTTCGGCGTCGGCCACGGCGTCGGTGGTGATGACCACCAACATGGTCGCCAGCGACGGCGCCATCATCCCGGCGCCCTTGGCCATGGCACCGACGGTCCACTTGCCCGGGTGGTGCAGCGCAACCTGTTTCGGCACGGTGTCGGTCGTCATGATGGCCCGCGCGGCCTCTTCACCGCCGGACAGGCCGCCGGCCATCTCGTGCACGATTTCGGTGACACCGGCGAGCACCTTGTCCATCGGGAGCCGGTCACCGATCAGCCCGGTCGAACACACCGCAACCTCGATGGCCCCGGTCTCGGTGCCCCAGTCACTCAGCGCAGCGGCGACGGCCTCGGCGGTCTGGTGGGTGTCCTGGAAACCGCCCGGACCGGTACAGGCATTGGCGCCACCGGAGTTGAGGATCACCGTCCGCAACCGACCGGACTTCAGAACCTGCTCGCTCCACTGCACCGGCGCGGCCCGCACCTTGTTGCGGGTGAAGACACCGGCGGCCGACAGGTCGGGCCCCTCGTTGAACACCAGCGCCAGGTCCGGTTTCCCGGAAGCCTTGATACCGGCGGCGATTCCGGCGGCCCGGAAGCCTTCCGGCGCGGTGACGCCCTGGTTGCGATGCAGGGACGGGGTGTCGGTCACGGTGCTACTCCCACGGTGGATAGTCCTTCGGTTTCCGGCCAGCCGAGCGCGATGTTCATGGACTGTACTGCCGCGCCGCCCGTGCCCTTGGTCAGGTTGTCGATGGCGCACAGGGCGACAAGGGTCTTCGCGTCCTCGTCGACCGCGACGGCGATCTGCGCGGCGTTGCTGCCCACCACCGAACCCGTCTTGGGCAGTTGACCTTCCGGCAGCAGGTGGATGAACGGCTCACTGGCGTAGGCCTTTTCGTACGCCGCGCGGATCTCCTCGACAGATGCCGTGGTGCGTGCGGTGCAGGTCGCGAGGATGCCGCGCGACGTCGGGATCAACACCGGCGTGAACGACACCGTCACGTCCTTGTCGGTGACGGCCCGCAGGCCCTGGGCGATCTCCGGCGTGTGCCGGTGCGCGCCGCCGACGTTGTACGCCCGGGCCGAGCCGATGACCTCGGCGGCCGACAGGTCGACCTTGCCGGACTTGCCGGCGCCCGAGGTGCCGCTGACCGCCACCACGGTGACGTTGGGCTCGACGAGCCCGGCGGCGACGGCCGGCACCAGGGCCAGCAGCGCCGAGGTCGGGTAACAGCCCGGAACCGCAATGCGTTTCGTACCGACGAGCTTGTCCCGGCCGCCGGGCAGCTCGGGCAGCCCGTAAGGCCAGCTGCCGGCGTGCTCGGAGCCGTAGAACTTCTCCCACGCGGCGGCATCGGTGAGCCGGAAGTCGGCGCCGCAGTCGACGATCAGGGTGTCCGGGCCGAGTTGCTGCGCGAGCGCGGCCGAATGTCCGTGCGGCAGACCCAGGAAGACGACGTCGTGCCCGGCGAGAACGTCGACCTCGGTGGGCTGCAGCACCTGCTGCGCGATGGGCAGCAGGTGCGGGTGATGGTCACCGACCGTGGTGCCGGCATTGCCCGCGGCGGTCAGCGCACCGATGGTGAGGCGACCGTCGGCGTAGGCCGGATGGCCCAGCAGGAGCCGCAGAATCTCGCCGCCGGCATACCCACTGGCGCCGGCCACCGCCACAGAAGTCATACGAGCGATTCTGCATGGTTATGCATTAACTTGCAAACCAATTACTGCGCCTTCTGGAGTCACGCAACGTGTTGTCGCGGATGACGCCCGGTGAAAGCGACCAAGCGATCAAGAGCCTCGGCATCGGTGGTTACCGGTACCTGAGGGTCGAACCCCGCAGTACGCCGACTGTCCGGGGTGATGATGCGCTGTGCAAGCGAGAGCACGAAGTCGGCGTGTGCGGCGGCGACAGCCAGCGGGCGTGCCAGTGCCTGCGCGAAGTCCCAACCGTGCACCACCAACTCGACCGACAGCACTCCCAACGCCAGGTGCGCGGGCATGACCCTGCCGGCGAACATCGCGTCGCCTTCCGTGCCCCGAGCGCGCCAGGCGTCGATCACCGAATTCGTGGTCTGCGAGATGCGTGTCCCGATGCCCGCGTTCTGCGTGACGAAAACCTGCGCCCCAGCCGCCTCGCCCACCATTGTCACAGTTCCCGCCAGATGATCCGCCAGCGCGGCCACATCGAATCCCGGGCAGGGCGTCGGCAATCGCACACTCTCGCCGACGGCGGCGGCCAGCACCGGGAGAATCGCGGCCAATGCCATTTCGGCGCTCGACAATTCGTTCATGCCGGTGATTCTCGCCGTGCATCGCGAAGCGCGGCATAAGTAATCTGACTGCCGGCCGCGGCGGACAACCCTTGCCAACCTGGCCAGATCACTTGAAAGACCGTCACGCCCGCCGCACGCCAAACGACGGTCACCGTGCGGATACCGCGATTCGGTCCGGGTTGATGTCCTGACGTGGTGACGGCATATCGGGCGTATCAGGTGACCGGACAGCGGCAATTCACCCTCGTGGAACGGGAACTTCGGGAGCCGGACCATGGGCAGGTCCGCATCCGCGTGTCGGCCTGCGGGGTGTGCCACAGCGACGTGCTCGCCGTGGAGGGGCAGCGAACCGACCCGCAGGAACCGGTGGTGCCGGGACATGAGGTGATCGGCATCATCGACGCTGTCGGCACCGGCGTCGATCCACGCTGGCAGGCCGGTGACCGCGTCGGAGTGGGGTTTCTCGGCGGGCAGTGCGGGCAGTGCGACTTCTGCCGCCGCGGAGACTTCGTCAACTGCAGTGATCAACCACAGCCGGGTACCACCACAGACGGCGGCTATGCCGAGATCATGTACGCCCGGTCCGCCGGATTGGTCCGTGTCCCAGACGGTTTCGACGCGCTCACCGCAGCCCCGCTGCTCTGCGCGGGTGTCACAGTATTCAACGCGATACGCGCCGCTGGGCCACCGCTGAACAGCTTGGTGGCGATCCAGGGCATCGGCGGGCTCGGCCATCTCGGCATCCAGTACGCAAAGAAGATGGGATTCCAGGTCGCCGCCGTCGCGCGCGGCGCCGGGAAGAAGGAGCTGGCAAAGACATTGGGCGCCGACCATTTCATCGACAGCTCAACCGAACATGTCGCATCGACGCTCAACGCACTCGGCGGTGCCGCCGCCGTCATCGCGACGGCGTCGAGCGGACCGTCGATGGCAGGGTTGGTCGCCGGATTGCGGCCCCGCGGACGTTTGGTCGTTGTCGGGGCATCCCCCGAGCCGCTGCCTGTTCACACATCCGACCTGATCTTCGGGGGCCGCAGCATCCTCGGCAGTCTGACCGGTTCTGCGATCGACAACGAAGACAACCTGGCGTTCAGCCTCACGCACCAGATCGCGCCGCTCGTAGAGCCCGTGCCTTTCACCGAAGCACCCCGTGCGTATGACCGGATGATGTCCGGCCGCGCCCGGTTCCGCGTGGTGCTCGACGTCGCCACCCCCGCCTGATCCGTTTCTGTCGCAAAGGAGTCACATTCATGGTCGCCACATACCGGAGCGTCGAGGTCACCGAACCCGGTGGTGCAATCACACTCACGGACCGGCCGGTGCACGAACCCGGCGACGGCGAGGTGTTGGTCCGCGTCGAAGCCTGCGGCGTGTGCCATTCGGACTCTCAGATCGCCGCGGGCCACCTGCCCGGCACGGTCTTTCCGGTGACGCCCGGTCATGAGGTCGCCGGTCACATCGTGGCGGTCGGGCCCGGAGTGCTCGACTGGCAGATCGGCGACCGCGTCGCAGTCGGCTGGTTCGGGTATTACTGCGGGAGCTGTTCCCGCTGTCGCCGCGGTGATTTCGTGCACTGCACGCGCTCGAAGGTGACCGGGGCCGGGTTTCCGGGCGGCTATGCCGAGATGCTGCTCGTGCACCAGTCCGGACTGGCACGGATCCCCGACGCCCTCGCCGCCGTCGAAGCCGCACCACTCGCGTGCGCCGGAGTGACGATGTTCAATTCGCTGCGCCACAGTGGTGCACGCCCAGGCGACGTGGTCGCCGTCTTGGGCATCGGCGGACTGGGTCACCTGGGCGTGCAGTTCGCCGCACGCATGGGATTCCGGACCGTGGCCATCGCACGCGGCGCCGAAAAGGCCGATATGGCTCATCAATTGGGCGCTCACCATTACATCGATTCGACCGCCGCCGACGTGGCCGCCGAACTGCGCAAGCTCGGTGGCGCGCGGGTGGTGGCAGCGACGGCCACCAATCGGACCGCGATCAGCGTTGCGGGCGACGGCCTCGCGCCACACGGTGAGGTACTCACGCTTGCCGTGCTCGCTGAACCACTCGACATCACTCCGCTACAACTGATCAACACCTCAGGCACCATCCATGGACACCCTGCCGGTACCGCAGCGGATACCGAGGACACCCTGGAATTCGCTGCCCTGCATGGCATTCGGCCGTGGGTTGAACCGATGCCGCTGCGGGATGCGGCCGCCGGTTACGACCGGATGATGCGCAATGAAGCGCGCTTTCGGGTGGTCCTGACGATGACCGACGCCGGGTAGTCGGTAGCGGCGGTGCCTCGCGTGGTTGCGCGGGCACCGCCCGCACCGGGCAATGCGCTCAGGCCAATAGCCCCAGTAGCTGGTTGAAGCACTCCGACATCGAAGGGTGCGTGTAGATCTCGTCGCGCAGTGCACGCGCGGTGATACCGTGCCGCATCGCCAGTGCGACGATGTTGATCACTTCGTGGGAGTCGTGACACCACAGTGTGGCACCGAGAATTTTGCCGGTGGTGGCATCGACGACGATCTTCATCATTCCGTCGGTCTGTTCGACGATGCGTGCACGGGCCACGGTTGCGAGATTTGCGACCGGACTCGCGGCGACGAGGACGTCGTGACCCGCACTGCGCGCCTGCGACTCGGTCAATCCCACCCGAGCCAGCGGCGGGGTGAGGAAGAGACACGTAGGCACTGCCGTACGCTGCGACGCCCGCCGCGGTTCATCGACCCCGGATAGCTGGTCGGTGACAATGCGGTAGTCATCGAGTGAGATATAGGTGAATTGGGGTCCCCCAGTGACATCACCGACGGCGAAGATGTGCGGCACGGTGGTTCGACGGTAGTCATCGACGACCACTGCACCCCTGTCGGTCGTCTCGACTCCCGCCCGGTCGAGGCGCAATGCAGCCGTGTTCGGAGTGCGCCCGAGCGCGACGAGAACAGTGTCGGCGTCGACACTGACCGGTCGTCCATCGCTCAGGTACCGAACACGAGCCATCGGCGCGGCTCCGGGACGGAGGATCGTCTGCACGTCGACGACATCGGCGCCGGTTTGGATATCTACGCCGCGCGCGGCCAGCAGTGAACGCGCCATGTCCGCGATCTCAGGCTCCTCGCTTGCGAGCACTGCCGGATTCCTCTCGAGGACCGTGACCGAGCAGCCGAACGCGGCATACATCGACGCGAATTCGAGGCCGATGAATCCACCACCGAGAACGACGAGGCGTTCCGGGCGAGCCGCCTGATGCAACAGCTCGACGTTGGTGACGGCCACCGGACAAGCAGCCAGGCCGGGTATTTCCGCGGTGCCGGCGCGCGCCCCGGTTCCGATGACGATCTGACGAGCGCTCACCGTCACGGCACCTGCATCACAACTGACCTGCACCGTGTTGGCATCTACGAACATGGCGGTGCCGATCAGCACCGTGACCGACGGAATGCTTTCCAGTGCAGCGAGGTTGGCCGCACGAAGCCCCGCGGTCAACCGCTCCGTTGCGGCAACCGCTGCGGCATAAGCCAGTTCACCCGGGAGGTTTGTCGCGGCGTTCTTCTCGCCCTGATGGACCATCGACTTCGTCGGCACGCAACCGGTGTTGATGCAGGTGCCGCCGAACATCTGCGCCGCCTGCTCGACCAGGACCACCCGTTGGCCTGTCCGGCCGACGTCACCGGCCAGCGTCTTGCCACCCTTACCGAAACCGATGACGAGCAGATCGGCTTCGATCGCCGTGCTCTCCACGACGTCGGTTCCAGCTTCGTTCGCCATCACAGGGTCAACACCACCTTGCCGGTCCTGACGCGGTAGGACTGCGCCTGCCCGGCCTGTTCCAGCGGGAAGGTGGCCGCGATCGTCGGGACCAGCGCCCCGCGGCCGGCAAGCTCTGCCAGCGCAGTCATGCCCAGCCGGTCGGCCTCGACGAACAGTCCGGCCGGCCGGATACCTCGCGCGACAGCGTCGGCGACGACCTCCGGCAGAGACTGCGGCAGCGACGAGACCAGCGTGCCGCCGGGTTTGAGCACCTGCAGCGCCTTGCTCTGATAGTCGTGACCGATGAGGTCGAATACCACATCGACGTCCCTGAGCACCGTCGTGAAATCGGTTGTGGTGTAGTCGATCACCTCATCGGCGCCGAGGCCGGTGACCATCTCGACATTATCGGGTGAAGCCAGTCCGATGACGTACGCGCCGTATGCCTTGGCGATCTGCACTGCCAGATGTCCCACCCCGCCGGCCGGGGCGGTGATCAGCACCCGGGTGCCCTCGCCGATGCCGGCGGTGTCCACCAGCGCCTGGTAGGCCGTCAATCCGGCCAGCGGCAACGCGGCGGCCTGAACGTGGTCGAGGTTCGCCGGTTTCGGCACGAACACCCGAGTCGGAGCGACGACGTAGTCGGCATAGGCGCCGTGCCCCAGAGGGAATGGCAACAGGCCGAACACCTCGTCACCGGGCTGGTACAGGGTGACGCCGAAACCCACCGCTTCGACGGTGCCGGACACATCCCAACCCAGGACGAACGGCGTCGCCCCGACGAGTACCCCGCTCTGACGATTCATCCCGTCGACCGGGTTCACGCCGGCGGCGTGCACCCGGACCAGAATCTGCCCAATTCCTGGTGTGGGACGGTCGATCTCGACCACGTGCAGCACTTCGGGCCCGCCGAGTTCGTCCCGGCTGACAGCTCTCATGGCGCTCATCCCAGGAACCGGTTGACGTCGTGCGCGAAATCGGCGATGTGCTGGAACAGGAATCCGTGGCCGGCGTCGCTGTAGAGCACCACCTTGGCATCCGGCAGTCGCTGCGACATCGCGTAGGTCGCATAGGAATTGATCATCACGTCATGGGCACCGTTGACGACCAGCACGGGCAGCTTCAGTTCGGCCAGCCGCAGGTAGTAACCACCGAACGCGGCGATGGCACTCAACTGGGCCCGATAGGTGTCCCCCTGCACCGCGGCCTGGGACTGCAGCAACCGAGTGTCCAAGCGCCGCAATGAAGCCAGTCCGGCGGCACGACCCTGATCGGTTTCCGGGAAGAACAGGTACAGGTAGTCCTCGTCGTCGTTGACGGGGTGGCCGAGAATCTCCCCCACCCGGGGCCCGGGGGCCGGCTGGTCCGGCACTCCTGCCGGCGTGCTGCCCGCGACCACCAGCCGACGCACCAATTCCGGTGCACGCAACGCAATGCCCTGGGCGACAATGCCACCCAACGACCATCCCAGCACGTCGACCTCGGTCAGCCCGAGCGCCCGGATGAACGCGATACCGCCGTCTGCAAGCCCGTCGATGGTGGTCGGCGCGGCACCGCTGGAGAGGCTGGTCCCCCGATTGTCGAAGACGATGACCTCACGTTCGGCGGCCAGCGCATCGAGCAGTTGTGGATCCCAATGGTCGACAGTTCCGCGCAGGCGCATGCACAGCACCAGCGGGACTCCGCCGGTCCTCCCGAATCGGCGGTAGTGGAAACGTTCGCCGTCAGGGCCCCCGACGAAGCGATCCTCAGCTTGATCGGACAAATATGTCATGGGCATTCCCTTCAGTTGACGGTGATATCGGTCAGTTCGATGGACACCACGAGTTGCTCCGGTATCGGGTGGTTGTCGGCGTCGCGGACGTAGATCATCCGGGTGCGTGGGATGACCAGACCGCCGATCTCATCGAAATCCGAAACGTAGTGAGCGCCCGGGGATCCCCCGGCAATGTCGACCTGGTAGTCGCGACGTCGAATCAGTCCGTCGGAATCGATGTACAGGATCTGGTGGGGACTGTGGGTGGCGATCGTGTCGGGGTAGTCGACGTGCAGGGTGCGCCATTGCTGGCCGTCCTCGGGCCAGGATTCGCCCTCTGCGGTACGCACACCGGGAAAGGTGAGATTGAACGGCTCGGCCGTGTAGGTCCACATGGCGTACCCGGTGAAGTACGCCAATTGCAATGTGCTCCAAGGTGTTTCGAGAGTATGCCCGGCGAACGATGCTCTGGGATCGTCGAGCATCTCGACGATGTCCCCGGCTGTTGTCTCGATACCGACCCGTTGCGGCGTGTAGGCGGTCTTCAAATCGGGCGCAGTGAAAGGCGACAGCGAGGTGCGTTGGTCTTTGATCCAGACCGTGATCTCACCGTCGTCGACGATGCCGGGTACGGCCTTGATGTCCCAGATGGCGCCCCCGAACCGTTTGCGCGCGGTGACCGAGGTCAACTCCCGCCAACGGTCGACGCCGCCGTAGGCATTCAGCACAGAGGTGAGCAGGTCGGTCATGAATTCTCCTTAGCGGCCGAGGAATTGGCGGACGTGCTGGCCGAACTCGACCGGATACTGGTCGAGGAATCCGTGGTCTGCATCGGGATAGATGCGCAGTTGGGCACCGCGGATCCTCTCGGCCAACAAGTAACTGTTCTTGGTCGACATCATGGTGTCGTTGTCGCCGTTGGCGACAAGCGTCGGTTGGGTGATGGCCGAAAGCCGTTCCAGCTTCGACGATTCCGGTATGCCCCAAGTCATCAGCGCCTGGTACTGC
This sequence comes from Mycobacterium sp. 360MFTsu5.1, assembly GCF_000383495.1. NCBI lineage: Bacteria > Bacillati > Actinomycetota > Actinomycetes > Mycobacteriales > Mycobacteriaceae > Mycobacterium > Mycobacterium sp. 360MFTsu5.1. The sequence continues at coordinate 216,521 of NZ_KB911471.1, read as the reverse complement.
GCGTCACGACAGGCCAGAGTGGTTTCGGCGTCACGGTCGGTGTCTCGAGCGTGGGTGCGCGCCAGGTACTCCCAACCGCGTTGGACGCTCTTCTCGGAGCCGGAGAAGAAGAGCGCGATGAATCCTTCGGCGGTGATCTCGTCGGCACAGGCGTAGGCGTAGACATCCTCGGACCACCTGTGCAGATCGGGAGCACCCTGCGGCGCCGTGCCGGCGAGCACCAGCCGGCGCGGCAATCGCGGACGCACCAGCGCGATCTCCTGGGCGATGTGACCGCCGAGTGAAAAACCGAGCAGATCAACGGATTTCAAGCCGAGCGTGTCGATGAACCGGAGGGCGTCGCGCGCCATGTCCGCGATGTTGTCGGGTGTGGTGCCAGTGGAGCCTCCGACGCCGCGCAGGTCGACGGTGATCACCTCACGGTCGGCCGCGAGCACATCCAGGAATGCTGGGTCCCAGTAATCGAGATTGCCGCGAAAATGCTGAAGCAGCACCAGTGGCGGCACCGTGGCCGAAGGACCACCGAAGCGCCGGTAGGCGAACAGTTCACCGTCGACCTCGATGTCCAGGTTGGCGGCGTGCGCAGCGCCCACCGCGGTGGCGGCTTCCGTCATGTGGTGTCTCCCTGCTGTCGTCGTTGTCACCAGCCTGCGTTCTCGGCCCGGCTCCCCGGTATCCGTCAATTGACTACGGGGGTATGCGGACGAGGGCCCGCGTGTCGCGATGGTCGTTTGACTGATGGCCGCGTCTGACAGCTGAGGCCAGACTGGCACCCATGCCATTCATCGAGGGCTCCGACGGGGCGCAGCTGTACTACAAGGACTGGGGATCCGGGCCGGCGGTGGTCTTCAGTCATGGCTGGCCGCTCAGCGCCGACGCGTGGGATGTGGAGCTGAAACTCCTCGCCGACAACGGTTTCCGTGCCATCGCCCACGACCGTCGGGGGCACGGCCGGTCCGAGCAGACGTGGTCTGGCAACGATATGGACACCTACGCCGCAGACCTGGCGGCGCTGATCAACGGACTCCGATTGTCCGACGTCGTCGTTGTGGGGCATTCCACCGGAGGTGGCGAGGTGGTGCGGTACGCGGCACGCCACGGCGCCGGTCGGGTGCGCAAGGTGATCACGGTCGGCGCGGCGCCACCGGTGATGGTGGCATCAGCAGAAAACCCCGAGGGCACACCGCTGTCGGTGTTCGACGACATCCGGGCCCGCGTACTGGACAACCGATCCGGGTACTGGCGGGAACTCGCGGTGGCGTTCTACGGGTTCAACCGAGACGGTGCCACCGTCTCCCAGGGACTGATCGACCATTTCTGGCTCCAGGGCATGCAGGCGGGACTCGCATCGGCGTACGACTGCGTCAAGGCGTTCTCGGAAACCGACCTGACCGCGGATCTGCGGGCCCTCGAAGCGCCGATCCTGATCGCCCACGGCGACGACGATCAGATCGTCCCGATCCACGATGCGGCGTCGAAATCGATCGAGCTGGTGCGGTACGGCACCCTACGGGTGTATCCGGGCGCCCCCCACGGTATTCACGGCGACTATCAGCAGCAGCTGAATCGCGATCTGCTGGACTTCATTCGGAGTTGAGCGAGTCGATGAGTGTCACGTCACGGGTAGGTACAGCGATGCCGTCATGCCGACGGAAGACCACCAGTGCATGCTCGCCGGTGGATTTCTCGATGAACCGGTAGCCGCTGCGCTTGGTGGTGACCCGGTGTTTGCGACCCCACTGCCCCATCGCGGCGAGCACTGTCACCAGATCATGTCCGGCGTCGGTGAGCACGTAGCGACTGCGCGTGCGCTCGCCGGGCTCCCGATAATCCTCGACCTCCAGGATGCCGGCGGCCACCAACTCGGCCAGCCGCGCGCTGAGTACATCGGAGGCCACCCCGAGCTGCTCGCGGAATTCGGAGAACCGGGACCGCCCCAGCAATGCCTCGCGGACGATCAGGATGGCCCACCGCTGCCCCAGCACCGCCATCGTGCGGGCTATCGGGCAGGCGTCGTCGGACCACGGGTCGGTGCGCATCCTCACACCATACCTGGGTTGGCAATGCCAATTCAGACTGCTAGCTTGGCAACGGTGATAATCGGTCGGTCAACCGAGTTGTCGAGCGTCACCGACACGCTCGCCGCGATCTCTACAAGTGGCGCAGCGCTTGTCGTCGACGGTGAGGCCGGTATCGGCAAGTCCACGTTGCTATCGGCGATCGCCGACTGGGCGGTGGCCAACGGCTACAGCAGGCTGGGCTGTTCGGGCCTGCAGAGCCAGAGCGAAGTGGGTTTCGCCGGCATCCACGAACTCATCCACCCGGTGCTCGACCACACCCCGGCATTACCACCCCGCCAGCGCACGGCCCTGCTGACCGCTTTTGGCCTGGCCGAAGGCCCGACGCCAGATCGGCTGATGGTCAGCCTGGCGGTACTCGGACTCCTCGAAGAATCGGCGAGCCGACGCCGAATCGTCCTGATCATCGATGACGTCCAGTGGCTGGACCAGTCTTCGCTGGAGGTTTTGGCGTTCGTGGCGCGCCGGCTCAGTAATGCACCGCTGATGATGTTGTGCGCCGAACGTACGGGGCTCGATGGCGCCACCGCATATCTGGACGGTCTGCCTCGATTGTCATTGGGTCCCTTGGCTCCCGAACATGCCCGTCAACTGTTGAGCACCACCGCCCAGCACGCAGACGCCCTGCTCCAGCAACGGGTACTCGAGCAGGCAGGCGGCAACCCGCTGGCAGTCATCGAACTGTCCGGCGCCCTGAGCGAGCGCGGCAGCAGCGCCACCTTCTCCGGTGAGCCGCTGCCCACGACCCGCCGGGTCGAACGAGCTTTCCTGTCCCAGCTCGACGACCTGACCGACAACGGCCGCCTGCTGCTGCTATTGATCTCGGCCAGTGATGGCCAGCTACGTGACATCGACGTCGCAGCTGATCTACTCGGCCTGGTACTCACCGATGAATTGGCCCCGCTCGAGCGGGCGGGCCTGATCAGGGCGGGCGGCGACCGGATCCACGTCCGCCATCCGTTGATCCGATCGACGGTCTATGGCGCAGCTCCGCTGTCCACGAGGACAGTCGTCCACCGGGCACTCGCCGACGCGACGGTGGACCTGGTCCGCGCGGCATGGCACCGCGCGGAAGCCACATTCGGCACCGATGAGCAAGTTGCCACAGCTTTGGAAGGCGCCGCGCGGCACGCCCATGCGCGCGGTGCCGGCGCCGAATCCGCCGCGGCCCTGCGCCGGGCGGCCGTGCTGTCCCCAGAACCGTCTTCTCGGGTGCGCCGGTTGACCGAAGCGGCCGAGATCGCCCGCAGCTCCGGACTGACCGCCGAGTCCATCAGCATTCTCGGCGAAGCCGAGAATCTCGGTGCCAAGCATTGCAGCGCAGAGCAATTGGCCATCACCCGATTCGTCCTCAATGCGACCGCTGCGCTATCGGGCCAGTCGGCGACCGAACTCGTGGCGCTCGCCGGCAAGTTCACGGACGGCGACGCCGCACAGCGTCGGTTGCTGTGGGCTGCAGCCATCGAGTGCCGCATGCACGGCCTCGCCGAGGAGCCCCGTCGCGACATCGTCGCGGCCATCAGCCGCCTCGATCGCGGCGCGGACGATCCGGCGGTATGCATGGCAATGGCGTTGCTGGACGACACCGGCGCGGGTCAGGCCCTACGCACCCGTCTGCCCCGGTTCGTAAACGAGGTTGCCGACGACCCCTTGCTGTTGATGGCGCTCGGATTCGCCGCCGAGGCGGTCGCCGACCGCACGCATGCCATGCAGTGCTGGAAGCTGGTCCAGAGCAGGTCCAGGACCTCAGGGTCAGCCGCCGACGAATGCGAGAGTCAGCGCGGCGCGTCGCACCTGCTGTTGCAAGAGGGCCGAATCCAGGCCGCGGCCATCGCGGCCGAGAATGCGCTGCGGCTGGCCCGGGACATCAAGCTACCGATGACCGCGGCCTCGGCGGCGGCCACCCTGGCCCGGGTGCAGGTATGGCAGGGCCGGTTCGACCAGGCCCACGAGACCATAGCCACCGCGCGTCGACTGCTGGCTCCCGATCCCGCGATCCTGTGGCATGACGACGCGCACTGGGCAGCGGGCCTGTTGTCACTGTTTACCGCCGATCCGGCCGAGGCATTGGGACACCTACTGAAAATGACCGGGCACAGGACATCCCAGCGGTGGGCCGTCGCCGATCTCGCCGAGGCCGCGGCCGGCAGCGACCGAGCCGAACTGGTGCGACCGCTGCTCGCGGAGATCGAGGATCAGGCGCGACAGCTGGGGACCGGCCTGGAGTTGATGCTCGCGCATCGCGCACACGCGCTGTTGGCCCAGACCGATGATGCGGCACAGGACCATTTTCTGGCAGCTCTGACCGCCGGAGATGACGCGGATGCCGAACTCGAAACGGCCCGAACGCATCTGGCATATGGGCAATGGCTGCGCAGACAGCGCCGGATCACCGAGGCGCGCACCCATCTGTCGTCGGCGCTGGCCGTGTTCGACGCCGCCGGCGCGGCACCGTTCGTCGATCGGGCCGCCGCCGAGCTGCGTGCGGCAGGCGTGGCCACCCCTGCCGGGACTCTTCGTCAGGGCCCGGCTTCCGACCTGACCTCCCAAGAACTTCAGATCGCTCAGTTGGCCGCCGCAGGGCTGACCAACAGGGAGATCGCCGACCGCATCTACGTTTCACACCGAACCGTTGCGGCCCACCTTTACAAGATGTTCCCCAAGCTCGGCATCACCAACCGCAATCAACTGCACACCGTGTTGGGCCAACAACAATGATCTGACCGATGCCTACGATGCGCACGCAGCTCCGGCGAGCGGCCCCAAAATGCACGCCGCAGGCGGCGTGTCTGCGTACAAACACGCCCGCTCGCGGTAAGTCGAATTAGCGCCGGTGCTCGGCGCCGAGACGCTCGGTGGCCAGGGCGACCGCGGCGTCGCGGGCCGCGCTGGCCTCGTCCTCGGTCAGGGTCCGATCTGGCGCCCGGAACCGCAGGGCCAGGGTCAGGGACTTGCGACCCTCCCCGATCTGCGGGCCGGTGTAGACGTCGAACAGCCGCGCGTCTTCCAGCAGGCCGCCGGCGCCCTCGCGCACGACGTCGACCACGGCCTGCGCCGCCACGTCGTCGGCGACGATGAGGCTGACGTCCTGGAACACCGCGGGGTACGGCGACACCGACGGCACGATGGCGCGCTCGATGACCGGGATGGCGTCCAGGTTCAGCTCGACGGCGCAGGTGCCCTTCGGCAGGCCGGTGCGTTCGATGACGGCCGGGTGCAGCTGGCCGGCGTGGCCGACGACGGTGTCACCCACGAGCACTTCGGCACAGCGGCCCGGATGCCACGGCAGTTCCTGCGCCGCGCGCAGCGTCAACTCGACGCCGCAGGCCCGGGCGATGATCTGCACGGTCTCCAGGGCGTCGGTCGCCTCGACGGCACGACCCGGACCCCACGGGCCGGCCGGCTCACGCAGGCCGGTGAGCACCGCGGCGACATGCAACGGCTGGTACGGCAGGGCCTGGTCGATCTCGGCCAGCTCGGCGTCGGTCGGACGCCGGTCCACCGGGATGGCCCCCACGGCCTTGGTGTGCGGCGTGGCCTGCACGACCTGCTCGATGCCGAACAGTGCGACATCGGCGGCACCGCGAGACACGTTGCGCACCAACGCCTCCAGCAGGCCCGGCAGCAGCGTGGTGGCCAGTGCGGGCCGGTCGGCTTCGAGCGGGTTGAGCACCGAGATCGTGGCGCGGCGCGGGTCGTCGGCCGGCAGATCCCAGGCGTCCAGCACGCCGGCAGGCAGGAACGGCGTCGGCAGAATCTCGACGAAGCCATTGAGCGCCAACGACTTACCGATGGCGCGGCGACGCTGCTGTGCCGCCGTCAGGCCGCGGCCGGCGGGTGCCTGCGGGAGCACCGACGGGATGCCGTCGAGTCCTTCGAGCCGCAGCACTTCCTCGACCAGGTCGGCGGGCTGCTTCATGTCGGGTCGCCAGCTCGGCGGCACGACAGTGGCGGAAGCACCGGACACGGTGACGTGCGCGCCGATCTGCATGAGGCGACGGGCCGTGGTGCCCTCGGGGTAGCTGACGCCGGCGATGCGGTCGGGCAAATCGACGGCGATGGTGACGGGCGGCTGCGACCAGTCCGGTGCGGTGTGCTCGGCACGCCAATCCGTGACAGTGGGTTCGACGGTGCCACCGGCGATTTCGGCCAGCAACGCGGCACAGCGGTCCAGTGCGGCACGGGAGATCGCGGGATCGACAGACCGCTCGTAGCGGCGGCTGGCCTCGCTCACGAGGTGCAGGCGGCGCTGGGTGCGCGACACCGCGGCCGGATCCCAGACTGCCGCTTCGAGCAGCACGTCAGTGGTGGTGTCGCGGACCTCGGTGGTGCCGGCGCCCATGACGCCGCCGATGGCCGCGGTGGCCACGTCGTCGACGATCAGGACGTCGCCCGAATCCAGTTTGCGCTCAACATCATCGAGGGTGACGACGGTCTCCCCAGGGTTGGCGAAGCGCACGTCGAAGCCCCCGGTGATCAGCTTGCGGTCGTGGGCGTGCATCGGGTGGCCGAGCTCGAGCATCACGTAATTGGTGACGTCGACGGCCGGCGAGATGGCGCGGATACCGGACAGCAGCAGGCGCCGCTGCAGCCACCACGGCGACACCGCCGTCGGGTCGATGCCGACGACGGGGCGCAGCCCGAAACGCTGCACACCGGTGCCGGGCTGGACCGTCAACGGCCAGGCCTCGCCCTCGGCGGGCAGGGCCGGCACGTCGGCGGGGTCGACGAAATCCAGGTCGAAGGCGCAGGCGATCTCGCGCGCCATGCCGCGGATCGAGAGGCAGTAGCCGCGATCCGGGGTGATGGCGAGGTCGAACACCACGTCGTCCAGGCCCAGTACCTCGGCGCCCGAAGCGCCCGGCTCCGCGGTGCCCGGCGGCAGCACGATGATGCCGGAATGGTCGGAGCCGAAGTTCAATTCGGCGGCCGAGCAGATCATGCCGTCGGACACCCGGCCGTAGGTCTTGCGGGTCGCGATCTTGAACTCGCCGGGCAGCACCGTGCCGGGCAGGGCCGCCACGACGAGGTCGCCGACGGCGAAGTTGCGTGCGCCGCAGACGATGTCGCGCGGCTGCGCCTCACCCACGTCGACCTTGCAGGCCCGGATGGGCTTCTTGAACTCGGTCAGTTCCTCGATCTCGACGACGCGACCGACCGTCAGCGGACCGGTGACCGGCCCCGCGGCGATGACGTCCTCGACCTCGTGGCCGATCCGGATGAAGGCGGCTTCCAGCTCTTCCGGCGACACGTCCCAGCCCGGCGCCCCGGCCTGGACGGCTTCCCGCAGCCAGCTGTAGGGAACGCGCATCAGGCACCCACCCCGAACGGCAGGGAGAAGCGCACGTCGCCCTCCACCATGTCGCGCATATCGGGAATTCCGTTGCGGAACTGCAGGGTTCGCTCCAATCCCATACCGAAGGCAAATCCGGAGTACTCGTCAGGGTCAATACCGCAGGCCCGCAACACATTCGGGTTGACCATGCCGCAGCCGCCCCATTCCACCCAGCCGGGACCGCCCTTCTTGTCCGGGAACCAGACGTCGACCTCGGCCGACGGCTCGGTGAACGGGAAGAAGTGCGGACGGAACCGGGTGCGCCCCTCGGGGCCGAACTGGGCACGCGCCAGCGCATCAAGGGTGCCGCGCAGGTTGGCCATCGTCAGACCCTTGTCGACGGCCAGTCCCTCGACCTGGTGGAACACCGGGGTGTGGGTGGCGTCGAGTTCGTCGGTGCGGAAGGTGCGGCCGATCGACACGATGTAGACCGGCAGTTCGCGGTCCAGCAGGGCGCGGATCTGCACCGGCGACGTGTGGGTGCGCAGCACCTGCCGTGAGCCCTCGGGCGCGATGTGGAACGTATCCTGCTCGCTGCGCGCGGGGTGGTCCGGCGGGAAGTTCAGCGCGTCGAAGTTGAACTGCTCGGTCTCGACCTCGGGCCCTTCGGCCAGCTCCCAGCCCATCGCGACGAAGGTGTCGGCGACGTTCTCGGCCAGGATCGTGATCGGGTGCCGGGCGCCGATGGGCTGCCGGGTGGTCGGCAACGTCACGTCGATGCGCTCGGCGACCAGGGCGGCGGCGTCGCGTTCGGCGCGCAGCACCACGATGCGGTCGTCGTACGCCTGCTGCGCGGCGCTACGGGCGACGTTGACGCGCTTGCCGGCGTCGGCCCGGTCTTCCTTGGCCAAGGTGCCCAGTGCCTGACGGGCCAGCGCGATGGGCGCCTTGTCCCCGAGGTGCTCGGTCTTGGCGCGCGCCAGGGCGTCGAGGTCAGCGGCCTGTTCGAAGGCGAGACGGGCGGCGTCGACCGCCGCGGTCAATGCTGCTTCCGTTAGTTCTTCACCCTGCTCAGCCACCCGGAGATCATAGCGACGAGCGCCGCGCCCACCGCACTCGCAGGGACCCCGACCACTGCCAGCTCCGGTGTGTGGACCAGTACGGCGTAGCCGAAGCACGCGCCCACGCCGAACAGGGCGCCCTGCGCCGGCGTCCAGCGCACCGGCGCGGCCAGGCGCCGCGCGAGCACCAGACCCAGCGCCAGCGCGACCACGTGACCGGCTTCCGTGAAGTCGTCGCTCACCGCGAGAACGGCGACCGAACCGGCCAGCCACCACGCGAGCCACACCGCTCTGAGGCGGGCGGGCACGACCGCGGTCAGCGCTCCGACCACCGTCAACACCCCGTAGCTGACCCCGACATCGGCAACCCGGCTGATCGACCACGGCAGCCACCCCAACTCGACGGCGGCCACCAACCCGGCCGCGACGACGAGCGTCGTTCCGATATGGCCGACGAGGAACACCGCCAGCAGGCGGCGGCTGCGCCAGGCCAGTTCGGCGACAGCGAGCAGGCAGATGAGTCCGGGCAGCCACAGGAAGAACCGGCCGTCATCAGCGATGAGCGCACTGGCAAACAGCGTGTCGATTCGGCCAGCGCCGAGATTGTGCAAATTGGTACTGGCGTACCCGACCACCCGGTCATGCACCGCCGGGCCGAGCGCCGCCAGGGTCACGGTGACGACGACCAACAGCGCGGCGTAGACGACGGTGACCGGAACGCGGCACAGGCGCCGCCGCACCGGGCCGGCCCTAGGCCTCAGCGAGCTCCCCGTCGTCGGGTTCGGTGCCGGCGTCCTTGCGCTGCCTGATCCAGTACATCGCCAGGTCCTCGGGCACACCCGACGCCTTGGCGGCGAATAGCTGCTTGCGCACCTTCTTGGGCGTCACGCCCAGGGCGTCGAGGTATTGCTGGTCGATCCGGTCGAGCGTGGACTGCGAGATGATCAGGCCGCCCTTGGTGGCCCGCTCCATGACGCGCGCCGCGATGTTGACATCGACGCCGAGCAGATCCGACCCGATGCGCTGCGGCCGCCCGGTGTGGATGCCGGCGCGCATCTTGGGGTGATACCCGTCGATCTCGACGTCTTTGAGCGCATCGAGCGCGCGGATCACCGACCGCAGCGCGGTGACCGGATTACTGAACACCGCCATGGACCCGTCGCCCATGCGCTTGACGATGTGGCCGCCCGACTCCAGCAGTGGTGGCTCGAAGACCTGAGCCACCCGGCGCAACAGCCGCAGTGTGGTCTCGTCGCCAACGCTCAGCGACCACTTGGAGAAGCCGACGAGGTCGGTGAAGACGATGGTCACTTCCGGGTTCGCCGGGCGTCCGGACACCCTCTCGGTGAGGGCCTGCCACACCTGCAGCCCCGCGAGACTCACCTCGTGGGACGCCCCACCACGAGGGAGCAACCGATCGGCGGCACGGGCGGCCGCGCTGGGCCCACCGACGCCGGCGACCGACAGCGGGTCACCGAATTCCGGATCCCCCGGCAGTGCACGGCGCGCCCGTCGGATGAATCCGATGACAGCCGGACTGTGATTGGTGTTCTGCAACCACCCCAACGGTCCACTTGATCCTGGCCCGGCGTGTGCGCCCGGGCCGATCTCTCCGACACCGTCGGATCGTTCTTCGAACGATTCGACTTCCACGACGCCACCCTAGGTGGCGGTTCGCAGCACCGGCAACGACCATGGCCGCGCGCCGGAAAACTGGCTGGTCACCGACGTATGGCGACCCGATGGACGCTCTGTAACGGTCACCGCGACACCGGCACCAAATCGTGGACAACATACGTTGTCACGATTATCGTGGCGACACAGAACCCTCGGTATCAACGTTGAGCGAGGACACCATGACCCCACGAACGACGCCCGCCGCCGAACCGCTCGGCCCGGATTCGCTGACCTGGAAGTACTTCGGCGACTTGCGCACCGGCATCCTCGGCGTGTGGATCGGTGCGATCCAGAACATGTATCCCGAACTCGGGGCCGGCGTGGAGGATCATTCGATCCTGCTGAGGGAGCCGTTGCAGCGCGTCGCGCGCTCGGTGTACCCGATCATGGGCGTGGTCTACGACGGCGACCGCGCCGCCGACACCGGCGCCCAGATCCGTGGCTATCACCAGACCATCAAGGGCGTCGACCACGACGGCCGGCGCTATCACGCGCTCAATCCCGAAACGTTCTACTGGGCACACGCGACGTTCTTCATGCTGATCCTCAAGACCGCCGAGTACTTCTGCGGCGGGCTGACCGAGGCCGAGAAGCGCCAGTTATTCGACGAGCACGTGCAGTGGTACCGGATGTACGGCATGAGCATGCGGCCGGTCCCGGAAACCTGGGAGGACTTCCAAACCTATTGGGAGCACAAATGCTCCGAGGAGCTGGAGATCAACCGGGCCACGCTCGACATCTTCACCATCCGCATCCCCAAGCCGTGGTTCGTGCTGATGCCCACCCCGGTGTGGGACCAGATGTTCCGGCCGCTGGTCGGGGCGCAGCGCTGGGTCGCGGCCGGGGTGTTCGACCCCGCCGTGCGGGAGCGAGCCGGCATGCGCTGGACCCCCAGCGACGAGGTGGTGCTGCGGCTATTAGGCAAGGCCGTCGAGCTGGCCTTCCTCGCCGTCCCCGATGAAATCCGTTTGCACCCAAGGGCATTGGCGGCATACCGCCGGGCTGCCGGACGGGTGCCGGCCGATGCACCACTGGTCGAGGCGCCGGGATTCATGGCCCCGCCGAAAGACCGCTGGGGCCTGCCGATGCATTATGTGCCACGTCACAAGTCGTTGATGGAACGCGCCGGATCACTGGTGCACACCACGTTCTCATTGGCTGGTCTGCGTCCCGCGCGCAACCGCTCAGTGTCCGGAAAGGCTGCCTGAATACATGCTTGATTGGTCCGACGTCGATATTGCCGTGCGCGACGCCGTTCGCGAGTTCGTGGACAAGGAAATCCGCCCGCACCTCGACGAGCTCGAGGGCGGCGACATGGAGCCCTACCCCATCATCCGAAAGCTGTTCGCCACCTTCGGCATCGACGTCATGGCGCGGGAGGCACTGGAGCGGCGGCTGTCCCGGCTGCGGTCCGGCGAAGTCTCGGACGGCAAGCCACGGGCGTCCGGCGGGATGTTCGGCGGCGGACCGGACCAGGCCGGCATGGGCATGGTGCTGATCAGCGAATTGTGCCGGGTCAGTTCAGGTCTGGTGACGGGCGTGGGCGTCAGCCTCGGCCTCACGGTGCCCACCATCCAGAGCCGCGGCACCCTGGCCCAACAGGAGCGCTGGCTGCCCGGCCTGGTGACGTACGAGAAGGTCGGCGCGTGGGCCATCACCGAACCCGACTCGGGCTCGGACGCGTTCGGTGGCATGAAGTCGTACGTCGTGCGCGACGGCGACGACTACATCCTCAACGGCCAGAAGACCTTCATCACCAACGGCCCCGACGCCGACGTCGTCGTCGTGTACGCCAAGCTGGACGAGGGCGACGGCGCCGACAAGCGCGACCGCAAGGTGCTGACCTTCGTGCTCGACCGCGGCATGGAGGGCTTCGTCCAGTCGAAGCCGTTCCGCAAGATGGGCATTCACTCGTCGCGCACCGGCGAGCTGTTCTTCAACAACGTCCGGCTGGGCCGCGACCGGCTGCTCGGCGAGACCGAGGAGAACAAGGCCGGCGACGGGCGCGACAGCGCGCGCTCGAGCTTCTCGGCCGAACGCGTCGGCGTCGTGTCCATGTCGCTCGGCATCATCGAGGAATGCCTGCGGCTGTGTATCGACTACGCCAAGACGCGCACGTTGTGGGGCAAGGAGATCGGCCAGTTCCAGCTGATCCAGCTCAAGCTGGCCAGCATGGAGGTGGCGCGAATGAATGTGCGCAACATGCTGTTCCGCGTCATCGAGTCCGGCCAGGCCGGCCGCCAGATTCCGCTGGCCGAGGCGTCGGCCATGAAGTGGTACTGCTCGCAGGCCGCCACCGACGTCGCGATGGACGCCATCCAGTTGTTCGGTGGCAACGGCTACATGACCGAGTACCGCGTCGAGCAGCTCGCGCGTGACGCCAAGTCGTTGATGATCTACGCCGGCAGCAACGAGGTGCAGATCACCCACGTCGCCAAGGGGCTCTTGGCCTGATTCATGAATGCGCGGTGCCCGGGCGATACAGTCCGTCGACGAACACCGCCACCAGACGTTGGTTGTAGGTGAGCGCCTCACCTGGAACGGGCTGACACAGCAGTGCGACGGTGTGGATGAGGTCCCTGGCACAGAGGTCGTCACGGACCTCACCGGTCGCCGTTGCAGCGGACAACAATGCGTCAAGGGCCGGTTCGAGCTTCGAGGTGAGGTAGCTCGGTAAGGCATCGAAAGCCGGGTCGCCCGAGTGCAGCGCAGAAGCAAGCCCGCGCTTGGTGCCGACGAACTCGGTGAATCGGTACAACCACCTCTCGAGCGCCTGACCTGGTTCGTGGTGCCGAGCCAATACCGTTGCAGCCTCGGCACACTCGTCGACCTCGTGTTGCAGAACAGCCACGATCAGGTCAGATCGGCGCGGGAAATGCCGGTACAGGGTGCCGACTCCAACTCCCGCCAGGTCGGTGATCTCCTTGGCGGGCGCATCGACCCCCGCAGTCGCGAACACGGTTTTCGCCGCTTCGAGCAGCGCGCCGACGTTGCGCTGCGCATCGGTACGCTGCCGACGCTGCCGTGGTGACGATGCGGGCGAGTCGCCCGACTCCGACGGGCCTGCCGCCATTGAGTGCTCCGTCCCTTGCAAAATTTAACGGAAAAACTTTCCGGATAAGGTTGCGTTCCGGAAACGCGTTCCATATGTTAGCGGAATAGCTTTCCGAATAACTGGGGATCGGTGCCACCGCCGCCTCAGTCGCAACCACGGAGCCCACATGCGATACCGCACTCTCGGCCGAACCGGCATCAAGGTCAGTCCATACGGACTCGGACCACTGCTGCTGGGCGCAAAAATCGGCAACCCGGACCACAACGACTCGATCCGCCTGATCCACCGGGCGCTCGACGCGGGTATCAATCTGATCGACACCGCCGACGCATATTCGATACCACCGGCCGGGGCCTCCGAGATCGTTGTCGGCAAGGCGCTCAAGGGGCGGCGCGACAAAGTCGTACTCGCAACCAAATTCGGTCGGCCCATGAGCGGCGATCCCAATCAGCGCGGCACCTCACGGCGCTGGATCATGACCGCCGTCGATGACTCCTTGCGACGCCTCCAGACCGACTACATCGACCTTTACCAAATCCACCGACTCGACCCCGAGACCGACATGGCAGAGACCTTGTCCGCGCTCTCGGACCTGATCCGCAGCGGGAAGGTGCGCGCCATCGGCTCGTCCAATACCCCCGGCACCGACATCGTCGAGGCCCAATGGGTTGCGGACCGGCGTGGGCTAGAACGTTTCCACACTGAACAGCCGCCGTACTCGATGCTCAATCGCGGCATCGAGGCCGAGATACTGCCCGTCACACAGCGTTACGGCATGGGTGTGCTGGTGTGGGGTCCCCTGGGCCAGGGCATGCTCACCGGCCGCGTGCGCAGAGGCGCCCACGCCGACCTCGTCCGGGCGGGTGTGTTGAAAGTCTTCGCCGATGAACGCCGCGTCGACACCGTCGAGCAATTGATCACCCTGGCAGACGAGGCGGCCCTGTCCATTACCCACCTGGCGATGGCGTTCGCCATCGCACATCCAGGGGTGACAAGTGCGCTGCTCGGACCGCGGACCGCCGAACAACTCGATGATCTACTGGCCGGCGTCGACATCACACTCGGCGACGAAATCCTTGACCGCATCGACGATATCGTCCAGCCAGGTACCGATATCGGTACCCTCGATCAGGCCTACACCCCACCCGCCATCGAGAAGACCAACCTTCGTCGGCTGCCGGTCGGCGAGCGCGCCGCATGACGAATACACGGTTCGGCATCATGACGGCCCCGTCGCAAGTGAGCTACGACGACATCCTCCGGGTCTGGCAGGAAGCCGACGCCATAGGCGAGATCGAACACGCGTGGCTCTATGACCACCTGATGCCGATATTCGGCGATCCGTCCGGTCCGACATTCGAAGGCTGGACACTGTTGTCGGCGCTGGCTGCCCAGACCCGTCGGCTGCGCCTAGGACTCTTGGTAACCAGCAACAGATTTCGGCCGCCGGCGATGCTGGCCAAGATAGCCGCCACCGTCGACATCGTCTCGGCCGGGCGCCTGGATTTCGGTATCGGCGCGGGCTCGCGGCCCGGATTGCCAATGGCCAGGCGCGAATACGAAGCACACGGTCTGCCCTATGACGACTTTGCCGATTCAGTGAACGGTCTCAACGAGGCCCTCACCGTCATCCGCCGGCTGTGGACCGAGTTCGAGCCGTTCGACTTCTCCGGCACCGACGTCCGGCTCACCGGTGCCGTCGGCAACCCCAAGCCAATCCAGCAACCGCACCCACCGATACTGATCGGCGGCCGCTCGGCCAGGTTGTTGCGCGTCGCCGCAGAACACGCCCAATTGTGGAACGTGCCCGGAGCCGACCTCGATGACGCGATCGCCCGCAACGACCTGCTGAATCGTTATTGCACCGAAATCGGCCGTGAGCCAAGCACTCTGGTCCGGTCGATTTATTTACCGGTGTCCTATGAACACCCCGGGGCCACCCGGGACGCTGTCGGCCGCGCCATCGACGCCGGCTTCGAGCACCTCGTCCTCGGACTGTCTTCGCCCTACCCCAGCGGAGTCGCCGAATGGGTTGCAGAACAATTCATCTCGCCACTGCGATAGCACGTCAGGACTGGGCGCGGGAGCTCTCGTACAGGCAGATCGACGCGGCGGCTGCCACGTTGAGGCTCTCGGCGCTCCCCCGCATCGGGATGTGCACGCGCTGCGAGGCCAGCGCCATGACGTCTGCGGGCAGGCCGTGTGCCTCGGGCCCGAACAGCCACGCGGTACGCGCCGACAGATCGGCGGCGCGGATGTCGACGGAGGCGTCCAGCGCGGTCGCGAGCACCTCGATGCCGCTGTCCCGGATCGCCGAAACCACCGCGGCCGCATCGGGATCCACCACCACCGGCAGTGAGAAGATGCTGCCCGCCGAGGACCGCAGGCACTTGCCGTTGTAGGGGTCGACGCTGTGGCCGGCGAACACCACGGCGTCGGCGCCCATGGCGTCGGCGATGCGGATCAGGGTGCCGGCGTTTCCGGGTTCCGACATGCCGACCGGCACCGCCAACAAGCGTGGCTCGGACGCCAGTACGCCCTCCAGCGACACCGAGGGCAGCGTGCACACCGCGATGAGCCCGACGGGAGTCACGGTCTCCGACAACGCCTTTGCGGCCTTCTCGGTGATCACCGAGACCGGGGCGCCGTCCAGCAGCGCGGCGAAACGTGCCAGCGCGGCTTCCGTCGCGAAGACCTCAGAAACAAGACCGCGCCGGAGCGCCGCCTCGACGAGGTTGGGTCCCTCGGCGAGGAAGCGCCCGGCGCGTTTGCGCCCGACGTGGCGCTGCAGCTTGGCCGCAGCGACCACCCGGGCAGATCGCTCGGTGAGCGCTGAGTCTGTAGTCAGACTCAGGCAGCTTCGTCAGAGGACGTCGACGGCGCATTCACATCACTGGGCAGAGCGGCCTTGGCCACCTCGACCAGCGCGGTGAACGCGGCGGGATCGCTGATCGCGATCTCCGACAGGTTCTTGCGGTCGACCTCGACGCCGGCCAGCTTCAGGCCCTGGATGAGGCGGTTGTAGGTGACGCCGTTCTCGCGGGCCGCAGCGTTGATACGCGTGATCCACAGCTTCCGGAAGTCACCCTTGCGGGCGCGACGGTCGCGGTAGGCGTAGGTCAACGAATGGAGCTGCTGCTCCTTGGCCTTGCGGTAGAGCCGCGAGCGCTGCCCGCGGTAACCCTTCGAGGCCTTCAGTACTGTGCGCCGCTTCTTCTGAGCGTTCAGTGCGCGCTTCACGCGTGCCATGAGATTTCCTATCCTTCGGTGTTCAGAGGGGAGCAGGCGGTACTAGCCGGCCAGCATCTTGGCGACACGCGCGGTGTCGTTGGCAGCAACCACGGCGCGACCGTCGAGACGGCGGGTGCGCTTGGTGGCCTTGTGCTCCATCAGGTGGCGGCGGTTGGCCTTCTGGCGCACGATCTTGCCGGTTCCGGTCTTGCGGAACCGCTTCGATGCGCCACTGTGGGTCTTGGCCTTGGGCATGTGTCCTCAGTTTCTTTCCATGCGGTTGCTCGCGGCGGCTGGAGGCCGCTGCGGGCAATCGCGACTGCTGTTACGCGGTTGCGTCAGATTCAGGTGCCGCGGGGGCCGGCCGTCCGGCCGGTGCGTCGGCGTCGTGCGCCGCCTTGGCGCGAGTCTTCGCGCCGCGGTGCGGAGCCAGCACCATCGTCATGTTGCGGCCGTCCTGCTTGGCGGACGTCTCGATGAAGCCGTATTCGGCGACGTCGGCGCCCAGCCGCTGCAGGAGTCGGTAGCCCAGTTCGGGCCGCGACTGCTCACGTCCGCGGAACATGATGGTCACCTTGACCTTCGACCCTGCTTCGAGGAAGCGGACGACGTGACCCTTCTTGGTCTCGTAGTCGTGGTCGTCGATCTTGGGACGCAGCTTCTGTTCCTTGACGACGGTCTGCTGCTGGTTCTTGCGAGACTCACGTGCCTTCTGAGCCGTCTCGTACTTGTACTTGCCGTAGTCCATGATCTTGCAGACCGGCGGCTTGGCGCCTGGCGCAACTTCGACAAGGTCGAGATCGGCGTCCGCGGCGACGCGGAGGGCATCTTCGATGCGCACGATGCCTACCTGCTCGCCGTTCGGTCCGATCAACCGAACTTCAGGTACTCGAATGCGCTCGTTGACGCGTGTCTCAGTGCTGATGGGGCCTCCCGGGTTGTTCCATTACTTGTTCAGTAGAGGTCACACCCGGCTCAGCCATCTGTTCGCATGAACAGAAAAGCCCTGCATATAGCAGGGCCCAATGCCGACCGATCACGGCTCACGCCGCCTGCGCACAACGCAGAACAGGCACAATGTGCCTGTGACCGGACCGCCAAGCCGTGAGGCCGACGGTGGGAGGTGGGACTCCACTTGCTGTCCTGACGTAAGCCAGGACGGTCGCGCATGACACTCTAGCAGTCATGACCGACCCGAACCTAACCAGTGACGCCACGACAACAGCTGAGGAAGCCCAGGTACGCGAACTGGCCGAGATTCCCGCCGTCGAGGTGATCACCCGCGCCGCCGTCATGCTCATGAGCGCGGCCGCCGAGAAGCTCGGGCTGGCCGACGCCGATCCCGACGAGAGCCCGCACCGCGACCTCGACGAGGCCCGGCGCCTCATCACCGCGCTGGCCGGCCTGGTTCAGGCCTCGGCCGAGTATCTGGGATTGCACGCCGGCCCGGTCCGGGACGGCCTCAAGAGCCTGCAGCTGGCGTTCCGCGAGGCGAGCGTCGCACCGGACGAGCCCGGGCACGGTCCGGGCGAGAAGTACACCGGCCCCGTCTGGTAGCTCAGGGGCCCTGCAGACACTTCCCGGTTTCACCGCATATTGTCCGAACTTATGACGTTGACGCCGAGCAGACAGCAGCAGCGCCCGACGACATTGGGGTGGGTTCCGGCCGCGGCCGGCTGGACCGTCGGTGTCGTCGCGACGCTGTCGCTGTTCGCCAGCCTGTCGCCACTGATCCGGTGGATGATCCACATCCCCCGCGAGTTCGTCAACGACTACCTGTTCAACTTCCCGGACACCAGCTTCGCCTGGTCGTTCGTGCTGATCCTGCTTGCCGCGGCACTCGCGGCACGCAAGCGGATCGCCTGGTGGGTCCTGCTGATCTACATGGTCGGGCACATCGGCTGGAACGTCTACGGACTGCTGTCCGACAACTTCCCGGACGGCGACCTGACCTTCGTGGAGGACTTCGGCGAGGCAGTGGGCCTGGTGTTCCACATCGGCGTCATCGTCGTGCTGCTGCTGTCGCGGAACCAGTTCTGGGCCAAGGTCCGCCGCGGGGCGCTGCTCAAGGCGGCCCTGACCCTGGTCGCCGGCATGGCTGTCGGCATCCTGGCGGCCTGGGGCCTGCTGGAGATGTTCCCCGGCCGGCCGCCGCTGGACCCCGACTACCGGCTGGCCTATGCGGTGAACCGAGTCAGCGGTTTCGCCGCGGTCGGCAAGGAAGCGTTCGAGGGTGGCCATCCGCATGCGTTCCTCAACGCGCTGTTCGGCCTGTTCGGCGCACTGGCGCTGATCGTGGCAGCGATCGTGCTGTTCCAGTCCCAGCGCGCCGAGAACGCCCTCACCGGCGAAGACGAGTCCGCGATCCGTGGCCTGCTCGAGCTGTGGGGCAAGAACGACTCGCTGGGTTACTTCGCCACCCGCCGCGACAAGGCCGTGGTCTTCGCACCCAATGGCCGTGCAGCCATCACCTACCGGGTCGAGGTGGGCGTCTGCCTGGCCAGCGGTGATCCCGTCGGCGACCCGCGGGCCTGGCCGGCGGCCATCGACGCGTGGCTGGCGCTGTGCCAGACCTACGGCTGGGCACCGGGCGTCATGGGCGCCAGCTCGACGGGAGCGGAGGCTTATCGTCAGGGTGGTTTGAACGCCCTGCAGCTCGGCGACGAGGCCATCCTGCATCCGCAGAACTTCCGGCTGTCGGGTCCTGACATGCGGGCCGTCCGTCAGGCCGTCACCCGGGCCCGCCGAGCCGGCCTGACGGTACGGATGCGTCGGCACCGCGACATCAGCGCCGACGAGATGGCTCAGGTCATCGCACACGCCGACGCCTGGCGCGACACCGAAACCGAGCGCGGCTTCTCGATGGCACTGGGACGGCTCGGTGACGCCGCCGACGGGGACTGCCTGCTGGTGGAGGCCGTGCAGGGCGACGGTCAGGTGGTGGCGATGCTGTCACTGGTGCCGTGGGGCAACAACGGGGTGTCGCTGGACCTGATGCGCCGCTCCCCCGCGTCCCCCAACGGCACCATCGAGCTGATGGTGAGCGAGCTGTGCCAGCGCTCGGAAGAGATTGGCGTTACCCGGATTTCGCTGAACTTCGCGATGTTCCGCTCGGCTTTCGAGCAGGGTTCGCAGCTGGGCGCCGGCCCGATCCTGCGCCTGTGGCGCGCGCTGCTGATCTTCTTCTCGCGGTGGTGGCAGCTCGAGACGCTGTACCGCTCCAACATGAAATACCTGCCCGAGTGGGTGCCGCGCTACGCCTGCTACGAAGACGCGCGGCTGATCCCGCGCGTCGGCGTCGCCTCGGTGATCGCCGAGGGCTTCCTGGTGCTGCCGTTCTCCCGGCGCGACGAACAACCCCACACCGGCCACCACACCGCGGCCCCCAAGAACCTGATCGATTCGGGACGGCTGCACCCCGACGGCAGTGCACCCGATGTGGCCGATCTCGCGGCCGGGGCAGCCGAGGCCGCCGAGGCCCGGCGCCTGCCCGACCAGGTCCGGGTTCGGATGGCCAAGCTGCAGGCATTGCAGGCGGAAGGCATCGACGCCTACCCGGTGGGACGGGCGCCCAGCCACACGGTCACCGAGGCAGTCGAGTCGGCCGCCGACACCGCGGTCTGCGTCGCCGGACGCGTGCTACGGCTGCGCGACTACGGCGGCGTGCTGTTCGCCCAGCTGCGCGACTGGTCCGGCGAAGTCCAACTGCTGCTGGACAATTCGCTCCTGACCGGCAGCACCGTCACCGAATTCACCGGCGCCATCGACCTCGGCGACCTGATCGAGGTCTCCGGCGTCATGGGCACCAGCCGTAACGGCACGGTGTCGGTGCTGGTGCACGACTGGCGCCTGATCGGCAAGTGCCTGCGGCCGCTGCCCGACAAGTGGAAGGGCCTGACCGACCCCGAGGCCCGTGTCCGCACCCGCTACTTGGACCTCGCCATCAACACCGAGTCGCGGGAGCTGATCACCGCCCGCAGCCGGGTGCTGCACGCCATCCGGGAAACCTTGGTGGGCAAGGGTTTCCTGGAGGTCGAGACGCCGATCCTGCAGCAGATCCACGGCGGCGCGAACGCCCGGCCGTTCGAGACCCACATCAACGCCTACGACCTGGACCTGTACCTGCGCATCGCCCCCGAGCTGTACCTGAAGCGGCTGTGCGTGGGCGGTGTCGAGCGCGTCTTCGAGTTGGGCCGCGCGTTCCGCAACGAAGGCGTGGACTTCAGCCACAACCCTGAGTTCACCCTGCTGGAGGCGTACCAGGCGCACGCCGACTACAACGCCTGGATCGACGGCTGCCGCGAGATCATCCAGAACGCCGCGGCGGCGGCCAACGGCGCGCAGGTGGTCATGCGCCCAGGGCCCGACGGAAACCTTACGCCCGTTGACATCTCGGGTGTCTGGCCCGTCAAGACCGTGCACGACGCGGTGTCCGAGACACTGGGCGAGCACGTCACCCCGGAGACCGACGTGGCGACGCTGCGCAAGCTGTGCGACGGCGCGACGATCCCGTACCGGACCCACTGGGACGCCGGCGCGATCGTGCTGGAGCTGTACGAACACCTCGTCGAAGACCGCACCGAGGCACCGACGTTCTACAAGGACTTCCCCACCTCCGTGTCGCCACTGACCCGCCCGCACCGCAGCATCCCGGGCGTTGCCGAACGCTGGGACCTGGTGGCCTGGGGTGTCGAACTCGGGACCGCCTACAGCGAGCTCACCGATCCGGTGGAACAGCGCCGGCGGCTCGAAGAGCAGTCGCTGCTGGCGTCCGGCGGCGATCCCGAGGCCATGGAGCTGGACGAAGACTTCCTGCAAGCCATGGAATACGCGATGCCGCCGACCGGCGGTCTGGGCATGGGCGTCGACCGCGTGGTCATGCTGATCACCGGTCGCAGCATCCGCGAGACGCTGCCGTTCCCCCTCGCGAAGCCTCGGTGAACAACGGCCGAATCTTCGGTTCGGATGTTTGCTGGAACCGCCAGGTGAGGGCCATCGGCACCTAGCGCGCACACAGGAGCCTCCCAGGTTTGGGCGGCACCCTGGCGTCGTGACAATCGGGGCGACGAACGCCGAGCTCTATGGCGAGCAACATGTTTCGTTGACGCACGGCTGGCTACCGTTCACCGTCCAGGCCCTCGCGGTGGCGGTGCTGATCGTCGCGGTGGGCTGGCGCAACAGCCGGTGGCGCGCCGTGTGGCTGCCCGTCGCCGCCATATCCGGCTTGCTGGTGACGGCCGCCGCACGCTGGGTCGTGGCATCGCAGGGCTGGTCCGATGATCCCGCGCCGACCCGGCTGTGGATCTGGACCGCGGTGACCGGCGCCGCGGTGGTTCTGCTGATCGTCGGCTGGCACGCCACCCGCTGGTGGCGCCGCGGGCTCGCGGTGCTGTCGGTGCCGCTGTGCGTGCTGTCCACGGGGCTGACGCTCAACGCCTGGGTCGGGTACTTCCCGAATCTCGACACCGCGTGGGAACAGGCCAACTCGGCGCCGTTGCCCAACCAGACGCGACCCGAGACCGTGGTCGCGATGCAGAAGGCGCGGCGGATACCGAGCAAGGGCAGTGTTGTCGAGGTCCAAACAGGTTCGGCGGCATCGGGATTCAAACACCGCGACGAATACGTGTACCTGCCGCCGGCGTGGTTCGCCAGCAATCCGCCGCCGCAGCTGCCGATGGTGATGATGATCGGCGGTGAGTTCAACACCCCCGCTGACTGGCTGCGGGCCGGTAACGCGATCACGACGGTCGACGACTTCGCCGCCGCGCATCATGGCAACGCCCCGGTGCTGGTGTTCGTCGACCCCGGTGGTTCGTTCAACAACGACACCGAGTGCGTCAACGGGCCCCGCGGCAACTCCGCCGACCACCTGATCAAGGACGTGCTGCCGTTCATGACCGCCAATTACGGCGTGAGTACCGACCGGCGGCACCGCGGCATCGTCGGCTGGTCCATGGGTGGCACCTGCGCGGTGGATCTGACGGTGATGCATCCCGATCTGTTCAGCGCCTTCCAGGACATCGCCGGGGACATCGCGCCGAATGCCGGTGACCGGCCACAGACCGTTCAGCGACTGTTCGGTGGCAGCACCGCCAAATACGCCGACTGGGACCCGATGACGGTGATGTCCCGTCGCACTTACGACGACATCGCGGCCTGGTACGACATCAACGGACCCGAGCTCTCCCGCAGCCCGCTGCCCGCGCAAACAATTGCGGCACATACGCTCTGCGGCGTCGGCAGCACCCGTGGCATCCGGTGCGCCGTCGTGGAACGGCCGGGCAAGCACGACTGGCCGTTCGCCGCGCAGGCATTCAGCGCGGCGTTGCCGTGGCTGGCCGGCCAACTCGGGACACCGGGTGTGCCGCGGCTGCCGTTGCCTGCTGCGACGGCACCGGCCATGCCGGTCGAAGCCGCGCGCCGGTGACCTAGTAGTCGGCTTCGGCGGCCAGGACCTCGGCGAGGAACGCATCGGGGCCGGGCGCCGCGAGCCGGGCCCGCACGTAGCGCCGGACCCGGTCCCGGACCGCTTCCGTCTCGCCGGTCCCGGCGCCCACCGTCACGGTGGTGTCGGTCCAATCGTGGCCCCACGCTTGGTTTTCCGTGGCCGGCAGCGGCAGGGTGGCGTTTCCGTCGACGTCGAGCGTGCCGCCGCCGGTGATCGAACCCGAGTCCAGCCGCACCGGGATACCGTCCGCCGGACCGATGGTGGCCACCCGGATGTCGGCGACGACCGCTCCGTCACGGGCCCGCACGGACCAGTCGATGGTGTGCTCGGCCGCGTCGAACGTCCGCGGTGGCACGGCGGTCCACGAGACCGATGCGACGCCGTTCGCGATGGCACCGTCGCCGCCGGCACCGGGTTGCCCGGCGGCGAGCGCGTAGTCATCCTGCCGCGGCGGCCCCTGCGCCGCAAGGACTTCCGACCAGTCCCCCAGCCCGGCTTGTTCCGCGATGTCGACGCAACTGCGGATCAGGTCGACAATCCTGGGGTCCCCGGAGGCCGTTGTGCTCGCAAACGCCTGACGATGCGGTGCCAGCAGCCCGGCGATGTCCGAATCCAGGGTGTCCTCGGTGAAGTAGTCCTGCAGCGTCGCCGTCGACAGTGCGACCTCGGCGTCCAGCACGACGGCGTCCAGCGGGTTGATGCCGTCGCGGGCGCTGGCGGGCCACCACCGCCGTAGCCAGTGTCCGACGGCCAGACGGCGAAGCGCAGCAAGGGGTTCGGGCCGCGGCAGGACGTCGGCGAGGTCGAGATCGGCGCCGGTTTCCGCGGCGGCTTCGGCGGCGGCGACCACCGCGACGTGGCCGGGCTCGCCGACCAGCCGCCACAACCAGTCGGCCGCAGGCAGATCCGTGAACGTGATCCGGACCGCCTGCGCCGGGTCCTGGATCGTCCACGCCAGGACCGCGCCGCTCACCTCGAGCACCGCCACCTCCGGCGGTGCCGCGACCTCGGATCCCAAGGCCCACAACCCGGAATCGACAGTGAGTTTCATCCTGCCGCCTCCAATTCCAGCATCGCCTTGATGCGCTGGCGATGATCAAGGCTCACCGATCGGGCGACCCCGTCCAGCAGGCCGCGCACCTCGCCGGCGTCGTCGCAGGATTCCTGCCAGACGTCGCGTCCGTGCAGCCGTGCCCACAGCCGCGAGACATAGGGACGGACGAACGTCGCGAGGTCGTCGACGACCTGCTGCTGCCGCGGGTGGACCGGGCCACCGTCGGTCAGATACCGGCGGGCGTGCAGCACGTACGCCTCTTTGCGGAGCCGCGCCTGAATCTGGCCCGAAAGGTGGTAGCGCGTGCGGTGATTCACCTCGAGCGGCGCCAGGTCCACCCCCACCTCGATACCGGCGACCAGCGTGGCCTGGTTGTCCTCGGCGAGGAGACCCCACGGGGCGGCCGCGCGGTCGGCCTCTTCGGCGCACAGGGTCGGCAGGTCGGGCAGTTCGTCGCGGTCGAGGGCACGGCGCAGCGTCGCCCGGACCCGGTCGATGATGCTGCGGTCGAGGGGACGTTCGGCCGCACGGGAGCCGGCGACCGCCGGCTTCGATTGCGGTGCGGCAGCGCACAACCCGATCTGGTCGACCGACCACGGCGCGGTGGCCCCGGCGTCCCGCATGCGGGCGCCGAAGTTGTACGGGGTGGTGTCCCCGATCAGTGCGGTCCAGACCCGTTGCCGCGTGGCGTCGGCGTTGTGACCGCCGTCCGGGCCGAGGACCGTCGTCAGCCCGGCGAGAAACGGCTCGCACGGCGCGTCGCCCACCCTGACGTCGTCCCAACCGGCGTCGAGCTGACGCGACAACGTCTCCAGCACAGCGGGATCGGCGAGGTACTCGTGCAGCCGCTCCACCGCGGTGCGGTCCCGGTCGCCGTGCACGTCACGCAACGCCTCCGAGACGACGCGCGAATCATCGTGTCCCGGTTCGCCTCTGGTCGCGGCCAGCTCGAAACACACCGGAAAGTAGAGCTCCTGGGCGTTGCCGGTGGTGATCCGGTCGCGCCGGCGCTGCGCCTTCAAGAGCGCGAACCACTGTGCCGCGGCACGCAACTGAACCGCGTGGTCGACGATCACCTGGCGCATCTCGTCCGCGATGTCGGCGGCGACGACGGGCGCCGAGTATTCGGGGTGTGCCCGCAGCCGGAGCACCAGCGGGTCGATGATGCGCTTGACCGCGCGGCTCAGCGGGCCGCCGTCGGGGCTGCTGAGCAGTTCGAGACCGGGCCCGATCTCGCGCCACGCCGCGTCGATGACGGCGCGACGTGGCTGTGGCCCAGTAGTCATCAGCGCGCTCCATCGACGGTGAAGGTCATCATGGCAGCCCAGTACACGGGGCTCAATTCGGCGTTGCCGGTTCGCCAGCGGCGCAGGCACTGTCGCTGCCAGTGATTCACGGCACGAGCCGGTGTCGTCGCCTCGTGTGCGGTGTCGACGGCGATGATCGCCTCCGACATCGGGTCGGCAGTGCCGGCGGTGGCCGCTCGGTAGCCGGCGGTTGTCGGGAGCGACCAGAGGGTGGCGGTAACCACCTGTGCGCCACCGAGAATCATCGCCGCAACCAGGCCGGTGGCCTCGTCGAACCGGTAGTCGGCGCCGGATGCGCAGGCCAGCAACGCGACCCGGGGCGGAACCGCCAAGTCCATCACCATGATGTCGGCGGCGGTCAGCGGCTCGGGCTCCGCCAGGTGCAAAGCCGCCTGGTCGGCCGAGCCGTCCCGGTCCGGGGCGGCACTGGCGTGCCCGACATACACCAACCGTGACGGCTGCTGCGTCAACTGGTCCGCCAGCCAGTGCCGGTCGACGTCGGCTCTACGGAAGAGCTCCACCGGGGCGCTGACCGCCGGGAGCGCGGGGCGCTCGCCGAAGTACCGGGCCAGCACGGTGTCCGGCGCGGGTCGGCCCAGCACCGAACCGAGCGCTGAGTCCGGCCGCTGCCCGGGCACTTTCGGGTCCAGCAGCAGCAGCGGCGGCCCGTCGACCGGTGGCGATTGTCGGCGCGGCGCGTTCGCGACGTTCGGTGGCACCGCCAGCACGAGGTCGGCGAGCTCGATCAAGCGCTGGTCATCGGTGCCGCTGGGCTGCGCGAGCAGGCCCCACGGCACCCGGCTCAGGCGGGCGCTCGGCGATACGAACAGCACCGGCAGCTCCGGGTCATCGGTGCACTGCCGCAGCAGGTCCCACGCTTCGTCAGGGAGCAGGGCGCCGAGGAGCCGCGCGAGCTCCCGTTCGCGTGCCACAGCGGCGAACGGACCGGTGGCCAATGACCGGGTCAATGCCTCGGGAAGTTGTTCGCCGTCAAGCGGATCCGGCAATGCCTCCGCCAGTGCCGAGGTGACCGCGAGAACAACGTCCTCGGCGACGACCCAGGTGACCAGCCGCTCGGGTGCGCCGACAACCCGGAGGCTGACGTACGTCGCGATCCCGATGTCGGCGAACCGGAGCACCAACGTCGTTGTGGTGTCCTGAGTTACGGGCATGTCGACCATGCCTCCTGGTCCGCGGTCACCGCGCGGCCGTAACGCCTCTGGGCCAGTTCGCGGTAGCGCGCCAGCACCGGCTCGCCGCCGGGCTCCATCTGCAGCGGCGGCAGCGGCCCGAGCCGGATGAGGCCGGCCGCGCCGACCGCGACCGGGCCGGACGCGACCGACGCGAGTTCGTCGACGTCGAGAACCGGCGCGGCCGTCGTGGTGGCCCGGGCCCACTCCAGCGGGCCGCCCGCCGCGGCATCGACGCTGAACGCCCCTCGGGCGCTGTGATATTCGATCAGTTCGCCGACCAGCGCCGGGTTCTGCGATTCCCATGCCACCGCGAAGGCACCGGCAAGCAAGGGTGCCGCCACCCCGGTGGCCCATCGCGAGCGCGCGTCGGCGTCGGTGATCGAGTACCGCACCGAGTCGACGGCCAGCGCCGCGGGCAACTTCAGGTCGGCAGCAGCGGCCAATTTGTCCATGCCGGAAAGGTATTGGTCGGTGCCGGGTTCGGCGGACCACGTCCCGAGCCCGCCGCGATAGCGGGCTTCGGCCTGCGCCCACGTGTCGGCTGGATTGCCCGCGGCATCGAAGCCGAGCTCCGCCAGTCCCTCTGCACGCCAGACGGTGCCGAGTTGGTCATCCAACCGTGCGTACTGCAGCCAGCTGCTGCGCGGTGAGGAATCCAGGCACGCCCTGGCCTGATCGATCAATGCCCGGGCCCCGTCGTATCGGCCCCGGAAGATGGCGATCCAGCTGCGCTGCAACAAGATGCGGTGTACGTGCAGGGGCTTGCCCAGCTCACGCCAGTGCCGCTCGGCGTGCCCCCAGCATTCGTCGGCGGCCTGCAGGGCACCCGCGGCCAGCCGGGTGAGCCCGAAGTACAGCCAGCAGCGGGACACTTCGTGGGCCCGCGCCTGCCGCGCGATCTCCGGATACGCCGCCGTGACGAGTGCCTCGGTACCCGGCTGGTCGCCGGCCAGCCAACTCACCGCGGCCCGCTCCAATTGCGCTCGGGCGGTGGCCAATTCCCAGCCGCGAGCCTGTGCCCGGGCCTCCGCGCGCCGCAGCCACGGCACTGCCGCGTCCACCTTGCCGGTTTCGACGCAGAACCGCGCGTAGCCGAGCGCGCCGGTGACCCAGAGATATTCACGTTCCGGGGTGTCGGCCGGCGTCGCGATCATGGCCAGCACCTCCTCCCAGAGCGGCACCGAGCGGACGTGCAGATCGTCGTCGCAGAGCGCGAGCGCGCACAGGATGCGGGCGTGGGTCAACAGGTAGGTGTGTTCGTCCTGCAGATCGGCGTACGAGGGCTTGGCATCGAGTGCGGTCAGGGACTGCGCCGCCCCTTCGTGGTCGCCGATGGCTGCGGACAGGCCGGTCCGCAGAAAGGTGGCCCGGCGGCGGTAGCGGCTGAGCATGTGATCCGCGTCCTCCGGGGTCATGGTCATCTGCGCGACGATCTCGGCCGGCGCGCGGCCGGCCAGGATCGATGCGTAGATGTCGAGGCAGTCGTCGATGCGCCGAATGCACTCGCGCACCCCATCCAGGGCGCTGCGGATCAGATAGATCTCGCCGAGCTGGGCGAAGACCTCGAGCATCAGGTCATCACGGTCGGCGGCTTCGATGGCGGGCATCAGCGACAGCAGCAGTTCCTTGGCTGTCACCTCGTCGGCGGCGAACATCATCGCGCGGGCGCGGGCGAGTTCGCCGGTGGTCGACACGGCCGCATCATAAGTCGAGCGGCGGATGCATTGTCTGCACCCGCCGCTCGGGCAGCCCTGGGCATGTCAGCCGCAGGACACCTTGATCTCGAAGTTCTTCGAGATCATCCCCGCCATGGGGTTCTTCATGTCGGCACCGGCGGCCTGCCCGGTGATGGTGTACGTGCTGCCGTCGACCTTGACGTCAGCGGAGCCGGTCTTCATGCCGCCCATCTCCGACACCGCGAGCGCGTTGCCGTCGACCACCAAGCCCAGGGACTGCACCTTCGGCGGCGAAGCGTCGGTCATGACGACGCCCAGGCCCTGCGCGCCACCGCCGATGGGTGCGCTGGCGATGTTGATGCTGCCACCCTGCTTCACGCAGGTCACCGACTTCAGGTCCAGGCCGGCCAGGTCCTGGCCCTCGACCTTGACGACGGTGTTGCCGCCGTTCGTCACCGAACCCGGGCCGGACGCCTTCGGACCGTCCGCCTTGTCGGTGGAGCAGCCGATGAGAGTGGCGCCCACGGCCAGCAAGCCGACACCAGCGGCCAGAGTGCGATTGATGTTCATGGCAGAGGGTTTCCCTTCCTCGTTACGCCGCCCCAGTGGCGTCGTCGTGCCGTAAGTACACGCGGACGCCGCGGCTACCGATCCCAAGTTTGTGGCGCGGTACGGTGAAGCCATGGCCGACGAAACCGAGCCCATCGACGCCGAGGTCGTGCCATTGGATCCGGCGCCCGCACCGGTGCCGGTGTCCCCGCCTGTCGATCCGGGCTACACCGCCGACGGTGTCCCGACCTTCGAGTCGGTGCGCGAGAAGATCGAGAACCGGTACGGCACCGCAATCGGCTCGGCCGAGCTGGCCGCGGACACCCCTGAGGGCCGGTCGGTCGAGGAACAGTACGAAGCGCGCCAGAAGGCCGCCGCGGAGCGCCTCGAGCAGATCCGCCGCTCGATGCACGACGGCTGACTTGCGCACCTTCACCATCGCCGAGCGCCGCAATCGCTTGGCGCAACGCCATTTCCTGAGCGATGCGGCATCGAGCCCCGCCGAGGTGACCCGGGCACTGGTGGGCCTGCACGGCACCGATCCCGCCACCCCGTACCTGTCTCTGTGGGCGCGACTGCCCGGTTTCATCGTGGACGATCTCGACGCGGCGCTGTACCGGGGCCGGCATCTGGTCAAGCACATGGCCATGCGCCGGACGCTGTGGGTCGTGCACACCGCCGACCTGCCCGCGGTTCAGGCCGCGGCCAGCCACCGCGTGGCCGCCACCGAGCGCAAACGACTGATCGGCGACGTCGAGAAAGCCGGTATCGCGGCCGACGGCGCGGCGTGGCTGGAGCTGGCATCGGCTGCGGTGCGTCAGCACTTGGAAGCGGGTTTGACGGCCGGCACCGCCGCGCTCCGGGCCGAGCTGCCCGAGCTGGCCGGCAGCTGGAACCCCGCGCCCGGAAAGAGCTGGGGCGCAACCACTCCCGTGGCGCCACGGGTGATGACGGTGCTGTCCGCACAGGGGCACATTCTGCGCGGCCCCAACGACGGCATGTGGACGACATCGCGGCCGCTGTGGGCCGCGGCGTCGCACTGGCTGCCTGAACCGATCGCGGCGACGGACCCTGATGCCGCGCGCGACACATTGCTGCGTACCTGGTTGCGCACGTTCGGGCCGGCAACGGCCACCGACATCAAGTGGTGGTTCGGGCAGACCCTGACGTGGGCACGCGAAGGGCTGCGGTCGATCGAGGCCGTCGAAGTCGGGCTGGAAGACTGCGATGACGCTGGGTTCGTCCTGCCCGACGATCTCGACGCCGCTCCCCCGGTTTCCCCGTGGGGCGCGCTGCTGCCCGGGTTGGACCCGACCGTCATGGGCTGGCAGGCCCGTTCCTGGTACCTCGGCCCGCACGCAGGCCAGTTGTTCGACCGTTCCGGCAACGCCGGTCCCACGGTGTGGTGGGACGGCCGCGTCGTCGGCGCCTGGGGTCAGGACCCCGACGGCCGGGTGCAGCTGAAGTACGTCGAGGACGTCGGGGCGCCAGCTCGGAAGGTCCTGCAGCGCAAGGCTTCCGAGCTGACGGACTGGCTCGACGGGGTGCGCGTCAAGCCGCGCTTTCCGTCACCGCTGAGCCAGGCCCTCTACCGCTGACCTAGGCACTCACCTTGCGCCGCCTGGTCTTCGGCGGATCCGGTGCGACGGCCGGCAACAGCTCGGCGAGGAACTGCCCGGTGTAGCTGTCGGGGTGGGCCGCGACGTCTTCCGGCGTGCCGGACACCACGACG
Source organism: Mycobacterium sp. 360MFTsu5.1 (assembly GCF_000383495.1). Classification (NCBI taxonomy): domain Bacteria; kingdom Bacillati; phylum Actinomycetota; class Actinomycetes; order Mycobacteriales; family Mycobacteriaceae; genus Mycobacterium; species Mycobacterium sp. 360MFTsu5.1. Next base: position 186,185 of record NZ_KB911471.1, on the reverse strand, counting down.
GTGCCGCCGCCGGCGCCACCTTCGGGACCCATGTCCACGATCCAGTCCGAGGTCTTGATCACGTCGAGGTTGTGCTCGATGACGATGACCGTGTTGCCCTTGTCGACCAGGCCGTTGATCACCTTGAGCAGCTTGCGGATGTCCTCGAAGTGCAGGCCGGTGGTCGGCTCGTCGAGGATGTAGACGGTGCGCCCGGTCGACCGCTTCTGCAGTTCAGCGGCCAGCTTCACGCGCTGCGCCTCACCGCCGGACAGCGTCGGGGCGGGCTGGCCCAGCCGCACGTAGCCGAGGCCGACGTCGACCAGCGTCTTGAGGTACCGGTGGATCGAGCTGATGGGCTCGAAGAACTCGGTGGCCTCTTCGATGGGCATGTCGAGGACCTCAGAGATGGTCTTGCCCTTGTAGTGCACCTCGAGCGTCTCCCGGTTGTACCGGGCGCCCTGGCACACCTCGCACGGGACGTACACGTCCGGCAGGAAGTTCATCTCGATCTTGATGGTGCCGTCACCTGAACACGCCTCGCAGCGGCCACCTTTGACGTTGAACGAGAACCGGCCCGGCTGGTAGCCGCGGACCTTCGCCTCGGTCGTGGCCGCGAACAGCGTGCGGATCTTGTCGAACACCCCGGTGTAGGTGGCCGGGTTGGACCGCGGGGTGCGGCCGATCGGCGACTGGTCGACGCGCACCAGCTTGTCCAGTTGGTCGAGCCCGTTGATCCGAGTGTGGCGTCCCGGCACCTGCCGGGCACCGTTGAGTTTGTTGGCCATGACGGTCGCGAGGATGTCGTTGACCAACGTCGACTTGCCCGAGCCCGAGACTCCCGTGACCGAGGTCAGCACACCCAGTGGGAACGCGACGTCGACCTCTTTGAGGTTGTGTTCCCGCGCGCCGACGACCGTGATCTGCCGCTTGCGGTCGACCGGACGACGGATGGGCGGAACCTCGATCTGTTCCCGGCCCGAAAGATAGGCGCCGGTAAGCGATTTGGTGTTCTTCAGGAGCTCCTTGTAGGTGCCGCTGTGCACGATCTGGCCACCGTGCTCGCCGGCCGCGGGACCGATGTCGACGACCCAGTCGGCGTGCGCGATGGTGTCGAGGTCGTGCTCGACGACGATCAGCGTGTTGCCTAGGTCGCGCAGCCGCACCAGGGTGTCGATGAGCCGGCGGTTGTCCCGCTGGTGCAGACCGATGGACGGCTCGTCGAGCACGTAGAGGACACCGACGAGGCCGGAGCCGATCTGCGTGGCCAGCCGGATGCGCTGTGCCTCACCGCCGGACAGCGTGCCGGCGGCCCGGGACAGGGTGAGGTAGTCGAGGCCGACGTCGAGCAGGAAGCCGAGCCGCGACTGCACCTCTTTGAGCACCTGGCCGGCGATGGCCTGCTCGCGCGGGCCGAGGGTCAGGGCGTTGAGGAACGTCGAGCAGTCCGAGATGGACAGATCACACACCTGCGCAATGGATTTCGCGTCGTCATCCGCGGACAGCGTGACGGCCAGGATCTCCGGCTTGAGTCGGGTGCCGGCGCACTCGGGGCACGGGATGTCCCGCATGAAGCCCTCGTAGCGTTCCTTCATCTGCTCGGATTCGGTCTGCTCCATACGGCGCTGCAGGAACGCGAGCACGCCTTCGAAGTCGGCGTAGTACGAGCGCGTGCGGCCGTACCGGTTCTTGTACCGGACGTGCACCTGGTGGTCGGAGCCTTCCAGAATGGCCTTGCGCGCCTTGGCCGGAAGCTTCTTCCACGGGGTGTCGATGTCGAAGCCCAGCTCCTCACCGAGCCCGGCCATCATGCGGGTGAAGTAGTCGGAGTTGTGGCCCATGGACCACGGCGCCACCGCACCCTCGGCGAGCGTCAGCTCCGGGTCCGGCACGACGAGCTCGGGGTCGACTTCCTTCTTGATGCCCAGACCGGTGCACTCCGGGCAGGCGCCGTACGGCGAATTGAACGAGAACGACCGCGGCTCAAGGTCATCGACGGCCAGCGGGTGCGCGTTGGGGCAGGCCAGCTTCTCCGAGAAGCGCTGCTCCCGCTGCGGGTGGTTGTCGTCACGGTCGACGAACTCGAGGACGACGATGCCGTCCGCGAGACCGAGCGCGGTCTCGACCGAATCGGTCAGACGTTGTTTGGCGCTGGCCTTGACGGTGAGGCGGTCGACGACCACCTCGATGTCGTGCTTCTCCTGCTTCTTGAGCTTCGGCGGATCGGTCAGCGAGTGCACGACGCCGTCGACCCGCACGCGGCTGTAGCCCTGACCGTTGAGCTTGTCGAAGAGGTCGACGAACTCACCCTTACGGGTGCGCACCACCGGGGCGAGCACCTGGAAGCGGATGCCCTCATCCATCGCGAGGACCTGGTCGACGATCTGCTGCGGCGTCTGCCGGGCGATGCGCTCACCACACACCGGGCAGTGCGGTGTGCCGGCGCGCGCGTAGAGCAGGCGCAGGTAGTCATAGACCTCGGTGATGGTGCCGACGGTCGAACGCGGGTTCCGGTTGGTCGACTTCTGGTCGATGGACACCGCGGGCGACAGGCCCTCGATGAAGTCCACGTCCGGCTTGTCCATCTGACCCAGGAACTGGCGGGCGTACGCCGACAGCGACTCGACGTAGCGGCGCTGCCCCTCGGCGAAGATGGTGTCGAACGCCAGCGAGCTCTTACCCGAACCCGACAGGCCCGTGAACACGATCAGCGAGTCTCTGGGCAGGTCAAGGTCGATTCCCCGCAGGTTGTGCTCGCGCGCACCTTTGACGATCAGACGGTCCGACACACGTATCCCTTCACCAGTCTGGGCAATCCAGACACCACATCGCCATGCTAGGTGTCCCCACCGACAAGTCCGGATACGGTGGCGTCATGACAGTCGTCAATGACACGTACACCGGCCACGTCGACGCGGGCACCGCGGCCCGTCGCACCCTTCCCGCCGCGACGATCGTCAAGGCATCTGTCGGGCCGATGGACAACAACGCGTACCTCATCACGTGCTCCGCGACCGGAAAAACGCTGCTCATCGATGCCGCGAACGACGGACCGGCACTCGTGGAGCTGATCAGGTCGCAGGCGCCGGACGTCGAACTCATTGTCACCAGCCACCAGCACTTCGACCACTGGCAGGCCCTGGCGGAAGTGGCCGAGGCCACAGGTGCGCCCACCGCCGCGCACGCGCTGGACGCCGAGCCGCTGCCGGTGAAGCCCGACCGGATCCTCGCCGACGGCGACACCATCACGATCGGCGACCTGACCTTCGACGTCATCCATCTGCAGGGTCACACCGAGGGTTCGGTGGCGTTGGCGCTGCGCGGCGCGGACGGCGAGGTCACCCACTTGTTCACCGGTGACTGCCTGTTTCCCGGCGGCGTCGGCAAGACATGGCAAGAGGGAGACTTCGAGCGGCTGCTCGGCGACGTCACCCGCAAGGTCTTCGACGTCTACCCCGATTCGACGGTCATCTACCCCGGCCACGGCGACGACACCACCCTCGGCGCTGAGCGGCCTCATCTCGAGGAGTGGCGGGCGCGCGGCTGGTAGGTCAGCCCACGCACTGACCCGTCGGGACGGATTGGGTGTTGCCGACCAGTGCCAGCTGGGGTCCGACTTCCTTCGCCGTCAACGCGAAACTGGTGTCAGGGTCGTCCTGCGCGGCCCCGAAGACCACTCCGCGCACCCGGCCGTCCAGGTCGATCACCGGGCCGCCTGAATTTCCTTGCTGCACAGCACCTCTGAGTGCATACACCTCGCGCGTCACCGTGCCGGTGCGGAAGATGTCCGGCCCCTGGAGCTTGATGACCTCACGGACCCGCACCGGTTTGGCCTCGTACGGGCCGCCATGCGGGAAGCCGAGTGCGGCCGCGTCGGCGCCGCTGACGGCAGGCGCCTCGGAGAACATCAACGGGGCCGTCGGCAGGTCCGGCACCGCGAGGATCGAGATGTCCATGTTCGGGTCGAACGACACAACCTGGCCTTTGTACTTGGCGCCGCCGACCTCGACGGACACTTCGTCGGTCCCGGCGACGCCGTGTGCCGTCGTCATCACACGCTTGGGGCCCACCACAAACCCGGTGCCCTCCAACCGCTTTCGGCAGCTGTGAGCGATGCCGTGGACCCGCACCACACTCGCCTGCGCGGCAGTCACGGCGGGGTTGTTGGCCACATTGGGGTCGGGGGGCGCGACAGCCGGGATCGTCGATTCGGTCTCCGACGCGATCGCCGATGTCGTCGGCGTAGGAGCCGCGGACTGGTTCTTACCCGTGCAGCCGGCGATCAGTGTGGCGGCCAATGACAGCGTCACCCATGACGCACGGACGAGACTTCTTCGAGCCATGGCCCGAACTTTACGGGCACGAAAAAACTGAAGCCCTCGGCAGTACGCCGAGGGCCTCAGGAAATCGAACCTTACGAGGTGTGGACGATCAGCACGTCGACCTTGGCGCGGCGGGCCACGTTGGCCGGCACCGAGCCCAACAGGCGGCCGGCGATGGTGCTCAGACCGACGTTACCGACGACCAGCAGGTCAGCGTTGGAGTTCTCGGCCAGGTCGACAAGAGCGTCGACGGGAGCGCCGACGATGGCCTTCTCCTCGACCTGGGTCGCACCAGCAGCCTCGGCACGGTCGCGGGCCTCACGCAGGATCGCGTAGATCGGCGCATCGCCGTGCACCTTGTAACCCTCGTCCTTCAGGACATCGGCCGCACGCTGATCATCGGCGTGCGGGAAGTAGGCGGTTGCCACGACCAACTTCGCATTGGCCCCCGCGGCGATCTGGGCAGCGCGCTCCACGGCGCGCAGTGACGAATCCGATCCGTCCGTACCGACGACCACGGTCTGGTAGCCGCTCATCAATGGCCTCCCGTTATCCAGGTTTGTGTATCCGGCGTTCTGTCCGGCATCCCCGCAGACAGTAGCCGCTGAAACGTGGCCATTGGTGCGGTTTCACCACACAAGTTCGCCGGCGACACGGTGAAAAATGTGCTTTACCGGCACCGATGTTAGCGGCAGGAGCCGCAACGAGCTTGCCAATAGTGACGAAACGACTGGGTGTTTCGTCCCGTGAGGTAGAACGCTTCGGACCCGTGATCGTTAGCCACGACCGAAATACAGCTCCTGCGTGGCAACGCACACCAATTGCCCGGCACGGTTGTACATCGTCCCGCTGGCCAGTCCGCGGCCCCCGATTCCGCTCGGCGAGGTCTGGTCGGACAGCACCCAATCACTCAGATCGACCGGCCGGTGAAACCACAGCGCATGGTCGATCAGCGCGGAGAAGGTGTGGGCCGGCAGCGCACCGCGCGGGATCATCGCCGCTTCCAGCATGGTGGTGCCGGTCAGGTACGCCAGCAGCCCGGCGTGCAGGGCCGGGTCGTCGGGGATCGCGTCGGTCGGGCGCCACCACATCCGCAGATGCGGTGCCGAATCCGGCGAATCCTTGGCCAGCCGCGGGTGCGGATCGATGTAACGCAGCTCGAACGGTTGGTCACGGACCCAGAATCCGTCTGATTCGTCGGCGTAGTCGGCAAGCTGTTCGGCCATTGTCGGTACCGAAAGCGGTTCCGGCACATCAGGAATCGTCGCCTGGTAGTCCAGCGCGTCGACCGGGGTGCTGAACGACGCCAGCGCCTCGAGCAGGATCTCGCCGTCCTGAAGGGCGGTGATGCGGCGCGTGGCGAGCGTGCCGCCGTCGCGCGCGGCGTCGACCTGGACCTCGACCGGCTTTCGGGCATCACCGGCACGCAGGTAGTAGACGTGCAGGCTGTGTGCGCTGCGTGCCGGCGCAGTCCGGCTCGCCGCCACCAGCACCTGACCGGCGAGATGACCGCCGGCGATGTGGTGGCTGGGATTGTCGAGCTGGGTGGCCACGAAGTGGTGGTCATCGGTCTGATCCACCAGCAACGTGCTCACGAGGTCAGACAAGGTCGGCGAACTGTACGTCACCTGAGGCATCTTGCCCGAGGTGTTGGCACACCTATTCGTCGGTAGCGCTGAGCGCCGCGGTGAGTGACGTCACCGTCGAAGATTTATCCACAAGCTCATCGAATTCTGTTGTGGCGCGTCAAATCGACAGGTAGACTCGAACACATGTTCGAACATGTGGGGGTCGATGGCACGGGAGTTCTCGTGCACGACGTCTCCGTGGTCGACGCGATGATTCATTTCGCCCGGGTGTCGAATATCGCCGAGTCCGGGAAGTTCACGGCCATTGCCGACCTGGCGATGTTGCGCATCGACGATCAGGATGGCCGGCAGTGGTGGGCGTGCGATGGCTGGGATGCTGCCGTCGCCGAAGTCGGAGCCGCGCTGGGCCTGGGGAAGCGCGAAGCGTCGGGGCAGTTGTCGATCGCGGTCGCGTTGCGCTTCCGGTTGCCGAAGGTGGCGGCGGTGTTCGCCGACGGCGGCGTGTCGGCACGGACGGTGTCGCTGATCTGCTGGCGTACCCGCCTGGTGGAGGACCCGAACACGCTCGCTGTCATTGATGCCGCGTTGGCGGGGGCGTTGTGTGAGTGGGCGGGGTTGTCCCGCAAGAAGATTGAACGCAAGATCGACGGCTGGGTGCAGAAGTTCGATCCGGCGGCAGTTATCAAGGTGCGCTCGGCCGCTCGCCGCCGCGGGGTCGGGATCGGCAAGCCGGACGATGAGACCGGGGTGGCGTCGATCTGGGGTGCGCTCCTGGCCACCGATGCCGAGCTGCTGGATCGGGTGCTGACCGAGATGGCTCGGCAGGTGTGCGAGAACGATCCCCGCACGTTCGGGCAGCGCCGCGCCGACGCGCTCGGGGTGTTGGCGGCCCGCGGGGATCGGCTGGCCTGCCAGTGCGGCAATCCCGACTGCCCGGCGGCCGGGCCTGATGCCCGTGCCACCGCGGTGGTGATCCACGTGTTGACTGATTCCCTGCCGGTCCCGGTGGCGGACCCGCTGCTCAGCGGGGACCCGGCGGCGCCGCTGGTGCCCACGCCTGCCCCGTCTGCGCCTGAGTCGGACTTCGCGCCCGAGCCCACAGCCGAACGTGAGCCCACACCCGAGGCGGTCTTCACGCCCGCACCTGCGCCCCTGAACAACACAGCGCCGACTCCGACGCCCGACCCCGCACCGGCAGCCGATTCACGGCCCGCCGAAACGCCGGCCCCTGCGGTAGTCGAGCCGGCCGGCGACACCGCGCCCACCCCTGGAGCTCATGCGACGCCCAGTCCCGCTCCGGTAGCCGGTGTCACTAAACCCCCAGCACCGGTGCGCACCCCGGTCGGTTATGTCCTCGGCGGCGGCGTAGTGCCGCCGGCGGTATTGGCTGATCTGGTGGCCCGCGGCGCCAAAGTCCGCACCGTCGCCTCAGCCACCGATCTCGATGGAGTGCCGCGCTACCGGCCGTCGGTCGCGATGGATGAATTCGTCCGCATGCGGGCCATGACATGCATGTTCCCCGGCTGCGACCAGCCCGCCACCAACTGCGATGTGGACCACACGATTCCGTGGCCGACCGGGCCGACGCATCCGGGCAACCTGAGCCCGAAATGCCGCAAACACCACCTGCTCAAAACCTTCTACGGCGGGCCCGACGGCTGGAGTGACCGTCAACAACCCGACGGCACCATCGTGTGGACCGCACCCACCGGCCACACCTACACCACCGTGCCCGAAAGCCGAATCCTGTTCCCCCGCACGGTCACCGACACCCCACTACCGGGCCCACTGCCACCTGACGCGCCCGATCTGGACACCCCACCGGCTCCCGGCCGGGGCATCATGATGCCCATCCGCCGCCGCACCCGCGCCCAAACCCAGGCTCAACAGATCGCCTACGAACGCGCCCTCAACCAAGCCGACATCGACGAACGCGAAGCCGCAGAAGAAGCCTTCGACCGCCAACGCAAAGAACGCCACGAACGCGAAGCCGCCGAGGCTGCAGAAACCGCGGTAGCCGCCGAATCAGCAGAGCAACAAGACATCCCGCCGCCACTCTGAGTGCGGCGTGAATACCCCTGAAAAGGCATGACTTTCAGGGGTATTCGGGCGTGAGCCGCAACGGGGATCAGCGGCTCCATGCTGGCTTCTCAACACCGAAGTTGCCACCGCTGACCACCTCGCGCCGGAAGAATACAGACAACCTTGCCTTCTCCGCCGCTAGCGGGAGCGTACCCCCGTTGCCGGTCGCTACACTGCAGGTCAGGACCTTCTTGAGCACAGTCGATTTGATGCTGAACCGGTATAGGACTGGAGGCGGTGTCATGGGTACCGAAGCTGAAGTCTCAGGCGGACTTTCATTCGAATTGTCGCGGTTGGCGCGCACCTTGCAGAGGTCATGGACCTCGATTCCGACCGGCTGTTGCTCGAAGTCACCGAAACGGCCACCCAACTGCTGCCCAAGGTCGCACATGGTGGCGTGACGCTGGTTGTCAATCGCCGCCGCCGAACAGTCGAGTCGGGCGCGGCCACCGGAGCGATCCCCAGAACGCTCGACAGGTTGCAGGACGAACTTGGCGAAGGACCGTGCCTGGAATCGATCTGGAACCTGTACACCGTCCGTGTCGCGGACTATGCGACCGAGCCGCGGTGGCCGACCTTCGTCGCCGCGTTGCTCGCACAGACGCCCGTGCGCTCGAGTTTGTCCATTCAGCTCTACACCAATGAGAACGAGCTCGGGACGCTCAACTTGTACTCAGAAGAGGCCAACGTCTTCACCCATGACGTCGAGGAGACTGCCCTGACGCTGGCCGCTCACGCCGCGATCGGACTCGCCAACGCTCGCCGCGGCGACGAGCTCCAAAGTGCGTTGGCTTCGCGGGACATCATCGGCCAGGCCAAGGGCATTCTGATGGAACGGTTCAACATTCCGGTCGGCGCGGCCTTCACGATGCTGACGAAGCTGTCGCAGGAATTGAACATCCCCTTGTACGAAGTCGCACGCAAACTCATCTTCGAAGAGCACCCACCGAAATAGAAGCTCGGCAGGTGGTGGGCACCTGCCGAGCTTCTGATAGTGGAGCGAGTGACGGGATTCGAACCCGTGTGAACGGCTTTGCAGGCCGGTGCCTAGCCACTCAGCCACACCCGCACTGATCACCACAGTGCCAGTCAACGGTTCGGCCGCCCAGGGTTGAGATCGCGGTGATTGCTACCCCTCGCAGCAATCCCCCACCGGCCGACCCACCACCGGGCCACCCTGCGGCCAGCCGGCCGGTGAGTCCTCCCACGGCTCCTGCCGGCCGTACGGGGTCAGATCCAGGAACGGATATCCGACCGCCGAGTGGTCGAGCCCGCGCGCGTATGCCGAATACGTGTGGAACACCTCGTCGCCGCGGCGCAGGAAAACGCTTGCGCCAGGCCAGTCTCCGCGCAGGTCGTCATCGGTCCAGCCGTCGGCGTGCAGTTCATCGAGCGTCTTGTAGTTGTATTCGACCGGCGCTCGCGCCGGGTCGAGTGTCACGTGGAAGTCATAGGTGAAGTCGCCGTTGCGCGACGAGTACCACGGGAACGTCCAGCCGTGCTGGTCGCGGTAGCGGGCAATGCTCGCATACGGCGCACGGGACACGCACGCGAACGTCACACCCTTGCCGTGCAACAGCTCTCGGTCCCCTTCGGTGAACGTGAGATCGGCCGCGGCAGTGCAGCTCGGGCAACCGGCATCGACCGCGTCGATCCACATGAAGTGGTGGATGTAGAGCTGATTGCGGCCCTCGAACATATCGAGCAGGCTGACGACGCCATCTGGTCCGTCGAAGACATAGTCCTTCTCGACCTTCACCATCGGGAGCCGACGGCGTTCGGCGTTGACAGCGTCGCGCAGGTGCGTCGCCTCTCGTTCCCGGGCCAGCAGCTTCGTGCGGGCCCCGAGCCATTCCTCCCGCGTGACGACGTCGGGATAGGCAGCTGGTTGCGCGGACATGGGCATCACTCCTCAAATCGGCCTATACAAAGACAGACTTCGACTGCCGCCAAAAGTCATCGGCGCGCGTTAGTTTGTCCCTCATGGAGTGGCTGGCAGATCCCGCCTTTTTCGGCGGTCCCGGGCAGGGTTCGCGTCAGATCATCGAACTCGTGGTCGCGTTCGGCCTGACCGCATTGATCGGACTCGAACGAGAAATCCAGGGCAAGAGTGCCGGGCTGCGCACGCAGACCATCGTCGGCACCGCGGCGGCGCTGATCATGCTGGTGAGCAAGTACGGATTCGGCGACGTGCTGACCCCGGGTCTGGTCGTCGTCGACCCGTCACGTGTCGCGGCCCAGATCGTCTCCGGCATCGGGTTCCTCGGTGCGGGCATCATCATCGTGCGCCGGGGTTCGGTGCACGGTCTGACCACCGCCGCCTCGGTATGGGAGTCGGCGGCGATCGGCATGGCCGCCGGCGCCGGACTACTCCTACTGGCCACCGTGATGACCGGGATGCACCTCCTGATCATCATCGGATTCATGCCGCTGGCCCGGCGGCTGGCTGCACGACTGGGCGGGTCGGTGCGCCTGCACATCACCTACGCCGACGACCGCGGCGTCCTACGCGACGTGTTGCAGGCGTGCGGCCGGCGCGACTGGCAGATCACCGACCTCGAAACCGACCCTGCCGGCGAACCGCTCGGTGCGCCGCCCGGCCACGTCGGGGTTCAGCTGACGCTCGCGGGGTCCGGCGTCCTGCGGGCGGCCTCGGTGGTGGCCCTGATCGATGGCGTGGCGGGCGTCCGCCAGCTGGAGGAAGACCCCGACTAGGTCAATCCGCGATCGCCCGGCTGACGTGTCCGGCGATCATCTCGTAGACGCCGCGCGTGATGTCCGTTGCGTTGCTCATGATGTTGTAGCCGTGGTCGACGCCGGGCACCTCGTAGTACTGCGCCAAAGCACCGACAGCATCCAGCTTCTGGGCATACCGCCACGCCTCATCGCGCAGCCGGTCGTACTCGGCGGTGACGATCAATGCAGGGGCGATGCCGTCGATGCCGTCGGCGTTGGCGCCCCACGCCGGTGAGGCCAGCCGATCGCGGCGCTGTGCGGGGTCCGGGATGTACGCGGTGTCGAACACCTCGCTCATCCACGGCCGCATCACGGCCTTGTCCCCCAGCGTGGAATGCTTGTCCTTGCTGGCCGTCACCAAATCCAGTGGCGCATAGTGCAACATCTGCAGCTTGACCGCGGGGCCGCCCTGTTCCAAGGCGAGCCGGGCCGCAGCCGCCGAGAGACTGCCCCCGGCGCTCTGACCACCAACGCACAGCTTGTGGCCATCCCATTCGCGCTCGGCGGCAGCTGCCCAGACGAGAACGTCGTACACCTGCTCGACGGGGGCAGGAAACCGGTGCCCCGGAGCCAACACGTAATCCGTATTCACCACAACAACATTCGCGTGCGCAGCGAGGAAACGGCACCAGGGATCGTCCTGTTCACGGTGGCCGACGACGAAGCCACCACCGTGAACATTCACGTAGACGCCTGCCGCCTGGTCACTCGGTTCCGGCCAGTACACCGTCGCCGCAGTGTCGCCGTGCCGGGTCGGAATCACGACCGACGTTGTGTTCCCTGCGATTTCAGGAAATCGAACACCTGGCTTGGGCGCGGGATTGATGGTCGACGAGAACAGCCGCGCGACAGCATCGGCAACGACGGGCTTGGCGAGGATTGACACGAAACCGACTGTACCGACGCCAGAACCGAAACTGTGGCCGCGATTAACCCACGCCCTTACCTGCCCTGAAGGACGCCACGCAGCCCAGCGCCGCCAGCCCGGCGAAGACCGCGAACAGCCACGTGGCACCGATAGCATCGGGCCGATCGACGGTGTTGACGACAATGCCCGCCAGACCGGCGCCGAACGCCCCACAGATCAGCTGCACCGTGTTGATCGCCGCCGCGGCCACCGTGCCCTGCGCGGGATCGTCGACCCGGCCCATCGCCCACACCGACAGGTGCGGCCACGCCATGCCGACGCCAACGCCAGTGATCAGCAGCGAGAACGCCCAGACCGCAACCACCGCCGGGGACGCCCCGTCGACCTGACTCAGCGCCGCGGCGCCCAGGCCGATCGCCATCACCAACGGCGCCGCCGCCACGATGCGCACCACCCGGGCGGGTGTGGTGACCGAGGCACTGACGATCTCGCTCACCGTCCAGCCGACGCTCAGCGCAACCGCGAGAAAGCCCGCCGTCAACGGCACCAGACCGGCCAGCCGCTGCCCGTACAGCGGCACGTACATGTCGGCCATGGTGGCCGCCATCAGTACGCCCAGGGTCACATAAATCCACTTGAACGGGCCGGGCCCGTACGCGGTCCGCGGCAGCACGCTCACCGGCATCCGCCGATCCACGACGATGAAGACCCCGACCAGCGCCACACCGGCGGCCAGCAGCACCACCATCACGGGCACGCTGCGCTGGATGCCCGCGACGCTGATCGCCATGGCAGCGGAGCCGAGAATCACCAACGACCACGCCGGAATCCGCAGCGGCTCATGCTCCCGATCCCCTGACCTGCCCGGCAGACTCAGCGGCACCAGGACCATCACCGCGACGGTCAGAATCGCCAGCGCGCCGAACGCCCAGCGCCACACGCCCAACTGCGCGAACAAGCCGCCCGCCGAGGGGCCGAGCAACGTCCCGACACCCCACATCGCCGACACCAGGGCCGACGCCTTGGGCCAAAGCGATTGCGGCAGAGCCGTGTTGATCACGGCATACCCCAGCCCGGCCAGCGTGCCGCCCGCGGCGCCCTGCACCACGCGGCCGGCGAGCATCACCTCCATGGTCGGTGCCAGGGCGCACACCACACTGCCGAGCGCGAAGACACTGAACCCCAACAGATATGCGCGTCGCGGTCCGAACCGCGCCACCATGGCGCTGACGGTCGTCGCCGCCATCACCGACGCGACCAGGTACACCGTCGTGACCCAGGCATACAGGCGTCCGCCGCCGATGTCGGTCACGGCACTGGGCAGGAGGCTGATGGTCAGGAACTCGTTGGTCGCGTACAGCGCAACGCCACCGGCCAACACCGTCGACGCACCCAGATATCTGGGACCCAGCAGTTCCCGCCAGCTGCCGATCGTCACGGGGTCGGCGCGTATGTCGGTCACGTCCGCGACGCTAGGGGCTCAACCGCGGTTGAGGTCAAGGAGCGCTCATTTCAGCCCGGCCGCGTCCATCCCGCGCAGTTCCTTCTTGAGGTCGGCCACCTCGTCGCGAATGCGCGCCGCCAGCTCGAACTGCAGATCGCGGGCCGCGTTCATCATCTGCTCGGTGAGGTCCTTGATCAGGTCCGCCAACTCGGCACGCGGCATGTTCGCCGTGTCGCGACCCTCGACGATGCCGGCACTGACCGCACGCCCCGGCTCGCCCTGGGCCCGGCGACCGCGGGAGGCATTGCGGCCCGAACCGCCGATCTCGACTGTCTCGGTGTCCTCCGCCTCGCGGTACACCTGGTCGAGGATGTCGGCGATCTTCTTCCGCAGCGGCTGCGGATCGATGCCGTTCTCCTCGTTGTAGGCGACCTGCTTGGCGCGGCGCCGTTCGGTCTCCTCGATGGCCGCCTGCATGGAATCGGTGATCTTGTCGGCGTACATGTGCACCTCGCCGGACACGTTGCGCGCCGCGCGGCCGATGGTCTGGATCAGGCTTCGCGTCGAACGCAGGAAGCCCTCCTTGTCGGCGTCGAGGATCGCGACGAGCGACACCTCGGGCAGGTCCAAGCCCTCACGCAGCAGGTTGATGCCGACCAGGACGTCGTAGTCGCCGAGCCGCAGCTGGCGCAGCAACTCCACGCGGCGCAGCGTGTCGACCTCGGAGTGCAGGTAGCGCACCCGAATGCCGGTTTCCAGCAGATAGTCGGTGAGGTCCTCGGCCATCTTCTTGGTCAGCGTCGTGACCAGCACGCGCTCGTCGCGTTCGGTGCGCTTACGGATTTCGCCGATGAGATCGTCGATCTGGCCCTTCGTGGGTTTGACGACGATCTTCGGGTCGACCAGACCCGTCGGGCGGATGACCTGCTCGACGAACTCGCCGCCGGACTGGGCCATTTCGTAGGACCCGGGCGTCGCCGACAGGTACACCGTCTGCCCGATGCGGTCGGCGAACTCCTCCCAGGTCAGGGGCCGGTTGTCGACCGCAGACGGCAGCCGGAAACCGAAGTCGACGAGGTTCCGCTTGCGGGACATGTCCCCCTCGTACATGGCGCCGATCTGCGGCACCGTGACGTGTGACTCGTCGATGACGAGCAGGAAGTCCTCGGGGAAGTAGTCCAGCAGCGTCGCCGGCGCCGAGCCCGCGGCGCGACCGTCGATGTGCCGCGAGTAGTTCTCGATCCCCGAGCAGAACCCGACCTGCTTCATCATCTCGACGTCATAGTTGGTGCGCATCCGCAGCCGCTGCGCCTCCAGGAGCTTGCCCTGACCTTCCAGCTGGGCGAGCCGCTCTTCCAGCTCCTGCTCGATGGTCGAGATCGCCATGGCCATGCGCTCCGGGCCGGCCACATAGTGGGTGGCCGGGAAGATGCGCAGCGAGTCGACCTTGCGCACCACATCGCCGGTCAGCGGGTGCAGGTAGTAGAGCGCCTCGACCTCGTCACCGAAAAACTCGATGCGCACCGCCAGTTCCTCGTACGACGGGATGATCTCGACGGTGTCGCCGCGCACCCGGAACGTGCCGCGGGTGAATGCCACGTCGTTGCGGTTGTACTGGATGTCGACCAGCAGGCGCAGCAGCCCGTCGCGCGGCACGTCGTCGCCGACCTTCAGTTCGACGGAGCGGTCCATATACGACTGCGGGGTACCCAGGCCGTAGATGCACGACACCGACGCCACCACCACGACGTCACGGCGGGACAGCAGGCTGGACGTCGCCGAGTGCCGCAACCGCTCGACGTCGTCGTTGATCGAGCTGTCCTTCTCGATGTAGGTATCCGTCTGAGCGATGTACGCCTCGGGCTGGTAGTAGTCGTAGTACGAGACGAAGTACTCGACGGCGTTGTGCGGCAACATCTCCCGCAGCTCGTTGGCCAGCTGAGCGGCCAGTGTCTTGTTGGGCGCCATCACCAGGGTGGGACGTTGCAGCCGCTCGATGAGCCAGGCGGTGGTCGCGGACTTACCGGTGCCGGTGGCGCCGAGCAGCACCACGTCACGCTCTCCCGCGGCGATGCGCCGCTCGAGTTCGTCGATGGCCGCCGGCTGGTCACCCGCCGGTTCGTACGGGCTGACCACCTCGAAGCGCCCGCCGGCCCGCACCATGGCGTCGACCGGCCGGTATTCCGAGTGCGCGAGGACGGGGTATTCGGTCGCGAAGGCCATGGGTACCAGGGTAGAGGCGGGCACCGACAGGCGCTGCCGACCGCCGGACGAGCGCGTACGCTGGCGCCATCCACGCACCCAAACACGAGACGTTCGATCTGGCTGCCCGCACGAACACCGATCCCAAAGGCATCGTGCGGGCCGTCGACGTGTATCGGGTGGAACCGTGGGGCCTGTACATGGCCCGTCCCACGCCCGGACGTCCGCAGTTCTACTACCTGGAATCGTGGCTGCTGCCGTCCATCGGCCTGCGGGCGAGCATCTTCCATTTCAATCCGGGATACGAACGCGACCAGGACTTCTACCTCGATGTCGGCCGGTTCACCGCCGGTGAGCAGTCCTGGACGTCGGAGGACCACTATCTGGATCTGGTCGTTCGGTCGGGCAAGAGTGTCGAGCTGGAGGACGTCGACGAACTTCTCGACGCGGTGCGTCACCACCTGCTGAGCACCGACGACGGCGAACGCGCCATCACGACGGCGACGGCTGCCATCGAAGGGCTGGCTCAGCACAATTATCAGCTGGGTAATTGGCTAGCCAGTCTCGGTATGTCACTGACCTGGCGCGACAGGTAATGTCAACAACCATGACATCGATCAGGCGCGGACGCATGGCCGCGGCATCGCTGGCGTGTGCCACCGCAGTGGCCACGAGCACGTCCCTGTTTCTCGCCGCGACGGCAGCTGCCGATCCGGCACCCCCGGCCCCGCCCGCACCGCCGGCGGTTCCGGCCGGCGACAGCACAACGCCGAGCACGGGACCGCACAACGTCACCTACCGGGCCCGGATCGACGGGGTGTCCCGCGGGACACTGATCACCTATCGGCTCACCGACACGCAGCTCAACTCCGCGACGCCCTCGTTGCTGCCGGGCGAGTCGTTCGAAGCCTCTGCCGTGCTCAACAACGCGGCGAACGCCGGCATGCAGGTGTCGATCCAATGGCCGTACTCGGCCAGCCTGCACTGCGAGATCCTGGTCGACGACGAGATCGTCGCCCAGGCCGACCAGTTCGTCGCCCCGCGCCTGACGCCGCAGCGCCAGGACCCCGGCTACGGCGTGCTCAGCTGCGGTTCGGTGACCGACTTCGACCCCAGCCAGCAGTACAGCGCCGAGCTACCGGGCACCCCGGCAGCCCCAGCCGTGCCCGCAACACCGGCCGCAACGCCGGCCTCGCACTAAGGGCGCCAACCGGTTTCGTCGGCCCAGGCCCAGGACCGTCGGTACGCACCGGCGAGCCAGGGCTCCTTGGCGTCGGCGTACTCCCCGCTGGTGGCCGGCGCAGCAGCCAACGCGTCGTGTTTGAGGGCCAGGTACTCGACCCGCTCGTCGGGGTTGGCCGCGATCCACGCCGGGAACAGCAACGCGAACTGCTGGCCGGGCCAGCCGTCAACGCGGATGTGCACGTTGGTCGGCCGGCCAGGATCGGCCGACGCGTGAAAGCGCTTCTGCCACAATGCCTTGTCGTCGGTGTGGTCGAATTCGGCGACCGTGCTGCGGGCATCGTCCTTCGCGACGTCTTCGTTGATATCCGCGACCCGCGGGTAGCCGGCGGCCAGCAGCAGGTCGGTGAGCTCGTCGGCCACCTCGAGTGACGGCACGGTCACCTGCATGTCGATGACGTCCTTGGCGTCCAGGCCCGGCACGGCCGTCGACCCGATGTGGTCGACCCGGACCGCCCGGTGGCCGCACGTGGTGCGCAGCCGGGCCAGGATGCGGCCGGCCTGCTCGGGCCACGTCTCGTCGTACGACACCACGGCCGGTGCGATATTGGCCGGCACACCGGCCTGCACGTTGCGGGCGAACGGGACGATGCGCTGCTCCCACAGCTCGCGGGCCGCGGCCGCCAGTTCGTCGGCGCTGCCGTGGTTGTCCAGCCAGACGTCGGCGACGGCCTGACGCTGCTCGACGGTCGCCTGCGCCGCGATCCGGGCGCGGGCGTCCTCCTCCGAGAAACCGCGGTACTCGATCAGACGCGCGACCCGCACGTCCACGTCGGCGTGCACCATGACGACCAACGGGAACAGCGGCGCCATCTGCGACTCGACGAGCAGCGGAATATCTTCCACCACAACCGAACCCACCGGCGCGGCCTCGATGAGCTCGGCACGGCGCTTGCCGACCAACGGGTGCACGATGCCGTTGAGGGTCTTGCGCTTCTCGTCATCGCTGAACGCCACCGCGGCCAGCGCCGGCCGGTTGAGCGAACCGTCGGGCAGCAGGATGTCCTCACCGAAGGCCTCCACCAGGGCGGCCAGCCCTTCGGTGCCGGGTTCCACCACCTCACGGGCGATCACGTCGCCATCGACGACGATGCCGCCTTCTGCCGCGAAGGTCGATGACACAGTGGATTTTCCGGCGCCGATGCCGCCGCTCAGTCCGATACGAAGCACCGGGTCACCCTATCGGCCGCACAAACAAGAAATGCCCCGACCCAATGGGCCGGGGCATTTCTTGTTGACCTACTTAGGCGTTGCCGGCGAGCTTCTCGCGCAGCGCCGCCAGCTGGGCGTCGCTGGCCAGGGTGCCACCGGTCGACTCCTCGGAACGCGAGGAACCGCTGGTCGCCGGACGGGCAGCTGCCTCGGCGTCGGCCGCGGCGAACTTCTCCATCTGGGCGGTGTGCATCTTGTGGCGACGCTCGGCCTCGGCGTACCGGGCCTCCCACTCGTCACGCTGCTTCTCGAAGCCTTCCAGCCATTCGTTGCTGTCGGCGTCGAAGCCCTCGGGGAAGATGTAGTTGCCCTGCTCGTCGTAGCTGTCGGCCATGCCGTACTTCGACGGGTCGAACTCCTCGGTGTAGTCCTCGTTGGCCTGCTTGAGGCTCAGCGAGATGCGGCGACGCTCCAGGTCGATGTCGATGACCTTGACCATCGCGTCGTCGCCGACCTGGACCACCTGGTCCGGGACCTCGACGTGGCGCTCGGACAGCTCCGAGATGTGCACCAGGCCCTCGATGCCCTCTTCGACGCGGACGAACGCACCGAACGGAACCAGCTTGGTGACCTTGCCCGGCACGATCTGACCGATCGCGTGGGTGCGGGCGAAGTGGCGCCACGGGTCTTCCTGAGTCGCCTTGAGCGACAGCGAAACCCGCTCGCGGTCCATGTCGACGTCCAGCACCTCGACGGTGACCTCGTCGCCCACCTGAACCACCTCGGACGGGTGATCGATGTGCTTCCAGGACAGCTCCGAGACGTGCACCAGGCCGTCCACGCCGCCCAGATCGACGAACGCGCCGAAGTTGACGATCGAGGACACGACACCCTTGCGGATGGCGCCCTTGGTGAGCTGGTTGAGGAACTCGCTGCGGACCTCGGACTGGGTCTGCTCCAGCCAGGCGCGACGCGACAGGACCACGTTGTTGCGGTTCTTGTCGAGCTCGATGATCTTGGCCTCGATCTCCTTGCCGATGTACGGCTGCAGATCGCGGACACGACGCATCTCGACGAGCGATGCGGGCAGGAAGCCGCGCAGACCGATGTCGAGGATCAGGCCGCCCTTGACGACCTCGATGACGGTGCCCTTGACGGCCTCGTCCTTTTCCTTGAGCTCCTCGATGGTGCCCCAGGCGCGCTCGTACTGAGCCCGCTTCTTGGACAGGATCAGACGGCCTTCCTTGTCCTCCTTGGTGAGGACCAGGGCTTCGACCTCATCGCCCACGGAAACGACCTCGTTGGGGTCGACGTCGTGCTTGATGGAAAGTTCGCGGGAAGGAATGACACCTTCGGTCTTGTAACCGATGTCGAGCAGGACCTCGTCGCGGTCAACCTTGACGATGGTGCCTTCGACGATGTCGCCATCGTTGAAGTACTTGATGGTTTTGTCGATGGCGGCGAGAAAATCCTCGGCCGAGCCGATGTCGTTGACGGCTACTTGCGGCGAGGTGACGGAGGGACTTGGCATGTGGTGGATGGCTCCGGACAGGTTTAATCGTAGGGACAAATTGCTTGTGTTCTTGTGATGCGTCGCGGCGTTGCCGCCTGGCGCTTCACGCGCACCCATAGCCCATGTGGACACAGGTACTTGTTGAGGGTACTAGACCCGTAGACGCAGGCCAAACGCGGTCTGCTCCACTGCAGGGGAATGACGTTCCGCCGATAGTCTTCGTGTCGTGTATCCCGCTCCGTCGCCCGTGCCGCCGCCATATCCATACCTGGCGCCGATGCCGCGGCGAATCCGCAAGGTCGGTGCGCCCCTCGGCGTGATCATCGGGCTCGGTGTGCTGATCGGCTGCGTCCTGATCCTGACCACCCTGACCAACCCGATCGGCATGACCATCGGGTTCGTGCTGGCCAGCATCGCGACGGCAGTGGTGCTGCTGACCTACCTGTGGTTCGACCGCTGGGAGCCCGAGCCGCCGCGGCTGCTGATCTTCGCGTTCGTCTGGGGCGCCTCCATCAGCGTCGTCATCTCGGTGGTCCTGGAAACCATGTCGACGCCGCTGCTCGGCAAGGACGGCTTCGCCGCGATGGCCATCGGCGCACCGGTGATCGAAGAGGCCGCCAAGGGCGTGTTCCTGCTGCTGATGATGACCGGCCGGCGCCGCAACGAACTGAACTCGCTGACGGACTGCCTGGTCTACGCGGGTTTCGTGGCCGCGGGCTTCGCGTGGCTGGAGAACATCTTCTACATCGCCATGGGCGAGACCATCGCGCATTCCCTGCTCACCGCCGCCCTGCGGCTGATCATGGGCCCGTTCGCGCATCCGCTGTTCACCAGCATGACCGGCATCGGCGTGTACCTCGCACTGCAGCACCGCGGCGCCGGCGCCAAGGTGCTCTACATCGGGCTCGGCTACCTCGCCGCGGTGGTCATGCACATGTTGTGGAACGGCTCGACCGTCGTAGGCGCCGGCGCCTACTTCGCCGTCTACCTGTTCTGGATGGTGCCGATCTTCACCCTCGCCATCGTCACCGGCGTGCTGGGCCGTCGCCGCGAGCAGCGGGTGGTCGCCGAGAAGCTGCCCGGGCTCATCGCCTCCGGCCTGATCACCCCGAACGAGGCGACGTGGCTCGGCTCGATGCGCACCCGCAAGGCGGCGATCGCGACGGCGACGCGGATCGGCGGCGCACCGGCCGGTAAATCAGTGAAGGAATTCGCCGTGCAGGTCGTCGAGCTGGCATTCGTCCGGGACCGCATCGACCGGGGCCTGGCCGACGAGCGGACCTATCAGCGGCACGCCGAGGAGGCATACTGGCTGACCGCGACGCGGGCGCAGGCGCCGGTGCTGCAGTGGCTGACGAATTACCGGGCGGCGTGACTTAACTATTTGCGCGGGCCAGCGATACTTCTTGCATGCTCGCGCATCTTCTCGACGTCCTGCCGGCGTTCCTGGTCGCGTCGGTGATCCTGGCCGCGCTGCCCGGACCGGCGACGGCCCTGTTCCTGCACCGATCGGTGCGCGACGGCCGTAAGGCCGGTCTGGCGGCCGTGGTCGGCAATGAGATCGGCGTCTGCGGGTGGACGCTGGCCGGCGGCGGCGGGCTCTCGATCCTGCTGACGGCCAACCACTGGCTGTCGCTGGCGCTGCACGTCGTCGGCGCCGCGATCTTGATCTGGCTGGGCATCAGCGCCTGGCGCAGTGCCAAGCACCCCACCGACATGGCCGTGACCCTGCCCCTGCGTGGACGGACCCCCGGCGCGGCGTTCCGCGCGGCGCTCGTGTCGATCGCCGCCAACCCGAAGGCCGCGGCCTTCGGCATCGTGGTGCTCCCCCAGTTCCTGCCGGCCGGCGGCCCGGTGCTGCCGACGCTGCTGGTGCTCGCCGCCATCCAGTTGGTGATCGACACCTCGTGGTGCGTCGGTGTCGTGCTGGCGGCCGACCGGGCCCGGAACATCTTGAGCCGCACCCACATTCGCCAGCGCATCGAACGCGCCATGGGCGCGATCCTCGTCGCGCTAGGTATCGGCCTGGCCGCCGACGCTTAGTGCGCGGCGGCGTCCCAGCTGGGGCCGTAACCGACCGACACCTCGAGCGGCACGTCCAGCGGGTAGGCGCTGCCCATCTGCTCGCGGACCAGCGTCTCGAGTGCGTCCCGTTCGCCTTCGGCGACCTCGAACAACAACTCGTCGTGCACCTGGAGCAGGACTCGTGACTTCAGCCCGGCGTCCTTCATGGCGCGGTCGACGTTGATCATCGCGACCTTGATGATGTCGGCGGCACTGCCCTGGATGGGCGCGTTGAGCGCGGCCCGTTCGGCGGCCTCGCGGACGTTGCGGTTGCTGCTGTCGAGTTCGGGCAGGTAGCGCCGGCGCCCGAGCACCGTCGAGGTGTAGCCGTCCTTGCGGGCCTGTTCGACGACCGAGTGCAGGTAGTCGCGCACGCCGCCGAACCGGTCGAAGTACTGGTCCATCTGCTGCTTGGCTTCTTCGGTCGAGATCTTCAACTGCGACGCCAGGCCGTAGGCCGACAACCCGTAGGCCAGGCCGTAGGACATGGCCTTGACCCGACGGCGCAGCTCGGCGGTGACCTCTTCGCTCGGCACGCCGAAGGCCCGTGACGCGACGAAGGTGTGCAGGTCCTCGCCGGTGTTGAAGGCTTCGATCAGGCCGGCGTCGCCCGACAGGTGCGCCATGATGCGCATCTCGATCTGGCTGTAGTCGGCGGTCATGAGCTCGGAGAAGCCCTTGCCCACCACGAAGGCCTCACGGATCTGCCGGCCCGCTTCGGTGCGGATCGGAATGTTCTGCAGGTTCGGCTCGGTGGACGACAACCGGCCGGTGGCAGCGATGGTCTGGTTGAACGTGGTGTGGATCCGGCCGTCGGAGGCGACCGCGTTCAGGAGTCCGTCGACGGTGACCTTGAGCCGGGTCGCGTCGCGGTGCGCCAGCAGGTGCTGCAGGAACGGGTGCCCGGTCTTGTCCAGAAGTGATTGCAGCGCATCGGCATCCGTGGTGTAGCCGGTCTTGGTGCGCTTGGTCTTCGGCATCTCGAGCTTGTCGAACAGCACGACCTGGAGCTGCTTGGGCGAGCCCAGGTTGATCTGCTCACCGATCGCCGCGTAGGCGGCCTCGGCGGCGTCGCGAATCTGGTCGGAGAACTGGCTCTGCAGCCGGCCGAGCAGGTCGATGTCGACGGCGATGCCGGCGTTCTCCATCTCGGCGAGGGCGCGCTGCACCGGAAGCTCCATCTGGCCCAGCAGTGCCAGCGAGTCGATGCGGGCGAGTTCCACGTCCAGCGCGTCGGCCAGATCGCCGACGGCCGCGGCGCGAACGATCAGCGCCTGGACGGCGGCGGCGTCGACCTCGTCGGGATCGTCGAGTAGCGAAAGCTGTTGCTCTTCCTTGGTTTCCGCGCGTAGTTCGCGGCCGAGGTACCGCACCGACAGGTCGTCGAGGGCGAAGCTGCGCTGTCCCGGGCGGACCAGATAGGCGGCCAGCGCGGTGTCCGACGTGACGCCGGCGAGGTTCCAGCCGCGGCCCAGCAGGTCATGCCAGGCGAGCTTCGCCTCGTGCAGCGCCTTCGGCGGGCCCGGATCGGCCAGCCATGACGCCAGCGCCGCCTCGTCCTCGGCGTCCAGCCGCGCGGTGTCGATGTAGACGCCCTCACCGCTGGCCGACACGATCGCGACCGCGGTGGCATCGGCGTCGAAGGCCTTGTGCGTGCCGGCGACGGCCATGCCGAAGCGGCTGCCGTTGCTGTGCTCGGAGAGCCAGGCCGCCAGGGTGCCCGGCTCCAGCAGTCCGCCGCGCACGTCGAAGCCGAGCTCGACCTCGGGTTCCACGGGCGACAGGGTCTCGAACAGCCTGTCCCGCAGCACGCGGAACTCGAGGTCGTCGAACAGCTGGTGGATGCGGTCGCGGTCCCACGGCTGCACCCGCAGCGCCTCCGGGGTGTGCGCCAGCGGCACGTTCCGGACCAGGTCGGTCAGCTCACGGTTGAGGATGACGCTGGAGAGGTTGGCCCGCAGCGAGTCACCGACCTTGCCCTTGACCTCGTCGACATGGTCGACGAGCGCCTGCAGCGAGCCGTACTGGTTGATCCACTTGGATGCGGTCTTCTCCCCCACGCCGGGGATGCCGGGCAGGTTGTCGCTCGGGTCGCCGCGCAGGGCCGCGAAGTCCGGGTACTGCGTCGGGGTGAGGCCGTACTTCTCCACCACCGCGTCAGGAGTGAAGCGGTGCAGGTCGCTGACGCCCTTCTTCGGGTACAGGACCGTCACGTCGTCGGTGACGAGCTGCAGCGAGTCACGGTCGCCGGTGACGACCAGCACCCGGAAATCCTCGGCCTCGGCCTGCGTGGCCAGCGTGGCGATCAGGTCGTCGGCCTCGAAGCCGTCTTCGGCCAGCACCGTGATGCCGAGTGCGCCCAGCACCTCTTTGGTGATGTCGATCTGGCCGCGGAACTCGTCGGGGGTGGCGGCCCGCCCCTCTTTGTACTCCGGGTATTTCTCCTTGCGGAAGGTCTTGCGGGAGACGTCGAAGGCGGCGGCGACGTGCGACGGCTTCTCGTCACGCAGCAGATTGATGAGCATGGCGGTGAAGCCGTACACCGCGTTGGTGGTCAGCCCGCCCTGCGTCTTGAAGTTCTCGGCGGGCAGCGCGTAGAACGCTCGGAACGCCAGTGAATTGCCGTCCAGCAGCATCAATGTGGGCTTGGTGGTGGGCGGGGCGTCCGTTGCGGTGGGGCTCACGACCCTAACTCTATTCAGGCCCACCGACAGCGAGTAACCGCCGCGCCATGTTCACCAGCTCGCGGGCCGCGGGGCTCATCGGCCCGGCGGCCCGCCACGCGAACACCAGCCGCCCGCGCAGCGCCGGCGTCAGCTTGATCAGGTGCAGGTCGGTACGCGACCGCACCATCGATTGCGGCAACACGGCGACCCCCAAACCCCGCGCGGCGAGGTCGGCCAGCGCCTGCGGCGTGCTCGCCTCGAATGCGACGTGCACGTCGACGCCGGCATCGGCGCACGCCGCGTCGAACTGGTGCCGGATGCCGGTGCCGACGGGCAGCGCGATGACGGCGCGGCCGGCCAGCTCCGCCAGCCGGAGAGTGCGCCGGGTGTGCCACGGATCGTCGAGGGCGACGGCAGCGACGATCGGCTGGTCGGTCACGACGACGGCGGCCAGCCCGGCCGGCAGCTCGCTACCGACCGACACGATGGCGGCGTCCAACTGCCCCGTGCGGACGCCCTCGATCAACGCGTCCGAGTTGTCGGTGCCGAGCGTGATGTCGACGAGTGGATGGGCCGCGTGGAACCGGGCCAGCAGGCTCGGCATGTCGACGTCGTGGGCGGTGACCGTGCCGATGGTGACGGCGCCGCGCACGAGGTCGCTCAATTCGGCGACCGCGGTCCGCGCATCGGCTGCCGCGGCGAGGGCCGCCCGCGCGTACGGCAGGACGGCCTGCCCCGCCGCCGTCAGCCGGACCTCCCGGCGAGCGCGGTCGAACAGCGGCTCGCCCAATTCGCGCTCCAGCCGGGCGATCTGGGCGCTGACCGCAGGTTGCGCGACGTGGATGCGCTCGGCGGCGCGGGTGAAGTTGGCTTCCTCCGCGACGGCGACGAAGTACTCGAACTGCCGCAGTTCCATAAGCAATGATTATAGTTTGTGGACCAGATCGATATTGGACTTATGGTTCTGGTGCGCTGAGGCTGGAGACATGACACCAGTACTCATCGCCGGCGCCGGTATCGGCGGACTCACCACAGCACTGACGCTGCACGCGCGCGGCTTCGACGCGCTCGTGCTGGAACGCGCACATGACCTGCAGCCGTTGGGCGTTGGCATCAACCTGCTGCCGCATGCGGTTCGCGAACTCACCGGACTCGGCCTCGGCGACGCGTTGACCGCCATGGCCGTGGCCCCGTCGGCCATCCGCTTCTACTCCCATCGCGGCGATCTGTTGTTCACCGAGCCGCGTGGGCTGGCCGCGGGCGACGCCTACCCGCAGCTGTCGGTGCACCGTGGGCGGCTGCAGATGATGCTGCTCGACGCGGTGCGCGAACGTCTCGGCGCCGACGCGGTCCGCACCGGCAGCGGGGTCACCGGATTCCGGCAGCGCACCGACGGCGTCGTCGTGGACACCGCGGCAGGCGAGGTCGCGGGCTCTGCCCTCGTCGGCGCCGACGGCATCAATTCCGTGGTGCGCGCGGCCCTACATCCGGGCCATGACCCGTTGTTGTCATCCGGCATCACCATGTACCGCGGGGCCAGCGACATCACGCCGTTCCTCGACGGGCAGACCATGGCAATCGTCAAGGCCGACAACGGTGTTGACCTCATCACGTATCCAATCGGCGGCGGCCAGGTGAACTGGGTCCTCCAGGTGCCCACCGGGCAGCCCGGCCCGCTACAGGGCGACGCGAAATGGAACGCGCCCGCGACGGCCGACGACGTCCTGCCGCACGTGGCCGACTGGAACCTCGACTGGCTCGACGTGGGCGCGCTGATCGGCCATAGCCCAGCGCTGTTCAGCTACCCCATGGTCGACAAGGACCCCCTGCCCCACTGGGGCGACGGCCTGGTGACGCTGCTCGGCGACGCCGCCCACCCGATGTACCCCGTCGGTGCCAACGGTGCGTCGCAGTCGATCGTGGATGCGCGCGTACTCGCGGACGAACTCGCGGCTCATGGCTTCGCCGGGCTGCGCGACTACGAGAAGTCCCGGCGCGCCGAGACCGCTGACGTCATCGCCGCCAACCGCGAGATGCACGTCGCGGGGGCGTCGCGGGCGCCGGCGGATTTGGCGCGGGTCACCACCCGATACCGGACGGAGACGGCGAATAGCACCCGAGGCGGCGCAACTGCTCACTGATCGCGTCCGCCCGGTCCGTGATCACCGCGATGTGCCCGTCGGGCCGCACCAGCACGTAGGAGCCGGCCGGCACGTCGTACTCGGGTCCGGGCACCAGGCGCACCTGCGGGACACCGAAATCGACTGCTGCTCCGCCGAATTCGAGCACCGTCCAGTGCGGTCCACGGAAGACGTCGAACAGCCGGCGGCCGTCCGGCAACAGACCGTCGGGGGCGCGGTCACCGGCCTGTAGCGCGCCCGGCGCGCGCTCCCCACCCGCCAGAGGCCCGCCCCGGTAGCTGATGTCCAGCTGATGGATGGCCGACGGCGCCGGCCCGGTCGCAGCGAAGCCCTGGCGGTGCAGCGCACCACTGAGCGCAAGTACGTTGGCCGCCACCGGCATCCGTTCGGCGGCGTAGCTGTCCAGTAGTTCGTCGGGCGCGCCGGCCAGCACGGCGGCCAGTTTCCAGCCGAGGTTGTAGGCGTCCTGCACGCCGGTGTTGACGCCCTGTCCCCCGGCCGGCGAATGGACGTGGGCGGCGTCACCGGCCAGCAGCACGCGACCCAGCCGGAACTGTTGTGCCATCAGCAGATTCACGCGGTACTCCGAAATCCACCGCAGGTCCGACAGCACGACATCGCGTCGCCCCGAACGCTGGTCGAGCAGTTCCTGCATGCCACCCAGGGTCAGTGCGGGCGGGTCCTCGCCCGGCGCCATCGTCACCACCAGCTGGAAGTGTTCGGTGCCCGGCAGGTTCCACAACGAGAACCGCTTGGTTTGGTCGCCGTCACGCGTCAGCAGGTGACAGCACCGGCCGTCGAGCCCGGTCGCGCGGACGTCGCCCACGATGATGCGTTCCTCGGTCAGCGCGCCGCCGAGAAACGCGACGCCGGACGCCTTGCGCACCGTGCTGCGACCGCCGTCCGCCCCGACGAGATAGTCGGCACGGATCGGGCCGCGGTCGGTCTGCACCGTCACACCATCGTCGTCTTGCTCGAAACCCGTTAACTCGGTACCAAATTCGATGATCCCCCCGAGTTCAGCGAACCGCGCCGCGAGGATCTGGTCGGTTCGCCACTGCGGGATCAGCCAAGTGAAGGGATACGGCACGGCCGGCGTGGCCGCGAGTTCGGGCAGGCCCAGGAGCTCGTAGATCGGCTTGGTCCAGACCACCTCCGCGCCGCGGTACAGGCGCATGGGTGGAAACGTCTCGCCGGCCGCGAGTACCGCACCGATGACGCCGAGGTCGTCGAACACCTCGAGGGTGCGCGGCTGCAGTCCCTTGCCGCGCGAACCGGGAAACAACGCCTGCGCCCGGTCCAGCACGCGCACCGGTACGCCGCGGCGCGCCAGCTCGATGGCGAGGGTCAGTCCGGTGGGTCCGGCGCCGGCGATCACCACGCTCATCGGGCACCGCCCAACAGCGGCAGCAGCACGTCGTCGATGAGCTGCGCACTGAAGGCGGCGTCGACGGGACGGTCGAGGTGCATCTGGCGCAGGATCATCGCCTCGGCGACGTCGTGGATCAGTTCGACGTCGGTGTCGGCGGCGATGTCGCCCCGCGCGATGGCGCGCTGGAGCGCGTCGTGGAACGGCGAAAGCTCCTCTTTGTCGAGATGCTGGCGGATGGCCTCGGCGAGTTGTTCGTCGTGGCGCATGAGCGTCGCGAGTTCCGCCGTGACCCGCGTCAACGGGTCGGCGACATTCGCGGCGACGGCGTCCATCACGGCGAACAGGTCGCTGCGCAGCGCCCCGGTATCGGGCATCGACGCGTTGCGGGCGGCGTCCGCGGCGTCGAGCGTGGCCCGGACGAGTTGAGCCTTGTTCGGCCACCGGCGATAGATCGTCGCCTTGCTTGCGCCCGCCCGAACTGCCACCGCGTCGGTGGTCAATGCCGCGTAGCCCCGCTCGACGAGCAACTCGGCCGTCGCCGCGAGCACCGCCTGTTCCCGCTCAGCTCCTCGCACCATGGCCAAAGTGTACGAAACAGTTTCGTACACTTCAATCAGGTTTTCCCGGCTGCCGGGATAAAACTGCAACACGTTTCAGTTTCTGGCCTGTCGGCAGTTACGCTGAGCTCGTGCCAGGAGTGACGGACGCCGGGAGTCAACCGGCAATTGAAGGTTGGTGGGACACCGACGAAAACGGTGCGCCACACCTGATCGGGGCCAAGTGCCCGCAGTGTGGGACCTACGTTTTCCCGCCCCGCGCCAACAACTGCCCCAGCCCAGCCTGTGACAGCGACGTGCTCGAGCCCGTCGCGCTGTCGCGCCGCGGCACGGTGTGGAGCTACACCGAGAACCGGTATCCCCCGCCGGCGCCGTACCCGGCCGCCGACCCGTTTGAGCCGTTCGCCATCGCCGCCGTCCAGCTGGAGGCCGAAGGCCTCATCGTGCTGGGCAAGGTCGTCGAGGGCACGCTCGCCGCGGACCTCAAGGTCGGCATGGAGATGGAACTGACCACCATGCCGCTGTACACGGACGCCGACGGTGTCGAGCGGACCACTTACGCGTGGAGGATCGCCGAATGAGCACGCCCGAACCGCTGTACATCCTCGGCGCGGGCATGCACCCGTGGGGCAAGTGGGGCCGCGACTTCACCGAGTACGGCGTCGTCGCCGCCCGCGCCGCGCTGGCTGAGGCCGGCCTGGACTGGCGTCAGATCCAGCTGGTCGCCGGCGCCGACACCATCCGCAACGGCTACCCCGGCTTCATCGCCGGTTCGACGTTCGCCCAGAAGCTGGGCTGGAACGGCGTGCCGGTGTCGTCGTCGTACGCCGCGTGCGCCAGTGGTTCGCAGGCCCTGCAAAGTGCCCGCGCCCACATCCTGGCCGGCTTCTGCGACGTCGCGCTGGTCATCGGCGCCGACACCACACCCAAGGGTGCCTTCGCGCCCGTCGGCGGCGAGCGCAAGAACGACCCCGACTGGCAGCGCTTCCACCTGCTGGGCGCCATGAACCCGGTGTACTTCGCCCTGCTGGCCCGCCGCCGCATGGACCTGTACGGCGCCACGTCCGAGGACTTCGCCCAGATCAAGGTGAAGAACTCCAAGCACGGTCTGAACAACCCGAATGCCCGCTACCACAAGGAGGCTTCGGTCGAGGACGTGCTGGCCAGCCCGGTCGTCTCCGACCCGCTGCGGCAGCTGGACATCTGTGCCACCTCGGACGGCGCGGCCGCGCTGATCGTGGCCAGCGCCGACTTCGCGCGCAAGCATCTCGGCTCGCTCGACGGTGTGCCGTCGGTGCGCGCGATCAGCACCGTCACCCCGCAGTACCCGCAGCACCTGCCCGAATTGCCGGACATCGCAACGGATTCCACCGCGGCCATCGCCGGACCGGAACGGGTGTTCAAGGACCAGATCCTCGATGCGGCGTACGCCGAGGCCGGCATCGGACCCGACGACGTCAACCTCGCGGAGGTCTACGACCTGTCGACCGCGCTGGAACTCGACTGGTACGAGCACCTGGGCCTGTGCGCCAAGGGCGAGGGCGAGCAGCTGCTGCGCTCCGGCGCCACCACCATCGGTGGCCGCGTGCCGGTCAACCCGTCGGGCGGGCTGGCGTGCTTCGGTGAGGCGATCCCCGCCCAGGCCATCGCGCAGGTGTGTGAGCTGACGTGGCAGCTGAAGGGGCAGGCCACCGGCCGCCAGGTCGAAGGTGCCCGCGTGGGCGTGACCGCGAACCAGGGCCTGTTCGGCCACGGTTCGTCGGTGATCGTCGCGCGCTAGTTTTCGAGCCGCCGAACGTGCGGGACACTCGACCAGTGATGATCTCGGTCCGGGTCAAGCCGGGCAGCCGCAAGGGGCCGCTCGTCGAGACCGATGACGACGGCACGCTGGTCGTCTACGTCCGCGAGCAAGCCGTGGACGGCAAGGCCAACACCGCGGTGATCCGCGTGCTGGCCGACCATTTCGACGTGCCGAAGTCGCGGGTCGAGCTGGTGTCCGGCGCGGCGGCCCGGATCAAGCGGTTCCGGATCGACGAATAGCGCGGATACTGCAGTCATGCCACGGATCACCGCCGTCCTCGGCGACATCACGCAGCAGGACGTCGACGCGATCGTCAACGCCGCCAACAGCGCGATGCGTGGTGGTGGCGGCGTCGACGGCGCCATCCACCGGGCGGGTGGGCCCGCGGTTCTCGCGGATTGCATCGAGCGTTTCCCGCATGGGCTGGCGACCGGCGATGCCGGCTGGACCACCGCAGGCAATCTCCCGGCCCGCTGGGTCATCCACACCGTCGGGCCGAATTACCGCGCGGGCCAACGCGATCCAGAGCTGCTGCGGTCCTGCTACCGGCGGTCACTCGACGTCGCGGACGAACTCGGCGCGCAGAGCGTGGCGTTCCCGTTGATCAGCGCGGGTATCTATGGCTGGCCGTTGGACGACGCGATCGCAATTGCACTCGAGACGGCCTCCGCCGCCGATACCGCCGTCACCGTCGTCAGATTCGTGGCGTTCAGCGACGATATCCACGACAAGATCCAGCGCCACCTGCCGTAGGCCCCAGCTCAGGCGACGCCGAGGTAGGCAGCTCGGATGCTGTCGTCCTTCAGCAGATCCCGGGCATTGCCGCTGCGGGTGACGGCACCGGTCTCCAGGATGTAGGCCCGATCGGACCGACTCAATGCCTGCTGCGCGTTCTGCTCGACCAGCAGCACCGTGGTGCCCTGAGAGTTGATCTCGGAGATGATCCGGAAAATCTGCGAGATGACCATGGGCGCCAGACCCATCGACGGTTCGTCCAGCAGGAGCACCTTGGGCCGGGCCATCAGCGCGCGGCCGATCGCCAGCATCTGCTGCTCGCCACCGGACAGCGTGCCGCCGGCCTGCGACCGCCGTTCGGCCAGCCGCGGAAACGTCGTCAGTACCCAGTCGAGACGCTCGTCATGGTCATGCTTGGACTCGAATTTGCGCCCATAGCAGCCCATTTCGAGATTCTCGACGATGGTCATGCCCGGGAAGATGCCGCGGCCCTCGGGTGCCTGGATCAGGCCCGCGGTCACGCGGCGATGCGCCTTCATCTTCGAGACGTCCTCGCCGTCGAACCACACCGAACCCGACGACAACGGCAACAGCCCGGAGATGGCCCGCATCATGGTGGTCTTGCCCGCGCCATTGGAGCCGAGCAGGGTGACCAGTTCACCCTCCCGGACGACCAGCGAAACACCGTGCAGCGCTTGAATTCTGCCGTAGTGGACGACGGCGTCACGGACCTCCAGCAGCACGGGCCGCGGGTCGAGGTCGGTGGACTCAGAGCTGGTCATCGGGCACCCCCAGGTAAGCGGCGATGACCTTCGGGTCTTCGCGGATCTCGGCCGGTAGGCCTTCGGCGATCTTGCGGCCGAACTCCAGCACCACGATCCGGTCGGTGACACCCATGACCAGCCGCATGTCGTGTTCGATCAGCAGCACGGTGTAGCCGTCGTCCCGGATCGCCTGGATCAGCTCGATGAGCGCGGACTTCTCGCTCGGATTGAAACCCGCGGCGGGCTCGTCCAGGCACAGCAGCTTCGGCTCGGTGGCCAGGGCCCGGGCGATCTCCAGCCGGCGCTGGTCTCCGTACGAGAGGTTCCGCGCCTTTTCCTCGCCGCGGTGCGCGATGCCCACGAATTGCAGCAGCGCCGCGGCACGTTCGATGGCATCGCGTTCCTCGCGGCGGTGCCGCGAGGTGCGCAGCAGCGCGCCCGGGACCGACGTCTTGTGCCGGGCGTCGGTGCCGACGACGACGTTCTCCAGCGCCGTCATCTCGCCCCACAGCCGGATGTTCTGGAACGTGCGAGCGATGCCGCGCCGCGTGATCTCGTGGCGCTTGATCTTGCCGAGCGGCGCGCCGTCGAACATCACCGATCCGGACGACGGCCGGTACACGCCGGTGATCGCGTTGAAGCAGGTGGTCTTGCCGGCGCCGTTGGGACCGATGAGACCGAGAATCTCGCCGCGCCGGATATCGAACGTCACCGCATCGAGCGCGGTGAGCCCGCCGAACTTGACCGTGAGATCGGTTGTGGCCAAGAGCTTCTCACCCTCGGCGACCTGCACGTCACGGTGCAGGGCGGCGAGTTCCTCGTCGGGCGCGGGCTCGAAGGTGTCGCTCATGCCGCCGCCTTCGTTTCGTCGGCATTGCGCAACAGCGCCCGCGCGGACTTGCCGTACGTCAGGAGCTGCTGGCGTACCGGGAACAGACCCTGCGGCCGGAAGATCATCAGCACGACCAGAGCCAGGCCGAAGAACAGGTACTTGAGGTCGCCGAGGTTGATGCCGAGGAAGTGCACCCCGAGCAACCGGTTGGGCAGGTACACGATGATGAACGCGCCGACGATCACGCCGAGTTTGTTGCCCTGGCCGCCGAGGACCACCGCGCACAGGAACAGCATCGAGTTGATGATGTTGAAGGTCGGCGGCGCGACGTACTGCACCTGGCCGGCATACAGCGCGCCCGACAGGCCGCCGATGCCCGCGCCGATGACGAACGCCCACAGCTTGAACTTGAAAGTGTTGACGCCCATGACTTCCGCGGCGTCCTCGTCCTCGCGGATGGCGACCCACGCCCGCCCGACGCGGCTGCGTTCCAGGTTGCCGACGAGCAGCAGGATGCCGACCATGAGCGCCAGCCCCAGCCAGAACCACCACGTGCCGTAGTTGGCGCTGCCGGCGGAGTTGCCGCTGGAGAACACCCCCGTCGGGAGTTTGTCGGTCTCCCCCAGCCGCGGATAGGCGATCTGGTTGAGGCCGCGGGCGCCGTTGGTCAGGTCGGAGAGGTTGTCGGCCAGGAGCCGGATGATCTCACCGAATCCCAGCGTCACGATCGCGAGGTAGTCACCGCGCAGCCGCAGCGTCGGGATACCCAGCACCAGGCCGGCCATGGCCGTGACCGCCATCGCCAGAGGGACACAGGCCAGCCAGGCCCAGTCCTTGTCGAGGAAGCCGTCGACCCCGACCTGGTTCCAGGGGCTGTCGGGGCTGGTCAGCAGCGCGACGGTGTAGGCGCCGACGGCGTAGAACCCGACATAGCCGAGGTCGAGCAATCCCGCTTGGCCCACAACCACATTGAGGCCGATCGCGATGATCGCCACCATCGCGAACTGTGCCATGGTGCCGCCGAAGCTGATACCGGGCGTGTTGAGGAACGCCGGCGTGTGTAGCGGTAGGTACGCCACCAGAAGGAACACGAAGACACCGAAGGCCCACTTGGCCGGCCTCGACTGCTGGTCCCACCACTGGCGGATCTGGTCACCGGGCGCCAGCAGGTACCGGGCGCGGCCCTCATTTCGATGCTGCCCGCTCATGCGCGTGCCTTCCCGAGACTTTCACCGAGTATCCCGGTGGGACGGATCAACAGCACCAGCACGAGGAGGACGAACGCCACCACGTCGCGCCATTGGGTGCCGAAGAACGCCTGGCCGTAGTTCTCCATGATGCCGAGGATCAACCCACCGAGGAGCGCGCCCCGCAGGTTGCCGATACCGCCGAGCACGGCGGCCGAGAATGCCTTGATTCCCAACAGGAATCCGCCCGAGTAGATGATGCCCTGCGGCACCTTCAAGGTGTAGAGCAGCGCGGCGGCGCCCGCGAGCAGGCCACCGATGAGGAACGTCGTCATGATGATGCGCTCGCGGGACACGCCCATGAGGGTGGCGGTCGTCGGGTCCTGGGCGACGGCCCGGATACCGCGGCCGAACTTGGTGCGGTTGAGCGCGATGTCGGTGAGCAGCGCCAGCACGATGGCCGCCACGACGATGACGATGGTGACGTTCGAGATGTTCGCGCTGAAGAGCGTGAACTGAGTCTTGGGCTGCACCAGGATGATGGGCTGCTGGGCATTGCTGCCGCCGAATCCCTTGAGAATCTTCGGCAGCACGAAGTGCACGAATTCCTGGAGGACGAACGACATGCCGATGGCGGTGATGAGGAACGTCAGCCCCCGCGCGTTGCGGCGGCGCAGCGGCCGGTAGGCCACGACCTCCAGCCCGACGGCCGCGGCGCCGGAGACCAGCATCGCGACCACCATGGCGATGCCCAGATAGAAGATCGTCAACCCGACGCCCAGGTTGTAGGCGTTTCCGCTGGGCTTGAACCCGAGAATGATCTCCAGCGCGAAGTACGCGCCGAACATGCCGAGCATGAAGATTTCCGAGTGCGCGAAGTTGATCAGTCGCAGCACACCGAACACCAGGGTGTAGCCAACGGCGACCAGGGCATAGATCGCACCCCACGACAACCCGTCAATCGTCAACTGCCAGAACCCGTTCACCAGGTTGTCGACGTTGAAATTGATATTGGCCGCGGTGCACACGTAGTGGCCGACGCAGTCGGATGTCATCGGGTGGCGGCTCCTCGGTTATCGCGGTGGTGAGAGTCCAGGAACGACGACGCGCCCGGCACGGGGTCCGGACGCGTCGTCGTCTGCAGGTTCCTACTGGACCTTGTAGATCCAGATGAGGTTGGTGGTCAGCTCACCCTTGTTGTTCCACTGGTACTTGCGGGCCACACCCTGGCCTTCGTACTTGGTCACGAAGTCCAGCAGCGCGGGCCGCGTGACGGCGCCCGAGTCGATGCCCTTGACCAGGATGGTGCCCAGGTCGTAGCCCTCGGTGCTGTAGGTGCCGGGTTCCTGGCCGAACTTCTTGGTGTACTCCTCGGCGAACTGCTTGCTCGCCGGGCCGCACGGGCAGGACAGGATGGCGCCCTTGGTCGCCTCGCCGCCCTGCTTGACGAACTCGGGGTCCTTCGTGCCGTCGGCGCTGGCGAACGTCGCGGTCACGCCGCCGTCCTTGAGCTGCTGAGCGAACGTCGCAGCC
Source organism: Mycobacterium sp. 360MFTsu5.1 (assembly GCF_000383495.1). Taxonomy (NCBI): domain Bacteria; kingdom Bacillati; phylum Actinomycetota; class Actinomycetes; order Mycobacteriales; family Mycobacteriaceae; genus Mycobacterium; species Mycobacterium sp. 360MFTsu5.1. Next base: position 151,404 of record NZ_KB911471.1, on the reverse strand, counting down.
TCGGCGTAGTAGCCGCTGTAGAAGATCGCGTCCGGCGCGGCGCCCTTGATCTGGGTGACGGCCGCCGAGAAGTCCTTGTCGCCCTTCTTGACCGAGATGTTGCACGCCGAGTCCGCAACCGGTCCCAGCGTGGTGCGCACGGCCGTGGCCAGGCCCAGGCCGTAGTCGGTGCTGTCGTCGACGACGCAGACCTTCTTGTAGTTGAGCGTGTTCTTCAGGTAATTCGCGACCGACGGGCCCTGCACGCCGTCGTTGGCCAGGCCACGGAAGAAGGTCTTCCAGCCGTTCTCGCTCAGCGTCACGTTGGTGGCCGACGCGGTGGCGGCGACGAGGCCGGCCTGGTCGAAGACGGTGCCGGTGGCCTTGGTCTCGCCGGAGAAGGCGGGGCCGACGAGGCCGATGGTGAACTTGTCGTCGACGATCTGCGGCGCGATGCCCGTCGCCTTCTGCGGGTCGCCCTCGGTGTCGAAGGTCTTCAGCGTCACCTGGCAGCCGGGGTTCGCCGCGTTGTGCTTGTCGATGGCCAGCTGCACGCCGTCCTTGATGTTGATGCCCAGTGCGGCATCGGGGCCGTTCAGCGCGCCGGCCATGGCGATGTTCACCGGCGGGCAGGTGGCCTTGCCGTCACCGGCGGGATCGGCCGGAGTTGCGCCGGCGGCGCCCTTGACCTCGGCGCCGTTCTCGTCGATCTGCACCTGCTCGACGATCTTGAGATTCGAGCCGGCCGCGCCGCTCTGCTTCGGCTCAGACTGGCTGCACCCCGCCAGACCGAACACGATCAGACCGGCACTGCCGACTGCAAGAGCATTACGAGCTACGCGACTGCGCACGCTTCACCTCCGGGTCATGGTTACGTGGCACCGGATTCGGCCTGCACGCTTCGCAGGTGGGGCCGACTCCGCTGCTTCGCGTAGACAGTAACCAACACGGCGCGGCTATACGCGCTGTTGAGCGATGCTGGCCGACGTTGTCTTCATCGGACCTGTGTAAATGCTGCGGCCCGAAACACAGAGTTAACGGGACGCGCCTGCGGGACTCAGCCGGCTGACGGTTCCGTCGCTTCCGCGGCCGGCGGATCCAGCGTCTCGACGACCACCTCGGCCACCCGTTTCATGGTGGTGCGCCGGTCCATCGCCGCCCGCTGAATCCACTTGAACGCCTCGGGTTCGGTCATGCCCTGCTTGGTCTGCAGGATGCCCTTGGCCCGCTCGACGAGCTTGCGGGTCTCGAGCCGATCGGACAGCGAGAGGACTTCCTTCTCCAGCGCCGTCAGCTCACCGAAGCGGCTGACCGCCACCTCGATGGCCGGCACCAGGTCCGTGATGGAGAACGGCTTGACCAGATAGGCCATGGCACCCGCGTCGCGGGCCCGTTCGACCAGCTCACGCTGGGAAAACGCGGTGAGGATCACGATGGGCGCGATGCGCTTGGCAGCGATCTCGGAAGCGGCGTCGATGCCGTCACGGCGCGGCATCTTCACGTCCATGATCACCAGGTCAGGCTTGAGTTGCTCGGCGAGTTCGACGGCCTCCTGGCCGTCGCCGGCCTCGCCGACGATCTCGTAGCCCTCCTCGCGGAGCATCTCCGCCAGGTCCAGCCGGATGAGCGCCTCATCCTCGGCCACGAGAACACGGCGCGGTGCGACTTCAGATGTTGACCCGGTCATCCCCATATTGTCGCGTGAGCCGTCAAATGAAGCGACCTCGGGGCGCGGCGTGGCCCCGAGAATCACATCAACTATGGTGGTACACCGCACCCGATCAACCGGTGTGACGCCCTCGTATCCCAACTGGCAGAGGAAACGGATTCAAAACCCGTGCAGTGTGAGTTCGAATCTCACCGAGGGCACCAAAACTCGCCGCTAAACTGCACGCATGGGGGCACTGCGAGTCACTGCGGATGGACTGTTCGCCGTTGCCGGACAACTCGAGCAGCATGCCCAAGCTCTGTCGGCACACATCACCAGCGGTGCGCCGTTGCCTGAGGGCCAATCCACCGCGGATGTCGTCGCCGAGATCCAGTCGCACATTGATGCCGCGTCCGCCGCACATGCCGAACGGATCTGGTCTGTTGCCTCCTCACTGACCGCCGCCGGCCGCGCCTATACCGACTCCGACAGCTCTGCCTCGGCAGCATTGGCGGAGTAGCCGTGATGGCCGAACTCGAGTTGCCGACGCTGGCACAGATCACCGATTGGGATGTGCAACACCTCGTCGACGCTGCCGCGCAATGGAACAAGACCGCCGACCTGTGGGAGAACTCGTTCCACGACGTCTGGCAGGGCACCCTGCGCCCCGGCGGCACCACGTGGGAGGGCAGCGCGGCGGAAAACGCGCAGGACATCGCGTGGCGCGACCTCGTCAAGGTCCGTGGATCAGCCGATGCGCTGCGGGCCGCCGCGAGTATCGCCCACACCGGCGCGGCGTCGCTGTCCGATGTGAAACGACTGGCGCTCAACGCAATCGACGAGGCGCGCACCAACGAGTTCACCGTCTCCGAAGACCTGTCGGTGACCGAGGTCAGGTACCGGTTCGTGGCCAGGGAGCGCGAGTCGCGCGAGTCGATGGCCGACGACCACTCTGCCGACATTCGGCACTTCGCCGCGAATCTCGTTGCGCTGGACCGGGATATCGCGCACCGCCTCCGCGCGACCATGTCCGGGATCGGCGCCCCGTTCTATTCGGTCTGAGCCGTAAAACCTGAGCGCCTCCCCGGCGCATGACACGCCAGGGAGGCCTCGCCCAGACCCGGGTTATGCGCCCTGATGCTGGTGTGACTTGCCGTCCGCCGGCGAAGTCTTGCCACCGGTGTCGCTGTTCGACCGCCCCGCCGGCTTGGACGGTTCACTGGCCGCGGGGGTCGGCTTCTTCGTCTTGCCCGGCTTCTTGCCCTTGCCCTTGGTGGCCGGCTTGTCGCCGTCCTTGGCATCGGTCGACTTGTCCTGGGCCGCAACGTCTTTGGCCGGCTTCTTGGACTCGTCCGTGGCCTTGGGCGCCGCCGACGCAGGCGAATCAGACTGCGGCGACTCCGCTTTCGGGGTCTCTTCCTTGGGGCTCTCTACCTTGGGCGTCTCGGCCTTGGGCGTCTCTTCCTTCGGGGTTTCTTCCTTCGGGGATTCAGCCTTCGGGGATTCAGCCTTCGGGGTTTCGGCCTTCGGCTCTTCCGCCTTGGGATCCGCTGTCTTGGGCTCCTCGGTCTTGGTCTCCACGGCCTTCGGGTCGACAGCTCCGGCGGTTTCGTGCTCGACAGCGTCGACGACCTTGACGTCGCCCGATTCCGACTTGTCGCCGGCCTTGACGTGGTCGGCGGTGTCCTTCGAACCACTCACCTGAGACTTCAGCTCAGTCGCGGCCCGGTTGGCCTCCGAGAGAGTGTCCGCACTGATCGAGGCGGCGGCGGACGTCAGGCTCGCGGTGGTACTCGGTTGCGCCGCAGCCGGTTTGAAGATGCCTGCCAGCAGGCTCTGGAACGCCTTGACGGCATTGTTGACCGCGGTCTGCAGCGATGCGGTGAACGACGCGAAGGCTTTCTGGGCCTGAGCCAGCGCCTTCTGGATCAATTGTGCCAGCGCCACGATCGGCGAGACGATGACCGGCGGCAGACCGATGGCATCCGAGATCACCTTCACCGCCAGCTTCGCCGTCCAGTCCGCCTGGAAGATGCCGTAACCGGTGTCCGTGCCCGGCGTGCCGTCACGGGTGGTGTAGATGAATATCGGGCCGGTGTAGGTCAGCGCCCGCCAGGCAGTGATGAAGTCCGAGATGAAATCGGCCTGCTTCTGGTTGCTCGTGGGGTCGACGACGCCGAGTTGGTCCAGCACGGTCTGGAAGCCGTATTCGGTGGCCCAGATCAGCTTGTCACCGTCACCGTTCTGCACCATGATCGCCCGCATCTGCTGCAGCTGGTACAGCGGCGCGAGTGGGTTCAAGGCACCCTGCGAGAACTTCAGCACCTGGTTGAACTCGTACGGGTGGAACGAGATCGCATCGAAAAAGCCTTTGGCGCCGGCGGCATACATCGCGGCCAGGAAGGTCTGTGGAGACGACGTGAGTCCGAAGAAGTCCTGAATCGGCGCCAGGGCGCCCGCGATGACCGAGGCCGTAGGGTCCACACCGGTGGTCCCGTCGCCGCCTTTCAGGGTGGTGTAGACGGCCTTCAGGATGGCGGTGTATTTGGCGGCATCCATCGGCTGGAAGAACGTGAAGCTGTTGGGCTCGTTCCAGACCTCGTACGCGGAGATGACGTCGCCGTAGCGCGTGGCCACCTGCTTCACGAAGTCCGCGTAGACGGCTGGATCGGGTGCGCCGGCACCCGGGGTGGTGCCGCTGGGCGCCGCCCACAAGGGGGTGTGACTGATGACCGCCAGCACACCCATGTTGTGGGCACGCGCGGCGTCCATCACGTTGTTCATCAGAGTCCAGTTGGCGTCATTCGCCGCATCATTCGGACCCGTCATCTTGATCAACGCCCATGGGACGAAGACCCGGATGTTCTGCACCCCGATGGACTGCAGCTGGGTCAGGGTCTTGTCGATCTCCGCCGGCGACAATCCATAAAGGCTCGAGTCGGCGATGCCGATGGTCGAATGCGTGTCATCGATCTCGGCGGTGGGTACGACGTCGAGCGCGACCGTCCGGGTCGGCGCGGGCGTCACATGGCTGTAGGTGCAGACGACAGCCAACGGCATCAATACGACAACGACTCTCAGCATGAGAGCACGGACCAGACGGTTCACCACAGTCCCCTTTCCGCCCTGGTCGTCGCCCCTCGACAACGACGCGTGGCAGTTAATTTACTGCTCCGACAACAATTTAATGAACTCAAATCCGAAATCTGATTGAAATAATCCGATCGTGCGAATCAAGCAAATATAGAGATGCCCTAAATACTCCTGGTATGTTCACAAACAGCTAATCAATATCGGTTTGCAAAATTGCCATGAGCAAGCATTCTTTTGGTATCTCCCCAGTTCACACGGCTTTATCGACTTACAGGTAAGCCATTCGACGCAGCTGTCGAATATTTGGCAATTTTGATATTGATCGCGGCTGACCATACTTTTCGGTTGCGGCGAAGGGACACCCGGTACCAACGAATATCCCACTCAGTGAGCCCTCCTAAATGGCCACAGCGACTGGCCAATAGGGGTCCCGCAACCACTCCGAAGCGGCCACGGCGGCGGCGCCGCGGCGGCCCGCTGTTCGCCGTCAGCGCAGTATCCGCAGGCGGGCACCAAATGCGGCCCCGCGCGTCTACCCTGAATCCATGGCGATCATGGACGACGCTCGCCTCGCCGGTGGCGCCGCGACCCCGGCCAGCGCCGATTTGGTCGCTGCCGTGCGCCGTTCTGTCTGTGTGCCGACCGCGACCGTCCGCGAGTGCCTGCGTCCCGACGCCGACATCCTGAGCCCGACGGTCGCCCGCAGCCGCCGGATTCTGACCCGCACCAGCCGCCTCGGCGCGGTGCTCAGCGTTTTCTTCGCCTTGCAGGCGTTGACCACAGGGCCTCACACGATGTGGATCGGCGCGGTCAACCTGGCCGGCGCGGTGCTCTTCCTCCTCGTCCCGGCGCTCTACCGGTTCGGCGAGCTCGTGGCCCCGGCGGCATTCATCCTCATCGCCTACGCCACGGTCACAGTCGTGACCATCAATGTGGGCACCGGCTCGGGAATTCTGCTGTATCTGACCGTTTCCGGTGCCATCGCGCTATTGATCGTGGGTCTCGAGCACGTGGGATTCGCGGCCGCCGTCGCCGCCGTCGGCATCGTCACCGCCAGCATCCTGGAATTCACGGTCCCGGCACACACCGGAGCGCAGACCGAGATGGAAAGCCGGGTGTCGTTCGTCATCATCGCGGTGTCGGCCTGCCTCATCGTGATGGCGACGGTCTGGTCGGTGCTGCGGGAGAACGCCATCGCCCAGCGCGCCATCCAAGCCGAATACCTGAGGTCCGAGACGCTGCTGGCGAACATCCTGCCCGAGTCCATCGCGCAGCGCCTCAAGGATCCCGCGCATTCGGTGATCGCCGACAAATTCGACGACGCCTCAATCCTTTTCGCCGACATCGCCGGCTACACCCAGCGCGCCAGCGACACCGCTCCGGCCGATCTGGTCCAGTTCCTGGACGCGCTGTACACCGGGCTCGACGCACTCGTCGACCGGCACGGCCTGGAGAAGGTCAAGACGAGCGGTGACTCCTACATGGTGGTCAGCGGTATCCCGCACGGCCGGGCCGATCACCTCGAGGCGCTGGCCTGCCTGGCCCTGGACTTCGCCGACTCGGTCCGCGAACTGACCGACCCGAAGGGGCGTCCCGTCCCGGTCCGCATCGGCATCGCCGCCGGCCCCGTCGTGGCCGGTGTGGTGGGGTCACGCAAGTTCTTCTACGACGTCTGGGGCGACGCGGTGAACGTCGCGTCCCGCATGGAGAGCACCGATGTCGCCGGCCGAATCCAGGTGCCGCACAACGTGTATGAGCGTCTCCAGCACGCCTACGAATTCGAGGAGCGCGGCGAGATCGACGTCAAGGGCAAGGGCCTGATGCGCACCTGGTACCTGGTCGGGCGAACCTCCGCGGCCGGCTCGTCGCGAGCCGACGGTGCTCAGTCCAGCCCGTGCTCGATGGCATAGCGCGCCGCTTCCACCCGATTGGCCACCTGCAGCTTGCGGAACGTCGCCTGCACGTGGTTCTCGACGGTGCGGTGACTCAGGGTCAGACGCTCGGCGATCTGCTTGGCGGTCAAGCCTTTTGCCACGTAACGGAGGATCTCGGTCTCCCGTTCCGTGAGCCCCGCGGCCGGGTCCGCTCCCGGCGCCTTGGCGATGCGCCGGTGCTCCCCCAGCACCAGACCGGCCAGGCCCGGAGTGAACACCGCACGCCCCTCACCCGTCGCGCGCACCGCGTCGGCCAGCTCGGCCTTGGAGGCGCTCTTCACCAGATACCCGGTGGCACCGGCCTTCACGGCCTCCAGCACGTCGTCGCGCTCGTCGGAGGCCGACAGCACCAGCACCCGGCTCGCCGGTGAGACCGCCAGCACCTGAGCGGTCGCCTCGACGCCGCTGCCGTCGGACAGACGCATGTCCATCAGCACCACCTGCGGCTTGACCACCGCGGCCCGGCGTCCCGCGGCCGCGACGCCGTCGGCGGTGGCCACCACGGTGAAGCCCGAGTCCTCGAGGTCACGGGCGACGGCGTCCCGCCAGATCGGGTGGTCGTCGACGACCATGACCGTCAGCTGCGGCTCAGACATCGCCGGCCGCCCTGGGCACGGTCAGCTCCCACTCTGTGCCGGCGCCCGGCGACGTCGTCAGCTCGGCCGTACCGCCGAGTGATTCCAGCCGTCCCACAATGGATTTCGTCACACCCATATGTCCCTCCGCAGCCGCCTGCGCCAACCGTCCGTCGGCGATCCCCACCCCATCGTCGCGGATGCTCACCACGACCTGTTCGCCGAGGTCCTCGACGAGGACGAAGGCCCGGGCCTGCGGGCCCGCATGCGCGACCGTGTTACCCAGCACATTGGCGACCGCGGCATCGAGTTCGCCTGCCACGGCGGCGTCGAGCAGCACCGGGTCCGGCGGCACGCTCACCGCGACGCGATCACCCGCGCGGGCACGGAGCATCTCCCCGACGTCGACCGATCCGCCCGTGGCCTCGTCCAGGCCGGAACTGACCAACCGGCGCAGCGCCCGTTCCTGCTCGCCGGCCAGCTGCGCGAGTTCCGTTGTCTCACCACCGATTTCCCGCCCCTTGCGGGCCACCAGTGCCAGCACCTGGATGGCGCCGTCGTGCACCTGGCGGGACAGCCGCTCGCGCTCCGCGGTCGCCGCTGCCAATCGGATGGCGCGCTGCAGCTCCGCGTGGGCACGGCGGGCGGTCTGTGCGGCCATCCCGACGGCGAGCCCCACCGCCAACTCGATGACGAGCGTCGCCTGCCGGCCGAGATTGGGGTCGAAGTAGCCCTTGAGCACCGCGCCGGCCGCCGTCACCAGCAGCCCGACGCCCATTCCGGCCGGCGGCCCCAGCTGGATGGCCGCGGACAGCGTCGCGTTGGTGGCCCACAACGTCGTCGGCCACGACTGGTTGCCGGCGATCCACGCCGGGGACGCCACCAGGTCGGTCGACAACACCAGCAGGATGACGACCACCACCTCGGCCAGCACCCAGGCCTTCCGTCGGCCGAAACCCTTCAGATAGGCCACGGCACACGCCAGGCTCCACGCGATGAGGACCCCGAACAGCGCCCACGTGACGGTCGGGTGTCGCAGATCGTCATTCACCGCGAGCTGAAAACCCAGGGCGTACAGGCAGCTGAGAAGCCGGAAGCCCTGCGCCGCCCGCCACAGCGGGGCGGCCGGGTCCGGTTCTGAGGCCAGGTGAACAGCCACTACATCACTTTGGACAGAAAAGCCTTCGTGCGTTCATGTTTCGGGTTGGCCATCACCTCGCGCGGGGCGCCGCGCTCGACCACGACTCCGCCGTCCATGAACACCAGCTCGTCGGCCACCTCGCGGGCGAAGCCCATCTCGTGCGTGACCACGATCATCGTCATGCCCTGTTGCGCAAGCTTCTTCATGACCGCGAGCACATCGCCGACCAGTTCCGGGTCGAGCGCCGAGGTCGGTTCGTCGAACAGCATGAGCTTGGGTTCCATCGCCAACGCGCGGGCGATCGCGACGCGCTGCTGCTGGCCGCCGGACAACTGCGCCGGGTACGCATCAGCCTTACTGGACAACCCCACCTGGTCGAGCAGGTCCCGCGCACGACTCACCGCCGCGTCCCGCTTGACGCCCTTGACGTGCAACGGCGCCTCGATGATGTTCTCCAGCGCGGTCCGGTGCGGGAACAGGTTGAAATGCTGGAAGACCATGCCGACATCGCGGCGCTGGCGGGCGGCCTCCTTGGGCGGGAGTTCGTGCAGCTTGCCCCCGCGTTCGCGGTACCCGACCAGCTCCTCGTCGACGTACAACCGCCCGGCGCTGACCTGTTCCAGGTGGTTGATGCACCGCAGGAACGTCGACTTTCCGGAACCGGAGGGACCGACGAGCACGAGGACCTGGCCGCGCTCGACTTCGAGCGAGACGCCCTTGAGCACGTCGAGGGCACCGAAGCTCTTGCACACCTGTTCGGCGCGCACCATGGGGGTCATGCGGGCACACCCCCGTGGTCGCCCATCTGCGCCAGGGCAAGGGCCTCAAGCTGTTTGGTCGTCAGCTTGCGCGACGCACCCCGCGAGAAGTACCGCTCCAGGTAGAACTGGCCGACCATCAGCACGCTGGTGATGACCAGGTACCAGGTCGCGGCGACCAGCAGCAGCGGGATGGGCTGGAAGATCACCGCGGAGATGTCCCGGGTACGGGTGTACAGCTCGAGCGTGTACGGCACGGCTGTGACCAGCGATGTGGTTTTCAGCATGCTGATCAGCTCGTTGCCGGTCGGCGGCACGATGACCCGCATCGCCTGCGGGAGAACGGTGCGCCGCATGGTCATCCACCACGACATGCCGAGAGCGACCGACGCCTCGGTCTGCCCCTCCGGGACGGAAATGATTCCGGCACGGATGATTTCGGCCATGTAGGCGGCTTCGTTGAGGCCCAGGCCGATGAAGGCCATCTCGAACGCCAGCGACAGTCCCTGCAGCTGGATGTGGAACAACGACGGACCGAACGGCACCCCGATCTGGATGTTCTGGTAGATCGACGGAAACAGGCCCCAGAACACCAGCTGCACGTACACCGGAGTACCGCGGAAAATCCACAGGTAGCCCCACGCGACCGCACGGAACACCGGGTTCGGCGACAACCGCATCACGGCCAGGACGACGCCGAGCACCAAGCCGATCGCCATCGCGTAGATGGTGAGCTGCACGGTGTTCCACGCCGCCTCGGCCACCCGCACGTCGAGCAGGTACTTGAGATAGGTGTCCCAGCCGTACGCGGGGTTGGTCGCGGCGCCGTAGAGGAACAGCCCGGCGACAGCGATGATCGCGACGGCCCCAACCCACCGCCAGGGATGCCGTAGCGGTACCGCGTGGATGGCGGCGGGACCGCTCGGGTCCGCCGCTGACTCAGCACCCGTCACGTCAGCTGGTGGCCCCATTGATGACCGGCTTGTCGATCATTCCGGCCTGCACGCCCCAATTGGTCGCGATCTGCTTGTACGTGCCGTTGTCGATCAGGTGCTGCAATGCCTGCAGCAGCGACTGTGCCAACGGCGAGCCCTTCTTCACCGGCCAGCCGTAGGGCGCCGAATCGAACACCTCGCCGGCCTGCACGAGCTTGCCGCCCGCCTGCTTGATCGCCCACAGCGTCACGGGCGAGTCCGCGGACATGGCGTCGGCCTGGCCGACGACGACGGCGTTGGCGGCCTGGTCCTGGTTGTCGAACTTCACCACGTCGATGGGCGGCTTACCGGCGTCGGTGCACGTCTTGGACTTGGCGGGCAGTTCCTCGGTGTCCTGCACCGTGGTCGACTCGACCGCGACCTTCTTGCCGCAGGAGTTGTTGGGGTCGACGTGGTCACCTGCGCGCTGCGCCCACAAGCTGCCGGCCGAGAAGTAGGTGACGAAGTCGACCTGCTGCTCACGCTGCTTGCTGTCGGTGAAGGACGACATGCCGACGTTGTAGGTGCCGGCCTGAATCGCCGGGATGATCTTCGAGAAGTCCGACTCTTCGCGGTAGTCGACGGTCAGACCGAGTGTCTGGGCGATGGCGTTCATCAGGTCGACATCGAAACCGACGACCTTGCCGCTCGGGTCCTTGTACTCGTTGGGTGCATACGGGATGTTGACGCCGACGATCAGCTTGCCGCTGGACTTGATGGCCTCCGGCACCGTGTTGGCGATCGACTCGACCTTGGCGGCCGGAGCCGCCGACGAACTCGATGCGGGCGAGCTGGATTCGGTGTTCTTGGTACACCCGGACAGCGCCAACGCGCCACTGGCCGCCGCCACCACCGCAATGCGCCACGCCGTGCCCCGACGGGTCTGACTCACACCTGACACGTTGCCTCTTCCTTCGTGCTCAACTCTGTCCCAGCCACAGCTGCCATGACACCCCGCCAGCGCGCATCGGTCGGCGTGCTGCGTTGGAGAGCACCTTAATGGCACGGTGGTCGCCAAGCAGCCCAATCGCCAGTTGTCCACATCTAGAACCACCGAAAACCAGTGTTGTCCGAACTCTGCGCAGCCTCCGTCAAATATGTGAGACTGCGTCAATGACCACGCAAACTCCGCCAAGTCTGTTGCAGCATCTGTGGAAAACCGAGCTCATCGCCGGCTTGATCTCCGTGGTACTGGGCGCCGCCGTGTTGGCCCAGCCGGGCATCTCGGTCGCGGTGGCAGCGATCTTCTTCGGGGCCTATCTGCTCGTCACCGGTATCGGCCAGGTGGTGTTCGCCTTCAGCCTGCACATCACAGCGGGCGGACGCGTGCTGGCCTTCATCAGCGGCGCGGCATCTCTGGTGCTCGCGGTGCTGGCCTTCCGTCATATCGGCGATGCCGTGCTGCTGCTGGCCATCTGGATCGGCATCGGCTTCATCTTCCGCGGTGTGGCCACCACGGTGTCGGCGATCAGCGATCCGGGGCTGCCCGCCCGCGGGTGGAACATCTTCCTCGGCATCATCAGCCTGATCGCCGGTTTCGTCGTGCTGGGTTCGCCGATCGAGTCGATCGGCACGCTGGCGCTGGTGACGGGCATCTGGCTGGTGGTCACCGGTGTCGCCGAAGTGATCACCGCATTCGGAATCCGCAAGGGCGCCAAGGCCGTTGACAAGGCCATCAACGAGGCGGCGACCAACGCCTGAGTCCGCCGACTGTCCGCGATTGTGTGGCCGGGCGCACGTGTGCGCCTGGCCACACAATTCGCTGTTCGGCGGGTCTGGACCACCGACCGGATGAACTACTACAGTAAGTCGTAGACCAATCCCTCCGGCTCGGGGAAGGCCCCATGGACGCACTGGACGTATCGAGGTGGCAGTTCGGGATCACCACCGTCTACCACTTCATCCTGGTCCCGCTGACCATCGGCCTCGCGCCGCTGCTGGCCGTCATGCAGACCATCTGGGTGGTGACGGGCAATCCGGCCTGGTACCGGCTGACCAAGTTCTTCGGCAAGCTGTTCCTGATCAACTTCGCCCTCGGCGTGGCCACGGGCATCGTGCAGGAATTCCAGTTCGGGATGAACTGGAGTGAGTACTCACGATTCGTCGGCGACGTGTTCGGCGCACCGCTGGCGCTGGAGGGCCTGGCGGCGTTCTTCTTCGAATCCACCTTCATCGGCCTGTGGATCTTCGGCTGGACCAAGCTGCCCCGCCTGGTGCACCTGGCGTGTATCTGGATCGTCGCGTTCGGGGTGAACGCGTCGGCGTTCTTCATCATCTCGGCCAACTCGTTCATGCAGCATCCCGTTGGCGCGCACTACAACCCGGAGACCGGCCGGGCGGAGCTGACCAGCATCTGGGAGCTGCTGACCAACAACACCGGCATCGCGGCGTTCACGCACACAGTCGGCGGCGCCATCCTGACGGCCTCCACGTTCGTCGCGGCGATCAGCGCCTGGTGGATGGTGCGCAGTGGCAACACCGAGGAATCGCGCACCATGTTCCGCCCCGCCGCCGTGCTGGGCTGCTGGGTCGCGCTGGTCGCCGCTGCCTCGCTCACGCTCACCGGCGACGCCCAGGGCAAGCTGATGTTCGTCCAGCAGCCCATGAAGATGGCCTCGGCAGAATCGTTGTGCCACACCCAAACCGATCCCGATTTCTCGGTCCTGACCATCGGTACCCACAACAACTGCGACAGCGTCGTGCACGTCATCGAGGTGCCGTACGTACTGCCGTTCCTCGCCGAGAGCAAGTTCGAGGGCGTCCGACTCGAGGGCGTGCAGGACCTGCAGAAGGCCTACGAGGCCAAATACGGTCCGGGTGACTACCGGCCCAACCTGTTCGTGACCTACTGGTCGTTCCGCATGATGATCGGATTGCTCGCGTTCCCAGGGCTTTTCGCGCTCACCACGCTGTGGTTGACGCGCAAGGGCCGGATTCCGACGCAACGGTGGCTGAGCTTGTTCGCGCTCGTGACGCTGCCCATGCCGTTCCTGGCCAACAGCGCCGGCTGGGTCTTCACCGAGATGGGCCGGCAGCCCTGGGTGGTCGCCGCCAACCCGACCGGTGACCCCAACCTGCACCTGACCATCCGGCAGGGCGTGTCGGCGCACAGCGCAGGCACGGTGTGGATCTCGTTGCTCACCTTCACCGCGCTGTATGCGGCGCTCGCCGTCGTCTGGTTCTGGCTCATCCGCCGCTACACGCTCGAAGGGCCCCAGGAACACGACGCCGAACCGACACCACCGACCCCACCCGACAGCGACGACGTCGCCCCACTGTCGTTCGCGTACTAGGAAGGGGCAGCCATGACACTCCAGCATCTGTGGTTCATCATCCTGGCCGTGCTCTTCGTGGGCTTCTTCGTCCTGGAGGGCTTCGACTTCGGCGTCGGCATGCTCATGGAGTTCTTCGGCCGCGCCGCCGGCGGTGACGAGGCCGACGCCGAACGGCACCGCCGCGTCGCGCTCAACACCATCGGTCCCGTATGGGACGGCAACGAAGTCTGGCTGCTCACCGCCGGCGGTTCCATGTTCGCGGCATTCCCCGGCATGTACGCCACGCTGTTCTCGGGCCTCTACCTGCCGCTGCTCGTGATCCTCGTCGGCATGATCGTCCGGGTCTGCGCCATCGAATGGCGCGGCAAGATCGACGACCCGCAGTGGCGCCGGTGGGCCGATATCGGCATCGCCCTGGGATCGTGGCTGCCCGCCGTGCTGTGGGGCGTGGCGTTCGCCTCCATCCTGCGCGGCCTCCCCGTCGACGCCCACCATCAGATTCAGCTGTCCTTCGGTGACGTCCTCAACCCGTACTCGATACTCGGCGGCCTCGCCACGGCGAGCCTCTTCGCGTTCCACGGCGCGGTGTTCGTCACGCTGAAAACCCAAGGGGCCGTGCACGACGACGCGCGCCGCTTCGCCACCCGACTCACCGTCCCGGTGACCCTGATCGTCGCCGGATTCGGCATCTGGACCCAGGTGGCCTACGGCAACGACATGACCTGGATCGCGCTGGGAATCGCTGTCGTGGCACAGCTTTCGGCAGTCCGCCTGGTGTGGACGCGCCGCGCCGACGGGTGGGCGTTCGCCGCGACAGCGGTCGTCGTCGTCGCGGTGGTCGCGCTCCTGTTCAGCTGCCTGTACCCGAATCTCATTCCCTCGACCCTCAATCCGGCATGGAGCCTGACGATCCACAACGCGTCGTCGTCGCCCTACACCCTGAAGGTGATGACCTGGGCCGCTCTGGTGTTCACGCCGTTGGTGATCGGCTACCAGGCATGGTCGTACTGGGTGTTCCGGCAACGGATTTCGGCCGAGCAGATCCCGGCCTCCATCGGTCTGACCCGAAACGGCGGGCTGCACTGACCCGTTCGTCGACCAACCCCCGCATGACCGCCGGCCTGCGGCGGCATCTGGCGGCCACGGTCGGCAGCGGGGTCGTCATCACCGGCGCGGCGCTCGCCGCGGCAGTGCTCACCGCGCAGGTGGTGGCGGGGGTCATCACCACCGGCGCGCCGCTGTCGCACTGGGTACCTCAGCTGCTGGCGCTCGCCGCACTCTGGTCGCTGCGCGCCGGCGCCCAGTGGTGGCAGGCCAGGCTCAGTCAGCACGGCGCCACCGCCATGATCGCCGATCTCGACGCGCAGGTGCTCACCGCCGTCACCGCGCTGCCGCCGCAGCGTCGACAGGCCGTGCACGACGAGGCCGCGATCCTGCTGACCCGCGGGCTGGACGGGCTGCGACCGTACTTCACCCGCTACCTGCCCGCGGTCGTCATGTCCGTGCTGCTGACCCCGGCCGCCGTCATCGTGATCGCCTGGTACGACGTGAAATCCGCGATCGTCGTGCTGATCGCGCTGCCGCTCATCCCGCTGTTCATGGTGCTGATCGGTGTCATGACCACCGAGCGGTCGGCGGCCGCGCTCGCCGCCATGGCCACGCTGCAGTCGCGTCTGCTCGACCTGATCGCAGGTATCCCCACACTGCGTGCCCTGAACCGCGCCGAGGGCGCCGCGCCGCGCATCACCGAACTGTCCGACGCACACCGGCGTTCGGCCCTGGCCACGCTGCGGATCGCGTTCCTGTCGGCGCTCGTCCTGGAATTACTGGCGACACTCGGGGTGGCGCTGGTCGCCGTCGGCGTCGGTCTGCGCCTGGTCAGCGGCGGCGTCACCCTGCCGGTCGCGCTGACGGTGCTGCTCCTGGCACCCGAGGTGTTCTGGCCGCTGCGCCGCGTCGGCGTCGAATTTCATGCCGCCCAAGACGGCAAGGTCGCCTTCGAGCAGGCCTACCGGCTGCTGGAGAACGCCGGGCAACCCGAGTCCGGCACCGCCCGGATCGGCGCACGGCCGACCATCGACCTGGAACAGGTCAGCATCGAGGGCCGGGATGGCCCGGCTCCGCACAATCTGACGTTGCGGGCCGAGCCCGGCTCGGTGACTGTCCTGACCGGACCCAATGGCAGCGGAAAAAGCACAGCGCTGCAAGCGATTCTGGGGCTGACGACGCCCGACGCCGGCCGGGTGTCTCTCGGCGACGGCGAGCTCCGCGTCGAGGTCGGAGCGCTGGACCGGCAGCACTGGTGGCAACAGATCGGCTGGCTGCCGCAACGGCCCGTGCTCGTCCCGGGCACCGTGCGCGAGAACCTGGAATTGCTCGGCCTGCTGCCCGATCTCGACGGCGCCTGCCGTGCAGCGGGATTCGACGAGGTACTGGCCACTCTGCCCGCCGGACTGGACACCGTGCTGGGCCGCGGCGGCTCCGGGCTGTCGCTGGGCCAGCGGCAGCGGCTGGCACTGGCGCGCGTACTCGGCCGGCCCACCCCGGTGCTGCTGCTCGACGAACCGACCTCACATCTGAACGCCGAGCTGGAACTCCAGGTCCTCCAGGCGATCCGGGCCCGCGCCGAGGCCGGCGCGACCGTCATCGTCGTCGGACACCGGGCCGCCGTGCTGGCCATCGGTGACGAGATCGTCCGGGTGGGAGGTGCGTCCCGTGTCCACAGTTAGATTCGCGGTCGACCTGCTCCGGCCCCGGCTTCCCCGCCTGGCGCTGGCCGTCTTCCTCGGGTCCGCGGCGCTCGGCAGCGCCCTCGCCCTGGCCGGGGTTTCGGCGTGGCTGATCACCCGGGCCTGGGAGCAGCCGCCGATCCTGGAGTTGACGGTCGCGGTGGTGGCCGTCCGGCTGTTCGGCATTTCCCGTGGCGTGCTGGGCTACTGCGAACGCCTGGCATCGCACGACGTGGCGCTGCGCGCCGCCGGCCGGGCCCGCACCGAGCTGTACCGGCGGCTGTCGGCCGCCCCGCCGGCGACGGTGCTGCGCCTGAGCAGCGGCGAATTGGTTTCGCGCGCAGGCGCTTCCGTCGACGACCTGGCCGACACCCTGGTGCGCGCCGTGCTGCCCGCCGCCGTGGCGACGGTGCTGTCGACCGCCGCGGTGATCGTCATCGCCGTCATCTCCCCCGCTGCCGCGCTCGCCCTGACCGCCGGACTGGTGGTGGCCGGAGTCTGGGCGCCATGGCAGGCGGCCCGCGCCGCGGAAGCCACCGAACGTCTTGCCGCAGCACACCATTCGGACCGTGACGCCGCCGTCATGCTGGCACTCGACCATGCCGCCGAACTGGCCGTGGCCGGCCGCCTCAGCGGTGTCATCGCGCAGGCCACCGCGGACCACCGCCGCTGGGGCGACGCCGCCGACCGCGCCGCCCGGCCCGCCGCCATCGCCGCCGCGGTTCCGATTCTGGCCACCGGTGCCAGCGCCATCGCCGCGATCCTCGCCGCCATCTCGCTCACGTCGGCCGTCGCACCCACGACATTGGCGATCCTCATGCTGCTGCCGCTGTCGGCGTTCGAAGCAACCGGCGCGCTGCCCGCCGCGGCCGTGCAGTTGACGCGGGCCCGCATCGCCATCACGCGGCTCACCGGCATGCTGGCCGAGCACCCCGACGACCGCGCCCTCGTGGCCGTCCCGCCGCTGCAGGTCGTACCCGGCGAACGGATTGCCGTACTGGGCGCCAGCGGTCGGGGCAAGACGACGCTGCTGCTGTCCACCGCCGATCGCCTGCGCGAAACCGATTCACCGGCAGGGTTTTTCGCCGAGGATGCGCACCTGTTCGACACCACGCTGCGGGACAACCTCCTGGTGGCCCGGGGCGACGCCACCGACGACGAGCTCATCGCCGCGCTGGCAAAGGTCGGCCTGGGCCCCTGGCTGGCGACGCTGCCGGACGGGTTGTCGACCCTGCTGGCCGGCGGCCCTGCCGCCGTCTCCGCCGGACAGCGGCGCCGCCTGCTGCTCGCCCGTGCCCTGCTGACCGACTTCCCCGTCGTGCTCCTCGATGAACCCACCGAGCATCTCGACGCGGCGGACAGCCACCGCTTGCTCGCCGAACTCCTCACTCCCGGCGCATTGTTCGGCGCCGACCGGGCGGTCGTGGTGGCCACGCACCACCTGCCGCCGAGCCTGCACTGCACGGTGCTGAACCTGGACCTCAGCAAAGACGGGTACCCTGCGCAGTCATGAGCATGTATCCCGGTGGCGCGTATCCCCCGCCGCCACCGCCGCCGTACGCCAACCAGGGATACGGGGCATACACGTCGGCGCCGCGCAACGGCATGGGAACCGCCGCACTGGTTCTGGGCATCGTGGGACTGCTGACCTCGTGGTCGGTGGTCGGTGGACTGCTGTTCGGATTGGGCGCCGTGGCGTGCGGCGTCCTCGGCCGCGGCCGGGTCAAGCAGGGCCTCGCCGACAACGGCGTGGTGGCCGGTGCGGGCATCGTGCTCGGCGCGCTGGCGACCGTACTGGCCGTCGTGTTCGTCTTCGTCGTGATCGGCTTCTACCGCCAGGTCGGGTTCGGTGACTACACCGACTGCATGACGCGCGCCGGGCAGGACCAGAACGCGCAGAACACCTGCGTCCAGGATTTCCGCGGCCGCATCGAGAAGGAGTTCGGTGTCACGGTCGGCTGAGCCGGGTCCCGTGACACACCAAAAGCCTTAGCCCGGAAAGTGTTTGACGATGCCTTCCTGGGTCACCGTCGCCAGCACCTGGCCGGCGCGGTCGAAGAAATGGCCGGACGCCAGGCCCCGGGAATCGGCGGCCACCGGTGACGTCGTCGAATACAGCACCCACTCGTCGAACTTGATGGGCCGGTGGAACCAGACGGTGTGGTTCATGGTGACCGCGAAAATCCGGTCGTGCCCCCACGACAGGCCGTGGGTGGTGATGATCGAGTCCAGCAGCGTCGTGTCCGACGAATAGACCAGTGCCGCAGCGTGCAGCACCGGATCGTCGGGCATGGCACCCATGGTCTTGAGCCACACGCGGTTGTGGTCGAGCTTGCCGCCCTTGTCCCGCATCACCCAGGCCGGGTCGTTGGTGTAGCGCCATTCGATGGGTTTGAGCGCCTCTACGAACAGCGGAACGGTCTCCTCGTAGCCCTTCAGCAGGTCGTCGATCGTGGGCAGCGACAACGGATCCGGCACCACCGGGGCCTTGACCGAGTGTTCGAGACTGCGCCCGCCGGCCAGGTGCGACACCAGTGCCGTCGCCAGCAGGGTGTCGCCCTGCATGACGTCGACGCGGCGGTTCGCGAAGCGACGTTCGTCGCGCAGCCGGACCACCTTGAACTCCAGGTCGCGCTCCGGATCGCCACCGGCGATGAAGTGCGTCGACAGCGTCGTCGGCGGGAGCTTCGGCGGTACGGTGCGGCTGGCGGCGACGAAGGCCTGCGCCATCATCTGGCCACCGAAGGTACGGACCGGGTTCCGGCTCGGATGACCACCGGTGAAGGTGTCGTCATCGACCTGGGTGACGTCGAGAACCTTGAGCAGTTCCTCGAAATCAGCAGTCGTCACGCGTCGCTCCCGGTTAGTGATCTTCCTCCCCGATCCGGTGCACGTGGATCAGGTTGGTCGAGCCTACTGTGCCCGGAGGCGCACCCGCGACGATGACCACCAGGTCACCGCGCTTGTAGCGGTCCAGCTCCAGCAGCGCCTTGTCGACCTCCTGGATCATGCCGTCGGTGCTTTCCATCTTCGGGACGATGAACGTCTCGGTCCCCCAGGTCAGCGCCAGCTGGCTGCGCACCTCGGGCAGGTCGGTGAAGGCCAGCAGCGGCAGCGGCGTGTGCAGGCGGGACAGCCGGCGCACGGTGTCGCCCGACTGGGTGAAGGCGACCAGCGCCTTGGCGTCCAGCCGCTCGCCGATGTCGCGGGCCGCGTAGGAGATGACGCCACGTTTGGTGCGCGGCACGTGGGTCAACGGCGGCGCGTCCGTGGAGTTCGCCTCGACAGCTTTCACGATGCGCGCCATGGTCCGCACGGCCTCCAGCGCGTGCTTGCCGACCGAGGTCTCACCGGAGAGCATCACGGCGTCGGCGCCGTCGAGAATCGCGTTCGCGACGTCCGAGGCCTCGGCCCGAGTGGGCCGGGAGTTCTCGATCATCGACTCCAGCATCTGGGTCGCCACGATGACGGGTTTGGCGTTCTCCCTGGCCATCTGGATGGCGCGCTTCTGCACCAGCGGCACTTCCTCGAGCGGCAGCTCGACGCCCAGGTCACCACGGGCGACCATGATCGCGTCGAAGGCCAGCACGATGGCCTCGAGATTGTCGACGGCTTCGGGCTTCTCCAGCTTGGCGATCACCGGCACCCGGCGCCCCACCGAGTCCATCACCTCGTGCACGAGTTCGATGTCGGCCGGCGACCGGACGAAGGACAGCGCGATCAGGTCGACGCCGAGCTTCAAGGCGAACTTCAGGTCTTCGATGTCCTTCTCGGACAACGCCGGAACGGACACGTTCATCCCGGGCAGCGACAGGCCTTTGTTGTTGCTGACCGGCCCGCCCTCGGTGACGGTGCAGACGACGTCGTTGCCGTCGATCTTGTCGACCACCAGGCCGACCTTGCCGTCGTCGACGAGCAGGCGGTCACCGGCGCGGGCGTCCTCGGCCAGCTGCTTGTAGGTGGTCGACACGCGATCGTGGCTGCCTTCGCAGTCGTCGACGGTGATCCGCACCGTTTCGCCGGTGTGCCACTCGGTGGGACCGTCGGCGAAGCGACCGAGCCGAATCTTGGGGCCCTGCAGGTCGGCGAGAATGCCGACCGCGCGGCCGGCGGTGTCGGACGCCGCCCGCACGCGCTTGTACGCCGTCTCATGATCGGCGTGGGCACCATGGCTGAAATTCAGCCGCGCCACATCCATCCCAGCTTCCACCAGCGCCAGTACGGTCGCGTCGGTAGACGTAGCCGGGCCCAGGGTACAGACGATTTTTCCGCGCCTATTCACGGTGCATGAGCATAGTGGATCGATTCAGATAACGGCCCGTCGGGAGCGCCGTCGGCGCCTCGAACATCAGCCGAACAGCGAGTTGCTGGGCGGTGTCCGCAGCTCAGCGCGCTACGGCTGGGTGAACGTCGGCACCAGAGGGAAGCCCGGCAGATTACGGATCACCGTCCACACCAGCATCACCACCAGAGCCGTCACCAGCGGCGGCGCCACCGACAGGCGGCGTCGCCAGCACACCACGAGCCAGACGGTCAGCAGCGGCAATCCCACGAGTGCGAAGACGTTGTCGACGACGGCAGCCGAGAAGTCACCATGCAGCACGTCGTGCGTCATGCGCAGCCCGCCGCACAGCGGACAGTTCCAGCCGGTAAGGGCCTTGAACGGGCACGGCGGAAACCCGAATCCGGGGTGATGCGGGTCAGCGACACCGATATACGTCAGAGTCGCCACCGCCACAGCGCCGGTGCCGGCCACTCCCGCCACACGCGCGGCCCTGCCTGCTGACGTCATCAGTCCATGATGCCCGGTGGGGGCTCGCTCGCCGCGGACTGAACAGGGAATTGGTACGTGCGATGTGCAAATGCGAACGTCGGTGACCCCTCGACACCGACGTCCGCCGCGCGAACCCAGCGACAATATTGCCGTATTGTAACGGTTCGGGCAAACGTAGGCGAGGGTTATTGGCGCAACTGGCCGTGCCGGATCAGCTCGTTGACGGACTCTTCCCACCTGGCCAGCTCGGGATCAGAAGTGAACGACGCCTGCAGGTGCCGATCGAGATGCCGGCGCAAGATGATCGAGCCCAACGTCAGGACCAACGGATTCAGCCCGGCCCAGACCACGTCGAGCCCCTCGGCCGCGTCCCCGCTGTCGACCATGCGCTGCCACCGGTCGATGCCGATCCGCGCCATCGCGTCGAATATCGCTATGCCACTTGGTGTTTCAGAAGCCACCGCCCGGCCCAGATAGTCCATGACCACCAGATGGTCGGTGAGCAGGCCGTGCACCGCCCTGCCGATAGCGGCAACCGAATCCGGCCCGGGGCTTTCCAGCGCGGCGAACATGGTCGAGCTGATGAGTTTCATCGCCACGTCGTCGACGGCCTTGATCAAACCGTCCTTGGTGCCGAAATGGTGCTGCACCAACCCCACTGACACGCCCGCGGTATCAGCCACCATCTGCAACGTCGCATCGGACGTGCCCCGCTGCGCAAACACCGTCAGCGCCGCATTGAGGATGCGGTCCTGCCGAGACTGCTGCAACTGCGCTCCGTCGGCTATGTCATCCACAGGAGACATCCAACCACCGCACAACCGATAACGACCGGCGACTGCGGAACATACCGTTCGCATGAATGTGCAGCTTGTGCGCACTTTTGCCCCGGGGTGGATGTGAGGTCGCGGTGGCCCTGCGCCTACGAAGTGGGTTTTGCGCCCTCAGTTCAGGGTCAACGGCGAGGGGCCGCCCGGCCGCGTTGACTCTGCGCTGACGGCGTTCGCCACTCGCACTTTTGCGCCCTCAGTTCAGGGTCAACAGCGAGGGTCGCCGAGCGTGCGCACAGTGCGTCCTCGGTGCCAGATCCGCGATCTGGCCGCACATTCGCGGCCCTGCAGGCTTGGCTCAGCCCTGACGGCGCCACCAACGACGACGAGGTGAAGGCGGCTCCCACACGGGAACCCCAACGGGCTCAACCTTTTCGGTGACTGCGGCCTTCGGTGCAGCTTCTTCAGCCGGCTCAGAGTCGGCGTCGGCTTCATCGGCAGTTTCGTCGGTGCTGTCGTCGGCGTCTTCGGCTTCGTCAGCGTCTTCAGCCTCGGAATCCGTTACTTCCTCGGACTCCTCGACGGCTTCGGCTTCCGCGGCATCCTCAACATCAGCGCTGTCGTCGCCGTCGACGACATCAGTCTCCGCGGCGGCTTCGTCAGCGTCTTCAGCTTCGGAATCCGTTACTTCCTCGGACTCCTCGACGGCTTCAGCTTCCGCGGCATCCTCAACATCAGCGCTGTCGTCACCGTCGGCGACCTCAGTCTCCGCGGCGGCCTCGTCAGCCACCTCGTCGGATTCCGTTGTCCCCTCGGACTCCTCGGCCACCTCGACAGCTTCAGCTTCCGCGGCATCCTCAACATCAGCGCTGTCGTCGCCTTCGGCGATCTCCGCCTCAACGTCTTCGGCGTCAGCAGCCTCGGCTTCGGCCTCCGCGGTCTCGGGCTCTTCGGCATCCAGTTCTTCGGCCTCGGAGTCGGACTCGTCTGCTGCCTCGACTGCCTCGGAATCGACTGACTCGTCGGCGGATTCGTCGACGGATTCCTCGACCGCGCCCTCGGCGTCGCCGGCCTGCTCGGCGAGCGCCACGGTTTCGTCGGATTGGGTCTCGACGGCGTCGGCCTCGTCGGCGACGTCGGCATCGCCGTCCGACGCGGCAGCGGCGCCGGCCGCGACAGCCACGGGCACGGCCAACAGGGCGCCCTCAGCGTCGGTCTCTTCGTCGGCTTCTTCGGCCTGCCGGCCACCGAGCGTCGACGGATCCTCACGGCCCCGCGGCGCCACCATCATGTAGACGACGGCACCGATGAACACGAACGTCGAGGTGAAGGAGTTGACGCGGATACCAGCGATCAGCGTCGCGGTGTCGCTGCGCATCAGCTCGACGCCGAAGCGGCCGACGCAGTAGGCGGCGACGTACAGCGCGAACAGCCGGCCGTGACCCAGCTTGAAGCGGCGGTCGGCCCACAGGAGGATGAAGAAAACCAGGAGGTTCCACAGCAATTCGTAGAGGAACGTCGGGTGTACGACCTCATAGACCTGCCCGGTCGAGACGCCGTTGAGCAGATGCGGGTTCACGACGCCGGAACCGTCGCTGCGCTGGAAGATCTGCAGGCCCCAGGGCAGGTCGGTCGGCCGGCCGTACAGCTCCTGGTTGAAGTAGTTGCCGAGGCGGCCGATGGCCTGGGCCAGGATGATGCCGGGTGCGATGGCGTCACCGAACGCAGGCAGCGGAATTCCATGCCGGCGGCAGCCGATCCATGCGCCGACGCCACCCAGCGCGACCGCACCCCAGATACCCAGGCCGCCGTCCCAGATCCGGACAGCACCGGCGAAGCCCGCGCCGCCCTCGGCGAAGTAGGTGCGCCAGTCGGTCATCAGGTGGTACAGGCGACCACCGACGAGGCCGAACGGCACCGCCCACAGCGCGATGTCGTAGATGACGCCCGGTTCACCACCGCGCGCGACCCATCGGCGATCGCCGATGATCAGCGCGGCGATGATGCCGGTGATGATGCAGAGCGCGTAGGCCCGGATCGGTACTGGCCCCAAGTGCCAGACGCCCTGGGCCGGACTCGGGATGTATGCCAGCAACGATGTGGTCACGCGGAAACTTTCTGTCGTACTCCGTGGGCCAGTTCTTCGGACAAAGCGCGTACCGCGGGGATGCCGCCGTCACCCAGCGCCGACACGAGTGCCGAGCCGACGATGACGCCGTCGGCGTAGGCGGCGATCTCGGCCGCCTGTCCGCGCGATCGCACACCGAGGCCGACACCCACCGGGATGTCCGACACTGCACGCACCCGCGACACCAGTTCCGGCGCCATGTTCGACACGGCGTCGCGCGCACCGGTCACGCCCATGGTCGACGCGGCGTAGACGAACCCGCGCGAGGCCTGCACTGTGGCGGCCAGCCGCTCCGGGGTCGACGACGGCGCCACCAGGAAGATGCGGTCCAGGTTGTGGGCGTCGGAGACGCCGAACCATTCGTCGGCCTCGTCGGGGATGAGGTCGGGCGTGATGAGCCCGAGCCCGCCCGCCGACGCCAGGTCACGCGCGAAAGCGTCGACGCCCCAGCGCAACACCGGATTCCAGTAGGTCATGACGACGGCGTGCCCGCCGGCGTTGCTGATGGCCTCGACGGCCTTCAACGCGTCACGGACCCGAACCCCGTTCTGCAGCGCGGTGTTGGTGGCGGCGGCGATGACCGGCCCGTCCATGCCCGGATCGGAGTACGCGACGCCGACTTCGATGATGTCGCAACCGGATTCGGTCATCGCGACCATCGCGTCGATGGACGTCTGCACGTCCGGGTAACCAGTCGGCAAGTACCCGATCAGCGCCGAACGCCCTTCGGCCCGGCACGATTCGAACAATCCAGCCAGTCGGCTCATGACGCTTCCCCAGTCTCACCGTCCAGTAGACCGAACCATTTCGCGGCGGTCTCGACGTCCTTGTCGCCACGGCCGGACAGGTTCACCACGATCACCGAACCCGGGCCCAGTTCACTGCCCAGCTTCAACGCGCCCGCCACCGCGTGCGCCGACTCGATGGCCGGGATGATGCCCTCGGTGCGGCACAGCAGCCCGAACGCTTCCATGGCCTCGGTGTCGGTGACCGGCCGGTACTCGGCGCGGCCGATGTCCTTGAGGAAGGCATGTTCGGGACCGACGCCCGGGTAGTCCAAACCGGCTGAGATGGAATGCGATTCGATGGTCTGGCCGTCCTCGTCCTGCAGCAGGTAGGAGAACGAGCCCTGGAACGCACCCGGCGACCCGCCGGTGAAAGTGGCGGCGTGCCTTCCGGTTTCGACGCCGTCGCCGGCCGCTTCGAAACCGACCAGGCGCACCCCCGGATCGTCGATGAAGGCGTGGAAGACGCCGATGGCGTTCGATCCACCGCCGACGCATGCCGTCACCGCGTCGGGCAGCCGACCGGCCTGCTCCTGAATCTGGACCCGCGCCTCCATGCCGATGACGCGCTGGAAGTCGCGCACCATGACGGGGAACGGATGCGGCCCGGCCGCGGTGCCGAAGCAGTAGTAGGTGTCGTCCGCGTTGGTGACCCAGTCGCGGAAGGCTTCGTTGATGGCGTCCTTGAGCGTCGCCGAACCGGCCTCGACCGACACCACGGTGCCGCCGAGCAGCCGCATCCGGGCCACGTTCAGCGCCTGCCGCGCGGTGTCGACCGCACCCATGTAGACGACGCACTCCAGGCCGAGCAGCGCGCAGGCCGTCGCGGTGGCGACGCCGTGCTGGCCGGCGCCGGTCTCGGCGATGACGCGGGTCTTGCCCATGCGCTTGGCCAGCAGAGCCTGCCCGAGCACGTTGTTGATCTTGTGAGAACCGGTGTGGTTCAGGTCTTCTCGTTTGAGGAAGAGTCGCGCACCGCCGGCATGTTCGGACAGTCGCGTCGCTTCGTAGAGCGGCGACGGCCGGCCGGTGTAGTGCTGCTGCAGCCGGTCGAGCTCGTCGAGGAAGGTCTGGTCGGTGCGGACCTTGTCGTAGGCCGCGGTGACTTCCTCGATGACCGCCATCAGCGCCTCGGGTACCAGCCGGCCGCCGTAGGCACCGAAGTGCCCCTTGGCGTCGGGGTCGTGGCTCGTGGCTTCGGCGACCGCCGCGCTCATCCGCGGCAATTCAGTACCTGTGTGATCAGACATGAGAACTCGGGCTGCTTCTTCGCGCAGGAGCCCGCAATTCAGCGGGCTGGTTTCGGGCAGGACGGGTGCGTGCCGGCCGTCACCAGGTCGGCGACGGCGCTGCGGGGGTCGCCACTGGTCACCAGGCCTTCGCCGACCAGGACGGCGTCGGCGCCGGCACCGGCGTAGGCCAGCAGGTCGGCGGTGCCACGCACTCCCGACTCGGCGATCCGGATGATGTTGCTCGGCAGACCGGGTGCGATGCGGCCGAAGCAGTCGCGGTCGACCTCGAGGGTCTTGAGGTCGCGGGCGTTGACGCCGATGACCTTGGCACCGGCCTGGATGGCGCGGTCCGCTTCTTCCTCGGTGTGCACCTCGACCAGCGGGGTCATCCCGAGCGACTCGGTCCGGTCGATCATCGAGGTCAGCACCGACTGCTCCAGCGCCGCGACGATCAGCAGCAGCATGTCGGCGCCGTGCGCCCGGGCCTCGTGAATCTGGTACGGGGTGACGATGAAGTCCTTGCGCAGCACCGGGATCGACACCGCGGCACGCACGGCGTCCAGATCGGCCAGCGAACCGTTGAAGCGACGCTCCTCGGTCAGCACGCTGATCACCCGGGCACCGCCGGACTCGTAGGCCTTGGCCAGCTTGGCGGGATCGTCGATCTGCGCCAACGCCCCCTTGCTGGGGCTCGCCCGCTTCACTTCGGCGATGACGCCGATGCCCGGCTCCCGCAGCGCGGCGAGAGCGTCCTTGGCCGTCGGCGCCTTCTTGGCCCGCTCCTTGACCTCGGTCAGACTCAGCGCGGCTTCACGGGTGGCAACATCAGCGCGAACTCCCTCGATGATGGAGTCGAGCACGGTCCCCGAAGTCATAACGCGTCGTCGTCCTTCCGTGCCGGTTCGGCAAGCCAGATGATCATCTCGAAGGGTAGTCGCCAGGGCGGCGCAGACTGCCACCGGGCCACGCTCATTTCCCGCCGCCGTCGTTCTGGGAGGGATCAGGTCCCTCGTTCCGGGTCGGATCATGGCCTTCGTCCAAGGCGTCCCAGATCATCCGTTCGGACATGCCGTCGGCGGCTTCTTCCTGTGCCGCCTCGCGGCGCGCGGCCGGCGCGGCATATTTCGACGTGGCCGGCGCCGCAGCACTCTGACCGGCCGAACGCATCAACAAAACGGCTCCGACCAGCGTCAACACGGCGGCGGCCAGCGTCACCCCGGCACCCCAGTAGTGCCGCTGCGTGCCAACGAGGAACATGACCGCGATCTGTGCCATGTCGGCGGCGCGCACCGAGACGTCGGTGACCACCCACAGACTGATGGCCAGATATCCCATCCCAGCGCTCGCGACGGCGACCAGCAGCGCCAGCAGCCGCAGCGCCCAGCCCCGCACGGCGAGCGCCGCCACCGCGGCAGCGCCGGCCAGCAGCGCCAGCGGGATGAGGGCCGTGGACCAGGCCGCGCCGGACAGCGTCGTCGTCTTCGGCTGGCCCAGCCCGTCGAACGACGACACGTCGACCCAGGGCAGCCGGGAGGCGCCCCACAGCATCAGCGCGGCGACGAGCAGCAGCACCTGAGCGGTGCGGGTGGTCCTCACGGCTCGCTCAGGGTCTCGGCAGCCGCGATCGCCGCCAGGACGGCCTTGGCCTTGTTGGACGACTCGTTGTACTCGTACGGCCCGTTGGAGTCCGCGACGACGCCACCACCGGCCTGCACGTAAGCGGTGCCGCCGCGCATCAGCGCGGTGCGGATCGCGATGGCGAAGTCGGCGTTACCGGCGAAGTCGAGATACCCGAGCACACCGCCGTACAGGCCGCGGCGGGTCAGTTCGACCTCTTCGATGAGTTCCATGGCCCGGACCTTCGGCGCCCCCGACAGCGTCCCGGCCGGGAAACAGGCGGTGACGGCGTCCAGCGCCGTCTTGTCGTCGGCGAGGTGGCCGGTGACGGTGGAGACCAGGTGCATGACGTGGCTGTAGCGCTCGATGTGGCTGTAGTCCTCGACGCGGACGGTCCCCGGCCGGCAGACGCGGCCCAGATCGTTGCGGCCCAGGTCGACCAGCATCAGGTGCTCGGAGCGCTCCTTGTCGTCGGCGAGGAGCTCCTTTTCGAGGAGGATGTCGTCCTCCTCGGTGGCGCCGCGCCACCGGGTGCCGGCGATGGGGTGCGTGGTCGCCACCCCGTCCTTCACCGTGACGAGCGCCTCCGGGCTGGAGCCGACGACCGAGAAGTCAAGGCCGCCTTCGGCATTGGGCACGTTGAGGAGATACATGTACGGGCTGGGGTTGGTCACCCGCAGGACCCGGTACACGTCGATGGGGTCGGCGGCGGTGTCCAGCTCGAAGCGCTGCGAGGGCACCACCTGGAACGCCTCGCCGGCCTCGATGTCGCCGACGAGCTTCTCGACGATGGCCGTGTACTCCTCGACCGTGCGCTGCTGGCGCGGTTGCGGCTGTGGCCGGCTGAAGGTCGCGATGCTCGACGGCAGCGGCTCCCCCAGCGCCTTGGTCATGACGTCGAGGCGGGAGACGGCATCGTCGTAGGCCCAGTCGACGCGCTCGTCGGTGCCGTTCCAGTTGACCGCGTTGGCGATGAGCGTGATGGTGCCCTCGTGGTGGTCGACGGCGGCCATGTCGGTGGCCAGCAGCAGCACCATGTCCGGCAGTTTGAGGTCGTCGACCGCCAACTCCGGCAGCCGTTCCAGCCGGCGCACCATGTCGTAGGCGAAGTAACCCACCAGCCCGCTCGACAGTGGCGGCAGCCCCGGCACCGGCGCGGTCTGCAGCAGCGCCAGGGTGTCGCGCACGGCCTGCAGCGGGTCGCCGCCTCGCGGTGCGTCCTGCGGGGTGTTGCCGAGCCAGACGGCTTCGCCGTCACGGACCGTCAGCGCCGACGGGGCGCCCGCACCGATGAACGACCATCGCGACCACGAGCGCCCGTTCTCGGCCGATTCCAGCAGAAACGTGCCGGGACGGTTGGCGGCCAGCTTGCGGTAGGCCGACAACGGCGTCTCGCTGTCGGCGAGCACCTTGCGCGTCACCGGCACGACACGGTGCTCGGCGGCCAGCGCCTGGAATTCCTCACGTGAGGTCGTCTTCACGCGGTCATCCTCCCAGAAGTAGCGTGGCAACCATGAAACGTGGTGACGTCGTCGCAGAGTTCAATCTCCCCGACCAGACCGGGACGAACCGCAGCCTTTCCGAACTGCTGGCCGACGGGCCGATCGTGCTGTTCTTCTACCCCGCGGCCATGACGCCGGGCTGCACCATGGAGGCCTGCCACTTCCGCGACCTGGCGGCCGAGTTCGCCGCCGTCGGTGCGTCCCGGGTCGGGATCAGCATGGACGCGGTCGAGAAGCAGGACAAGTTCGCCGAGAAGCACAGCTTCGACTACCCGCTGCTGTCGGACACCTCCGGCGCGGTGGCCGAGGCGTTCGGTGTGAAACGTGGCCTGCTCGGCAAGCTGATGCCCGTCAAGCGGACCACGTTCGTCATCGACACCGACCGCAAGGTTCTCGAGGTGATCGCCAGCGAGATCTCGATGGACTCTCACGCCGACAAGGCGCTCGAGGTGCTCAGGGCGCGTTAGCCGCCCGGATCACCGCCGCCAGTGACGCGGTGAGCACCGAGTCACTGCGGCCGCACGACCAGCCGCCGCGGTGCTCGAGGTAGGTGACCGCCGTGTCGCCGATCGACTGCTGGGTGAGGCTCAGGATCTCGACGGGCCGGTCCACATCGGCCAGCGCCTGGGTCAGCGCCTCGACCGGTCCGACGCCGCGGTGCGTACTCGTGCGGGCGACCCCGTTGACGGTCAGGGTGATCTCGGTGGTGTCGTCGCTGCTGGCGTGCCAGTCCTTCAGCTCCACCGGGCCACTGCAGCCCAGGTAGGTCGCCTCGAACAGCTCGTACAGCTCGGCGGCGGTCACCTCGGCGCCACTGCCGTCGGTGTGGGCCTGCACATGCCGCGCGAAATCGATCTGCAGCCGCCGCGGCAGGTCCAGTCCGTACCCGGTGTTCAGCAGGTAGGCGATGCCGCCCTTGCCGGATTGTGAGTTCACCCGGATGACGGCGTCATAACTGCGGCCGATGTCGGCCGGATCGATCGGCAGATACGGCACCCGCCAATCGATTTCGCGTTCGTCCCGGTTCTGCGCCGCTGCCCGGGCCCGGTGCTCGGCCATGCCCTTCTTGATCGCGTCCTGATGCGTGCCCGAGAACGCGGTGTGCACCAGGTCGCCAACATACGGATGCCGTTCGTGGATCGGCATCCGGGTGCAGTGCGACACGGTGCGGGCGATCGCGTCGATATCGGAGAAGTCGATCATCGGGTCGACGCCCTGCGCATACAGATTGAGCGCCAGGGTGGCGATGTCGACGTTGCCGGTGCGCTCGCCATTGCCGAACACGCAGCCCTCGACGCGTTGCGCGCCGGCCAGCACTGCCAGTTCGGCGCAGGCGACGCCCGTCCCCCGGTCGTTGTGCGGGTGCACCGACAGGATCACCGCGTCGCGGCGGGCCAGGTTCCGGTGCATGTACTCGATCTGGTCGGCGTACACGTTGGGCGTCGCAACCTCAACGGTGGCAGGCAGATTCAGGATCACCGGCCGGCTCGCGGTGGCGTCCCACAGCTGTGACACGGCGTCGCAGATCTCCAGCACGTAATCGGGTTCGGTGAGGTTGAACACCTCCGGCGAGAACTGGAACCGGACGTTCGGCATGTCCTCGGTCAGGGTGAGCACGTCGAGCGCGCCGTGCAGGATCAGGCTGCGCAGCTCGTCGCGGTCCTTGCCCAGCACGGTGTTTCGCCACGTGGGCGCGGTCGCGGTGTACATGTGGATGACGACGTCGTTGCGCATGCCCAGCACCGATTCGACGGTGCGCTCGATCAGGTCGCGGCGGGCCGGGGTGAACACCGCGATGGTGACATCCTCTGGTGCGATGTCGGTTTCGGCCAACAGCCGGACGAAGTCGAAGTCGGTCTGCGACGCCGACGGGTAGCCGACCTCGATCTCCTTGTAGCCGATGGCGACGAGCTGCTCGAAGAACCGGCGTTTGCGTTCCGGGTCCATCGGCTCGGCCAGGGCCTGGTTGCCGTCACGCAGGTCGACGGGCACCCACAGCGGCGCGGTGGTGATTCGGTTACTGGGCCAATCCCTTTCGGCCACGGGAACATCCACCCGATTGAAGACATCGGTGTAGCGATGCCACGGCATGGGTGACGGCTGTTGACGGTTCCAGGAAGTGCTCATGAGTGGTCTGCTTTCGGTCAGGGATGAAAGTGACCGGTCGCGACAGAGCCCCACGGCAGGGGGCCGGTCGTTTCAGACCCCGCCGCGGCAGCCAAGGAGAAGCACGCGCGTCATGATGGGTAGACTATACACAACTCCTCAGACAAGTAGAGAGGCATCATGGTCGCGCAGGTACAGCGTCAACCCCTGGCGGCGCAAGCCGCGCAGCTCCTGCTGACGCGCATCAAGGACGGTGAATGGGCCCTCGGACAACGACTTCCGGGCGAGACGACGCTGGCCGCACAGCTCGGCGTCGGCCGCTCGACACTGCGCGAAGCCATCCGAGAACTGGCCGGAAAGGGCGTCCTCGACAGCCGTCAGGGTGCCGGTGTCTTCGTCACCGCCCTCGACGTCTCCGACGACTGGGACACCGTACTGCGCAGCGCGAACATCGCCTCGGTGATCGAGGCCCGGATCGCCATCGAGGCCGAGGGCGCGGCCCTGGCCGCCACCCGCCGCACGCCGGCCGACCTGCGCACCATCCGGCGCACGCTCGCCGCGCGCGGCGTCGTCGGCCAGTCGGTGCCCGAACACGTGGATGCGGACATGGCGTTTCACCGGGCCGTGATCGCCGCGGCCCACAATGACGTGCTGACCCAGCTGTTCGACGCGTTCCTCCCCCGACTGCGGCTGGCCATGATCGACATGCTGAAGATCCGCCCGATCACATCGGAGCCGTGCGACCACGCCCTGCATCAACAACTCGCCGACGCCATCGTGGCGCGCGACCCCGACGCCGCGGCTGCCGCGAGCCGCACCCACCTGAGCGCTTTGAAGGAGTCGTTCACATGACCCCGGTCCTCGAACTCGACAACGTCACCTTCCGTCGCGAGGGCAAGCAGATCATCGACGGCATCTCGCTGACGGTGCACGAGGGCGAGCACTGGGCGCTGCTCGGCCCGAACGGCGCAGGCAAGAGCACGCTGCTCGGCTTCTGCGGCGCAGTCACGTTCCCGACGACGGGCACCGTGCGGGTGCTGGGCGCACAGATGGGCCGCACCGACCTGGCGCCGCTGCGACGGTCGATCGGTCACGTCAATCCCCGGCACCGGTTGCAGTACCCGCTGACGGTGCGCGAGGTGGTCCTGACCGGCGTCACCGGCACCATCGACATCGCGGCACGCTGGACACCCACCGCCGACGACGTCGCACGGGCCGACGATTTGATCGGCACCGTCGGATTGACCCACCGCGCCGACGCGGTGTGGCCGACGCTCTCGCAGGGCGAGCGCGGCCGGACCCTGATCGCCCGCGCGCTGATCGCCGAACCCCGGCTGCTGCTGCTCGACGAGCCGACCACCGGCCTCGATGTCGCCGCGCGCGAGCAGCTGCTGGAAACCCTTGATGCGCTGGAGCATTCACATCCCGAGATGGCGTCGATCCTGGTGACGCACCACCTCGAGGAGCTGCCGACGTCGACGTCGCACGCGCTGTTGATCTCCGATGGCCGCACCGTCGCGGTGGGCCCGGCGGTCGAGACCGTGACGACCGATCATGTGACAGAGGCCTTTTCACACCCCATCGAGGTCGGCTGCGACCACGGCCGGTGGTCGGCGCGGGCAAAGGCCGGCCGGGTCATCGCCTAACTCTGACCGGGATTTGTGCACGATTTTCCGCGCTTGCCGCGGAAAATCGTGCACAAATCACTGGGTGGCGAACTCGCGGGCCTGGAGATACGCCCGCCAGCCACCGAATTCCGAGATGTCGGGCGCCGCGATGGCGGCCTCGTCGGCACACACGAAGCCGGTCTCCCAGGACCCGTCGTCGAGCTCGACCGCCGCCAGCCCCATCGGAGTCGGGAGGGCCGCCAGGAACGTCCCGAGCGCCGCCGGCGAGAGCGACCAACGCTCCACCTCGAAAGCCCGTCCACCATGGGGCAGCCGCACCAGCGCGGGCTTGCCCGACGGTAGCGCCGTCATCCGATAGCGGTCGGCCGTGCGCGCCGGCCCGTCCCACCGCGCCCCGAGATCGTGGAGCTGACCGGCCAGCGGCTGATCACGCAGATGCGCTCCGGCCACGACCAGCGTCAGCACCCCGGCGCCCGCGCGCTCGGGCCAGGACGCCGCCGCACCGCGCTCGCCACCGCCCAGGCGGGCCGCGATGTCCGCGACCACGGCGTCATCGAAGGCCCGGCCCAGCACCGTGACGCCGAATTGTGCTGTGGTGCCGTCGGATTCGGCGACCTCGCCCGCCGGAACCGCGACGCCGCACATGTCGAAGAGATTGCAGAAGTTGGTATACGTACCGATCCGGGCGTTGACCGCGACCGGGTCGGCCGCCACCTCGGCGAGCGTGGGATGCAGCGGAGCGGTGGGGACGAGCAGCGCGTCGCACTCCCCCAATGCCCGGAAGGCCCGCTCCCGCAGGCGGTCCAACTCACGACGGTCACGCAGCAGCCCGGTCGCGGTGTGGGAGCCGCCGGCGGTGATGATGGCCGCGACCGTCGGGTCCAGACCGGCGTCGGCACCGGCACCACTGATGAAGTCCCCCACCGCTTCCGTGCGTTCAGCGACCAGTGCCCCGTCGTACAACAGCCGCGCGGCGGCCAGGAAGTCCGTCAGGTCGATGGGGACGATCCGCATCCCGGCATCCCGCGCGGCGTCGACCGCGCGCTGGAACGCGACGTCCCAACCGGGCGCCAGCGCCGGCAGCTCGGCGGGTACCGCGAGCACCGGTTCTGCTGGGGCGGCGAAGCGCGTCGACGCGGGCCACGGCCGCTGCGTGGTGGTCGCCATCACGGCCATGGCGCTCTCTGCCGTGGCCAGGTCACGCGCCAGGATCGTCACGCAATCGTAGCTCGGGCAGGCCGGAACGACGCCTGTCGTCGACACCAGCCCGATGGTGCCCTTGATTCCGACCAGGCCCTGGAACGCCGCCGGCACCCGGCCGGATCCCGCAGTGTCCGTGGCGATTCCGATGTCAGCCGCACCGATGGCCACGGCGACGGCCGAACCCGACGACGAGCCGCCCGAGATCCGGTCCGGTCGCCGGGCGTCACGCACCGCGCCGTAGGGGCTTCGAGTGCCGACGAGCCCGGTGGCGAACTGGTCCAGATTGGTCTTGCCGATCACGACCGCGCCGGCCGCCCGCAGCGCCGCCACCACCGGCGCGTCGGCATCCGGGGTGTAGGCGTAGCCCGGGCACGCCGCCGTGGTCGGCAGGCCCGCGACGTCGACGTTGTCCTTGACCGCCAGCAGCTGACCGGCCAGCGGTCCCTGCGCCTGTGCGACCTCGCGGCGCACGGTGTCCTCGTCCCGGACGGTGATGAAGGCCTCCGGTCGCTGTGCGATGGCCGCGTAGGCGGCGCTGATCCGGTCCGTCATGCGACTTCCTGTCCTGTTGTGGCGCACGGCTTCTTGCGCGCGCCGATCTCGCCACTGGCCTCCCAGCGGGCCCGCTCCTCGTTGCGGGCGGCGGTCATCCGCTGTCGTACCGCGGCGATGTCGTCGGCTTCCCTCGACAGGAAGTTGAGATAGTCCGCGATGCGGAACTCACCGTCGGTGATGTCGACCGTGCCGCGTCCGGCGGCGACGTCGGCCCGCAGATCGGTCAGTTCCTCCGACGACACCGGGTACCACGACACCTGGTCGAAGAACCGCAGCAGCCACGGCTGTTCGGGCTCGAAACCCGGTGCGGACAACGGGTATCGGTGGTTCCACACCTGCGTGGTGCGGCCCATCAACTGGTAGCCGCCCGGGCCTTCCATACCGTAGATGCACAGGTAGGCACCGCCGATCCCGACCGCGTTCTCCGGCGTCCAGGTGCGCGCCGGGTTGTACTTGGTGGTGACCACCCGGTGGCGGGGATCGACCGGGGTGGCGACGGGGGCGCCGAGGTAGACATCCCCCAGACCGAGCACGAGATAGCTTGCCGCATGGACGATGTCGAACACCTCCTGCTGCGACTCGAGGCCGTTCATCCGCCGGATGAACTCGATGTTGCTCGGGCACCACGGCGCGTCGTCGCGCACACCGTTGCGGTACCGGTCGATGGCGAGCCGGATGGTCGGGTCGTCCCAACTCAACGGCAGCCGCACCGAGCGGCTCGGCAGCACCAGTTGGTCGACGGGTCCGAGCGCGGACTCGAGGTCGAGCACGAAAGCCGTCATCGCCTGGTGGTCGGTGAGCGCGGCGTCGAACTTGACCTGCAGCGAACGGATCCCGGGCGTCAGGTCGATGATGCCGCGGGGCCGGTGCGCGTCGATCGCGGTGTGCAGGGCGTGCACCCGCGCCCGCAGCACGAGATCCAGTGTCATCGTGCCGTATTCGACCAGCAGGTTGTCATCACCGCTGCGGCGCAGGGTCATCGACGTCGTACCATCGCCGGTGACGCCGCGGTGCAGGACACCGTCGTCGCCGTCGCCGCGCGGGCTGCGCACCACCGGGGACGCCGCGCGCCGTGAGGTGCCCAGGGCCGCCAGCGGTGCCGCGGCACTGGCCCGCACCGGTACGAAGCGCACCCGGTCGCCGGGCGTGAGCTGCCCGAGCTTCCAGCGGTCCGCCGACGTCACCGTCACCGGGCAGACGAAACCGCCGAGGCTGGGTCCGTCCGGACCGAGCAGGATCGGGGTATCGCCGGTGAAGTCCAGGGCGCCAACCGAATACGGGGTGTCGTGGATGTTCGACGGGTGCAGGCCGGCCTCACCGCCGTCGGGCCGGGCCCACTGCGGCTTCGGCCCGACCAGGCGCACACCCGTGCGGTCGAGGTTGTGGTCGACCAGATACGTGGCCTCGTAGAGGCTTTCGATGTCGGCGCGGGTGAAGAACTCCGGCGCGCCATGCGGTCCTTCGGTGACCGCCAGGCGCCATTCGTGGCCGATCGACGGGATCTCCTCATCGGTCAGCCGGCGCGGTCGTCCCCCCGGGGTACCCAGATCGAGACGGTCGCCGGCCGCGAGGGCCCGCCCACCGGCGCCGAACTTCCCGAGCGTGAACGTCGAACGCGAGCCGAGGTACGCCTCGGCCTCGATACCACCGGCCACCGCGATGTAGATGCGCATGCCGACGCCCTGCACCGCGCCGATCTCGAGCACACCGCCCTCCGGAACGGCGATGGGCGCCCACTGCCGTGCCGGGACACCGTCGAGCGTGACCGATACCGGGGCGCCGGTGACGCAGACGACCGTCGCCTCGTCGAATCCCAGTGTCGGACCGGCCATCGTGGCCTCGAGGCCGGGTGCGCCCTCGGCGTTACCGACCGCGAGGTTGGCCAGCCGCAGTGACAGGTCGTCCATCGGGCCTGACGGCGGAACGCCCACCTGCCAGTAGCCGATGCGGCCCGGCCAGTCCTGGACGGTGGTGCTCGGCCCGGGCCGCAGCACGGTAAGGGCGGATGGCGCCATTCCGGTACTCCTTCGAATGCAGAACGCGGTGCGAGAGAACGTGGATCAGGACGGGCGGGTGACGATCATCCGCACCGGTGTCGGATCGAAGCCGTTGCACGGGTTGTTGATCTGCGGGCAGTTGGACACCAGCACGAGAACGTCGGTGTCGGCGCGCAGCGCCACCCGCAGTCCCGGCGCCGACAGCCCGTCGACGATGCCGAGCGTACCGTCGGCCTCGACCGGCACGTTCATGAAGAAGTTGAGATTCGGTGCCAGGTCACGCTTTCCGAGGCCGTAGCGGGCGCCTTCGATCAGAAAGTTCTCGACGCACGCGTGCTGATGACGGGTGTGGTGGCCGTAGCGCAGCGTGTTGGACTCCTGCGAGCAGGCGCCGCCGACGGTGTCGTGATTGCCCACTTCGTCGGCAACAACAGTCATCAGTGCCCCACCGTCGCTGTCGCGCAACACCGTTCCGGTGCTGACGAACAACGACTTCTGCGCCGTGATGGTGGTCTGGGCGCTGTACCGGCGGGACGTGTCGTGCGCCCCGTAGATCAGCGTGTCCACAGCCTGATTGCCGTGCAGGTCGACGATGGTCAGCACATCGCCGGCCGCGACGATGGCCGACCAGGGACCGCGGGCCTCGACGATCTCGTCGAGGATGGTCGTGCCGGTCACCAGCGCGGGGACCGAGTCGATGACGGTGCTCATGCGGGAACTCCTTCGGTGAGGTGCAGTGCGGTCCAGACGTCTTCGGTGTTGCGGTGCGCGCGTTCGTATTCGGGTCCGATCGTTTCGGCTCGGGCGGCCAGGTCGGCGAGGTCGGCGGGTGCCGACCAGGCCAGCACCTCCAGATCGGACGTGTCGAAGGTCGGCGATTCGTCGAGCGGGTGCGCGGTGTTGGCGATCGCCACGATCACCGGCAGGTGCACGAGCAGTTCGATCGCCGTGCCGGCTCCGGCCGAGCCCGTCGACACCAGCTGGCCCGCGTCGTCGGCGCGGACGCCGTGGAAGAACGACACGCCGGGGCCGACGTCGCGCGGGCCCAGGCCGTGTTTGAGTGCGGCGAGCACCAGCAGCTCCCGGCCGGCTGGGCTGTCCGAGTGCGCGCTGCCGGCCCCGTAGCGGGCTTCGTTCTGGGATCGGGTTGTGGTGCCGCACAGGGCATCGTGGTGGCCCGAGGTGTCGGCGACGATGGTCGCCAGCACCCGTCCCTGGTCATCGAGCAGCGGGTGCCCGGTACCGAGGTACGCCTGCCACGGCACCTTGACGGTGTCGGCGGTGTTCAGGCGCTCCCAGGGGGCGTCGGCGCGCCACAGCAGCAGGTGCGCGCACGCGCGGCCGTCGATGTCGGTGAGCCGCAACCGCGTTCCGCGGTCCAGCACCTTGCTGGTGTAGCGGCCGCCGGGCACTGTCTCGGCCCAGGTCAGGCGGTCGGCATCGACACCGGCCGGCGGTGTCGGCCACTGCGATGCCGGGACGACGGGCATGGCTGCGGTGTGGGTGCCGGCTTGCGCACGGGCGTGTGCGCGGGCGGCGGCGGTCGTCGAGGTGGTGGACGAAGAACTCACGAGAATCCTTTCGGCAGTTGTGGATTGGACGGGGTCAGAGCGACCCGACGGGGCGTGGATGCGTGCGGCGGTACGGGAAGCACAGGGCGCCGAGCGCGACGATGGCGACGATGGTGAACGGCCCGGCCCACACCAGCAGCGGCATGGTGCCCGTCGGGTCGTAGATTTCCGGCCGCGGCCAGGCCAGGTTGATCACCATGGCCACGCCGTACACGACGGCGAAGATGTTGACCGGCAGACCCCAGCGGCCCAGCGAGAACAGCGGCCGGCCACCGGCGTCGGTAACCGATGCGTCCCAGCGCATTCCACGCAGCCGGTGCGCCAGGAGCGGCGCGGTCACCAGCAGGTAGGCGATGTAGATCGCGATGATGCAGACGCTGGCCAGGGTCGCGAAGATCGCGGAGTTGCCGACGTTCACCAGGAGCACACCGACGCACGCGACACCGACGACGATCGCGGGCGGAATGGGCGTCCCGGTAGCCGGATTGACGCGCGACAGCAGCGACGAGAACGGCAGCCGCTGGTCGCGTGCCATGGAGAACATCAGGCGGGTGGCCGCGGTCTGAATTGCCAAGGTGCAGATGAAGATCGCGATCGCCACGTCGACGAGGAGCAGCGTGCCCCACGGCGAGGACAGCACCGCGCCCAGCACGTAGGGCAGGCCTTCGGTCGCCAGACGGCCGTCGGTCAGGCTCGGCGCCGCCATGAGTGCGCCGACGATCATCAGACCGCCACCGAGTGCCGAGACGGTGAGCGCCGACCGGATGGTGCGCGGGGCGACCCGACGCGCGTCGCGCGTCTCCTCGGCGAGTTCACCGGCCGAACCGAAGCCGACCATGACGTAGGCGGCCATCAGGCCCGAGGCGATCCAGGCCCAGCCGTAGCCCGAACCCGCGCCGCCGGTGTCGAAGACGACCTGCGGACCACGCTGTGCGTGCGTGAAGAAGACACCGACGACGGCGATCACGCCGATGATCTCGCAGCACACGCCGATCGTCGCGACCCGCGACATCCAGCGCACCCCGATGCAGTTGATCGTGGTGGTGATGATGAGCAGCGCGGTACCCAGCAGCACGGCGTTGGCGGCGCCGTCGGCGGACGTCAGTGCGGTATCGGTGCCGATGATCTGGAAGCCCGACCACACCGCCGGCAGCACCACCTGCAGCGCGATGGCGGCGGCGGACGCCGTGATGATCTGGGCGACGATCATGAACCAGCCGCCGAACCAGCCGACCACCTCACCGCCGAGGCGGCGGGCCCACTGGTAGATGGCCCCCGAGATCGGGTAGCGGGCCGCGAGTTCGGCGAAGCACAGGGCCACCGCGAACTGTCCGATGAACACCACCGGCCAGGTCCAGAAGAACGCCGGACCGCCGAAACTGTATCCGAGGCCGAACAATTGGAAGATCGTGGTCAGGATCGACACGAACGAGAAACCGGCCGCGAACGAGGCGAACTTGCCCAGCGAGCGGTGCAGCTGTTGGTCGTAGCCGAACTCGGCGAGATCGTCGTGATCTGCCGGCGACGTGTTGGTCAATGTCATCCGATTCCGATTCTGCGAGGCCTAATACCTGTCAACTGACAGAATTAATGGGAAGCGTGACGCAGAGGGGTCACCGACGTTTCCGACGTGGGTCGCGATGTAACAGTTGCGTTTCACGCGAGCCGACGCTGCGCGGCTGACCGCAAGTGGCACAGTAGTGGCATGAGCCGCCCCGGCCGTCCCCGTCATCGCGATGCCCTACGCCCCGGCAGTACCGCCGTCGAACAGATCCTCGATGCCGCCGGAGAACTGTTTGTGACACAGGGCTTCACGGTGACCTCGACGCGGTCGATCGCCGAGGCCGTCGGCATCCGCCAGGCCTCGCTGTATCACCACTTCCCCAACAAAGAGGCCATCCTCGAGGCGCTGCTCGACGCGACGGTGG
Source organism: Mycobacterium sp. 360MFTsu5.1 (assembly GCF_000383495.1). NCBI lineage: Bacteria > Bacillati > Actinomycetota > Actinomycetes > Mycobacteriales > Mycobacteriaceae > Mycobacterium > Mycobacterium sp. 360MFTsu5.1. Next base: position 111,502 of record NZ_KB911471.1, on the reverse strand, counting down.
TGCCGTCGCTGGAGTTCGCGCGGCGCGTGACGCGCTCGGTGGACGATCCGAAGGCGGCCCTGTGGGCGGTGACGGCCGGTGACGCGGCCAACCTGCTGTCCGTGCCGTGGAACCTGGGCCGGCTCTATCTGCTGCCGGAGGTCGACGGCATCGAGGGCTTCCACCGCCGGCGCCGCGAGTTGCACGCCGTCTACCGCGAACTGGCGGTCGATGCCGTGGGTGGCCGCGACGAGTTCCGCTGTGGCCTGCCGGTACGCCTGACCGAGACGGTCATCGCGCAGCGCGTCGACGATCCCGAGATAACCGGTGACGAGGTGGCCGAAGCCATCGCCGATGCCGCCCTACGGGTGCTCGAGGTCGACGTCGACGACGCCCTGCGGGCCGAGGGACGCGCGCTGGTGAAGCAGCACCTGGCCGAGCCGGATTAGGCCTCGGGGGCCAGCAGCTGATCGGCGTCGAAGCAGCTGTGGTCGCCGGTGTGGCAGGCCCCACCGACCTGGTCGACCTCGAGCAGCACGGCATCGCCGTCACAGTCCAGCCGCACCGAGTGCACGTACTGCGTGTGGCCCGACGTCAGACCCTTGACCCACTGCTCACCACGCGAGCGGGAAAAGTACGTCGCCTCACGGGTTTCCAGGGTGCGGGCCAGCGCGTCGTCGTCCATCCAGGCGACCATCAGCACGTCGCCGGTGCCGCGCTGCTGCACCACGGCGGTGAACAGCCCGGCCTCGTTGCGCTTGATGCGGGCGGCGATATTCGAATCGAGACTCATCAGTGCCCTCTGCTCTTCGCGCAAGCGCTCATCGCACCGTGATCCCTTCGGCCGCCATCGCTTCCTTCACCTGACCGATGGTCAGCTCGCGGAAGTGGAACACGCTGGCCGCCAGGACCGCATCGGCACCGGCCTGCACCGCGGGCGCGAAGTCGCCGACAGCGCCGGCTCCCCCGCTGGCGATCACCGGCACGCTCACCGCGGCGCGCACCGCCCGCAGCATCGCCAGGTCGAACCCGGCCTTGGTGCCGTCGGCGTCCATGGAGTTCAGCAGGATCTCCCCGACGCCGAGTTCGGCTCCGCGCGTGGCCCATTCGACGGCGTCGATGCCGGTACCGCGGCGGCCGCCGTGGGTCGTCACCTCCCAGCCGGACGGGGTGGGCTCGGAGCCTTCCGGCACGGTGCGGGCATCCACCGACAGCACGATGCACTGCGAACCGAACTGGCGCGACAGCTCCGACAGCAGCTCGGGCCGGGCGATGGCGGCGGTGTTGACCGAGACCTTGTCGGCACCGGCGCGCAGCAGCGTGTCGACGTCCTCGACCGAACGCACGCCGCCACCCACGGTCAGCGGGATGAACACCTGCTCGGCGGTGCGGCGCACCACCTCAAGCATGGTCGAGCGGCCCGACGACGACGCGGTGACGTCCAGGAACGTCAGCTCATCGGCGCCCTCCGCGTCATACGCGGCGGCCAGCTCGACGGGATCACCGGCGTCCCGCAGATTCTCGAAGTTGACGCCCTTGACCACCCGGCCGCCGTCGACGTCCAGGCACGGGATGACGCGCGTTGCGAGACTCACAGGTAATCCTCCGGAATGCCAACGGATTTCACGATCTCCAGCATCCTCTCGTGCACACCGGGCGCGGCGGCCAACGCAGACTTCGAATCGGCCGTCCACGGCTCGCCAGCCAGGTCGGTGACGATACCGCCGGCGGCCCGGACCAGGGCCACACCCGCGGCGTGGTCCCAGATGTGGTGACCGAAGCTGATCGCACCGCCGAGGATGCCGGCGCCGACGTAGGCCAGGTCGAGGCCCGTGGCCCCGTGCATGCGCACCCGCGAGCATTCCCGCGTCAGGCCCGACAGGACCGCATTGCGCCACCGGCCCGGGAACCGGCCCTTCGAATCGATGTTGAAGGTCTGGATGCCGATGATCGATTCGGCCAGTGTGGTCGGGGCCAGCGGCGGCAATACCGTGTCACCGTCGCGGACGGGACCGTCCACGGTCGCGACGTAGCGCTGGCCCATGAACGGCAACCAGGTCAGCCCCGCGACCGGAGTGCCCCGCCACAGCAGGCCGAGCAGGATCGCCGCCATGGGCGAACCGGCCGCGTAGTTGAACGTGCCGTCGATCGGGTCGAGCACCCACACCAGTTCGGAATCGATGGGCTCGCCACCGTATTCCTCACCGTGCACACCGATTCCGGTCGCCGACGTCAGCGCCGCGACGACCTGGCGCTCGATGGCGAGGTCGATCTCGGTAGCGAAGTCGTTGCCCTTCTTGCGAACTGCCGCATCGGCCTGGTGGCCGGCGATGAACGGGGCGACGGCATCGTCGAGAACGCTGGTCGCGGTCGCGACCAGCTCTGCCAACCTCGCCGGTTCGATCACTTAACCGCAGCCAGCGCCTCAGGCAGCGTGAACCGCTCTGCGTACAAAGCCTTTCCGACGATGGCGCCCTCGACGCCCTGCCCGGTCAGCGTGGCGATGGCCCGCAGGTCGTCCAGGCTCGACACGCCGCCCGACGCGATGATCGGTGCCTTGGTGCGACCGGCGACCGTGCTCAGCAGATCGAGGTTCGGGCCCGTCAGCGTGCCGTCCTTGGTGACGTCGGTGACGACGTAGCGCGAACACCCTTCGCTATCAAGACGTTCCAGCACCTCCCACAGGTCGCCGCCGTCGGTCTCCCAGCCGCGGCCACGCAGCCGCCAGCTGCCGTTCTCGAACTGCACGTCGAGACCGACGGCCACGCGGTCGCCGTACTCGCCGATGGCGCGCTTGCACCATTCCGGGCTCTCCAGCGCGGCGGTGCCGATGTTCACGCGGGCACAGCCGGTGTCCATGGCCGCCTTGAGCGAGGCGTCATCGCGGATGCCGCCCGAAAGCTCCACCGCGACATCGAGTTTGCCGACCACCTCGGCCAGCAGTTCCCGGTTGCTACCGCGGCCGAAAGCGGCGTCCAGGTCCACCAGGTGCACCCACTCGGCACCGTCGCGCTGCCAGGTCTGCGCAGCCTCCAGCGCCGAACCGTAATCGGTCTCGCTGCCGGCCTTGCCCTGCACCAGCCGCACTGCCTTGCCGTCGACCACATCAACGGCCGGCAACAAAATCAAACTCATAGCCCCTCAACCCAATTCGCCAACAGCGTCGCACCTGCGTCGCCGCTCTTCTCCGGATGAAACTGTGTCGCCGACAGCGCGCCGTCTTCGACGGCGGCGATGAACGGCACGTGATGCGTGGCCCAGGTGACCTTCGCGTCGGCATGGCCACCCCACTGCTGGGCGGCGTAGGAATGCACGAAGTAGAACCGGGTGTCCGCGTCGAGCCCCTTGAACAGGGTGCTGCCGGCCGCGGCATCGACGGTGTTCCAGCCCATGTGCGGAATCACCGGCGCGTCGAGCCGGGTGACCTCGCCGGGCCACTGGCCGCAACCCTCGGTCTGCACGCCGAATTCCACGCCCTTCGAGAACAGAATCTGCATGCCGACGCACACACCCAGCACCGGGTGACCCGCGGCCAGCCGGTCGGCGATGATCTTCTCCCCGCCGATCGACCGCAGACCCGTCATGCAGGCCTCGTAGGCGCCGACGCCGGGCACCACCAGACCGTCGGCGGCAGCCGCGGCAGCGGCGTCCGAGGTGACCTCGACGTCAGCGCCCACCCGCTCGAGGGCGCGCTGCGCGGACCGGAGATTGCCCGAACCGTAGTCCAGAACGACGAGTTTCTTGGTCACAGAGTGCCCTTGGTCGACGGCACCCCGGCCACGCGCGGGTCGGGTTCGACGGCCTGACGCAGCGCGCGCGCCACGGCCTTGTACTGCGCCTCGGTGATGTGGTGCGGGTCGCGGCCGTACAGCGTGCGCACGTGCAGCGCGATCTTGGCGTTGAATGCCAGCGACTCGAACACGTGCCGGTTGATCACGGTGTGGTACGGCACCGACGACCCGGCGATGGTGAAGGACACCATCGACTCGGGTTCACCGGTGTGCACGAAGTACGGACGGCCCGAAACATCAACGGCCGCATGGGCCAGGGTCTCGTCCATCGGGATGAACGCGTCGCCGAAGCGGCGGATGCCCTTCTTGTCACCCAGAGCCTGGCCGAGCGCCTGACCGAGGACGATCGCGGTGTCCTCGACGGTGTGGTGGCCCTCGATCTCGACGTCACCCTTGGCGTGCACCGTCAGATCGAAGCTGGCGTGCGTGCCCAAGGAGGTCAGCATGTGGTCGAAGAACGGCACCCCGGTGCTGATGTCGACCTGACCGGTGCCGTCGAGGTCGATCTCGACGACGATGCTGGATTCCTTGGTGGTGCGTTCCACGCGGGCACGGCGGGTCATGAAACTCCTTGTGGGGCTAGTTCCGATGCGGCGAGCTTGGCGCTGACTTCCAGCAGGGCGTCGTTCTCCGAGGCCAAACCGACGGTGGTGCGCAGGAATCCAGGAATCCCGACGTCGCGGATCAGCACACCGGCGTCGAGGTAGCGCTGCCAGGTCGCCGCGGCGTCGGCGAACTCACCGAACAGGATGAAGTTGGCGTCGCTGGGGATCACCCGGAAACCCATGTCGGACAACGCCGCTGCCACCCGGTCCCGCTCCGCCGCCAAGGTGGCGACGCTGCTGAGCGTCTCATCGGCATGGCGGAGCGCCGCACGCGCGGCCGCCTGCGTCAGCACCGACAGGTGATACGGCAACCGCACCAGCAGCATCGCGTCGATCACGGCGGGGTCGGCCACCAGGTAACCCAGCCGCCCGCCCGCGAAGGCGAACGCCTTGCTCATGGTGCGGCTGATGATCAGCTTGGCCGGGTAATCGGCGAGCAGCGCCACACCGCTTGGCTGCGACGAGAACTCGCCGTACGCCTCGTCGAGGATCAGCACACCGGGCGTGACGTCCAGCAGCCGGCGCAGGTCATCGAGCGGCACGCTCTGCCCGGTCGGGTTGTTGGGGCTGGTCACGAAGACGACGTCGGGCTGCTGCGCCTCGATCGCGGCCACGGCCACGTCGACGTCGAGACCGAAATCGGTCGCCCGGGTCGCCGACAGCCACTCGGTCTGAGTGCCGTCCGAGATGATCGGGTGCATCGAGTACGACGGCACGAACCCGAGCGCGCTGCGGCCCGGCCCGCCGAACGCCTGCAGCAGCTGCTGCAGGATTTCGTTGGAACCGTTTGCCGCCCACAGGTTTTCCGCCGTCAGCGCGACACCCGTCTGCGCTTGCATGTACGCGGCCAGATCGGTACGCAGCGCCGTGGCGTCGCGGTCCGGGTACCGGTGCAACTCGGTGGCAGCCACGGCGACCGATGCGGCGACGTCGTCGACGAGTGCCTGCGTCGGCGGGTGCGGGTTCTCGTTGGTGTTGAGCCGCACCGGAACGACGAGTTGCGGTGCCCCATAGGGCGACTTGCCGCGCAGGTTCTCCCGCAGCGGCAGGTCGGCCAGGGAGATCTTCTTGCCCATCAGCGTTCGAACCTCCGGCGTACGGCCTCACCGTGCGCCGGCAGGTTCTCGGCATTGGCCAACGTGATCACGTGACCCGCAACATCTTTCAGGGCCGCCTCGGTGTAGTCGACAACGTGGATGCCACGCAGGAACGTCTGCACCGACAGGCCACTGGAGTGCCGCGCGCAGCCGGCGGTGGGCAGCACGTGGTTGGACCCGGCGCAGTAGTCGCCGAGGCTCACCGGCGACCAGGCGCCGACGAAAATGGCACCCGCCGAACGAATTCGGCCCGCAACCTCCGCGGCGTCGACGGTCTGGATCTCCAGGTGCTCGGCGGCGTAGGCGTTCACCACCCGCACGCCGGCGTCGAGATCGTCGACCAGCACGATGGCCGACTGCTTGCCGTTCAGGGCGACCGTCACCCGCTCGCGGTGCAGCGTCGCGGCGACCTGCGCGGCCACCTCGACATCGGTGGCGTCGGCCAGCTTCTCGCTGGTGGTGACCAGCACGCTGGCGGCCATCTCGTCGTGCTCGGCCTGGCTGATCAGATCGGCGGCGATGTGCACCGGGTCGGCCGAGTTGTCGGCCAGGATGGCGATCTCCGTCGGGCCGGCCTCGGCGTCGATGCCCACCTGGGAGCGGCAGATGCGCTTGGCGGCCGTGACGAAGATGTTGCCCGGCCCGGTGATCATGTCGACCGGCGCGAGTTCTTCGCCGGTCGTGTCCACGCCGCCGTACGCCAGCAGCGCGATGCCCTGGGCACCGCCGACGGCCCACACCTCGTCGACCCCGAGCAGGGCCGCCGCGGCGAGGATGGTCGGGTGCGGCAGTCCGCCGTGGTCCTTCTGCGGTGGGCTGGCGATCACCAGGGAGTCGACGCCGGCGGTCTGGGCCGGGACGACGTTCATCACGACACTCGACGGGTAGACGGCGTTGCCGCCCGGTACGTAAAGCCCCACACGCTCGACGGGGACCCACCGCTCGGTGACGGTCGCGCCCGGGGCCAGCGTCGTGGTGGTGTCGGTGCGGCGCTGGTCGGCGTGCACGGCGCGGGTCCGCTCGATCGCGACCTCGAGGGCCACCCGCACGTCGGCGGGCAGGCGGGTCAGCGCGGCGTCCAGCTCCGCCTTGGGGACGCGCACGGCCGCCGGCCGCACCCCATCGAACGACTCTCCGTACTCCAGTGCCGCCACCGCGCCGCGTTCGACCACGGCGTCGACGATCGGGCGTACCTTGGGCAGCACCGCATCTACGTCGACACCGCCTCGAGGCAGCACGGAACGCAACTCTGCGGCGGTCAGCACACGGTTACGCAGGTCGATACGGGACATCTGTATCTCGGCCATCGATTCAATTGTCCCTGATCAGTCCAGTTCATAAAAATCCGCCACCACGTGGCGGCCTAGCCGACTGTCGAGCTCTCCAGCGCGCTCTTGATGATCGGCGCCGCCTGTTCCATCGCGGCCCGCAACGGGCCCGCGGCTTCGTCGGGCAGGACGTCACGCGACCAGAGGAATCGGCAGCGCGCCGGACCGACGGCCGTAACCCGCATCACCGCGTTGTCGTGCACCGGGCGCGCGGTATCACCGATCAACGAGTAGGCGATTCGACAATCGGCGTCATCGCGACTGACCAGGCGTTCTCGGCCGAAGAAACCGTCGGCGAACGTCACGACCCGAATATTGCCGGCCGACTCGGAGGACACCACGAAGCCGGGAGCCATGCGCACGGGACCGGCCTCCCAGTCCCCGATCACCTGCCACACCTGGTCGCGGTCTGCCTCAACATCGAACTCAACGTGAATGAATGCCATGCCGCCAGTCTGGGCGGTGGCCGACCGGACGTCTTGAACATTCTTGCGGGCCGTCGCCGTCATCCGACCGTGTCGGTCCCCACCGATAACGTCACCGGCATGTTGACCGCGCAGACGCTGGTCGCGCGACCCGACTTCAGCATCGCGACCTGGTGCTGCACGGGTGCCGACGAGGCCTGGTCCGAGCCCGAGTGCGCGATCGACGGCCGCGTCGTGCTGGTCCGTTCGGGCAGTTTTCACCGCCGCAGCGCCGGCGGTCCCGTCGAACACGATCCGACGCTCGGCTATCTCGGTCTGCCCGGGGAGGGCGAGCAATTTGCCCATCCGCACGGGGGCGACCAGTGCACGTCACTGCAGCTCGGCGCCGCGAGTTGGTGGCAGCTCGCCGGCGAACCCCAGCGGACCGGGTCCACGCCGGTCTATGTCGACGCCCGACTGGAACTGGCACACCGGCGATTGCTGGGCGACGAAGGCACCGACCCCGACTATCAGATCGCCGAACAACTGGTCTTGCTGGTGGGTTCGGCGCTGCGGTCGGCGGCAACACGGCCGATCCCCGCGTCCGATTCGCCGTCTCGGACTTCGGAGCGGCGATTGGTGGCGCGAGCCCGCGAAGCGATCCGCCAGGGCGATGACACCGCCGCAGGACTGTTCCCCCTCGCCGCTGCCCTCGGGGTGTCGCCCTACCGTCTGAGCCGATCGTTCAGCAACGAGCTGGGGGTATCGGTCACGCGGTATCGCAATCGGGTCCGCGTGGGACGGGCCCTCGACCATCTGCACCGCGGTGACACCACGCTCGCCGATGTCGCGGCCACGCTGGGGTTCGCCGACCAGGCCCACTTCTGCCGGACGCTGCGTGAGCAGACGGGGTACACCCCGACCGTCGTCCGGCGCGAACTGCGCCGCGCCGCCACGGGCTAGCGGCTCTTCCCATCGGCAGGACCGTCACGCACGTGCACGCCGGACTATTGTCCGAGAGCAAGCCGAATCGAATACGGAGGCGTCAATGTCAAGCCGTCAGGACCACCCCAACAACGCCGCCGGCGTGCCGATGATCTTCCCGGTGTGGTTGGAGAACTTCCAGATCAAGTACATCAACCCGGCGTTGCGCCCGTTGTCCAAGAAGCTGCCGGGGTTCTCGGTCATCAAGCACCGCGGCCGCAAGTCCGGCAAGGAGTTCGAGACCATCGTCACCTCGTACCGCAAGGGCGATGTGCTGGCGATCGGGCTGGCTCACGGCAAGACCAATTGGGTCAAGAACGTGCTCGCCGCGGGCGAGGCCGACATCCACGTCGCGCGCCAGGATCTGCACCTGGTGAATCCGCGCATCCTGCCCGCGGGTACCAGTGACCCCTCGCTGCCGCGGATCGCACAGATCGTGGCCAAGCGCAGCGGCGTGTTCGTCGCCGACATCGCCCACTGACAAACCGGGGGCCACGCTGAGTGTCAGCGTGGCCCCCGGTCCGTCAACGGCTACTTGCAGATGTCGTTGATCTGCTTGCTGTCGGCGCCGGCGTCGTCCAGGCGCACCTTCTGCTGCGGATCGTCGGTCTGAGAACCGGCCGTCGCCGCGGCCCCGATGTCCAGCAGGGTGTTCGCGTACTTGCGCGCCGCTGTCGCGAGATCGGCCGGGGCGGCCGGGTCGATCCGGTTCAACAGATACTGGCCACCGGTGATCAGCGCCAGACGCGCATTGGCCGCCACGGCCAGGGCACCGGTCGTGTCGTCCGGCCCGCCGGGGACCGCCAGGTTGGTGTTGATCGCGATGCCCTTGCTGACGGTCTTCATGGCGTCACAGAGCGCGATCTTGGCCGTGTCCTGCTCGGCCTCGGTGTACTTCTTGTCTTGGTTCTTCACCGCGTACAGCGCGTAGCCACCGATGCCGGCGGCGATCAGGCCGATGACCACGGCCGCAATCGCGATGATCTGCGTGACGGACATCGAACCCGACGCCTCGTCGGTGTCTTTTGCGGCTTTGCTCAGCGTGGTGGTCTTGTCTTCGGTCTTCTCGTCTTCCGCCATGCTCGTGATAGTAGCGGCCGAGTTACGTATCGAGGCCGACGTCGAGCACCCGTACCGAATGCGTCAGCGCGCCGATGGCGAGGAAGTCGACCCCGGTCGAGGCGTAGGCCGCGGCCGAATCGAGGCTGAGACCACCCGACGATTCCAGCTTGGTGCCGGGCGCGCGGGCGTCGCGGCGCTGCACCGCGATCTGCGTCTGCCAGACCGGGAAGTTGTCCAGCAACACCAATTCGACGTTCTCACCGAGGATTTCGTCGAGCTGCTCGAGCGAATCCACCTCGACCTCGCACGGCAGATCCGGCGCCACCGCACGGACCGCCTGCAGGGCCGCCAGCACCGATCCGGCGGCTGCGACGTGGTTGTCCTTGATGAGTGCGGCATCGCCCAACCCGAGCCGGTGGTTGACACCGCCGCCGACGCGCACCGCGTACTTCTGCAACAACCGCAGTCCGGGCAACGTCTTTCGGGTGTCACGGATAGCGGTGTCGGTCCCGGCCACCTCCTGCACCCAGCGGGCCGTCTCGGTGGCGATGCCCGACAGATGGCAGACGAGGTTCAGCATCGTGCGTTCGGCGGTCAGGAGGGCCCGTGTCGGGGCCTCGACGGTCAGCACCGCATCGCCGGGCTTGACCTCGACGCCGTCCTCGGCGCGGTCAAGGATCCGGTAGGCGCCCTCGCCGATCACCTTGTCCAGCACCAGAACCGCGATGTCCAGGCCCGCGATGACGCCCGGCTGCCGCGACACCATCGACGCGACCGTGGTGGCGTCGGCGGACACCGTCGCCACCGAGGTGACGTCCGGCCCATAGCGCAGATCCTCGTCGAGCGCGCGATCGATGATCGCGTGCGCGTCGGCCAATTCCGCTGCGTTCAATGCCATCAGTTGCACACTCCTATCGGCAGGGCGGCCACCGCACGCCCGGCGGCATCCAGCCGCACATCGATCGATACCCCGAAGGCCGGATCGCGATCCGGTCGGTCACTGCGGTGGTGGCAGCCACGGGATTCCGCGCGCACGGCCGCAGCGGCAGCAACCGCCGAGGCCGTCACGGTCAAGGCCGCATCCTCGACGGCGGCACGGTCCGACATGGCCGTGCCGCGGGCGCCGGCGAGCAACTCGCCCAGCCGGCCCAGCCCGGCGGCGTCGCGAACCACCGAGGCGTAGCTCGTCATGTCACGTTGCAGCACATCGCGATTCAGCGCGGGCCGCTTGCCCAGATCCGGCTCCGGTACCCGGTTTCCGCCGGCGTCGCGGGCCTGCTCCGCCGCCGCACGACCGGCCCGGCCACCGACCACCAATCCCTCCAGCAGGCTGTTGGAGGCCAGGCGGTTGGCGCCGTGCATACCGGTGCGTCCGACCTCGCCGGCCGCGTACAGACCCGCCATCTCGGTGCGGCCGAACACGTCGGTGACCACACCCCCGCAGCTGTAATGGGCGCCCGGCACCACCGGAATCGGTTGGCGCGCAGGGTCGATGCCGGCCGCCAGGCACGCGGCCGTGACCGTCGGGAACCGGGCGGCGACGTCGGGGACGCCGCGCGCATCGAGGTAGACGTAGTCGTCGCCGGTGGCCGCGAGGCGGGCATCGATCGCGGCGGCCACGACGTCGCGCGGAGCCAGGTCCCCCATCGGGTGCACACCGTCGGTCACCGAGTCGCCGCGGAGGTCACGCAGGACGGCCCCTTCGCCGCGCAAGGCTTCGGTGATCAGCGGGCACCGGCCGCCGGCCGCGCCGGTGTACAGCATCGTCGGGTGAAACTGGATGAATTCGATGTCACGGACCGGTAATCCGGCGCGCAGCGCCAGGGCGATGCCGTCGCCGGTCGAACCGTCCGGATTCGTCGTCGCGGTGTACAGCTGCCCCAGGCCACCGGTCGCCAGGATCACCGACGGCGCCGTCAGCACACCCGGTCCTTCAGGACTCAGCACCAGCAGACCGCTGACCGCACCGTCGTGGTGCAGGACCTGCAGCGCAACATGATTGGGCCGGATGTCGAGCGTCTGGGTCGCGGCGGCCAGTGCGCGCTGCACCTCGGCACCGGTGGCATCGCCACCGGCATGGATGATGCGGCGGCGGCTGTGCCCACCCTCGCGGGTCAGGGACCAATCCCCCGGCCCGACTTCGTCGAAAGCCGCACCGGCGCCGACCAATTCACGCACGGCGGCATAACCGTCGGCGACGATCGAGGTGACCGCGTCGACATCGCACAAGCCGGCCCCGGCCGCGACGGTGTCGGCGACGTGCGCCTGCACCGAATCATCGGTGTCGGGGATGACGACCGCGATGCCGCCCTGGGCATAAGCGGTCGCCGTCTCGCCGGACTTGCCGACGACCACGACGCGGCTGCCGGCCAGCTGGGCGGCACGCGCCGCCGCGAGGCCGGCGACCCCCGTGCCGACGACGATGACGTCGGCCCGCTGGCGCCAGTAGCCGCGGCCGCCGCAAGCAGCCGTCCGACGGCCCGCGTGGGCGCTCACGCTATTCCCCGCCGCCGGGCTGCCCGATCCCGATCATGCGCTGCACGCTCAACCGAGCTGCGGCTGCGACATCTTCGTCGACGTGAACTTCGTCGGCACCGTCCCGCAGGCAGCGCAGCAGCGCGGCCGGCGTGATCATCTTCATGTACGGGCATGAGGCCCGATCGTTGACGGCGAGAAACTCGGTTTCCGGTGCGGCACGGCGCAACTGGTGCAGCATGCCGATCTCGGTGGCGACCAGGACCTGCTTGGCGTGGGTCTCGCGGGCGGCGTCGAGCATGCCGCCGGTCGACAGGATCTTGACCCGGTCGTCGGGCACCGCGCCCTCGCCGGCCAGGTACAGAGCCGAGGTGGCGCAACCGCATTCGGGGTGCACGAAGAGTTCGGCGTCGGGGTGCGAGCGGGCCTGGTCGGCGAGCTCGTCACCGTTGATGCCGGCGTGCACGTGGCATTCGCCGGCCCAGATGTGCAGGTTGTCCCGACCCGTCATGCGGCGCACGTGCGCACCGAGGAACTGGTCCGGGCAGAACAGCACGGTCTTGTCCGCGGGAATCGAGGCGACGACCTCGACCGCGTTGGACGACGTGCAGCAAATGTCGGTGAGGGCTTTGACGGCCGCGGTGGTGTTCACATATGACACCACGACCGCGTCCGGGTAGTCGGCCTTCCAGGCCCGCAGGTCGTCGGCGGTGATCGAATCGGCCAGCGAGCAGCCCGCTCGCTGGTCCGGGATCAACACCGTCTTGGCCGGCGACAGGATTTTGGCGGTCTCGGCCATGAAGTGCACACCGCAGAACACGATGGTGTCCTCAGCGGCGTCCGCAGCGATCCGCGACAGCGCCAGCGAGTCGCCCACATGGTCGGCGATGTCCTGAATCTCGGGCAGCTGGTAGTTGTGCGCGAGGATTGTGGCGTTGCGTTCCTTGGCAAGGCGACGCACTTCGTCTGCCCACTGCCCGTCGGCGACCACGTCGCCGAAACCTTCGAACTCCGCCGCACGGTCCAGAACCGTCATGGCCGTCTCCTTTGAACCTGGCCAGGTTTTCGACTTATGATCGAAAACATGCCACATACTAGCACTGCACACGAAATGTTCACCTTCGTGTACCGCGCGCGAGGGCACCAGGCCTGACCGCAGCCCTCGCGAAGCGGCTACGCAGCGGGTGGTCGACCGCTATGACTGCGCGCCCGACCAGCAAAGACGACCGAGAGCGTCCGGGCTCAACGTCTCGTACCGCCCGCCAAAGTGGTGCCGGCTCGGAGCAGGAGATACGTCAGCCCTATCGCCGCGCCGACGACAATGACGAGATGAGCGCCAATCGGGCCGGTGGAAATCGAGCCCGCCGGACTGACCATGAGGAACCACGACGCGACGCCGACGGCAACCGCCATCGCTATCACGAGAATGCGGCCGCCGGCGCCCGCCAATAGCGGGCGCGCCGATTCCAGGGTCCGCGAGCCAAATCTGCCAATTCGTGAACTGCCGACCCGTCCGGCAAGCACACCCCACGAAACAAAGGCGCCGTATGCCACAACGGCATTGCTGAAATCGATGTTCATGATCAGCAACACGACCAGATGAAATATGGTCGCGACAGCCAGCGTGATCCGGAACGCGCGCCACCAAAGTAACGCAATGAGGAAGGACAACTCGAAAACGACGGTGAGCCAGTCGACGGCCTCCCACGCGACCGGCACATCATGTTCAGCTATCCACCGGGCCAGCCAGTGCGTCCGCCCTTGTGTCACGAAGCCGAGTACGAAGTATCCGCGCGAGGCATGGCTTGAGAATGACAGCCAGCCGGTGAGGACCTTGGTCAGCGCCGCGGCGAAAAATCCCCAGCCGATCAGCAGAGCCAACAATCGCAAGGGCCACTGTGGCTGAACAGAGGTTTCATTTCTGCGCCGAAGGGCGTCGAGGGAATAGCGGTTCCCCCAGTTGGCGAAGGCCAATACCAGCGGCGGCAATGTCAACAAGATCGTGTGGTCGATCTTGCCCAGACAGAACGTCACACCATAGGTGGCGGAGAGTACGAGCCAAGCAGCCAGCGACACATACTTCGTCCATATGCCCAGACCGAGCATGACGAGAATGACTGACCGAAGAACTTCCATCCCGCTGAGTACCGGCATTGAAGGGAATCCCGATAGGAGTTGAAGTGGCCCGGGCGGCGGATGAAACATGAAATCGGGATACTCGGCCAGCCACGTGATGTCGGGCGCGACCAGTAGGACGCTGACCGCATAAACGATGCGGGATATGCCCAAATCCTCAGGGGTGAACGGTCCATCTTCGACCCAGCGGTCGAATTTATCGATGACCCTCACGTCGCATTTCCGAAATCGATGCTGACGGTACGCAGCGGCGCGTATTCGACTCTGGACGGCTCGGCCGCCTCATATATCGCCGTCCGCCACACGATGTCCAAGCCGACAACTTCTCGGCCAGGAAACCGCGCAGTGATCTTTGATCGCAGCCAGGCGATTGCTCCGGGATCAGACCCGAAAGTGTCGTTGTCATATGCGGTCGAAAATGCGATCAACGGCACCGACGGGCCCGGGGGCAGGATGGTCTCTATCGGCGCAGACTCCGCATGCCCGTCCGCGAAACGAACGACAAGCCCGGGCTCTTTCGCCTTGGGCACACCAGTTTCCAATAAGCAGCCGGGACAGTTCGCCGGGAATCCGGGAAGGATGAGAGCCGGGTAGGGTTCCCCGCGCGCAATACCGAGAAAGACGTACTGCAGCAGGGCAATCCACAAAAAAGTGACCGCAAAGATCATCCGCACGGTGCGCTTGTCGGCCGAGCCGCAGGATCGCGTCACCGAAGATGTCCTACCCGTCCCGGGTGCAAGAAGAACTCGCGCTGAGCCACTTCTCCCCCTTCCACATCCCAGGTGCCAAATCCCCCGAACCAGCAACCTTTGAACGCACTCAGGACGTTACCAAGCACATGCCTGCCCGAGGGCGAAGTTGACGGCCCAAATGGACTCGTACGGCGTCGTGACCTGCCTTGGCGCCGACTACACGGCGGGGTCGGGCGGCTCGACTTCGGCCTGCCATCGTCCCGCGCCGGCGCGATCTGGCGAAGACGGATCAGCTGTCGATGGGGCCTCAGAGCGCCCCTGGCAGTTCAGCCACGTCTGTTGCGTCTGGACGGCGATGGCGTCGTTCGCAGTCCCGGTGCCGTCCCATAGCCCCCGACCGGCAACCGTCACGATGGGCCAGAAGTACGCCGCGACATCGCGCACCTGCCGGATCGGGATCCGCGTGGACACGGCGGCGTAGTGCAACCAGTAGTCGTCCGCCCGGGGGCACACGTGGGCGAACGCTTCGCCCCGATCCCGCAGTGCCCCAAGCAGTTCCGAAGGGTACGCGACACCGGATACGCCGGTCGCGAACACCGTCTCGGAGGCTTCGGTCGTGGTGCACATCGGCCAGGTTCGGTACGGACCGTCGTTGCGGATACGCGCACGGAAAGCGGTGACCTCCCCGGACCGATGTGCGGTGAGCAGCTCCGCGAGCCAGGTGGGCGGGTAGTAGACGTCGTCGTCCGCCGTGACGAGGGTGCGGTCGGGTTCATCCGGCAATATCTCGTTGGTGTACGGGAAGTACTTCTTGTGCGGTCCGTAGTCGCGGCAATGACGAATTTCCAATCCGCGGCCCTGCAGTCGTTTCAATGTTGCCGGCGGATCGAGGTACGCGTCACGGTCATCGAGCCACAGGATCAATCGGCGAGGCTTGACGGCGCCCGCACCGATTGTCTCGATCGTTTGCCACACCGTAGAAATCCGCTTGCCGTAGCTCGTCAGCGACACGTTGGCGGTACCGGTGCCGACGACAGACTCAGCGGACCTGTGGTTTCGCACGAGCAGACGCGCGCCCAGTGTGCCCAGCTCCGCGAAGGTGCATACCCACCCGAGCGGATCCGTTGGGTGAATGCCGATATTGCGCATGGCCCCACCGGCCTTCCCCCGCGTGGCGAACACGAAGCTTTGCTGCAATCGCACGTGAGTCTAATGGCTGAGGCGAGATTCTTCTTTTCGAAGAGCACTTGCCGACAGAGTGACGGATTTGCCGGCCGATTGTCGAATTCGGCCGGCCACACCACCGCCGCCGGCCGCTTTTGATCTTCGATGTTTTCGACTTAAAATCGAAAACGTGACGGACGTGGGGACTGCGCATGAAGTGCTCGCCGTCGTCTTCCAGGTGCGCCACCTCGACAGCAAGACACCGCAGCTCAGCGTGCTGCTCTGGGAGCGCGCCATGGAGCCGCAACGCGGCGCGTGGTCCCTGCCCGGCGGTCAGCTGCGGCACGACGAAGACATGGTCAGTTCCGTCCGGCGTCAGCTCGCCGAGAAGGTCGACCTGCGCGAACTGACCCACCTCGAGCAGCTCGCGGTCTTCTCCGAGCCCAAGCGCGTGCCCGGCCCGCGCACCATCGCCTCGACCTTCCTGGGCCTGGTGCCCTCCCCCGCAACACCCGAACTGCCGGGCGACACGCGCTGGCATCCGGTGTCGGCACTGCCACCCATGGCCTTCGACCACGGCCCGATGATCACGCACGCGCACGCCCGACTGGTCGCCAAGATGTCCTACACCAACATCGGATTCGCCTTGGCACCAAAGGAATTCACCCTCACCACGTTGCGGGACATCTACGCCGCCACTTTGGGCCACCCGGTGGATCCGACCAATCTGCAGCGCGTGCTGGCCCGGCGCGGCGTCATCACCCCGACCGGCACGACGGCCCGCTCCGGACGCAGCGGCGGCCGCCCCGCCGCGCTGTACCGCTTCACCGACTCCACATACCGCGTCACAGACGAGTTCGCCGCGTTGCGTCCACCTAGTTAGTTGCTCTACGCATCGTGACGTAGGTCACTTTCAGGCCACATTTCGCGAGCCGGAATTGGTTTTTAAGGGTTCCTTAAGACATGATTTCCCGATGACCATGGGCAATGCAGCCAGGGCGTTCGACGCCGAGTGGATCGGCCAGCCGTACCACGAGGAACTCCAGCCCGGCACCCGCCCACTGCGGCCCAGCGAGGACTCGTTCTACGTGCCGCCCGTCGGCTTCGAACTCACCGCGCCCGGCACCGTCCTGCGGTCCCGTGACGTCGAGCTCGGCTTCATGGGCGTCATCCCCCAGGGCGTCACCGCCACCCAGCTGCTGTACCGCAGTACCGATCTCAACGGCAGCGCGCAGGCCGCGGTGACCACCGTCCTGCTGCCCGTCGGCCACAACGCCGACACGCGCTGCCCCATCGTGTCGTACCAGTGCGCCATCGACGCGGTCTCCGACGCCTGCTTCCCGTCCTACGCCCTGCGCCGTCGCGCCCGGGCCCTGGGCTCGGTGGCACAGCTCGAATACATGCTCGTCGCCGCGGTCCTCGCACAGGGCTGGGCCGTGTCCATCCCGGATCACGAAGGCACCGACGGCATCTGGGGCGCGCCGCACGAGCCCGGGTACCACATCCTCGACGGCCTGCGCGCCGCCATCAACACCGAATCACTCGGCCTGTACGCCGACGCGCCGATCGGCCTGTGGGGCTACTCGGGCGGCGGCCTCGCCAGTGCTTGGGCCGCGGAGGAATACGCCAACTACGCGCCCGAGCTCAACGTCGTCGGCGCCGCCCTCGGCTCGCCGGTCGCCAACCTGGGCAACGTCTTCAACCAGCTGAACGGCACCTCCAAGGCGGGCCTGCCGGCCACCGTCATCGCGGCGCTCATGCACATCTACCCCGGCCTGAACCGCGTCATCCATGAGCACGCCACCGAGGCCGGTAAGGCGATGCTGCGCAACATCGAGGGCATGACCACCGCCGAGGCGGTCCTCCGGCACGCCGGACTCGACTTCGACACCCTGCTGAAGTCGCCGCTGCAGGAGGTGCTCGAGACCCCCGAGGTGCAGCACGTCTTCGAGAGCATCAAGCTCGGCAAGACGGCGCCGACCCCGCCGCTGCTGATCATGCAGGCCGTGTACGACCAGATCATCGCCGTCGGGAACATCGACGAGCTGACCGACACCTACGTCATGGGCGGCTCGCACGTGACCTACCACCGCGACATCCTCAGCGAGCACATCGCGCTGCACCCGCTGGCCGCGCCGATGACGCTGAACTGGCTCGCCGAACGGTTCGACGGCAAGCCGCTGGGCCCGACCGTACGTACGTCGTGGCCGGCCCTGCTGAACCCGGCGACCTACCTCGGCCTGCTCAAGCTGGGCGTGGTCAGCACGAAGGTTCTGCTGGGACTTCCGATTGGGCGCCGGTAGCCACCGGAGCGGCGGCTGCCGGTAGCCGGACCGGCGCCGGCTCCACCGGCGGCCAGGCGCCCAGATCGTCGCGCTTGGTCGCCAGCGTGCAGAACAGATAGACCAGCGCGGCAACGCCGGCCGGGAAAATCAGCGTCGTGGTGATGACCCACGGCGAGTGGCCGAAGAACACCGGCGGCGCCTCGACGAGGTAACCCACCCGATGCTCGGGCGACAACGGCGCACCCGCGAGATCCGGTGTCCCATAACGCCAATGCGCGACGACAGCGCCCACGCCCGTGAGCGCGCCCGCGGCTGCCATATTGCCGAGTGCCAGCGCGCCGGCCAGCAGCGGCCCGCGATGCGCGCGCCATTGCCACACCAATGTCGCGGCTACAACGGCGATCACCGTCAACAGACCGACCGCCAACGCACCGCCCAGGAACACCCGGTCCGATTCGTCACCGAAGTACCCGTGGATGCGCTGACCCTTCTTGGTCAGCGCGACGACGGCGTCGACCGGCGGGGCGAGAAACGCCCACACCACGCCGCCGAGAGCGCCGGTCAGCGCCAGGCCGGCGACGACCCGCAGCGCCGCGGCGCGATGCGAAAGCGTTGGCGCCGAGGCTGTTTCAGCGGGCTGAGTCACCGTTGAGTTTCCAGGTCCTTCGAGTCCACCACCCCGTGCCGGGAGCACTTGGCCCACCAGCCGTCGGGGCGCACCTGCACCACCATGCGTCGGCCGCATTCGGCGCACCAGCGGGGCGCCTCCAGACCGAGCTGGGCCGTGGTCGGCATGACGGCGCCGTCGACGGCGTCCGCCGCGACACCGGTGTACACGTTGAACTTGCCGGCACTGACGGGTGCGGGCAATTCTCTGGTCATCACGTCTAGTTCTACAGGGTGGCGTTCAGAGCCTTGATCGGCATCTGCAGATCGTCCAGCAGTTCCAGGTCCGACTCGGCCGGGCGACCCAGCGTCGTCAGGTAGTTGCCGACGATGACGGCGTTGATGCCGCCCAGGATGCCCTGCTTGGCGCCCAGGTCGCCGAGGGTGATCTCGCGGCCACCGGCGAAGCGCAGCATGGTGCGCGGCATGGCCAGACGGAACGCCGCGACGGCGCGCAGCGCGTCGGCGGCCGGCAGCACCTCGAGGTCACCGAACGGGGTGCCCGGGCGCGGGTTCAGGAAATTCAGCGGGACCTCATGCGGGTTCAGCTCCGCGAGGTTCGCGGCGAACTCGGCACGCTGCTCCAGCGTCTCGCCCATGCCGAGGATGCCGCCGCAGCAGACCTCCATGCCGGCTTCGCGGACCATCTCCAGCGTCTTCCAGCGCTCTTCCCAGGTGTGGGTCGTGACGACGTTGGGGAAGTACGACTTCGAGGTCTCCAGGTTGTGGTTGTAGCGGTGCACACCCATGGCCTTGAGGCGGTCGACCTGCTCCTGATCGAGCATGCCCAGCGAGCAGGCGATCTGGATGTCGACCTCGTTGCGGATGGCCTCGATGCCGGCGGCCACCTGGGCCAGCAGACGCTCGTCGGGTCCACGCACCGCGGCGACGATGCAGAACTCGGTGGCACCGGTCTTGGCGGTCTGCTTCGCGGCCTCGACGAGGCTCGGGACGTCCAGCCACGCGCTGCGCACCGGGGAGGCGAACAGACCCGACTGCGAGCAGAAGTGGCAGTCCTCAGGGCAACCGCCGGTCTTGAGGCTGATGATGCCCTCGACCTCGACCTCGGGACCACACCACTTCATGCGCACCTCGTGCGCGAGTGCCAGCAGGTCCTCCAGTCGGTCGTCGGGCAGCTGCAGAACCTCGAGCACCTGCTCCTGGCTCAGGCCTTCGCCACGCTCGAGCACCTGCTCGCGGGCTACACCCAAAACATCGGTCGCGGCCTGAGTCATCGGCACTCCTTACTTCAGGCCGACTGCGGCCTACAACTTGAACGGTGTTTAGGATACAGACGTGCAACTGCACCGAAGCGACGTGGTGGCCAAGGCCGCCGAAATCCTGGACAACTACGGGATCGCCGACCTGACCATGCGCAGGCTGGCGCGTGAACTGAGCGTCAGCCCAGGCGCTCTGTACTGGCATTTCGCCGACAAGCAGGAGCTACTGGGCGCCGTCGCCGACCGCCTGCTGGCCAGCGCGGCGACCGTTCCGGCCGGCGGCGAATGGCCGGACCGCATCGTCGCTCTGTGTTCGGCGCTGCGCGACGCGCTGCTGTCCGCCACCGACGGCGCCGAGCTGGTGTCGGCCAGTTTCTCCGCCGGGCGATCGGCCGAGCTGAGCCGCATCGTGGCGGCCCTCACCGACGCGTGCGTCGAATCGGGGCTCACGGCGCACGACGCCGACCTCGCGGCCCGCACCATCGTCTACTACGTGCTGGGCTTCACCGCCGACGAACAGTCCCGCATCCAGTGGGACGCGGCCGGCGCC
Organism: Mycobacterium sp. 360MFTsu5.1; assembly: GCF_000383495.1. Lineage (NCBI taxonomy): Bacteria > Bacillati > Actinomycetota > Actinomycetes > Mycobacteriales > Mycobacteriaceae > Mycobacterium > Mycobacterium sp. 360MFTsu5.1. The sequence continues at coordinate 91,064 of NZ_KB911471.1, read as the reverse complement.
ACGGTGGCCGACAGCGAGGCGGTGTGGTCCGAAAATGCCGGTGGCCGTTTCACTTTCGGCCTCGGCCTGCTCGTCGACGGGCTCGCGGCGCACGCCATCAGCCGCCGCGGCTGAGGCCGGGAGCGGGACACGCGTCGAGGGCCGGCCACCGCACCGGACGCCGATCGAGTGCGTCAGCCGAGCAGAATCTCCGTGCGGGTGTCCCCGTTCCACAGCCGCAGTCGGGTCGCGGTGGCGCTGATCTCGGCCGGCCGGCCGGCAATGCCGAGTGCCCTGGCGAGCCGATCCGGCGGGATACGACGCGCCAGGGTGACGTGTGGCGTCCAGTCACCCGGCTCGGTGTGCGGCATGGGGCCCGGCCGTAGATACGGCGCGGCGAGCGCGCAGACCTCGGCGTGCAGGTCGAGCAGGTCGGCGCTGGGCACCACGAGACGGGCCAGGACTCCGGCGGAGCGGCCGAACACCAGCGTGGCGCCGAAACGGGCCCGGAACGGCAGCCTCCCGGCGACACCGGCCAACGCCGGCACCACCGCCTCGTCGATCTGCTGGGCAACACACAAGGTGGCATGTGGACGAGCGGCGGGCGGTTGAGCGACGATCCCCGCCGCGCGCAGGTCGTCCCAGGCGCGCCTGATCACGGCCTCGGTGTCGAGGTCGAACAGCAGCTCGACCGAGTGCACCATGTCAGCCGACCAGGCTCGAAATCCATTGCGGATCAAACGCTTTCGCGCTCACGGCAGCGAACTCCCCGGGCGACAACCGGCCCGCGCCGTCGGGCAGCACGGCACGCACCGGAGCGATGTCCGCGAGCGCACCCCGGTTGGATGCTTCCGCGAGCCCCGGCTCCTGCGGCCAACTGCCGATCACCAGTCCGGCGCACGCGATGTCATGCGCGGCAAGCGATTCGACGGTCAGGCCGGTGTGGTTGAGGGTGCCCAGACCCGGTGCGACGACGACCAGGACCGCGGCCCCGAGTTCGACGGCCAGGTCGCGCAACGTCGTGCCGTCGGCGCCGAGTTGGACGAGCAGTCCCCCGGCGCCCTCGACGAGGGTCAGCTGACGGGGCCGGTCGACGTTGCGGACCAGAGCGACCAGCTCGTCGCGCGTCGGCAACTCCATGCCGGCCAATTCGGCGGCCGCGACGGGGGCGAGTGGTTCGGGATAGCGCCAGCCCGGCACGAGCGACGTGACGTCCGCCAGGCGACCCACCTCGGCCAGATCGTCGTCACCGTGGCCGGCGGCCGGCGAGATGCCGGTCTGCACCGCCTTGCACACCGCGACGTCCAGACCGGCCTGGCGGGCGGCACTGGCCAGCGCCGCGGTGGCGATGGTCTTGCCGACGCCGGTATCGGTCCCGGCAACCAGCAGCAGCGTCACGACTGCACCAGCGCGAGCACCTCGCCGAGCACCCGCCCGGCCAAATCCAGTTCGCTGTCGTCGAGCGACGCGCGCGCCGTCAGGCGCAGACGCGAGGTGCCGGCCGGCACCGACGGGGGCCGGAAGCAGCCGACCCGAACTCCGCGGTCCAGGCACGCCGACGCCGCGGCCAGGGCGACCTCGGGGTCACCCAGGATCACCGAGACGACGGCCGAATCAGGCGTGTGGACGGCGCCGCCGAACCGGGCCAGCGTCGCGGCGTGCGTCAGCACGGCCTGCGCCCGCCAGGGCTCGGCGATGAGGACATGCAGCGCGGCCTGCGCGGCGCCGACGGCGGCCGGAGCCAGACCGGTGTCGAAGATGAACGTGCGCGCGGCGTCGATGAGGTGCGCCCGCACCGCGGCCGGCCCGAGCACCGCGCCGCCCTGGCTGCCGAGCGACTTGGACAGCGTCGTCGTCACCACGATGTCGGGCTCGCCGGCCAGGCCGACCTCGTGCACGAGGCCACGGCCACCGGTGCCGCGCACGCCGAGGCCGTGGGCCTCGTCGACGATCAGGAGCGCGCCGTGCCGGCGACAGACCTCGTGCAGGGCGCGCAAGGGCGCGAGGGCACCGTCGGTGGAGAACACCGAATCGGTGATCACGACGGCCCGCTCCTCGGACCGGCTGACCAGAGCGGTCTCCACGGCGCCGACGTCGTTGTGCGGGGACACCACCACGCGCGCTCGGGACAGCCGACAGGCGTCGACGAGTGAGGCGTGGCTGTAGGCGTCGGAGACGACCAGTGCGCCCGGCCCCGACAGCGCCGCCACCGCAGCGATGTTGGCGGTGTAGCCGGACGAGAACACCAGCGCCGACTCGGCGCCCATGAAGTCGGCCAGCTCGGCCTCGAACTCCTCGTGCAGTTCGGTGTTGCCGGTGACCAGGCGCGATCCGCCGGAACCCGCGCCCCAGGTGTGCAGCGCCGTCACGCCGCCCGCGATGACGTCGGGATGCTGGGTCAGGCCGAGATAGTCGTTGGACGCCAGGTCCAGTTCGGTGGCCACCGCGGGCCGGACCCGCAGCGACCGACGCAGACCCGCGGCCCGGCGCTGGCGTTCGACATCGGCGAGCCAGGCCAGCGGCGAGTGATCAGTCATCGGCGCGCTCTCCTGACTCCAGTGCAATTGAACGGTGTTCAGGTTAACGCACGGGCAACGGCGACCACAGCAGAGGTGATCTGGTCGATCTCGTCGGGCGTGCAGATGAAGGGCGGCATCACGTACAGCAGCTTGCCGAAGGGCCGCAGCCACACACCGTGCTCGATCGCGGTGACCGTGGCCAGCGCCATGTTCACGGGCTCGCGCATCTCGACGACGCCGATGGCGCCCAGCACGCGCACGTCGGCGACCGACGGCAGGTCGGCGGCCGGTGCCAGACCGCGCCGCAGCCCGTCCGCGATGGTCGCCACTCGTGTCTTCCAGTCCTCGCTCAACAGCAGCTCGACGGCCGCCACCGACACCGCGCACGCCAGCGCGTTGGCCATGAACGTCGGCCCGTGCATGAGCGCGCCCGGCTCGCCGGAGCTGATCACCCGCGCGATCTCGGCGGTGCACAGCGTCGCCGCCAGCGTCACATAGCCACCCGTGAGCGCCTTGCCGACGCACATGATGTCGGGGCTGACGCCGGCGTGGTCGGCGGCGAACAGCTCGCCCGTCCGCCCGAAACCGGTCGCGATCTCGTCGAAGATCAGCAGCACGTCGTGCCGGTCGCAGATGTCGCGCAGTGCCGTCAGGTACCGCGGGTCGTGGAACCGCATGCCGCCGGCGCCCTGGACCACGGGCTCGACGATGACGGCGGCGAGCTCGTCCACATGCGCGGCCAGCTGGGCCTCGAAGGCCTCGACATAGGCCGGGTCGAATTCCGCGGGCACGCGCGGCGCGAAGATCTGGGGCATCAGCACATCGGTCCAGATCGAGTGCATGCCGCCGTCCGGGTCGCAGACGCTCATCGGGGTGAAGGTGTCGCCGTGGTAGCCGCCGCGCCACGTCATCAGCTTGTGCCGGCCGGGACGGCCGAGGCTGCGCTGGTACTGCAGCGCCATCTTCGCGGCGACCTCGACAGAGACGGAACCGGAGTCGGAGAAGAACACGGTGTCAAGTCCGGCCGGGGTGATCTCGACGAGCAGCTGCGCCAGCCGCGCCGCGGGCTCATGCGTGAGGCCGCCGAACATGACGTGGTTCATCCTGCTCAGTTGCCGGGTGATCGCGGCGTCGAGCACCGGATGCCCGTGCCCGTGCACCGCCGTCCACCACGAGCTCATCGCGTCGATGACCTGCACCGGCCGGCCCTCGTGGATGAGGGTCAGCATGATGCCGTGCGCCTCGGTGGCAACCACCGCCGGCAAAGCCTCGGCGCCGATGGTGCTGTACGGATGCCAGATGTGGGCGGTGTCGATCGCCGAGATTTCGGCAGGGTTCAGCGCTGGCACGAGGACCGAGCCTAATCGCCCGCCGAGCACGTCGAAACGGGCGTGCTCAGCACGCGGGCGACTCGCCGTTACATGAACGTGGCCTGGATCTTGGGTAGATTGACATTCGACCATGACGACTCTTGCAGCACCGCGGCCGGCGTCGCAGCCCGGGTCGGGCAACGCCGAGCGCGTCTCCGACAGCGGTGCGGACGCCGCGGCGGGCAATGCGCCGAGCGCGTTCTACCGCCACGACCTGGACGGCCTGCGCGGCATCGCCATTGCGATGGTCGCGGCCTTTCACGTGTGGTTCGGCCGCGTCTCCGGCGGCGTCGACGTCTTCCTCGCGCTGTCCGGCTTCTTCTTCGGCGGCAAACTCCTGCGGATCGCGCTGACGCCGAACGCGCCGCTGTCCCCCGGTCCGCAGCTGCGCCGCCTGGTCCGTCGCCTGCTGCCGGCGCTGATCGTCGTGCTCGCCGCGGGCGCCGTGCTGACCATCGTGATCCAGCCTCAGACCCGCTGGGAGACGTTCGCCGACCAGAGCCTGGCCAGCCTCGGCTACTACCAGAACTGGGAACTCGCCGAGACCGCGTCGAACTACCTGCGGGCCGGCGAATCCGTCAGCCCCCTGCAGCACCTCTGGTCGATGTCGGTGCAGGGCCAGTTCTATGTCGCGTTCCTGGCGCTGATCTTCGGCTTCGCGTACCTGTTCCGGCGCCGGCTCGGCGACCGGCTCCGGCCGGCGTTCATCGCGCTGCTCAGCGTCCTGACCGTCGCGTCGTTCGTCTACGCGATCTTCGCGCACCAGGCCGACCAGGTGAGCGCGTACTACGACAGCTTCGCCCGCGCCTGGGAGCTGCTGCTCGGCGCTCTCGTCGGCGCGCTCGTGCCGTCCGTCCGGTGGCCGATGTGGCTGCGCAACGTGGTGTCGGTGGTCGCGCTGGCGGCCATCCTGTCGTGCGGCGCCCTGATCGACGGCGTGCGGGAATTTCCGGGGCCCTGGGCGCTGGTTCCGGTCGGCGCGACCATGCTTTTCATCCTCAGTGCCGCAAATCACACCGAGCGGCTGCCGGCGCCGAACCGGCTCCTGGCCACCGGCCCGTTCCTGTCGCTCGGCACCATGGCGTACTCGTTGTATCTCTGGCACTGGCCGCTCCTGATCTTCTGGCTGGCCTACAGCGGCCACAGCCGGGCCCATTTCGTCGACGGCACCGTCGTGCTGCTCGTCTCCGGAGTACTGGCCTGGCTCACCACCCGCTATGTGGAGAACCCGCTCCGCCGGCGGTCGACGACGGGTTCGGCCGGATTCGCCGGGCTGCGGCGGCCCACCGCTGTACTGGGGACACTCGTCGCCGTGATGGGCGTGACGCTCACCGCCACCGCATTCACGTGGCGCGAGCACATGAACACCGCCCGCGCCAACGGCAAGGAACTCGCCACCCTGTCGGCGGTCGACTATCCGGGCGCCCGCGCCCTGCTGCACCACGCCCGGGTGCCGAAGCTGCCGTTCCGCCCGACGGTGCTCGAGGCGCACGACGACGTGCCCGCGACGACGGCTGACAGCTGTATCGCCGACTTCGACGACCTGTCAATCCGAAACTGCACCTACGGTGACGCGCAGGCACCCCGCACCATCGCGCTGGCCGGCGGCTCGCACGCCGAGCACTGGATCACCGCACTGGACCTGCTCGGCAAGCGCTATCACTTCAAGGTCGTGACCTATCTGAAGATGGGCTGTCCACTGTCGACCGAGCAGAACCCGCTGGTGATGGGCGACAACCGGCCGTACCCGAAGTGTTACGAGTGGAACGAGCTGGTCATGCCGAAGCTGGTGGCCGACCACCCGAGCTTCGTCTTCACCACCTCCACGCGGCCCTGGAACATCAAGTCCGGTGACGTGATGCCCGGCACGTACATCGGTATCTGGCAGCGCCTGTCGGATGCGAACATCCCGATTCTGGCGATGCGCGACACTCCGTGGCTGGTCCGGGACGGTAAGCCGTTCTTCCCGGCCGACTGCCTTGCCAGCGGCGGCAATTCGACGTCCTGCGGCATCGCCCGCTCCGAGGTACTGTCCGACCACAACCCGACCCTCGATTTCGTCGCGCAGTTCCCACTGTTGAAACCGCTCGACATGAGTGACGCGGTGTGCCGCCCCGACATCTGCCGCGCTGTGGAGGGAAATGTGTTGCTATACCACGACTCTCATCACCTGTCCGCCACCTACATGCGCACCATGACCGGCGAACTCGGCCGCCAGGTCGGGGCTGCCACCGGCTGGTGGTGAGCTGCCTTCATGGTTGTTGGCGTCTGGCCGGGTAGCGCCTATCCCCTCGGTGCGACCTACGACGGTTCCGGCACCAATTTTTCAGTGTTCTCCGAAGTCGCCGAGCGCGTCGAGCTGTGCCTGATCGCCAAGGACGGCAGCGAAGAACGCGTCAACCTCGACGAGGTCGACAGCTACGTGTGGCACTGCTATCTGCCGACGGTCACGCCCGGGCAGCGGTACGGATTTCGCGTGTACGGACCGTGGGACCCGGCCAATGGACACCGCTGCGATCCGAGCAAGCTGCTGCTCGATCCCTACGGCAAGTCGTTCCACGGCGACTTCGACTTCAGCCAGGCGCTGTACTCCTATGACTTGACGGCGCCATCGGCCACCGGTGAGCCGCCCGGCGTCGATTCGTTGGGGCACACCATGACCAGTGTGGTCATCAACCCATTCTTCAACTGGGACAACGACCGTGTGCTGCGGACGCCGTATCACGAGACGGTGATCTACGAGGCCCACGTCAAGGGTATGACGCAGACGCACCCGGCGATCCCCGAGGAACTGCGCGGCACCTACGCCGGACTCGCCCACCCGGCGATCATCGAGCACCTACGGTCGCTCGGCGTAACGGCCATCGAACTGATGCCCGTGCACCAGTTCCTGCACGACCACCGGCTGCTGGACCTCGGGCTGCGAAACTACTGGGGCTACAACACGTTCGGCTTCTTCGCGCCGCACTACCAGTACTCGGGGAATCAGCACGCCGGCAGCGCGGTCGCCGAGTTCAAGACCATGGTGAAGTCGTTCCACGACGCCGGCATCGAAGTCATCCTGGACGTCGTCTACAACCACACCGCCGAAGGCAACCACCTCGGCCCGACGCTGAACTTCCGCGGCATCGACAACGCCGCCTACTACCGGCTCGATGACGACGACCTGTCGCTCTACAAGGACTTCACCGGCACCGGCAACAGCCTCAACGCCCGTCATCCCCACACGCTGCAGCTGATCATGGACTCGCTGCGGTACTGGGTACTCGAGATGCACGTCGACGGCTTCCGCTTCGACCTCGCCTCGACGCTGGCCCGGGAGTTCTACGACGTGGACCGGCTCTCGGCGTTTTTCGATCTGGTGCAACAGGATCCGGTGATCAGCCAGGTGAAACTGATCGCCGAGCCGTGGGATGTCGGCGAGGGTGGCTACCAGGTCGGCAACTTCCCAGGTTTGTGGACCGAGTGGAACGGGAAATACCGCGACACTGTGCGCGACTACTGGCGGGGCGAGCCCGCGACCCTGGGCGAGTTCGCCTCGCGACTGACCGGTTCCTCGGACCTGTACGAGGCGACCGGCCGCCGACCGAGCGCGAGCATCAACTTCGTCACCTGCCACGACGGCTTCACGCTGACCGACCTGGTGTCGTACAACGAGAAGCACAACGAAGCCAACGGCGAGGACAACCGCGACGGCGAGAGCCACAACCGCTCCTGGAACTGCGGCGTCGAAGGCCCGACCGACGACCCGGAGATCCTCGAGCTCCGCGAACGGCAGCGCCGCAACATCTTCGCGACGCTGATGCTGTCGCAGGGCACACCGATGATCAGTCACGGTGACGAGATCGGGCGCACCCAGCAGGGCAACAACAACGTCTACTGCCAGGACAACACACTGTCGTGGATGGACTGGACCATGTGCGAGACCAACGCGGCACTGCTGGAATTCACCCGAACCGTGGTGGCGTTCCGGCGCAAGCATCCCGTCTTCCGGCGCCGCCGGTTCCTGGCCGGGCAACCGGTACGCAGCACCGGGCAGATCCGCGACATCGCATGGCTGACTCCCGCGGGCGAAGAGATGACGCTCGAGGACTGGGATTCCGGCTTCGGCAAGAGCATCTCGGTGTTCCTCAACGGCGACGCGATACCCGAACCCAACGCCCGCGGTGAGCGCGTCACCGACGACTCGTTCCTGCTGTGCTTCAACGCCCACGACGAGGCACTCGATTTCGTGATTCCCGGCGAGGACTACGGGGCGAGCTGGGCGGCGGCGCTGGACACCGCGGACCCGCACGGCCACACCGAACTGGTGGCCGCCGCCGGCGAGACGATTTCACTGCAGGCCCGCTCGCTGCTGGTGCTACGTAAGACGGCGTGATGACGGTGCCGGTCTCGCCCGTAGTCGCCACGTACCGGCTGCAGATGCGCAGCGACGGAATGACTTTCGACGACGCGTTGGCGCTGCTGCCCTACCTCGACGATCTCGGCGTCTCGCACCTGTACCTGTCGCCGGTGCTGACGGCCGTGACCGGGTCGACGCACGGCTACGACGTCACCGACCCGACGGCCGTCTCGGCGGAGCTCGGTGGGCCGGAGGGCTTTTCCCGGCTGTCCGCCGCCGCGCGGGCGCGCGGCATGGGGCTCGTCGTCGACATCGTGCCGAACCACGTCGGCGTCGAACAACCCGAACAGAATCCGTGGTGGTGGGACGTCCTGACGCACGGTCGGGCATCACGCTTCGCCCACTTCTTCGACATCGACTGGGATCTGGACCCCGACGGCCGAATCGTGTTGCCGGTGCTGGGTTCCGACTCCGACGTCGATGATCTCGCCGTCGACGGTGACGTGCTGCGGCTGGGTGACCGGACCTGGCCGATCCGGCCCGGCACCGGCGCCGGCACGGCCGCAGAGGTCTATGCCCGGCAGGCGTACCGGCTGACGGGCTGGCAGTCCGGTTCCTGTGGCTACCGGCGGTTCTTCTCCATCACCTCACTGGCGGCGGTGCGCCAAGAGGACCTCGACGTGTTCGACGCCAGCCACGCCGAGATCGCGCGCTGGTTCCGTAACGGGCTGGTGGACGGTTTGCGGGTCGACCACATCGACGGGTTGACCGATCCCGCAGGCTATCTCGTGCGGCTGCGGGAACTGGCCGGAGACGACGCCTGGATCGTCGCCGAGAAGATTCTGGCCGCCGACGAGCCGCTGGACCCCAGCCTCCCCATCGCGGGCACCACCGGCTACGACGTGCTGCGGGAGATCGGCGGGCTTTTCGTCGACCCCGACGGCGCCGCCGCGCTGACGGAGCTGGCCCGCGAAACCCATAGCGATGCCCGGGAACTGAAGATCAAGGCCGCCACCGAAACCCTGGCCAGCGAGCTGGCCCGGCTGTGCCGTGCGATCACGCGGGCCGCCGGCGGCGACGATCCCGCCCTCCCGGCCGCCGTCGCCCAACTGCTCAGCCATGTCGGCGTGTATCGCACCGACTACCCCGTGCTGGCCGCGACGTTGCCCGAAGCCATCAACCAAACCCTCAGCACCGCACCGGAACTGGCATCGGCGCTGCAGCTGGTCGTCACCGCCCTCGAGCAGCCTGAACCGGCGGCACGGTTGCAGCAGTTGTGCGGAGCGACGACGGCCAAGGCCGTCGAGGACACCCTCTTCTACCGTGACGCGCGGCTGGTGTCGTTGAACGAGGTCGGTGGCACACCGGAGAGGTTCGGCATGAGCACGGCCGAGTTTCACCAGCGTGCCGTGGCGCGCGCACGCGACTGGCCCGCCACCATGGTGACGCTGTCCACACACGACACCAAGCGCGGCGAGGATGTGCGGGCCCGCATCACGGTGCTGTCGCAGTGTGCCGAGCACTGGGCGCAGCGCGTCGGCCGCTGGAACACGGTGTGCGTACCACCCGACGAGGGCACCGGATTGTTCCTGTGGCAGAACATCATCGGTGTCTGGCCCACTGCCGGCGACGTCGACGACGCCGTCCGCGCGCGGCTGCACTCCTATGCCGAGAAGGCGATTCGCGAAGCCGAGCTGCACACCGACTGGGAGCAGCCGGACCGGGAGTTCGAAGATGCGGTCCACGACTGGATCGATGCGCTGATCGACGGCCCGATCGCGACCGAGATCACCACGTTTGTCGGGCAGCTCGACGAGGCCGCGCGTTGCGATGCCGTCGCGCAGAAACTGCTCGCCCTGACGGTGCCGGGTATCCCCGACATCTACCAGGGCACCGAACTGTTCGACGACAGCCTGGTTGACCCCGACAATCGCCGTCCGGTGGATTTCGCTCTCCGACAGCGTGAGCTCGATACCTTGAACCACCCCAAGATTCGGGTCGTGGCGGCAGCGTTGCGGTCACGCCGGGAGCGGCCGGCGACGTACCTGTCGGGCGACTACACGCCCGTCGCCGCCGACGGTCCCGCCGCTGACCACGTGATCGCATTCCAGCGGGGTACCGACGTTCTGGTGGTCGTCCCCCGCTGGACGCTGAAGCTCAACGAATCCGATTGCGCCGAAACCACTCTGGCTTTGCCAGCCGGCGACTGGACCGACCGGCTGACCGGCCGCACCTGGTCGGGCACCGTCGCCGCCAACACGCTGTTCGCCGAACTGCCCGGCGTACTTCTGGAGAAAGCCGATGGCTGACCACGAATTCTCGGTCTGGGCGCCCACACCGAACGACGTCGCACTCGACGCCGACGGGATCCGGTATCCGATGACCCGCTCCGACGACGGGTGGTGGCGCGTCACCGTCGACGTGCCGGCCGACGTCCGGTACGGCTTCGTCCTGGACGACTCCGAACCACTGCCCGACCCCCGTTCGCCGCGGCAACCCGATGGCGTGCACGGGCTTTCGCAGCTGTGGACATCCGCGCCGCCGGCCCCCTGGCCCGGCCGCGCCATCGACGGCGCGGTGATCTACGAACTGCACGTCGGCACGTTCACCGCGGCCGGCACGTTCGACGCCGCAATCGAGCGGCTGGACCACCTCGTCGACCTCGGTGTGGACTTCGTCGAACTCATGCCGGTCAACGCCTTCAGCGGCAACCACGGCTGGGGCTACGACGGCGTGCTGTGGTACGCCGTACACGAACCCTACGGCGGCCCTTCGGGTCTCGTGCGCTTCGTCGACGCCTGCCACCAACGGGGCCTGGGCGTGCTGCTCGACGCGGTGTTCAATCACCTTGGCCCATCAGGGAATTACCTGCCCAAGTTCGCGCCGTACCTGACGGCGGGCCGGACCCCGTGGGGTGAGGCGATCAACATCGCCGCCGCCGACTCCGATCCGGTCCGCCGGTACATCATCGACTGCGCCCTGCGCTGGATGCGGGACTTCGGCATCGACGGCCTGCGACTGGACGCGGTGCACGCGCTGGTCGACACCACGGCCGTTCATCTGCTGGAAGAGCTGGCCACCGAAAGCGATGCGTTGGCAACCGAACTCGGCCGCCCGCTATCCCTGATCGCCGAGAGCGACCTCAACGACCCGCGGCTGATCACCCCGCGTGACCGTGGCGGCTACGGCCTCGCCGCCCAGTGGGACGACGACATCCACCACGCCATCCACACCGCGGTGTCCGGCGAACGGCAGGGCTACTACGCCGATTTCGGGTCGATGCAGGCACTCGCCACCACCCTCGCACGTGGCTTGTTCCACGCCGGCACCTACTCGTCGTTCCGGCGCCGGCGCCACGGCCGGCCGCTGGACACCACGAGCATTCCGGCCACCCGGCTGCTGGCCTATACCTGCACGCACGATCAGGTCGGCAACCGGGCGATCGGCGACCGCCCGTCGCAGAACCTCGACTTCGGACAGCTGGCGGTCAAGGCCGCGCTGGTCCTCGGATCGCCCTATACGGCAATGCTTTTCATGGGCGAGGAGTGGGGCGCGTCGACACCGTTCCAGTTCTTCAGCTCACATCCCGAACCCGAGCTGGCACGCGCGACGGCCGAGGGCCGCAAGGCCGAGTTCGCCGACCACGGCTGGGCCGCCGACGACATCCCCGATCCGCAGAATCCCGCCACGTTTCAGCGTTCCAAGCTCGACTGGGACGAGGTCGGCACGGGCGAGCACGCCCGGCTGCTGCGGCTCTACCGCGACCTGATCACGTTGCGGCGCACCGAACCCGACTTCGCCGACCCGTGGCTGGACCACCTGCGCGTCGAGTTCGACGAGGCCGACCGCTGGATCGTCATGCATCGCGGGGCGTTCGCCGTGGCGTGCAACCTCGGTGAGCAGCCCGCCGTCGTGCCCGTCACCGGCGAGTCGGTCCTGAGCTCAGCCGAGCCGCAGATCGGGACAAACGCCACGACACTGCCCGGCCACAGCTTCGCGATCCTCCGTCGACGCCCCTAGGTCAGGTAACGGTAAGCCGGTGACCCCGGCTCCAACGGCTCCACGTGGATGCCCGAATTGTGCATCCGCTCCAGCAGCCCGTCGAAGTTGGCGGCCGAGCCGAGTTCGATGCCGACGAGCGCGGCGCCGGTCTCCCGGTTGTTGCGCTTGACGTATTCGAACAGGGTGATGTCGTCGTTGGGCCCGAGCACCTCGTCGAGGAACCGCCGCAGCGCGCCGGGCTCCTGCGGGAAGTCCACCAGGAAATAGTGCTTGAGACCCAGATGCACCAGTGACCGCTCGAGCACCTCGCCGTAGCGCGAGACGTCGTTGTTGCCACCGGAGATCAGGCACACGACCGTCGAGCCGGGCTCGACACCGTTCTCCATCAACGCCGCCACGGACAGCGCGCCCGCGGGCTCGGCGATGATGCCCTCGTTCTGGTACAGGTCGAGCATTGCGGTGCACACGGCGCCCTCGTCGACGGTCGTCACCGACACCATGTCGCCGGCCGCGGCGAGCGCCGCGTAGGTCAGCTCGCCGGCCCGGGCCACCGCCGCGCCGTCGACGAACTGGTCGACGTGCTCCAACGTGACCGGCTCGCCCTTGGCGAGCGCCGCGATCATCGACGCCGCACCGGCGGGCTCGGCGCCGAGCACGGCGGTCGCCTTGGTGTGCGCGGTCAGGTAGGTGGTGATGCCGCTGATGCAGCCGCCGCCACCCACCGGCACGATCACCAGGTCGGGTTCGCCGTCCAGCTGCTCGAGGATCTCGACGGCGATGGTGCCCTGCCCGGCCATGGTGCGCAGGTCGTCATACGGCGGGACCAGCGTGGCGCCCGTCCGGGCGACGTCCTCGAGCGCGGCCTCGGCGGCCAGGTCGTAGGTGGCGCCGCCGACGATCAGCTCGATGAAGTCGCCGCCGTGGTAGCGGATGCGGTCCCGCTTCTGCTTGGGGGTCTTGGCCGGGACATAGACGCGGCCGTGCACACCCATCGAGCGACAGGCCAGCGCGAAACCCTGGGCGTGGTTGCCCGCCGACGAGCACACCACACCGGCGGCCTTCTCCTCGTCGGAGAGCTGCATCAGCAGGTTGTAGGCACCGCGCAGCTTGTACGAGCGCACCGCCTGCAGGTCCTCACGCTTGAGGTACACCTGGGCGCCGGTCAGCGCCGACAGCCGGTCGCTGTACTGCAGCGGGGTGCGGGTGACCACCGAGGAAATTCGCCGGGCAGCCGCATCGATGTCGGCCGCGGCAAGCGGCGACGTCCTGTGGGTTCCCTGGCTCAGCTCGGCAGACACCATCTAATGGTGTCATCTCGGTGCAAAACTGAGCGCATGGACCCCACTCCAGAACCCTTGCCGCCGGCGGTCAGGACATTCGTCGAGCGGACACACCGTCTGACCAGCAACGCCGAACACCATGTGCCGTCGTGGCTCCGCCCGGGTGATCCGGAGAACCGGCTGCCGGTGATCGTCGCGATCCTGGCGGCGGTGACGTTGCAGCGCGCGATCCCTGTGCAGTACACCGTCCCGGAAATACCCCGGTGGCCGTTGATCACTCTGGAGCTGCTGCTGGTGGCCGTCCTGATGATCATCAATCCGGTGCGGCTGTCCCGCCAGACCACCGTCGGCCGCTGGACCATGATCGTGCTGACCGCGGCGATCACGCTCGACAACACGGCATCGGCGATCATCCTCGACCTGAACATCCTGTCCGGCAAGGTGAGCAACGACGCGGGCGTCCTATTGGGCAGCGGCGCAGCGATTTTCATCACCAACATCATCGTGTTCGGCATCTGGTACTGGGAGCTGGACCGTGGCGGCCCGTTTGCGCGGCGGGCCGGCGACAACCCGTACCCGGATTTCCAGTTCCCGCAGATGAGCGACCCGCAGAACGCCAAACCCAATTGGCGCCCGACTTTCGTCGACTACCTGTACACCAGCTACACCAATGTGGTCGCGTTCTCGCCCACCGACACCATGCCCCTGTCGCGCTGGGCCAAGACGATGATGACCGTGCAGTCGATGGTCGCAGTGTCGACCACCGCGCTGGTGGTGGCGCGCGCCGTCAACGTGCTCAAGTAGGCCCCCGCAGACGCGCGGAGCACGGCGGACTCAGCCGCAGTCGCGATGGGGTTCGAGCAGTTCGGCCTGCCCCACCTCGGGTCGGGTGGTCGGCAGCCACCGCCGCGTCGACTCGAGCGACCGTTCGATGAGCTCGCCCGAACGGGAGAAGTCGATCGGCGACACCCGCACCGGACACAACGGCGGCACCACATGCAGTTCGACCGCTCCCTCGAACCGCTCGACGTCCGTCGCCAGCCGCCGATTGATCGCCAGCGTGAACGCGTGCATCGCCATGGCCAGTGCGGCGCGCGGCGGTTCCGGCATGGCGCACGAGTAGCCCGTCGGCAGCACCCACACCTCGGTCGCGCCCAGTTCCACCGCATAGGACAGCGGTGTGTTGTTCACCACGCCGCCGTCGACCAGATCGCGTCCGCCGATCCGCACCGGCGGCAGGACCGCGGGGATGGCGGCGCTGGCGACGATCGAATCGACGGCGTCGCCCGACGACAGGAGGACGTCCTGCCCCGAGAGCACGTCGGTGGCCACCACATGCAGTGGCGTGGGCGCGTCCTGCAGCCGCCGGAACCGCAGATTCTGGCGGAGCAGCGTGCGGATGCCGATATCGGAAACCAGATGCGGCCGGCGCCCCAGAAACCCGAGCAGTCCCATACTCGGGCTGGTCGGGAACACTTTGCGGCGCGACAGGGTCCGCCACAGATCGGCCAGCGCCAGGGCCCCGTCGTGGTCGGACCGCCCCGCGATCCAGCCGCCGTTGAGGGCACCGACAGAGGTGCCGACGATCAGATCCGGCTTGATGCCGGCCTCGGCCAGACCCAGCAGCATGCCCACCTGGATGGACCCCAGGCTGCCGCCGCCGGACAGCACGAACGCCGTGGTCATGGTCTTTCTCCGTCCTCCGCCGCGGGTTGTAGCGGAAGCCGCACGACGAACGTGGTGTCGCCCGGTTGTGAGGCCACGAACAGCTCCCCGCCGTGCCGGTCGACAACGATCTGCCGGGCCAGGTGCAGGCCCAGGCCGGTACCTTCACCGAGCGGTTTCGTGGTGAAGAACGGGTCGAAAATGCGCCCGCGGATGTCGGCCGGAATTCCGCCGCCGGTGTCGCTGATCTCAATCCGGACCGCATCGTCCTCGAACCGGCTGCGCACCGTCAGTCTCCCTGAGTCGGCCGGCCGCATGGCGCCGATGGCGTTCTCGATGATGTGCGTCCATACCTGATTGAGTTCGGCTGGATGGCAAAGCAATTCAGGTATCGACGGGCCGAAGTCCGTGATCACTTCGACCGGCGTACCCGCGCCGATCCGGCCGGCGAACATCCGCAGGGTACTGGTCAGAAGTGCGTCGACGTCCGCGAACTGGAACGGCGCGCTGTTCAGCTGGGTGTACTGCTTGACGTCGGTGACCAGACCCGAAATCCGTTGTGCGGCATCATGAACCTGATGGGTCAGCAGTTCGGCCTCGACCCGGTGCCGCAACCATGTCACGGCCCGCGGCAACCAGTCCGGCTGCCGGTCACCCGGCACCAGCTGTGCGAGCCATTCACAGTCCAGGCCGGCCTCGACGAACGTCGGCGCCATCCCAAGCATCCGGTATCCCCCGGTTGGACAACCAGTCCCCGACCTCATCCTCCAGGTCGCTCGCCTGCATCGCCGACAGCGGCCGCCCCGACGTAGCGGCCACCTTCGCGACCACGTCAGTTTGCGCCCGACCCAGGAAAGTCAGGGCCGCGCTGTCGAATTCGCTGTCCACCAGTGGCGCGAGGAGAGCATCCAGCCGGCTGCGCAGGTCGGTCGCGGCGCGGACGACGGCCGCCACCGGGTTGTTGAGTTCGTGCGTCAAACCGGCCGAGAGCTGTCCGAGCGCCAGCATCCGGTCCCGTTCGTCGGCGACGCGGTGCTGCTTCTCCGCGGTCTCCGCCAGTCCATCGATGAGGTGCACAGCCATCGGGAACTGGCTCTTGACGAAAGCACCGAATTCGTCGGCAGGCATGACGAAGAACCGCGTCCGCCGGGTGGCCCGCACCGAGAACCGGTTCCGGTCATGACCGACGGGGCTGAACGCCGACCGGGCACCGAAGTAGACGCCGGGCTGCGACGTTCGATCGATCTCCAGTTCCCGGCCGCCGGCACGCTTGGAGAGCACCAATTCGCCGTCGATGAGTACCCGCAGCGGCGTGACGGGGTCGCCTTCGGCGATGACCGGCCCCGGGCCGAACACCTCGATGTGACCGGCGTGACAGAGCTGCGCCAGCTGCTCGTCCGTCAACGACTCGAACAGGAACAGTTCCCTCAGTTCCTCGGGTAGGCACTGCTGGCGGTCACCACCGACGTCTGTCACGCCGACACACTAAGCCCGCCCGGCCGATGGGCCGCGGTCATTCGGATCAATCCGCGTCCGGGTCACAACACGACGCGCACCGGAATCGAGACGACTCGGATGCGTCATTCACGCACTCGATCCGGTCCCGCACCCCTGCCCGGCAGCTGGCGTCGACGCCCCGTGTCGCCGGTCACGGAATTGCTCACCCCGCCCGAACATCCGCTAGAGTGAACAGCGCCAGGCCGCAGTAACCCCGGGCCCCAAATTTCGCCGCCACGAGCGGCCTACCGCCGAGAGGCGTTCTGCGGTCTGGCTTTAACTTCTCCGCCGACATTCGCCCACATTGTCGGCGAGAGCGTCAATCGAGCGAATCGGTGCGCCACAGCCCGGCTGCGGCATGCAGCTCGTTGGCGATCCGGGTGAACGTCACCGCACGGTCGGTGAGGTCTGCGGCGCGCTCCGGCGCCGTCGTCGTCGCGTCCTCGGCCAGGCTCGTGCAACCGGCCGCACTCACGCGGCAGTACGCCGCCGCGCGCTCCAGCGCGACGGCGAAATCGCCCTCGAAGACGCCGCGCAGAATCCGGTCGGCGAGCTCACGGATCTCGGTCGGCCCGACGGGCGTCTCCGCACCGGCGACCACGGGGTCGATCGAATGCAGCACCTCGGTGCCGCGGCCGAACATCAGGCTGGCCGAATAGGGGTCCGTGCGGATCGACAGCCGCAGCAGATAGACGCGCCACAGCGCACCGGGCAGACTGCGCGCCCCGGCACCCGCCCACAACTCGGCGATGGTCTCGATGCCGTGCTCGTCGGTGTACGCCACCAGCCGGGAGACCACGTCGGGGTCCGGATAGCTGCGGACACGTTCCAGCAGCGCCGCCGCGGTCTCGTGGGCGACGCGACTGTCCTGGACGGGATCCTCGACGTCGTGGAACGCCTCGAAGCCGCGGCCCAGGAACTTGGTCGGCTTGTGAATCCGCCGACGGTCGTCAGTCATGCACTATTTCTTTCCCGCCGCCGCGCGAGCCGTCAGCGCCAACCGTCGGC
The DNA here is from genome assembly GCF_000383495.1 of Mycobacterium sp. 360MFTsu5.1. Taxonomy (NCBI): domain Bacteria; kingdom Bacillati; phylum Actinomycetota; class Actinomycetes; order Mycobacteriales; family Mycobacteriaceae; genus Mycobacterium; species Mycobacterium sp. 360MFTsu5.1. The sequence continues at coordinate 73,402 of NZ_KB911471.1, read as the reverse complement.
GTCTTTGGCGGCCTGCAGCAGCACTTCGCACAGTTCTTTCAATTCAGTGGGTCCGGCGCCTTCGGCAACTGCGGTCGCGACGTCCTCGGCCGCACACCGTACCTGATAAACGCGGTCGGAGAGCGCCGCCGCTTCCTCCGCGCTGAGCACCACCGAGTCCTCGGCCAGGTTGGTTCCCTTGACCATCGCCCGCTGCTCGTAGGCCCGCTGCCGGCACGACTGACGGCAGTACTGGCGACGACGGCCCATGCCCGCGTCGGCCACCTCCCGGCCACACCACCGGCACGGCTGCGCCTTCGAGCGCTTCATGTCCGCCTCACGATCGTGACTGTATCCGGCGGGCGGCCGAACCCCGGTATCATGGACAATCGAGTCGGGAACTTCACGGCGCTGGCCTGCGTTGATTCCCTGTCGCTATACCAAGGGAGTGATTTTCGATGGCTGATCGTGTCCTGCGAGGCAGTCGCCTCGGAGCTGTGAGCTACGAGACCGACCGCAACCATGACCTGGCGCCGCGGCAGGTGGCCCGCTACCGCACCGACAACGGCGAGGAATTCGAAGTTCCGTTCGCCGACGATGCGGAGATCCCCGGCACCTGGGCGTGCAAGAACGGCATGGAAGGCACCCTGCTCGAGGGTGACGTTCCCGAGCCCAAGAAGGTCAAGCCGCCGCGTACCCACTGGGACATGCTGCTCGAGCGTCGTTCCATCGAGGAGCTCGAAGAGCTGCTCAAGGAGCGCCTGGAGCTGATCAAGACCCGCCGCCGCGGCTGATCGCGCCAACAAAAAAGCCCCGCCGCGAGGCGGGGCTTTTTTGTCTGCGTGACTAGCGGACGACGCCGCGGGCCCGGTCCAGCCGGCCGCGGATGCCCCACTTCGCCACCTGCGACATGGCCTCGCGGATGTTCGACCCGCTCATCTTCGACACACCCAGTTCGCGCTCGGTGAACGTGATGGGCACCTCGACGACGGTGAAGCCCGCGTTGATGGCGCGCCACGTCAGGTCGATCTGGAAGCAGTAGCCCTTCGAATCGACGTCGTCGAGGCCGATCTTCTCCAGCACGTCGTGCCGGTAGGCGCGGTATCCGGCCGTGATGTCGTGAATCTTGACGCCCAGCAGCACCCGGGCATAGGTGTTCGCGGTGCGCGACAGGACGAGCCGGCGATGCGGCCAGTTACGGATGGCACCGCCCGGGACGTAGCGCGAGCCGATGGCCAGGTCGGCGCCGGCGTCGACGGCGTCCAGCAGGCGGTAGAGCTCCTCGGGCGCGTGGCTGCCGTCGGCGTCCATCTCGACCAGCACGCTGTAACCGCGGCCCAGGCCCCACGCGAATCCGGCGAGGTACGCGGCGCCCAGACCGCCCTTGCCCGCGCGGTGCATGACGTGCACGCGGTCGGGATCGGCCAGCGCCAGCTCATCGGCCAGCTGACCGGTGCCGTCGGGGCTGTCGTCGTCGACGACGAGCACGTGGACGTCCGGGCGGGCGGCATGCACCCGGCCGACGATCAACGGCAGGTTCTCGCGCTCGTTGTAGGTCGGAATGATGACCAGCGTGCGCTGACTCGGACGGTCGTCGCCCATGGTCATTACCCCTGTTCGCTCTCGGTGTCGGTATCGGTGTCAGGCGCAGTCGGGCTGCCGTCCTGATCTGCCGCGGCCGCCTCGCGGCGGCGCACGAGGTTCCTATTGTGCAGCATGGCTGCCAGAAGAGCCGAAACGCCGACTGCGATGAGCACGCCATTGATGACCGGGCCCCATCTCGTGGCGAGCGTCAGATCGGTCTTCAACCGCACCTGACGGTCGAGGTAACCGGGCTGGAAGAACTCGGTGCGCTCGAGGACCTGGCCGTTCGGAGCGACCACCGCACTGATGCCGGTGGTACCCGCGACGACGACGTACCGGTCGTGTTCGACGGCGCGCAGCCTGGCGAACGCCAGCTGCTGCACGCTCATCGGTTCGTCGAACGTCGCGTTGTTCGCGGGCACTGCCAGCAACTGCGCGCCATTGAGGACGGACTGCCGGGCGGCACGGTCGAAGATGACCTCCCAGCAGGTCGTCACCCCGATCGGCACGCCCGCGGCGGTGACGACGCCGTTGCCATTGCCCGGCACGAAGTAGCCGGCCCGATCGGCGTACGACGACAGCAGCCGGAAGAAGCTGCGCCAGGGCAGGTACTCGCCGAACGGCTGGACGATGGCCTTGTCATGGCGATCCCCCGGCCCGTCGGTCCCGTTCCACACGATCACCGAGTTGGTGGTCACCGGGTGCTCCGGTGTGTACTCCGGCGCCGCCAGCACGGTGCCCACCAGGATCGGCGCGTGGATCGCCGCCGACGCGGCCGAGATCAGTTCCGCGGCGTCGGCGTTGACCAGCGGGTCGATGTCCGACGAGTTCTCCGGCCAGATCACCACCGTCGGCTGCGGTGCCCGGCCGGCGCGGACGTCCTCGGCCAGCTGCTTGGTCTCGCGCACATGGTTGTCGAGTACCGCGCGGCGCTGGGCGTTGAAGTCCAGGCCGAGCCGCGGCACATTGCCCTGGATGGCGGCGACGTTGATCGCCGGGTCGTCACCCGCACCGGCTCCGGCCTTGCGGACGTGCGGCCAGGCCAGCACGGTGAGCAGCAGGACCACCGCGATGCAGATGCCCGGGATGAAGACCTCCGGCGGTGCCGCCGCGCCGGTGCGGTGGTCGTGACGCCAGTGCCGGACCGCCTCGAGCACGATGGCCGTCGCGCTGAAACCGATGAGCGCCACCGCGAACGACACCAGCGGCGCACCGCCCAACTGCGCGAGCGGCAGCAGCGGGCTGTCGGTCTGACTGAAGGCCACGACGCCCCACGGGAAGCCGCCGAACGGCACCGTCGACTTGAGCCATTCGGCCGTCACCCACAGCGCGGCGAACCACAGGGGCCACGCCGGCAGGCGCCGCACGAGGACCGCGGTCAGGCCGAACACGCCGGTGAAGAACGCTTCCAGCGCCGCCAGCATCAGCCATGGCACCGGGCCGACGAAGTTGCTGATCCACGGCAGCAGCAGCGTGTAGAACGCCAGGCCGCCCAGCATGCCGTAGCCGAAACCACCTGCGGGCGTGGTGCGTTCGTCGATCAGCACCCAGGCCAGCAGCGCCAGTGCGACGAACGACAGGTACCAGAGGTCGAACGGTGGGAAGCTCGCGCACAGCAGCAGACCGGCCACGACGGCCGCGGCCAGCCGGACCAGTCGCGGCTCGAAGAACCGCCTCAGGCCGGTGACGAGCCGCGCGCCGCGACCCGGGCCTTGCGGCTGCTCCGGTTCTGCGGGTGTCTCCGGCTCTGCCTCGGTTTCCGGGGGCGCCTCGGTGCGTTCAGTGTCTTGGGTGTCTTGGGCGTCTTCGGCGACTTCGGTGTCTGCCGTGTCTTCGGTGCCTTCGGTGCGCTCAGCCATGGATCAGCTCACCGCGGTGCACGGTCTGCAGGCAGGTCGGCAGCTCGTCGTCGGGTCCCAGTGGTGGCAGCGCCGGCACACGCGACCGCGGATCGGTCGACCAGCGCTGCACGGCGTCGGCCGGTGCGGTGACGTCGAGGGCGTCGGCGCCGCCGGGCACCTGCCACACGGCGTACGACGCGACGGCACCGGGCACCAGCGTCCCGGTCATCCCGTCACGGACGCCGCCGGCCCGCCAGGCGCCGCGGCTGGCCGCCAGGAACGCCGAGCGCGCCGAGATGGCACTGCCCGCGGTCCGGTGACTGATGGCCGCGCGCACCGATTCCCACGGATTGATGCTGGTGACAGGACTGTCCGAACCGAAGGCGAGGGGCACGCCTTGCGATGCTAACAGCGCAAACGGGTTCAAACCCTGCGCTCGATCGACACCGAGACGCTGGGCGTACATGCCGTCGGCGCCGCCCCACAACGCGTCGAAATTGGGCTGCATGCTGGCGACGACGCCCCAGGAGCCGAGTTTGCGCGCCTGCTCCGCGTCGACCATCTCGAGGTGCTCCAGCCGGTGACCACAGCGCGCCACCGCGGGTGCCCCGAACGCGGCCACGGTCCGGTCGAGGGCTTCGACGACGGTGGCGACCGCGGCGTCGCCGATGACGTGGAAGCCCGCGGTGATGCCGGCCTCGGTGCAGGCCAGCAGATGTGCGGTGACGGCGTCGGTGTCCAGGTAGGTGTTGCCACAGCAGTCGGGCGCATCGGTGTAGGGCTGCTGCAGCCAGGCGGTGCGCGAGCCGAGCGCGCCATCGATGAAGAGGTCACCGGCCAGACCCTGGGCCCCGGTCCGGGCCATCAGGTCGCGGGCCACGGCCGCGTCGGCGACGGCCTCGCCCCAGTAGCCGACGATGTCGACGCCGTGTTCGGTGGCGCGCAGGTCGGTCCAGTCGTCGAGGCCGCCGATCTCGGGGCCCGCGCACTCGTGGACCGCGACGATGCCGTTGCGGGCGGCCAGGTCGAGCGCGGCGCGCTGGGCGTCGCGGCGTTGCGCCGCGCTGAGCAGGTTGCGGGCCGCGGCGCGCACGCGGTGGTGGGCGTCGGCGGTCAGCGGTCCCTGCGCGGAGAAGCCCGCGGCGTCGGCAAGGCCGGGCACCAGCTGCCGCAGTCCCGTCGTCGCGACGGCCGAGTGCACGTCGACCCGGGCCAGGTAGGCAGGACGACCGCCGAGCACGCCGTCGAGGTCCGCGGTGGTCGGGACGAGGCGGTCGGGCCAGCCGGACTCGTCCCAGCCGTGGCCCCAGACGACGCCGTCCGGGTGCTGCGCGGCGTGTTCGGCCAGCAGGGTCAGCAGGTGCGGCAACGACGTCGCGGTGCGCAGGTCGAGCCCGACCACAGTGAGCCCCGTGGCGGTCAGGTGCACGTGGCTGTCGACGAACGCCGGCGCCACGAATGCGCCCTCGAGATCGACGATGGTGGCGTCTGGATGCAGCGCCCGGCCGACGTCATCGGATCCGAGCCACGCCACCACGCCGTCACGGATCGCGATGGCAGTGGCGTCGGGCGCCGCGGGGCTGTGAATACGACCGCCCAGCAGCAGCGTCGTCGCAAAGGTGGTCACGAAGGTGACAGGTTAGTCCGTTCAGCCGGCGTGCCGGTGCGCAGCGACCGGTGAGCTGTCGATGACCTCGATCACTTCGCCGTCGATGTACTCGCCGCGACCGCGGTAGCGCTCATCGTGGTTGATGTAGATCACCTGGGTCGGGAAGTCCATCGGGGTCAGCCGACGGCCGAACAGGGCGTTCGCCGCCGGCCGCACCGCGCGCCGGGTGAACGGCACCAGCATGAGCACCCCGAGCACCGAGCTGGCCAGCCCGGGAACGACGACCAGCACCGTGCCGAGGGCCACCAGCAGACTGTCGGTGGCCAGTGTCGGGTCGGCCGATCGGGCGCTCAGCGCCTCGGACAACCTGCTGAAATGCCGGGTGATCTGCGTGCCGGCGATGGCCAGACCGGCGGCAAAGGTGGCCAACAGCGCCAGTAATGTCCAAGCCACACCGATGGTCGAGGCCAGGGCTGCCAGCACCGCGACCTCGACCAAGGCATAAACCAAAAACAGTCGCATCGCCATGCCCTGGACAACGCCGGAACGCCGGAATTGGTTCCTAGCCGCCGGGAAGCGGCTCGACCTCGATGGCCGCGTGCACCTTCTCGACACCGCCGCGGATGATCGCCTGCGGGATCCACCACCAGGCGTGCCACCAGTAGCGCCTGGTCACCATGTCGAAGACGCGCTTGGTCTCGGACTTCGGCAGGTTGCGTGCGATGGCCTCGACCGGTTCGCCTTTGACCTTCCCCAGCGCGCCGCACTTCTGGATGGTCACGCGCGGCGTGTTCTTGATCCGCTTGGTCTTCCACGAGCCGTCGTCGGTGCTGATCAGCAGCTTGCCCTCGTGCGGCACGCCCCAGACCGGTGTCGGCTTGGGCCGGCCGTCCTTCGTGAAGGTGGTCAGCAGCAAATACTTCTCGCGGTACACGTCTTCGAACTTCGGAGCCATGTCTCTAGAAGACCACGGTTTCGTTGCCGTGGCGCAGGATGCGGTCCTGGCAGTGCCACAGGACGGCGCGCGACAGCACCGCCCGCTCCACATCGGCGCCGAGCCGCACCAACTCCTCGACGCTGTGGGTGTGGTCGACACGCACGACGTCCTGCTCGATGATCGGGCCCTCGTCGAGGTCCTCCGTCACGTAGTGCGCGGTGGCGCCGACGAGCTTCACGCCACGCTCCTTGGCTCGCCGGTACGGCGTGGCGCCGACGAAGGCCGGCAGGAACGAGTGGTGGATGTTGATCAGCGGACACCCGATGGCCTCGAGGAACCCGGGAGTGATGATCTGCATGTACCGGGCCAGCACCACCAGGTCGACGTTGCCCTTGAGCAGCTCCAGCTGACGCTGTTCGGCCTGCTCCCGGATGTCGCGGCTGGCCGGGATGTGCACGAACGGCACCCCGAACGCCCGGACCTGCTCGGCGAGGTCGGCGTGATTGGAGATCACCATCACGACGGTCATGTCGAGTTCGCCACGGCGGTTGCGCCACAGCAGATCGAGCAGGCAGTGGTCGGCGGTCGACGCCATGATCGCCACGCGCTTGGGTTTGGACGCGTCGGTGAACCGGTAGTCCATGTCGAATTCGTCTGCCACTGCCTGGAATTCGCGCTCCAGATCGGGCTGGGCGGCGGCCAGCCCGGGCAGGTGGAAGACGGTGCGCTGCAGGAAGACGCCGTCTTCCGGAGCCGTCGAGTGCTGGTCCAGCGAGATGATGTTGGCGCCCGATTTGGTGAGGAACGTCGACACCGCGGCGATGACGCCGCGCCGGTCCGGGCAGTTCAGCAGCAGCCGCCCGATGTCCTTGTGGCGCGGCAGCTTTGGCGCGCCGGCAGGGAATTGACTCACGCGGCCCGCAACTCCAGCGCGACGTTGTTCTCCATGCCGCCGCGCAGCTTGGAGAACAAATTGAAGGCCTTGCCGATCAACCCGTAGCGCTTGCCGATGCCGTCGTAGACGTGGCCCAGCTGCGACTTGTCCAGGATGGCTGCCGTGGCCTCGACGGCCTCGCTCTTCGGGTTGCCGCGCATGTCGCACTTGGCGACCGTCACGCGCGGGGTGTTCCGGATGCGCTTGACCTTCCAGGCCTTGGCCTCGGAGATGACCAGCAGCCGGTCACCGTCGGGGACGGCCCAGACCGCGGTGGGCTTGGGCCGGCCGTCCTTGGTGAAGGTGGTCAGCAGGATGTAGTTCGCGGTGGCGACATCGGCGAAGGTGAGGGCCATGGCCATCAGGTTAGTGCGTGGGCGACGAGCGTGAACGCTGTGCACGCCCACCGGAGCAGGTGCGCGCACAACGGCCACGAGCGCTACGTCTTGTCGTGCGGCAGGTGCGGCGCGGTGGGGATCGGCGGCTGTGGGATCACCGGGTACTCGCCGGTGTATCCGACACGCTTGGCCGCGATCGCCAGGACGTTGCCCCGCACCGCGTACCAGCCGCCGATCAGTAACGGGACCAGCAGGATGATGGCGATCAGGTTCCAGTAGTTCTCGTAACACATCAGCGCAGTGACCGCGACGAGGAACAGCAGCGTCGCATAGCTGGTGTACGGCGTACCGGGCAACCGGAAGCTGGGCCGCTGCAGAATACCCTTGGCTTCCCAGCGGTACAGCTGAATCTGGCAGGCGACGATCATGCCCCAGGTGAAGATGATGCCCAGCGCCGACAGGTCGAGGGCGATGTTGAACGCGTCCTCGGGTACGAACAGGTTGAGGATGACGCCCAGCAGGGTGAGCGCGGCAGTCAGCGCGATCCCGCCGAACGGCACGCCGTTGCGGTTCATCTTCGCGGTGAACCCGGGGCCGCTGCCATTCATCGCCATCGAGCGCAGCACGCGGCCGGTCGAGTACAGGCCTGCGTTGAGGCTGGACATCGCGGCGGTGAGCACCACCATGTTCATGATGCCACCGGCCGCGGGAACGCCGATCTTGGAAAAGAATGTCACGAAAGGACTTTCGCCCTTGTGGTACGCCGTGTAGGGCAACAGCAGCGCCAACACCACCAACGAGCCGACATAGAAGATTCCGATACGGGCGACGACGGAGTTGATCGCCCGCGGCATCACCTTGGCGGGCTCTGCGGTCTCTCCGGCGGCGATGCCGACGAGTTCGACTGCGGCGTAAGCGAAGATGACGCCGGACGTGACGATCACCAACGAGAACAGGCCGGTCGGGAAGAGTCCGCCACTATCGGCAATCACGCCGAATCCGGTTGTCTGGCCGGATATTTCGAAGCGACCGCCGAGGAAAACGATACCGACCACCAGGAACGTGACCAGCGCGGCGACCTTGATGATCGAGGCCCAGAATTCCATTTCACCGAACAGCTTCACCGAGATCATGTTCAGGGTCACCACGATCCCCAGCGCGATGAGTGCGATCAACCACTGCGGTATCGCCTTGAACATGCCCCAGTAGTGCATATAGAGCGCGACCGCGGTGACATCGACAATCGCGGTGGCTGCCCAGTTGAAGAAGTAGAGCCAACCGGTGACGAAAGCTGTTTTCTCACCGAAGAATTCGCGCGCGTATGACACGAATGAACCAGAGGAGGGCCGGTGCAGCACCAGCTCGCCGAGGGCCCGCAGGATGAAGAAGACGAAAACACCGCAAAAGGCATACACCAGGAACAGGCCCGGGCCGGCCGAGTGCAGGCGGCTGCCCGCGCCCATGAACAAGCCGGTGCCGATGGCGCCGCCGATGGCGATCATCTGGATCTGACGCGGCTTGAGGGCCTTGTGGTATCCCTCGTCTTCGTGCGCAAGCGCCGAATTGTCGTAAGTCGTTGATTCAGTGGTCATTCGGTTCCCGTCGGCGTCGGATGGGCCCAGTTGTCATGGGGTCACATCGATGTCGTCCACACGGGAGATCGGTCCGATACCGCCTCAGACTCCTGTGTTCGGCCCCACACCAAAACACTAAGTCGGATGTCGCGCACGCGTCGGCTCAGACGGTAAACACTGCGTGAACCATAAATTTCAGCGGCGCGACCATGCCGGCCATCGTCGGCGGCGGCTCTGCGGCGCCGGGACATCCCGCATGATCTTCGCGACGATGGTGACGAACTCGGTGCATGAGTCATAGCGCGCAGACGGATCTTTCGCGAGCGCCTTCGCGAACACCGAATTCAGCGCAGTGGGCAGCCAGGAGCGGCGTGAGGTGAGCGTCGGCACCTCGTCGTGTAGATGGGCATAAGTGATGGCGAACGTGGTGGGGCGCGGATACGGCGGCAGGCCGGTCAGCCACTCGAACATGGTGCAGGCCAACGCGTAGCCATCCGTTTGCGGCAACAGCTGTTGCGCGGTAAGGAGTTCCGGCGCCGCGTAGGCAATCGACCCGCGGACCCGGCCATTGCGGGCCAGGGGTTTCGCATCGTCCAACAACTGCGCGATGCCGAAATCGGTCAGGAACGCCGAGCGCTGGTCGGAGCTCAGTAAGATGTTGGCGGGCTTGACATCCCGATGTATCACGTCCATCTGATGCGCATAGTCCAGGGCCGAGCCGATCTGCGTCGACACCCGAACGACCGCATCGACATCGGGCTCCTGGTCCGGTCCGGGTATCAACACCGTCGACTCGGGGCCGTCGACGTACTGCATGGACAGCCACAGCCTGGTGGGTTGCGCACCAGCTTCGCCTGCCCCGCCGCCGTCGGCCCGCAGCTCTCCGTGCTCGTACATCGCCACAATGTGCGGGTGCCTCAGTCGGGAGGCGATGCTGAACTCCCGCTCCAGCCGCCAGGCCACCCGATCATCGGCATCCCGGTTGTGAAATACCTTCAGCGCGACCGGAATCGATTCCGCGGGCCGGCGAGCCCTGTACACGTCAGCGCTGCTGCCGCGGCCGAGGCGGCTTTCGATGACGTAACCGGCGACCACCGCACCGATCTCGAACACCGAGCCAGGATAACTGCGGCCTTCGGATTTCTCCCGACCAAGGAGCGTGCCGCTACCCCTCCAACTCCCCCTCGGTCTCCAGCAGCACCTGCTTGAGCCCGTCGAGGGTCTGGGAATCCGGTTCGGCCCACATGCCGCGGCCCGCCGCCTCCAACAGCCGCTCGGCCATGCCGTGCAACGCCCACGGGTTGGACTCACTCATGAACTTACGGTTCTCGGGGTCCAGGACGTAGCTCTGCGTCAGCTGCTCGTACATCCAGTCGGCCATGACGCCCGCGGTGGCGTCGTACCCGAAGAGGTAGTCGACGGTGGCCGCCATCTCGAAGGCGCCCTTGTAGCCGTGCCGGCGCATGGCGGTCATCCAGCGCGGGTTGACGACGCGGGCCCGGAACACGCGCGTGGTCTCTTCCGAGAGCGTGCGGGTACGGACGGCGTCGGGCCGGGTGTTGTCGCCGATGTAGGCGGCGGGGTCCTTGCCGGTCAGCGCGCGCACGGTCGCGACCATGCCGCCGTGGTACTGGAAGTAGTCGTCGGAGTCGGCGATGTCGTGCTCACGGGTGTCGGTGTTCTTGGCCGCCACCGAGATTCGCCGGTAGGCCCGGTTCATGTCGTCGGTCGCCGGGGCGCCGTCGAGGCCACGGCCGTACGCGAAGCCGCCCCATGCGGTGTACACCTGGGCCAGGTCGGCGTCGTCGCGCCAGTTGCGGCTGTCGATGAGCTGCAGCAGGCCGGCACCGTAGGTACCCGGCTTCGAACCGAAAATCCTTGTGGTGGCGCGTCTCTGGTCGCCGTGGTCGGCGATGTCGACCTGTGAGTGGGCGCGGACGTAGTTGTCCTCGACCGGCTCGTCGAGTCCGGCGACCAGTTGGACGGCGTCGTCGAGCATGGTCACCACGTGCGGGAAGGCATCGCGGAAGAAGCCGGAGATGCGGACTGTGACGTCGATGCGCGGGCGGCCCAGCTCGGCCAGTGCGATCGGTTCCAGCCCGACCACGCGGCGGGACGCGTCGTCCCAGAGGGGCCGAACACCCAGCAGCGCAAGCACTTCGGCGATGTCGTCGCCTGCGGTGCGCATGGCCGAGGTGCCCCACACCGAGAGCCCGACGGATTCGGGCCAGCGGCCGTAGTCCGTGCGGTAGCGCTCCAGCAGCGAATCCGCCATCGCCACACCGGTTTCCCACGCCAGCTTCGACGGGACCGCCTTGGGGTCGACGGAGTAGAAGTTGCGTCCCGTGGGCAGCACGTTGACCAGCCCGCGCAACGGCGATCCCGAGGGCCCGGCCGCGATGAAGCCGCCGCCGAGGGCGTGCAGGATCTGGTCGATCTCGCGGTTCGTCGCGCGCAGCCGCGGCACCACCTCGGTCGCCGCGAACCGCAGCACCTTGGCGACCTCCGCGTTGTCGGTGATGCCGTCGACGGCGGCGGCGTCCCAGCCCGACTTCTGCAGTGCTGCAACCAGTTCCCGGGCCTGGCCTTCGGCCGCGTCGACGGCCTCGCGCTCGGCAGAGCCGTCCTCGGCCAGCCCCAGCGCCTCACGCAGCCCCGGCACCGACTGCTCGCCGCCGAACAGCTGCCGTGCCCGCAGGATGGCCAGCACCAGGTCCAGTTCGGCCTCGCCGTCGGGCGCCTGGCCCAGGATGTGCAGGCCGTCGCGGATCTGGACGTCCTTGATCTCGCACAGCCAGCCGTCGACGTGCAGCAGCATGTCGTCGAACACGTCCTCGTCGGGCCGGTCCGCCAGCCCGAGGTCGTGGTCCATCTTGGCGGCGCGCATCAGCGTCCAGATCTGCTGGCGGATGGCCGGCAGCTTGCCGGGGTCCAGCGCCGAGATGGTCGAGTGCTCGTCGAGGAGTTGTTCCAGGCGGGCGATGTCGCCGTAGGTCTCGGCGCGGGCCATCGGCGGGATCAGGTGGTCGACCAACACGGCATGCGCGCGGCGCTTGGCCTGCGTGCCCTCGCCGGGATCGTTGACCAGGAACGGGTACACCAGCGGCAGGTCGCCGAGCGCGGCGTCGGTGCCGCACGCGGCGGACATGCCGAGGGTCTTGCCGGGCAGCCATTCCAGGTTGCCGTGCTTGCCCAGGTGGATCATCACGTCGGCGCCGAAGTGCTTGTTGATCCAGTGGTAGGCGGCCAGGTAGTGGTGGCTCGGCGGCAGGTCGGGGTCGTGGTAGATCGCGACGGGGTTCTCACCGAAGCCGCGGGGCGGCTGGACGATGAGCACGATGTTGTCGGAAACCATTGCCGCGATGACGATCTCGCCATCGGGGTCCTGCGAGCGGTCGACGAACAAGTCCCCTGGCGCCTCGCCCCAGTGTTCGGTGACGGCATCGGTGAGTTCGGCGGGCAGCGTCGCGAACCAGGCGCGGTAGTCCTTGGCGGAGACGCGCACCGGGTTGGCTTCCAGCGCTTCGGTGCTGAGCCAGTCGGGGTCCTGGCCGCCCTTCTCGATCATCGCGTGGATCAGGGCGTCACCGTCGCCGGAGGCGACGATCGTGGGGAGGTCTTCGGGCGCTTCGCCGTCGCCGATGCGGTAGCCGGCGTCGCGCATGGCGCGCAGCAGTGCGACGGCGCTGGCCGGGGTGTCGAGGCCGACGGCGTTGCCGATGCGGGCGTGCTTGGTCGGGTACGCCGAGAACACGAGCGCGACACGCTTGTCGGCGGGCTCGATGTGCTTGAGGCGGGCATGCCGGACGGCCAGCCGCGCGACGCGCTCGCAGCGCTCCGGGTCGGCGACGTATGAGATCAGGCCTTCGCTGTCGATCTCCTTGAACGAGAACGGCACGGTGATGATGCGGCCGTCGAACTCCGGCACCGCGACCTGCGACGCGACGTCCAGCGGCGTCAGGCCGTCGTCGTTCTCGTCCCACTGGGCGCGCGAGCTGGTCAGGCACAGGCCCTGCAGGATCGGGATGTCGAGGGCCGCCAGATGCGCGACGTTCCAGTTGTCGTCGTCGCCGCCGGCGCTCGCGAGGGCGGGCGTCGCGCCGCCGGCCGCCAGCACCGTCGTGATCAGGGCGTCGGCCGTCCCCAGCAGCTCGATGAGCTCGGGCTCGGCGGTGCGCAGCGAGGCGCAGAAGATCGGCAGCGGCCGGCCCCCGGCCTGCTCGATGGCGCCGCACAGCGCGTCGATGTAGGCGGTGTTGCCGGCCAGCTGCTGGGCGCGGTAGTAGAGCACCGCGACGGTCGGTCCTTCGGCGTCGGACGAGCGGTCCAGCAGCCCCCAACTCGGAGCGGATTCGGGCTCGCCGAAGCCGAACCCGGTCATCAGCACCGTGTCCGACAGGAAAGAATGCAGATTCACCAGGTTGCTGACGCCACCCTGCGCCAGATAGATGTGCGCCTGGAGCGCGACACCGGCCGGGACGGTCGAGTGACTCATCAGGTCGGCGTCGGGCGTCTGCTCCCCTGACAGCACCACGGTCGGGATACCGGTGGCGACGACGGCATCGATGTCGTCCTGCCAGGTGCGATAGCCGCCCAGCACCCGCACGATCGCCAGGTCCGAACCCGCCAGGAGGTCCGCCAGTTCCCCGTCGATCAACCGGGACGGATTGGCCCACCGGTACTCGGCGCCGCTGGCGCGGGCGGTGATCAGATCGGTGTCGGACGTCGAGAGCAGCAGTACGGTCGGCACCGACTATTCGTACCGCACCGGCGATGCCGGCTGCTCCGCGGTGTCGGACGGCGCCTCGACCAGCTGGTTTCGGCCCCCGGCTTTGGCCTCGTAGACCGCGCGGTCCGCGCGGGCCAGAAGTTCACGGGCAAAACTGCCCGCCGCGGCCCAGTCCGATCGGGACATCTCGGCGAATCCGGCCGAGGCGGTCAGCGTCGTGGGCGTACCCGCGACCGGGCCCAGCCCGGCGATGCCGCTGCGCAGTTCTTCGGCCCGCCGCCTGCCGGTGCCGTCGCTGTTGTCGGGACCGCGCCACAGCGCCGCGAATTCCTCGCCCCCGACGCGGGCCACGACGACGTCCGCGTCCACGGTCGCCAGCCGCAGGTACGTGCCGATCGCGCGCAGCGCATCGTCGCCCGCCGGATGGCCGTACCGGTCGTTGAAGCCCTTGAAGTCGTCGACGTCGAGCACCATCAGCGCCGCATACCGGGTCTCCATCGCCGCGTCGAGTTCGTCGAGCGCCTCGTCGAAGGACCGCCGGTTGGCCAATCCGGTCAGCGGGTCGGTTCTGGTGAGCTCGTCGAGCTTGCGCTCGTCGAGCCACGCCAGCCGCACCGATCGCTCGAGCTTGTAGGAGAACCGCATGGTCACGGCAACCATGAAGATGGCGGTGCCCACGGTGAGCAATCTGTTGCTGGTCCACGGGAACACCCACAGCTCCAGCGCCGACACCCACAGCAGGATCGCCAGTACCGAAGGGGCCAGCAGGCGGAACCGGATCTTCACCACGCACAGGCTCAGCAGCACCGCGGTGGGCATGAGGTACGGGACGACGTCGTAGCCCTGCGGCAGCTGCACCACCCGCTCGTACATCTGGGCACTGGTGATGACGCCGACGGCCGCGATATACGTGGGAGCGGAGAACCGGTAGAGCCGCGGCACCAATGCGGTCAGCGCGGCCAGCGTCGCCATCGGCATGATCCCGTAGACCAGCGTGTACACGCCGAGTGCCTGCGATTCGGGCGGCATCTTCAGCACGGTCTTGTACGACGACAGCATCGCGAGGCAGACGGCGTCCAGGCCGAGCATGATCGCGGCCCGCGAGATGCGCCCCTGCCGGTCGTACACCTTCCGGAACTCTGCTTCCTGATCGCGCGTCGGCGCGGGCTGCGGCTCGCCGGCAGGGACCGTCGAGCGCCGGGGGCCGCGGGTCCTGTCGCGGCTCGCCATGGCGGGCAGCTGCGGGTCGGCGATGGCGAGCCGGTCGCGGCCGTCGCGCTTGGCCCGGTAGAGGGCCGAGTCCGCGCGGCGGAGCAGTTCGACGGCGTTGATGGTGGCCGCGTCGGGTTCCGGGTCGTGCGCCAGGCCGGCCGACGCGGTGACGACGCGCCCGTCGGCGTCGTGAGCGATCGCGAGTCCGGCGATTCCGGACCGGATCTCCTCGGCGCGAGTGGCCATCGTGGCCGGATCGGCCGCACACCACACCGCGACGAACTCCTCACCACCGAGGCGGGCGCAGAACTCGTCCACACCGGTCAAGGAGTCGCCCAGATGGGCGCCGACGCGGCGCAGGCAGTCATCGCCGGCCAGGTGACCGTTGCGGTCGTTGAAGCCCTTGAAGTCGTCGACGTCGAGCACCAGTACGGCCAGGCCCTGTCCGGTGCGCCGTGCGGCCCGCGCCACCTCCGTGAGCTGTTCGTCGAAGTAGCGCCGGTTCGGCACTCCGGTCAGCGCGTCGGTGCGGGTGAGGCGGGCCAACGTGCGGGCCCGCAACCACCCGGTTCGGGTCGACCGTTCGAGTTCGTAGGCAGCGCTGAGCGCCACGGTCACCATCCCGATCAAGGCGACGATGTCGAAGAGTTCGTTGCTCGTGGGCTCGAACGCCGAGAGCTCGGTCGCGACGATGCCGGCAAGCCCGGCCAGAATTGCCGGTGCCAGGAGCACGAAGCGGATCTGCACGACGATGAGGCTCATCAGGATCGCCACGGGCATGGCCAGCGGTACGACGTCCAGACCATGCCGGATGCACGCGATGCGCAGCACCATGAAGCAGGCGACGTCGATGTACACCGAGGCGATGTAGAGGAGCGACGACCACCGCTGCAGTGGGCTGTGGTCGCCGCTGAGCCACCGCAGCACCATGGGCACGATGACGGCCAGCAGCAGGGAGCGGCCCAGCGGCATCACCTCGGGCGGCACCCGCAGCAGAGTGTGGTGAAAGGCGATACCGGCCGTGATCACGATCAGCAGGACGGCCCACATCTCGTGGCGGGCCTTGCGGCCCGACTGACCGAAGCTCAGCTGGAACTCGGACTCGAGCGGCTCGCTGAACCGAATCCCGTTGACCATCGCCGACCACACGGACTGCCTCCCCTGTCGCGACGGGCCACTTGGCCAGCAGCCTAACGTCGCGGCCTGCGCCGATCAGACCGAACCGGGGGCGGAAAATGCAACGGCGGACGGGTTGCTGTGCAACCCGCCCGCCGGCGGTCTCATCTACCTCGCTGTGGTCAGCGCTGGTTGGTCTCCCACCGCTGGTACCACGTCTTGCCCTGGTAGGGCAGGCCCGCGGCCACGATGAGAGCGAAGACGCCACCAACGTACAGAGCGAAATCGGACATTGCGTCCCTCCTTAGGTCATCCGAATGCGATGTAGCAAGCGGAAGTTCGTGTTCCACGGTACGGGCCGATGCCTTGAATACAAGGGACTTGTAAGGCAGGGAACAGCCCGGAAACGGCAGTGACCTGTTTCACTATTTGCGGCACAACGTAACGTGGACAAGGTGATTCGCAGCCGTGACGACGACGCCTGCCCGGGCGCCCTGCAGGTGCACCAGGCAGCCGACGGTGGCCTGGCCCGCATCCGCCTGGCCGGCGGCATGATCACCGCTGCGCAACTGGAGGCACTGGCCCTCGCGGCCCCCGAATTCGGTTCGCCGGCAATGGAACTGACCTCGCGCGGCAACATCCAGGTGCGCGGAATCCGCGACGCCGCGGGGCTCGCCGCGGCGGTCCACACGGCGGGCCTGCTGCCCTCGGCCACCCATGAGCGCGTCCGCAACATCGTGGCGTCCCCGCTGTCGGGCCGCCGCGGCGGGCTGGGCGATATCCGGGCCGTCGTGCGCGACCTCGATTCCGGCCTGCAAAACCGGCCTGACCTGGCCGAACTTCCCGGCAGGTTCTGGTTCGGGGTCGACGACGGCCGCGGTGACATCTCGGGTCTGGCGCCTGATGTGAGCACCCATCTGATGTCTTCCGACACCGCCGCCGTGCTGGTCGCGGGCCGCGACACCGGTGTGCGGATCGCCGCCGCGCAGGCCTCGGACACCCTCCTGAACCTGGCCCGCAGTTTCCAGGATATTCGCGGGAACCGTTGGCGGACAAGCGAACTGAATGACTCCGACGCTCTCCTGGATGCGGCCGGGTTGAAGCCGACCGAACCGTCCAGTGCGACCTGGGCGCCCGTCGACGTCCCGCCGGTCGGCTGGATCACCCAGGACGACGGCCGGATCACGTTGGGCGCCGCTGTCCCGCTGGGTGTGTTGCAGGCCCGAACCGCCGAGTTTGTGGCAGCCATCACCGCTCCCGTGGTGGTCACACCATGGCGTTCGTTACTCATCTGTGACCTCGAAGAGGGCATCGCCGACACCTCACTGCGGGTGCTGGCGCCCATGGGGCTGATATTCGACGAGCACTCCCCCTGGCTGTCGATCAGCTCCTGCACCGGCAGCCCGGGGTGCGCCAAGTCACTGACCGACGTGCGCAGTGACGCGGCCGCGGCGGCGGAGTCGGGCGAGCCCGGCGGTCGCCGGCATTTCGTCGGCTGCGAGCGCGCGTGCGGCAGTCCGTCCGTCGGTGAGGTGCTGGTGGCGACCAACTCGGGGTACGAACCGCGCCACCCGTAGGGTTATCGCGTGCTCGACTACGTCCGCGACGCTGCGGAGATCTACCGGCAGTCGTTCGCGACGATCCGTGACGAAGCGGATCTGGCGCGATTTCCCGACGACGTCTCACGCGTCGTCGTCCGTCTGATCCACACCTGCGGCCAGGTCGACGTGACCGAGCACGTCGCCTACACCGACGACGTGGTGACCCGCACGCATGCGGCACTCGCCGCCGGGGCTCCGATCCTGTGCGACTCGTCGATGGTGGCGGCGGGCATCACGCGCTCGCGCCTGCCCGCGAACAACGACGTGGTGTCGCTGGTCGCCGATCCGGGTGCGCCGGCCATGGCCGAGAAGCTCGGCAGCACCCGGTCCGCGGCGGCCGTCGATCTGTGGGCCGACCGGCTCGGCGGTGCCGTGCTGGCCATCGGCAACGCACCGACGGCGCTGTTCCGGCTGCTGGAGCTGCTGGACGAGGGCGCCCCGGTGCCCGCCGCGGTGCTGGGCGGCCCGGTGGGCTTCGTCGGCTCGGCGCAGTCGAAGGACGAATTGATCGCGCGGCCGCGCGGCATGGACTATCTGGTGGTGACGGGGCGGCGTGGCGGCAGTGCCATGGCCGCCGCCGCGGTGAACGCGATTGCGAGTGAACGAGAATGAACGCCCTGGGCACCTTGTACGGCGTCGGCCTGGGTCCGGGTGACCCGGAATTGGTGACGGTCAAGGCCGCGCGCGTGATCGGCGAGGCCGACGTGGTGGCGTACCACAGTGCGCGCCACGGCCACAGCATCGCGCGCCGCATCGCCGAACCGTATCTGCGCCCCGGCCAGATCGAGGAGCACCTCGTCTACCCGGTGACGACCGAGACCACGTCGCATCCGGGCGGGTACGACGGCGCCATCGAGGACTTCTACACCGAGGCCGCCGAGCGCATCGCCACCCACCTCGCCGCGGGGCGCAACGTCGCGCTGCTGGCCGAGGGCGACCCGCTGTTCTACAGCTCCTACATGCACATGCACACGCGGCTCACCGAGCGGTTCCACGCCGTCATCGTGCCGGGCGTGACGTCCGTCAGCGCCGCCTCGGCCGCGATCTC
Organism: Mycobacterium sp. 360MFTsu5.1; assembly: GCF_000383495.1. Taxonomy (NCBI): domain Bacteria; kingdom Bacillati; phylum Actinomycetota; class Actinomycetes; order Mycobacteriales; family Mycobacteriaceae; genus Mycobacterium; species Mycobacterium sp. 360MFTsu5.1. The sequence continues at coordinate 54,900 of NZ_KB911471.1, read as the reverse complement.
GACGCCGCTCGTGCAGGGCGAACAGGTGCTCACCATCCTGCCCGGCACACTGCCGGCCGGCGAGCTGCAGCGCCGCCTCGCCGACACCGACGCCGCCGTCGTGATGAAGTTGGGCCGCTCGTACCCGGCTGTGCGGCAGGCGCTTTCGTCGGCCGGACGGCTGGACGAGGCCTTCTACGTGGAGCGCGCGAGCACCGAGTCACAGCGGGTGCTGCCGGCCGCCGACGTCGACGAGACGACGGTGCCGTACTTCTCCATCGCGATCCTGCCGGGCGGACGGCGTGAGGCCCGCACCGGCGGCAGTGTTGTCGTGGTCGGGCTGGGCCCCGGCGACCCCGAGTGGACGACGACGCAGACCCGCCGCGAACTGGCGGCAGCCACCGACCTGATCGGCTACGGGCCGTACCTGGACCGCGTGCCGGATCGCCCCGGCCAGCAGCGGCACCCGAGCGACAACACCGATGAACGCGCCCGCGCCGAACTGGCCTGCAGGCTGGCCCAGCAGGGCCGGACCGTCGCCGTGGTGTCCTCCGGCGATCCCGGCGTTTTCGCGATGGCGACCGCGGTGCTCGAGGAGGCTCAGCAGTGGCCGGGCGTCGAGGTCCGGGTGGTCCCGGCGATGACCGCCGCGCAAGCCGTGGCCAGCCGGGTCGGTGCGCCGCTCGGCCATGACTACGTGGTGATCTCGCTGTCCGACCGGCTCAAGCCGTGGGACATCATCGCCCAGCGCGTCACCGCGGCCGCCCGCGCCGACTTCGTGCTCGCGATCTACAACCCGGCGTCGAAGACCCGCACCTGGCAGGTTGCCGCGATGCAGGACCTGCTGCTGGAGTATCGGGACCCGAACACCCCCGTGATCATCGGTCGTGACGTGGCCGGGCCGAATGAATCGGTGCGCGTGGTGCGGCTGGCCGACCTCAAGCCGGCCGAGATCGACATGCGCTGCCTGCTGATCATCGGGTCGTCGCAGACGGTGTGGCACAGCACCCCCGAGGGCGACCGGGTGTTCACCCCGCGGTATTACCCCCACTGATTCGATTGGGCCACTAGGGTTTCCGGACATGAGCGAAAGCCCTCGAGTCACGCGCCTGGTCATGTACAAGCACGGCATGGCGCTGGTCGAACGCAGTGGCCCGGTCGACGGTGATTTCGCCCTGACGTTCCGCCACGCCCAGATGAAGGACGTACTGAAGTCACTGTCGGTGACTGGGACCGGCACCGACCTGGCCGTCGGGGCGGTCTCGTTCGACACCCCGACCGACCCGCACACCCAACTGGGCGGCCGCGGGGTGCAGATCGAGTCCGGCAACGCGCTGCGCGGGCTGTTCGACGGCCTGCGGGGCCGCACCGTCGAAGTCGACTGCGGCGCCACGCGCCATCGGGGCGAGGTGATCGGCGTCGACGAATCCGCGAAGTATCGACAGGTGCTGGTCCTGCGCACCGACGCCGGGTCGGTCAGCCTGATCGAACTGGCCGACGTCGCTGCCGTGACGCTGGCGGAGGGACCGTCACGCGACAACCTCGAGTACCTGCTGGACCGGTCCCGCGCGCTGACCGCGGGCCAGAATTGCCAACTGGGCGTACAGGTTCGGGGCAGCGGGACCGTCCAGGTGTCCTATGTGGTGCCGGCCCCGCTGTGGCGGCTGTCGTACCGCCTGGTCCGCGACGGTGACGCACTGGTCTTGACCGCGATGGGCATCGTGCACAACCCGGTCGACGAAGACCTCACGGACGTCGCGCTGACCCTGACCACCGGCGAACCGGTCTCCTTCGACATCGACCTGTACGAGAGCAAGCACGCGTATCGGGAGGTCGTCGAGGAAAGCCGCCGTGGCGCGGTGCCCGTGTCCGCCGCGGCGAAGAAGACCCGGTCGCCGGCCGAGGTCCCGGTGGCGATGGCGATGCCCGCTCCTGCCGGCGCCGGGTTTTTCGATGCGTATGCCGATGCCGTCGACGATGTCGAAACCGCCGACCGCGGTGAGTATTTCGAGTACCGGCTCAGTACCCCGGTGTCGCTCAAGCGCGGCGGCGCGTCGATGATTCCGCTGGCGGTACAGGCGGTGGACGGGGTCCGGCGCGAGCTGGTGTGGAACGGCCGCGACCGCTCCCCCGAGATCGTCCTCGTCTTCACCAACACCGCGGGCATCGTGCTCGAGGAAGGCCCAGCCGTCATCTACGAGCAGGACGCCTACGCCGGTGAAGCGATGGTGCCCTTTACCGCCCGTGACGCGAAAGTGCGGCTGCCGTTCGCGAAAGACCTTGCGGTGCGCTGCCGGCACACCTCGACCGTCAGCGACGTCACCGCCCGCGTCCGTCTGGCCCGCGCCGCGCTGGTACACGAGCAGCGCCGCGAGATGGTGCACACCCTGCGGGTCGAGAACGACCATGCCGAGCCGGTCGACGTGATCTTCGAGATCACCCGTTTTCAGGGACGCCGCGTCGAACCGCGGGACAACGTGACCGCGATCGCCGACGACGGGACCAACCACCGGATCACGGTCACCGCGGCCGGCCACGGGGCCGTCGAGGCCACGGTGCTGGAAAGCTGGCCGCTGTCCAGTGAGATCGACTACGAGCACCTCGCGCCTGGTCAGCTCGAGGAGTGGCTGGCCGACCGGTCCCTCGACGCGGCCACCATCACCGCGCTCGGCGCTGTCCTGGACAAGTGGGCGGCCGCCGAGCGGCTGGAATCGGACGCCGAGCAGGTCGAGGCCGCGCGCTCGGGTGACTACGAGGCGCAGAGCCGAATCTCGGAGCAGCTCAACGTCCTCGGCACCGACGGGCCCGAAGGCGAGCTACGGCGCCGGCTCATCGTGGACCTGGAGGCGCTGCGGGACCGCAGCACCGAGCAGGGCGAGAAGGTCCGTCAGCTCCGCGACGATGCGGAAGCGCACCGGCGGGCCGCGTGGGACGAACTCCAGCGGCTCATCGACGCGCCCTGACCCACGCTTCGGCTTCGTCGACGGTGGCGGCTGTCGCCACGCCGTCGGGCAGCGCCGGCCGGTCCACCATGATCACCGGAACATGCAGCGCGGCAGCGGCATCCAGCTTCGCGCGCGTCATGCCGCCACCGCTGTTCTTCGTGACCAGGGCGTCGATGCGGTGGTCACGTAGCAGCGCCAGCTCGTTGTCGTAGTCGTACGGACCGCGCGACAGCAGAATGTGGTGCTGCGGCGGCAGCGTCTCGGCGTCCGGCGGCGTGACGGCACGGATGAGGAACCAGGCGTCCGACGCGCGGAAGGCCGTCGTGCCCGAACGTCCCGTGGTGAGGAAGACCCGTTGGTACCCAAGGTCTTTGACGGTCTGCGCGGCCTGCCGGTCATCGGCGACGACGATGGCGTCACCGTGCGGCCACGCCGGCCGCGCCAGGACCAGGTGCGGCAGCCGCAGGCTTGCGCAGGCCTGGGCGGCGTTGGCGGTGATGGTGGCGGCGAACGGGTGCGTGGCGTCGACGACGGCGGTGATCTCGTTGTCCTGCAAGTAGGTCCGCAGCCCGTCGACGCCACCGAAGCCGCCGATCCGCACCGGGCCCACGGGTAGCGCCGGGTCGGGCACGCGACCGGCCAGGGAACTGATCAGCTCGACATCGGGGTGCAGCCGTTTGGCCAGTGCCCGCGCCTCGGACGTCCCGCCTAGGAGCAAGACTTTCACCGGTTACCTCTCGTCTCTCTCGCGAGCAGACGTAAACCTGTCGATTTCGGCCCCGAAATGACAGTTTTGCGACTGCTCGCGGAAATACATCAGTGGGTGGCCCCGCGGCGCCGGCCGCTGGAATACAGGTAACTCTCGTCAAATCCCCGGGCGCCCAGCGCATCGCCGACGAAGATCACCGCGGTCTTGGTGATGCCCGCCGCTTTGGTCTGCTCGGCCAGTTCGGACAGGGTGCAGGTGATGACCTGCTCGGTCGGCCAGCTGACGAAAGCCACCACCGCGCAGGGGGTTTCCGGACGGTACCCGCCCTCGAGCAGCTGCGGGACGATGTTGTCGATCTGCGCGGCCGCCAGGTGCAGCACCAGGGTGGCGCCGGGCTTGGACAGCGATACCAAATCCTCGCCGTGGGGCATCGCCGTCGACAGTGTCGCCACCCGGGACAGCGTGACGGTCTGGGCCACGCCGGGCACCGTCAGCTCCCGCCCGAGCGCCGCGGCGGCAGCCGCGAAAGCCGGTACGCCGGGCACGATTTCGTAGTCGATACCGAGCTCGTCGAGCCGGCGGCACTGCTCGGCCACCGCGCTGTAGATCGACGGGTCCCCCGAATGCAGGCGCGCCACGTCGAGCCCCGCTTCGTGCGCGGCGACCAACTCGCCGATGATCTGCTCCAGGTTGAGCGGACCGGTGTCGACGATCCGCGCGTCGGGCGGGCATTCCGCCAGCAGGTCGTCGGGCATGATCGAGCCGGCGTACAGACAGACTTGGCACGACCGCAACAGCCGCTGCCCGCGCACGGTGATGAGATCGGCGGCACCGGGTCCCGCGCCGATGAAGTACACCGTCATTCTTTGACCACCGTCCACTGGGTTATCGGCAATGCCGGGCGCCAACCGGTGAAGCCACCGATCGGTTCGCCGTGATAGTGCTGGAACCGGCGCAGTTCGCCACCCAGCTTCGAATAGAGCTGCACCACAAAGGCTTCCGACTCGGCCGTCACCGCATTGGCGACCAGCCGGCCACCGGATTCGAGCGCGGCGAAGCAGGCGTCGAACAACCCCGGTTGGGTCAGGCCGCCGCCGATGAAGACGTTGTCCGGGCCCGCCACGTCCTGGAATCCCTCCGGCGCCGCGCCACGCACGTCCACGGTGACGCCGAATTTGGTGACGTTGTTGGCGATTCGCGCGCGCCGCACCTCGTCGCGCTCAAAAGCGACGGCCCGGCCGCCCGACGCCCGGCACCACTCGATCGCGATGCTGCCCGATCCCGAGCCGATGTCCCACAGCACCCGACCGGGGCGCGGCTGCAGCGCGGTCAGCGCCAGCGCCCGAATGGTCTGTTTGGTGATCTGCCCGTCGTGGTCGAAGGCCGTGTCGGCCACCACAGTCCCGATGCGCAGGTCGGGTGCGTAACGCACGGCAATGACATTGAGTGCGTCGACGGGCGGGTCACTGGCGTCCCAGTCCTGCGCCGTCATCGTGGTGACGCGTTCGGCCGGGCCGCCGAGTTGTTCCAGGACGGTGAATTCCGAATAGCCGCGTCGGGTTTCGGTGAGCAGCCGGGCCAACGCCCGCGGGGTGTCGGCACCCTTGGACAACACCACCGCACGGCCACCGGGGCGGACGGCGGTGTGGGGTGCGGCGTTGACCAGACTGATGATCTCGGTGTCCTGGACGCTCCAGCCCAGTCGCGCGCACGCCAGCGTCACCGAGGACACGTGCGGCAGCACCGTCACGCGATCCCGGCCGAACAGCCGGATCAGGGTGACGCCGATGCCGTGCAGCATCGGGTCACCGGACGCCACGACGTGCACGTCCCCCAGCCCGTCGAACAACGTGGGCAGGGCCGCCAGCATAGGCGACGGCCAGGCCCTCCGCTCGGCGGTGACGTCCGCGTCCAGCAGATCCAGCTGCCGCGGACCGCCGAAAATCACGGTGGCGCTTTGCAGTTCAGTGCGCGCCGCGCCACCGAGCCCGGCCATGCCGTCGGCGCCGATGCCGACGACGGTGATCTTGCCTTCGTTACCGGTCACCTGGGCATCTTCCGCCAGATGGCCTTCGGCACAAAACGAGTCGCAAAGATCAGCGGGCGAATGCCCCACGGCACCCAGACTGCCGCCTTGCCCTTCCGCAGCGCCGTCGCGGCAGCCTCGGCGACCTGCGCGGGCGTGCTCGACATCGGTGCCGGGTCCATGCCCTCGGTCATCCGGCCGATCACAAAGCCGGGCCGCACGATGAGCAATTGGATGCCCGTGCCGTGCAGCGCGTCGGCCAACCCGCACGCGAAGCCGTCCAGGCCCGCCTTGGCCGATCCGTAGACGTAGTTGGCCCGACGGACCCGCGCCCCGGCGATCGACGAGAACACCACCAACCGTCCCCGACCCGCGGCGCGCATGCGCTGCGTCAACAGGGTCAGCAGGTTCACCTGGGCCACGTAGTCGGTGTGGACGACGGCCACCGCGTGTGCGGCGTCCTCTTCCGCCCGGGCCTGGTCGCCGAGGACGCCGAAGGCCAGGACCGCGGTGCCGATAGGCCCGAGCTCGGCTTCGATCGTGCTGACCAACGCGGGATGCGAGGCCAGATCGTCGGCGTCGAACTCGCAGGTATGGACGGCGGCGGCGCCGGCCGCGCGAACCGCCTGCACCTCGTCGATCAGCTGGTCGGCCCGGCGGGCAGCGAGCACCACCGTGTTGCCCGGCGCCAGCCGGATGGCCAGTTCCAGGCCGATCTCACTGCGGCCGCCGAAGATGACGACCACCTCGCCGCCGGTATCCGCCGTGTCGTTCACGGCTGCGATTATCACCTGCGCTACTTTTGATCATGATGGCGAAGGCAACGACACGGCTCACCAGTGACGCGCTGGCATTCCTCACCGAGCGTCATCTGGCGATGCTGACCACCCTGCGGTCGGACAATTCCCCGCACGTCGTGGCTGTCGGTTTCACCTTCGACCCGAAGACCCACATCGCGCGCGTCATCACCACAGGCGGCTCCCAGAAGGCCCTCAACGCAGCCCAACGCGGCGTTGCCGTGCTGAGCCAGGTCGACGGTGCCCGGTGGCTGTCCCTCGAAGGCAAGTCGACCGTCAGCAACGACGCCGACGACGTCCGCGACGCCGAACTGCGCTACGCCCAGCGCTACCGCACCCCGCGGGTGAACCCACGGCGCGTGGTGATCGAGGTCCGCATCGAACGCGTCCTCGGCTCCAGCGAGCTGTTGGACCGCGGCGAGGCCTAGTCAGTCCGGCAATATCGTCGAGAAGGACCAAATGGTCGCTGTGACGACCTCGAGAACAACCACTTGGTCCTTCTCGACGCCAAGACGTTCACCACTACACACCACCGACAACTATTCGTCATAAGATGCTCAGCGTCCCCAGACCGGCAGGAGCATCGATGACACGCGGCACTCCGCTGGAAGACAGCGCACGGGCAGGCTCACCGCCCACCGACCGCGTCGTCAGCATCATCGAACTCCTGGCGCAGCAGTCCGAACCGAGTTCGGTGGCCTCCATCGCATCCCGACTGGACCTCAACCGCGCGACCGTCACCTCGATCCTGCTGGCCCTGGAGCGCGCGGGTTGGGTTGTGCGCCTTGCTGATCGGAGTTACACCCTCGGTCCGGGCATGCTCGGCGTCGCCGAGGCCGTGCGCAATGCCCTGCCTCTGCCGGAGAACCACACCGAGGTCCTGCACGACCTGGCACATGCCACCAAATGCGGTGTATCGCTGGCCATGGTCGGCACCAGCGAGATGACGTTCGTCAGCGTGGTGCGCGGCGTCGGCCACATCCCGGGCGGCGTCGGTGTCGGCGTGCGCCTGCCGTTGACGCCGCCGGCCGGCGCGACGGTGATCGCCCGCCGCGACGCGGCAAGCCAACAACAGTGGCTGGCCGGCGCGCCGCAGGAGCTGCGCCCCGACTTCAGCAACCTGCTCGACCAGCTACGCAAGGACGGCGTCGCCATATTCGATTTCGGCGACGCCAACCCCGAAGTGCTGGGCGTACTCGGCGACGTTGCCGAACTGCTCTCCGAGCACCCCCGGCGCAGTGCGCTACGGCAGCGGGTTTTCGAGACGCTGGTCAGCCTCGGCGGAAAGCCGTACAGCACGGCACAGCTCGAATCCCCCGAGCCGCTCGCCGTGAGCTATCTGAGCACCGCCGTGGACAACGCCGCCGGCCATCCGGCCTACGAGATTCAGCTCGGGCCGCTGGATCCGTCGGTCAGCGCTGCCGACCGCGCGCGGTACATCCACGAATTGCGCTCGGCCGCAGCAAAGCTCGGCCAGCACTAGCCACCGTCACAGCCCAACCCGCCCGACCGTCCGGCGGGCACTTTCGCGACCCACTCAGCGGAAAACAATGCTTGCGCGTCCGTCGTCGGGATGCTTACCATCTGCCTGTCGCCAATTATTTGGCAATCAAACGACAATTATTCGTCACTACTTCGGGAGCGTGGATGGACACAGCGACGACGCTGCATCGCATTGGTAGCTCGGCGGGATCGGGCCACGCCCGGTTCATCGGCCGCGTAGGCGCACTGGCAGTTGCCCTCGGCATCGGCATCGCCGTCGCGAACGGTCCCGCCATCTGCCTGGCCGACACCGGCGCCAGCGCCACCTCCGGCGCGTCCACGTCCGCATCGTCCACCGACAACCCGTCGCCGGCCACCAAACCGAAGCCCGAGAAGCCCGCCAAGAAGGCGAAAAAGCCCAAGCGACAGGACGACTCGTCGGCCACGACACCCGACAAGCCCGGGGACACCGACAACCCGAAGTCCGACACCCCCGACCAGACGCCGGCCACGACGAATCCCGGGTCGGGCAACCCGGCCGAGACCACGAATTCGACGCCCAGGAAGTCCCGGCAGAAGCAGCAACGCAACCGGACGACCAAACCCATCGCGTCAGTCGCCCAACCTGCCGCCGCGACGACTCAGACCGCCCCGAAGGCCGCCACCCCGACCGCGGCGGTGACCGCACCGAAACCGGCTGCAGCCCAGGCACCTTCAGTGGAGTCCGCTGCCACCACGGTTTCGTCGGCCCTGTCCGCCGCCGCGACCAAGATCAACACCCTCACGGCGACAACGCAACCCGTTTCGACCGCCGCCACCGGCGGCAACTTCGTCACGCATGTGGTGTCGAGCCTGCTCGGCGCCATCGGGCTCGTCCCGCACGCCGGAACCAGTCCCACCGCTCCGCCGCAGGCGCCGGTGCTGTGGACCCTCTTCAGCTGGATTCGCCGCGAGATCGGCCACACGTTCTTCAACTCCGCGCCGATCGTCAACTACAAACAGACCGAGACCAGCCAGACATTCGGCGGCGTCATCAAGGGTGACTTGAAGGCCACCGACGCCAACGGCGACAAGCTCACCTACACCGTCGACAAGGGCCCGACGAAGGGCGCCGTGACGGTCCGCCCGGACGGCACGTTCACGTACACCCCAAGCGACGCACTGGCATTCACCGGTGGCACCGACTCGTTCACGGTCACCGTCGACGACCGGCCGGGCAATCCGTTCCACATCAACCTGCTGAAGCTGTTCCAGCCGAATGCCGGTGCCACCACCACCGAGACCGTCACTGTCACGGTGAAGCCGACCAGTCCGCTCGGCACGGCCGACCAGATCGCGCTGGAACAGAAGGCCCAGGAGATCGTCAACACGCCGCAGGTGCAGGCTGCCATCGAGGCGCTCAAGCAGGCCTGGCTGGCGCATGCGCAGCAGCGGTTCGGCCTCGTCGGCGGCGTCGACGCCAAGAACCTGGCGCTGCTCGACGCAGCCGCCCGGGAGCAGGCTCTCAATGCCGCGATGACAGTGGTCAACAACGATCCGGACAACCCGCTGGTGATGGCCGTCGATATGCGCGCGCACAGCTGGTACGGCATCGACACCCCCGGCGGGAGGTTCATCTACGACAACCCCGACACCATCTACCGCACCATCCCGGTGCGCAGTGATTCGACGTACGTCATCAGCGGCAAGTACCTCGGCGGCGTCCCCGCCGACGGGAACTTCGGCGTCTACGCCGACATCAGCGATGCCAAACCGATCGGGAACCTGTTGGCGAAGGACCTCGTGGTCAATGCCGACGGCACGTTCATCATCACGGTGGACGGCAATCCCACCCAGCCGGGGCAGACCAACCACATCTATCTGCCGCCGGAGGCCCAGCAGATCTTCGTCCGGTACACGATGGCAGATTGGAACACCGAATCGGCGCCCGGCCTCACCGTCACCCGCACGAGCGGTCCGGCGGGCTCGCGCGCGGAGAACTTCGACAAGATGGTCGCACACACCGCCGACATCCTCGCGAATTTCGGTACCAGCGCGCACAATACGGCGCTCGACATCGTCACCCTCAACCTGCAGACCGGGCAGCTCAAGCCGCCCAACACGCTGACGCAGCCGTTCAACTTCCCCGGCACCCTGGTGTCGCAGAAGCAGAGCCTCGGCTACTTCCAGCTGGCCGACAACCAGGCTCTGGTCATCACGATCAACCCCGGCAACGCCGGATACTTCGTGGTGCCGGTGACCAACGACTGGGAACTGTCGCCCGGCGACGGCACCGCGCAGACGAGCCTCAACAACGCACAGTCCATCGCCAATGCGGATGGCACCTACACGCTCGTCATCTCCCCCGACGACCCCGGCGTGGCCAACTGGGTCTCCACCGGCGGCCTCAACCAGGGCACCCTGTACATCCGGTTCCAGGCGCTCGACGCCACCTCGTCGGCGGTGCCGATGATCGTCTCGCAGCAGGTCGTCACCCTCGATCAACTCGGCGCCGTGCTGCCGGCCGGCACCAAGTACGTGACCGACGCCGAACGGCAGGCCCAGCTCGCCGCCCGTCAGGACGGCTACAACGACCGCTTCAGCCCCTTCCCGCAGATCACCACAGGAGCACAGTCCGTATGACCGCCACCGCCGTCACCTTCACCCCCGGTTCCGCCGCCACCTGGCGCAGCCCGTGGGCCATGTATGCCGCACTGCGTGAACACGATCCGGTTCACCACGTTGTTCCCGCGCACGCGCCGGACAAGGACTACTGGGTGCTGTCGCGCTACGCCAACATCTCCGCAGCGGCCAAGGACCACGAGACCTTCTCGTCGGCCGAGGGCCTCACCTTCAACTACGACGACATGGAAGCCGTTGGCATCAAAGACAATCCGCCGATGGTGATGCAGGACCCGCCGGTCCACACCACCTTCCGGCGGCTGGTGGCCAAGGGATTCACCCCGCGGCAGGTCACCGCGATCGAACCCAAGGTGCGCGAATTCGTGGTGGACCGCATCGAGAAGTTGCGCGCCAAGGGCACCGGCGACATCATCACCGAGTTCCTCAAACCCATGCCCACCATGGTGGTCGCGCATTATCTCGGTGTCCCGGAAAAGGATTGGGATCGCTTCGATGCGTGGACCGATGCCATCGTCGCCGCCAACTCCACCGGGCACCAGCCCGCCGCCGCCCCCGCCATCGCCGAATTGTTCACCTACTTCAACGAATTGATCGCCTACCGCCAGAAACATCCCGAGGACGACACCGTCTCGCACCTGGTGGAAGCCGGCTTCGGCGCCGACGGCGACATGTCCGGAATCCTGTCCATCCTGGGCTTCGCCTTCACGATGATCACCGGCGGCAATGACACCACGACCGGAATGCTCGGTGGCGCAGTGCAATTGCTCACCGCCCGCCGCGACCAGCGACAGCTCCTGATCGACGACCCGGCGCTGATCCCGGACGCCGTGGAGGAACTGCTGCGGCTCACCTCGCCGGTGCAGGGCCTGGCCCGCATGACGACCCGCGACGTCGAGATCGAGGGCACCACCATTCCGGCCGGCCGCAAGACCTTCCTGCTGTACGGCTCGGGCAACCGCGACCACCGGCAGTTCGGCCCGGACGCCGAGGAGTTGAACGTGCTGCGGCGCCCCGCGCAGATCCTCACGTTCAGCCACGGCAACCACCACTGTCTCGGCGCCGCGGCGGCCCGCATGCAGGCCCGCGTCGCGCTCGAGGAGCTCCTGACCCGCTGTCCGGATTTCGACGTCGACGCCGATGCGGTCGAGTACGCCGAAGGCAGCTATGTGCGCCGCCCCACGCACCTTCCGTTCACGGCGCAGCCATGAGCCGGGTGGAGGTCGACCCCGAGATCTGCATCGGCATGGGCATGTGCGAGGGAATCAGCGCGGCGTTCCGGGTCGGGGACAACGGCACGGTCGACATCGGTGACACCACCGACGTCGACCCGCTGGTGTTGCGCCGGGCCGTGGCGGCCTGTCCGACGGGTGCGTTGCGCATGGCCGACGACCTGTAACGCGGCGCCACAACCGGCCCGCCGACGGCAACCAACCGGCATGACGCACGTCACCCGGGCATGGTTCGATCTAAGACGCCATGACTATCGCGAGCCCTTTCCCCGAGGTCCAGATCCCGACGACGGCCGTCTCCGAGTACATCTTCGGTGATCTGGCCGAGTCGGACGCCGATCGCATCGCCATCACCGAGGTCGCGACCGGTGCCGAGTACACCTACCGCGAACTGACGACCCGGATCGAGGCGTTCGCCGGAGCGCTGGCCGCCCGCGGTCTGGGCGTCGGCGACGTGGTCGGCCTACTGGCGCCCAACAGTGCCGCGTTCGCCGTCGCCTTCCACGGCATTCTGCGGTCCGGCGCCACCGCCACGACCATCAACGCGCTGTTCACGGCCAAGGACATCGCCAAGCAACTGACCGACTCCGGTGCCGCCATGCTGATCACCGTCACGCCGCTGGCGCCGCAGGCGTTGCAGGCCGCCGCCGAGGTCGGGCTGACAGCCGATCGCGTGGTCGTGCTCGACGGCCCCGGAACCGCGGCCGACGGCCATCCCAACGCGGCCGAACTGCTCGACGGCGCGCTACCCGCACCCGAGGTCAGCTTCGACCCCGCCACTCATCTGGCCGCCCTGCCCTACAGCTCGGGCACCACGGGAAACCCCAAGGGCGTCATGCTCACCCATACGAACCTCGCGGCGAATGTGGCGCAGATTCGGCCCATCCAGGGCCTGGTCCCCGAGGACCGCGTGCTCGCGGTGCTGCCTTTCTTCCACATCTACGGCATGACGGTGCTGCTCAACTCCGTCCTGCACGCCCGCGCGCGGCTGGTGATCATGCCCAGCTTCGATCTCGCGCTCTTCCTGAAAACCATCCAGGACCACAAGTGCACGTACGCGTTCATCGCGCCGCCGGTCGCGGTGGCGCTGGCGAAGCACCCGATGGTCGACTCGTACCGGCTCGACTCCCTGAAAGGCCTGATGTCGGGCGCCGCGCCGCTCGACGACGACCTCGGCATGGCGGTCGCCGACCGGCTCGGCTGCCCCATCGTGCAGGGCTACGGCATGAGCGAGCTGAGCCCGGTGAGCCACTGCATGCCGTTCGACGGCGGCCGCGAACTCGTCGGCGCCGTCGCACCGTTGAGCTCGTGCGGCTGGACGGTGCCGAACGCCGTCAGCAAGATCGTCGACCCCGACACGGGAGCCGAGATCGGCCGGCCCGAGCACGGCCTCAGCGAGGTCGGCGAACTGTGTTTCCGCGGTCCCAACGTCATGGCCGGCTACCTCAACAACGACGCCGCCACCCGCGAGACCATCGACGACGACGGCTTCCTGCACACCGGCGACCTGGCCCGGGTCGACGCCAGCGGCTGCATCTACATCGTCGACCGGCTCAAGGAACTCATCAAATACAAGGGCTACCAGGTGCCCCCGGCCGAACTCGAGGCCGTGCTGCTGACGCACCCCGGTATCGCCGATACGGCAGTGGTCGGGGTGCGCGACCCGGAATCGGGCGAGGAAGTACCCAAGGCGTTCGTCGTCCTGCAGCCGGAGTCCGGGTTGACGGGCGACGAGATCATGGATTTCGTCGCCGGCCAGGTCGCGCCGTACAAGAAGGTCCGGCAGGTCGCGTTCATCGACGCGATCCCGAAGTCTGCCGCCGGCAAGATTCTGCGCCGCGAACTGCGCGACATCCGCGAGGTCTAGCGCGGGATCGTCTCGCCGACATCGCGCGCGGCCTTGGCCTGGCGGTACCCGACCACGAGCCCGACGAGCGGCATCAACACCAGGCCGGCCAGTCCGAACAGGTCGCCGCGCACCCCGAGCGGCTCGGCGGCGGCCCACACCGGGATGCCGCTGTGATCGGCGGACAGCAGATCGGCGTCACCTTCCTCGCTCGGCGCCGACGATTCGTGTACTTCGATGGTGGGCTGCGGCGCACCTGGCGCCTGCCACCAGGTCCCGCCTGGCGACGTGCCGGTGTGCTGTTCGGCGACGACGACGGGCACCGGCGGGTTCGGGGGCGTGAACACCGGCATCGCAGCGGGGTTGTCGGAACCACTGGCCGGCCGCGCGCCGGGCGCGGTGTTGTTGCTCTTGCCGTTCGCCTTCGCTGATTTCCCGGTGTTGGTCTGGCCCGAGACCGACGAATTGGCACCAGAGTTGCCGCGCGAGCCACCGTTGCCGGAGTTGCCGTTGCCGGCGTTGCCACGTGGGGAGCTGCTCTTGCCGGAACCCGCCTTGCCGGAGCTGCTGTTGCCACCGTTGCCATTGGACCCGCCGGGATCGGCGGCGGCGATCGCCATCGAGGGTCCGGCCATCGTCAGAAATACCGATACCGAGAGGCCGGCAACCGTCAGCAGCGCATCGTCACGGCGCATGTCTGCCCCCGATCGGTTCCGCTGAGTGGCAACCCCCTGCGCACTCCGGTCCCTCATCATGGCATGCCACCGCGCCCGGGTTGACGATTTCCGCAGTCGTCGCGGGTCAGGGCTCAGGCCGCGTCCGGGTCCTGTGCGATGCCGTCCGCGGCCTTGCGCAGCAACGTCAACGCGGTGCGCGCCCACGTCTGCGTCCCGCCCGCGAGCCCGCACGAGGGCGTCAGGCCGACGCGCTCGCGCAGCACCGTCCGCGGGAACCCGAGCCGGTCGGTGATACTCGCGGCGGCCGCGGCCACCGTCTCGACCGGCACGGAACGCTCAGGAGCGACGCCCGGCAGCACGCCGAGCATGATGGTCCGGCCCGCCTCGATCCACTCGCCGATGCCGTCGAGGTCGGCCGCGGTCAGCTTGGTCACGTCGACGGAGATGGCGCTGAAAGCGGTGCGCGCCAGGGTTTTCCACGGCACGTCCGCGGCGCAGACGTGAATGCTCGCCTGTCCCCCGACGGTCGCGATGCACTCGTCGAGCAGGCTGGCGGCGAGCAGTGCGTCGACCGGCGCCACCGGCGACATCCGGGTTACCCCGGCAAGCCGCCCGGCCAGCGCGGCGGGCAATGACGGTTCATCGAACTGCACGACGACGTCGGCGTCGCAGCGCCGCGCGACCTCGGCGCGATGGTGCGCGACGCCCTCGGCGAGGGAGCCGGCCAGGTCCCGCAGCGCGCCCGGATCGGTGATGGCCCGGTGACCGCCGGGCAGTTCGAGTTCGGCGGCCAGCGTCAGTGGACCGGGGACCTGCACCTTGATGGTCCGTCCGGTCCCGCGCAGCCCGGCTTTCTCCCATGCCTCTTCGAGCGCGTCGACGTCCTCGTCGAGCAGGCCGGTGGCGCGGCGCACGACGGTACTGCGGCCGGATGCGATGCGGTAACCGCGGGGGACGGTGTCGAGGCCGATGTCGACGAGCAGCGCGCCTGCCCGTCCGATGATGTCGGCGCCGACGCCACGCGCCGGCAGCTCCACGAGATGCGGCAGGGCGGGCAGCTCACCGACGACGACTGCCGCCGCTTCCCGGGCGACCGTCCCCGGCCACGAGCCGATACCGGTTGCCTGGGCGAAAACAGTCACCCGGCCAACACTATTCGATGGGGTCTGCGGCCGGATCTTCCACGTAGCTCCGCAACCGGTCCAGCGCGCGATCCCAGCGCTTCGACAGCGCGGTCAGGTACTCGCTGGCCTCGGCGAGCGGGTCCGGCTGAATCCGCCAGATGCGCTCGCGCCCGTGCCGGCTGCTGGTCACCAGCCCCACCGCCTCCAACAGCAGCAGATGTTTGGTGGCCGCCTGCCGGGTCACCGGAATCACCTGTGTCACTTGCAAAGTCGAGCACGGCCCGGCCTCGCAGAGCCGTACGACAATACGCAGCCGATTCGGGTCGCCGAGCGCGTCGAACAGTGGCGCGCGGTCTTCGACCGCCGTACTCACATCGACTCGCCCAGGTACTTGCGTACCAGTTTCGTCTGGGCTTCCCAGCCGCCGCTGTTGGCTTCGAACGCCGCGGCCCGGCGATCGGCCGGGATGTTGTCGAACCCGGATTCGACGATCTGCAGCAGCACGCCATCGCTGGTCTCGGTGAGCGTGAACTCGACCAGCGTGGTCGGCTCGTTGTCATAGTCGGCACCGGGTTCGACGGCGTACGGATGCCAGCGGAACGCCAGACGCCGCGGCGGTTCCACGGCCACGATCTGCCACACCGAGGCTGTCCCGGCGTGCGGTTCCTGTGCGGCGGCGACCTCGTCGTCGACCTCGGTCGGTGTGATCACCCCGGTCACCGATTCACCCGCGACGAACGGGCCGTCGAATCGGACGCCGAACCAGCGCCCGAACTCGTCGGCGTTGGAAATGGCGCGCCACACTCGGTCGAGCGGCGCACGCAAGGTGACTTCTTTTTCGATGCGATCGGTATTCATAAGCAACCCCCTGGTTGCCTATCACGTTACGACGGCATCCCCGGAAACGCAACCATATGGTTGCTTTTGGATGGGATCAGCGCGCGATCGTGGCGCTGGCGATGACCTCGTCGCCGTCCGGGTCGCGGCGGTACAGCACCATGGTCTGACCTGGGGCGACGCCGCGCAGCGGAGTGCGCAGCTGCACGTCGAGCACGCCGTCCGCGAACTCGGCGACCGCATCGGCCAGTCCGCCGTGCGCCCGTACCTGGATCAGGCATTCCACCGGTCCGTCAAACGGCACACCCGAGGTGAACACCGGACGCTCGCCCGTCAGTTCGTGGATCTCGAGGTCGGCCACACCACCGACGTGGACGGTCCCGGTCTCGGCATCGATGCCCGTGACGTAGCGCGGCAGGCCGTCCGGCCCCGGACCCGCGATGCCCAGGCCCTTGCGCTGACCGATGGTGAACCCGTGCACGCCGTCATGCTCGGCGAGCTTCGTGCCCCCGGCGTCGACGACCGCGCCCGGCCGGATGCCGATGCGGGCGCCGAGGAAGGCCCGGGTGTCACCGGACGGGATGAAGCAGATGTCGTGACTGTCCGGCTTGTCGGCGACGGCCAGCCCGCGCTCGGCGGCCTCCTGCCGGATCTGAGGCTTGGGGGTGTCACCGATCGGGAACAGGGCATGGCTGAGTTGTTCGGCCGTCAGCACGCCGAGCACGTAGGACTGGTCCTTGTCCGCGTCGACGGCACGGCGCAACCGGCCGTCCTCCAGCCGCGCGTAGTGCCCGGTTGCCACGGCGTCGAATCCCAGGGCCAGGGCACGGGCCGACAGCGCCGAGAACTTGATCTTCTCGTTGCAGCGCACGCAGGGGTTCGGCGTCTCACCACGGGCGTACGACTCGACGAAGTCGTCGATGACGTCTTCCTTGAAGCGGTCCGCGAAATCCCAGACGTAGAACGGGATTTCCAGGATGTCGGCGACGCGACGGGCGTCTCCGGCGTCCTCCTTCGAGCAGCAGCCGCGCGACCCGGTGCGCAGGGTCCCGGGCGCGGTGGACAGCGCCAGGTGCACGCCCACCACGTCATGGCCGGCGTCGACCATGCGCGCCGCGGCCACCGAGGAGTCCACTCCCCCGCTCATCGCTACCAGAACCCGCATGACTACCTTCCCAACCCGGCACTGGCCAGTGCGGCCTGACGCGCCCGCTCGACCGCGGCCGGCAACACGGCCAGCGCGGCATCGATGTCGGCGTCAGAACTGGTGTGCCCCAACGAAAATCGGAGTGATCCGCGGGCGCTCGCCGGATCGGCGCCCATCGCGATCAAGACATGTGACGGCTGCGCGACGCCCGCCGTGCAGGCCGAACCCGTCGAGCACTCGACACCTTTGGCGTCCAGCAGCATCAGCAGGGCATCACCCTCGCAGCCACGAAAAGTGAAGTGCGCGTTGCCCGGAAGCCGGTCCTCGCCGGTGCCGCCGTTCAGCACGACGTCGTCGATGCCCGACAGCACGCCGTCGACCAGTCGGTCCCGCAGGGCGCCGATCCGGGTGCGGTAGGCGTCCAGGCCCTCCACCGCAACGCGTGCGGCGGCAGCCATGGCGACCACGCCCGCGACATCCGGTGTGCCCGAACGCACGTCACGCTCCTGACCGCCGCCGTGCAGCAGCGGCACGCACGCGACGTCGCGGCGCAGCAGCAGCGCACCGACGCCGGTGGGACCACCGAACTTGTGTGCTGCCACGCTCATGGCGGACAGCCCGCTCGCGGCGAAATCGACCGGCACCGCACCGATCGCCTGGATGGCGTCGCTGTGGATCGGCACGCCGAATTCGGCGGCGACAGTGGCCAATTCGGCGATCGGCTGAATGGTGCCGACCTCGTTGTTGGCCCACATCACGCTGACCAGCGCGACATCGTCGTGGGTCTCGAGAATCTGGCGCAGGGCTTCGGCGGACGTGGCGCCGGTGGCGTCCACGGGCAGCCAGGTCACTTCCGCGCCCTCGTGTTCGACGAGCCACTCGACGGCGTCGAGCACCGCATGGTGCTCGATCGGCGACGTCACGATCCGGCGGCGCCCCGGACAGCTGTCCCGGCGGGCCCAGAAGATGCCCTTGACCGCCAGGTTGTCACTCTCGGTACCGCCGGCGGTGAAGATCACCTCGGAGGGCCGGGCGCCCAGCTGCTGGGCCAGGGACTCACGGGCCTCCTCCATCCGGCGCCGCGCCGCCCGGCCCGACGTGTGCAGCGAGGACGCGTTACCGCCGGCCGCCAGGACCGCCGTCATCGCCTCGATGGCAGCGGGCTGCATCGGGGTCGTGGCGGCGTGGTCCAGATATGCGGGGCTCATGGCCTGTCCAGGATACCGGCCAGGCCAAACCGGTCAGGCTGCCAGCGCGCGCCCGTGAACAGGAGCGACGGGCAGAGGACCGACCTCGTGCACCGCAGCCTGGCAGCGGCCGGCCAGATCGCGCCGATCGGTGCCGGGCAGCTGCAGCGACTGCACCTGCATGTGGCACACCGTCAGCTTGGCGGTGATGACGCGTTTGATCGACGTCAGCAGCGAATCGTCGCCGATGAACGCCGGGATGGTCGACTGCGCGCCGTTGCGGTGCCGGTAGGTCAGCTGCAGCGGCTGGACCGGGCGTCCGGTGTCGATCGCGGCCTGGAACATCGCCGGTGCGAAGGTGCCGTGCCCCAGGCCGCACCACGTGGTGCCCTCCGGGAACGCGACGACCGTCTGACCTGCGGAGAGCCGGTCCCCGACGGTGCGGACGACGTCGGGCAGGCCGCGCAGGCTGTGGCGGTCGATCGGGATGACCTTGAGCAGCCGGGCCACGAACCCGAGCGCGGGCCACTCGATGAGGTCGGCACGAGCCACGAACGAGCCAGGCATGACGGCACCGATCGCGAAGATGTCGACCCAGGACACGTGCCCGGCGACCACCAGCACGCCGCTCAGGTTGCGGATGGGGCCGCCGGAGACGGTGATCCGCACGCCGAGGCAGCGCAGCATCAGGCGGCAGTACAGCCGCTGGATGCGGGACTTGCCGGGCAGCGGCACCGCCAGCAGCGGCAGTGCCGGCAGCAGCAGCATCGTCATGATGAGCCGGACGGTCGTGCGCAGCACAACCACGAAGGGGCGGCTGATGTGCGCGGAGTCCACCCGGATGCAGCTGGCGTCGCACGACGCCTTGGGCAGCCAGGCGTGCTCCGCCGCCGTGACCGGCGTGGTCACTGCGCGGCCTTGTCGGTCGCGGCAGCCGCCGAGCGCAGCCGGGTCAGGTACCGGACGTCGGCTTCGCGCTTGTCCAGCAGGGCCGGGAAGTCACCGACACCGAAGTCGGGGTCGTAGGCCGGGTCGCCGCACACCTTCGCGCCGAGGCGCAGGTAGCCGCGCATCAGTGGCGGCACCGTCACGCGGGCCGGCGGCTCGATGTCGTCGAGCAGCTTGCCGTCGATGATGACCGGGCGGTACGGGCGCACCTTGTATTCCGAGGCGTGCCGCTTGTTGACGAAGTCGCGGACACCGCGAATCTGGCTGGCCGGGGCCTCGTCCGGGCCGCCCTGGATGGGTACCGACACGCAGCCGGTGACGTAGTCGTAGCCGCTGTGGTCCAGGTAGGCCAGGATGCCGCCCCACATGAGCAGCACGACGGCGCCGTTGCGGTGGTCGGCGCGCACAACGGCGCGGCCCATCTCGACCAGTGACGGGCGCAGGGTATCGAGCGCGCTGACGTCGAATTCCGTTGCGGTGTAAAGCCCACCCGCGGCGATGGCGCCGGGCGGCGGCAGCATGCGGTAGCAGCCGACGTATTCGCCGGTGTTGTCGTCGCGGACCAGCAGGTGGTCGCAGAACTCGTCGAATCGGTCAGCGTCCCGGCCACTTTCGAAACCGGGGCTGTCATCGGTGAGGGTGTAACCCGGCTCCGAGGTGAACACGTGGTGACGAAGCCGTTGCGCGGCCTCGATGTGTTCGGCGTCGGCCGACAGCAGCAGCGTGTAGCGCGGGGTGCCGGTCGATGAACTGGTGTCTTCAGGGGCGATGAGTACAGAACTAGTGCTCATGTTCAGCACGGTGACGGAGCCGTTCGGCGCGGCGGCATCAATCACGTAACGCGTTGATGACCGGTTGCGAAACATCACGGTCCGTTACATTCGGCGCATGATGCCGCGATGAGAAGCCGTGCCGCGATCATCCGTGAGGTCGGCGGGGACTGGTCGGTCGAGGAATTCGAGCTCGACCCGCCGCGCGCCGGTGAGGTGCTGTTGCAGATGGCAGCCGCCGGGCTGTGCCACTCCGACGATCACATCCGGTCGGGCCAGCTGGCCGCGCCGAAAGGTGCTGTGGTGCCGGGCATGCCGCCCACCATCGGGGGTCACGAGGGTTCGGCGGTAGTCCTGGAGGTCGGGCCGGGAGTGACGCGCTTCTCCCCCGGCGACCACGTGGTGACGTCGTTCCTGGCGGTGTGCGGGAAATGTCGTTGGTGCACAGCCGGTATGGAGTACCTGTGCGATGTCGGCGCCGGCACGCTCATCCCGGGCATGCCCACTGACGGCACCTTCCGTCATCACAGCCTCGCGGGTGAGGAACTGCGGCACACCTCGAAGATCGGCGCGTTCGCCGAACATACTGTGGTGGCAGCGGATTCGCTCGTGAAGATCGACCCGTCGTTGCCGCTCGTGCCCAGTGCACTGCTGTCGTGCGCAGTGCCCACCGGCTACGGATCGGCGGTGCGCCGCGCCGGAGTACGTGCCGGCGACACCGTGGTGGTGATCGGGGTCGGCGGTATCGGTACCGCCGCCATCCAGGGTGCTGCGTTGGGTCGGGCGGCTCATGTTGTGGCCGTCGATCCGGTGGCGTTCAAGCGGGATTCGGCGGTCGGGTTCGGCGCGACCCACACCGCGGTGACCATCGCTGAAGCTGCTGCGCTGGTACGGGATCTGACGCGCGGCGTGATGGCCGATGCCGTGATCGTGTCACCGTCGCTGATCGGTGACGGCGACGTTGCCGATGCCTTGTCCCTGACCCGCAAGGGCGGCACCTGCGTGCTGACGGGGATGGCGGCGCCGTCGGCCGGGGCCGTGCAACTCGACCTGCAGGACCTGATCCTGATGAACAAGAACCTGTGCGGCACGCTGTTCGGCTCCTGCAATCCGACCACCGAAGTGCCGGCCCTGGCGCAGCTCTACCAGGAGGGCCGGCTCAAGCTCGACGAGATGATCACGCGGCGCTACCGTCTCGACGACATCAACGAGGCCTTCGATGATCTGTTGGGCGGCCGGGTTGTTCGCGCGGTGATCGACTACGGCGTGTAGGCGCACTCGCACGAATGCGCCATAGGTACAGCCTCAACGCGCTCGCGCTCCCACCTCACGTTGACCCTGTAACCAGGGCGGTGGTTACTCGCACAAATGCTGCGTAGGTACAGGGTCAACGCGTGCCGGAGATACCGCGGGCGACCAGCTTCGTCTCCAGATACTCCTCGAAACCGGCCACGCCCATCTCCCGGCCGATCCCCGACTGCTTGTAGCCGCCGAAGGGTGCGTCGGGTGAGTACCAGACGCCGCCGTTGACGTTGATGGTCCCGGTCCGCAGCCGGGACGCCACCCAGTCGACGCGAGCCTGATCGGTGCCGACGACCGCGCCGGACAATCCGTACGGCGAGTCGTTGGCGATGCGGACGGCGTCGGCGTCACCGTCGTGGGCGATCACGGTGAGCACAGGCCCGAAGATCTCCTCGCACGCCACGCGGGCATCGTTGGTGAGTCCGGCGATGACGGTCGGCTCGATGAAGAAGCCTTGGGTCCGGTCCGCCGGCCGCCCGCCGCCGCAGGCAAACCGGCCACCCTCCTCCAGCGCCAGCCGAAGGTAGCCCTCGACGCGGTCGCGCTGGCGCGCGGAGATCAATGGGCCGCACAGGGTCTTCGGGTCGGTGGGGTCGCCGAAACCGATGCTGGACATGGCCGTTGCGGCCGCGGCGACGGCCTCGTCGTACCGTGCGCGGGGCACCAGCAGCCGGGTGGTGAAGGCGCAGCCCTGCCCGGCGTGCATCGCGACACCGGCGGCCGCGGCGGTGCAGGCCGCGGGTAGGTCGGCGTCGTCGAGCACGATGTACGCGGATTTGCCGCCCAGTTCCAGGAACACCTTCTTGATGGTGTGCGAGGCTGCCACCATGACGGCCCGGCCGGTGGCCGTCGAGCCGGTGAACGACACCAGGTCCACCCGGGGGTCCTCGGTCAACTGCGCGCCGAGCGCATGATCGGCCGAAGTGACGACGTTGACCACGCCCGCGGGAAAGTCGGTGCGCTCGTTGATGATCCGGCCAACCTCGGCAGCACACCACGGGGTGTCCGGCGCGGCCTTGAGCACGACGGTGTTGCCGGCCGCCAACGCCGGGCCCAGCTTGGCGAAGTTGATCTGATGCGGGAAGTTCCACGGCGTGACAGCGCCGACGACACCGCAAGGCTCGCGGACGACGGTGCGCCGAGTCGGTTTACCGAACGGCGCAGCCTCTCCGAGATCGGTTGTCCACGTGTAGTTTTCAGCGAGATCGGCGACGTAGCCCAGGCCATCGACCGGTGCCTGCAGGTGCCCGCCGTAGGTCAGTGAGACCGGCGCGCCCACCTCGGCCACGGTGATGGCGCGCAGGTGCTCGATCTCGTCGCCCAGCGCGTCGCGCAACTGCCGCAGGCAGTGCACCCGTAGCGCGGTGTCGCGCGACCAGTCGGTGTCGTCGAAGGCGGTGCGGGCCGCCGCGATGGCCCGATCCATGTCGTCGGCGTCAGCGTCGGCGGCGTACCCTAACGTCTCCTCGGTGGCCGGGTTGATTGTCGCGAACTCGCCGCCGCGCCCGGGCACCAGCTGCCCGTCGATCAGCAGGGCGGTGCTCACGTGATGACCAGCCCCTCAAGGGTTTCCGCATCCCGCCAGGCTGCGAGGATGTCGGCGTATTCGGTGGGGCTGCCGAAGAAGAAGCTGTCCTGGTTCAGCCGGTCGCTGGGCTGCCCTTCGCGGTTGTAGTAGCCGGGTGTGCAGGCTTCGCGCCGGCCGGAGATCACCACGGAACGCGCCACCACATCGCGGACCCAGCCGTCCTCGGCGGCCGCGCTCGCCTCCAATTTGGTGATGTCATTCTTGAGCGCCCACGCGATCACCCACGCGGTGTGTCGCGACTGCGTGTCGATCAGGTACGGGAAGTTCACCGTGAATCCGGACTGCGCGATGCTCGCGATGAAGCAGTTCGGAAAACCGTTGACATGCAAACCATGTAGCGTGCGCACCCCATCGGACCACTTCTCGGTCAACGTCTTTCCGTCACGGCCGATCACCTCGAACCCGGTGCGCCGCGTGTAGTCGGTGCCGACCTCAAATCCGGTGGCGAAAATCAGGCAGTCGAGCGGGTATTCGGTGCCGTCCACGACAACCCCGCGTGCGCTGATTTTCTCGACACCCCGGCCCCGGGTGTCGACCAGGGTGACGTTATCGCGGTTGAACGTCTGCAGATACTCGTCATGGAAACAGGGCCGCTTGCAGTAGTAGCCGTACCAGGGCTTGAGCCCTTCGGCGGTGGCCGGGTCGGTCACCAGCGCGTCGATGCGCGCCCGGATCTGCTCCATCTTGGCGAAGTCCGCCAACTCCGCCGTCGACGCCTGCGGATCGGTGCCCTCTTTGGCAATCGGCATGGCCTTGGCCAGGCTGGTCCAGGCGTCGGCCACCAAATCCTCGTCGGCCTGGCCGCCGGCGGTGAGGATCTGGAAATTCTCGATGCGGCGCTGCTGCCAACCGGGTTCCAGCGCCGCGGCCCAGTCCGGGTCGGTGGGCGCGTTGGCCCGCACGTCGACCGTCGACGGCGTCCGCTGGAATACGAACAGCTCCCCGACGGCCGGCGCCAGGCGCGGCACGCACTGGATCGACGTCGCGCCCGTGCCGATGATGCCGACGCGCTTGTCGGCCAGGTTTTCCAGGCCCGCGCCGGTATAGGCGTAGTCCCAGCGGCTGGTGTGGAAGGCGTGGCCTGCGAACTCGGTGATGCCCTCGATCCCGGGCAGTTTGGGCTTCTGCAGGTAGCCGTTGGCCATCGAGACGAACCGGGCACGAATGGCGTCGCCGTGGTTGGTGGCGATCACCCACCGCGAATCGGCTGCGTCCCAACGGATTTCCCGCACCTCGGTCTGCAGGCACGCGTTGCGGTACAGGTCGTAGTGCTCGGCGATGGCCTGGCAGTGCGCGAAAATCTCGGCGCCCTTGGCGTACTTCTCGGTCGGCACATAACCCAGTTCTTCCAGCAGCGGCATGTACACGTACGACTCGACGTCACAGGCGATGCCGGGATAGCGGTTCCAGTACCAGGTGCCGCCCACGTCGGCGGCCTTGTCGATCAGCCGGATGTCCGCCACGCCCAGTTCCCGCAGCCGGGCACCGGTGAGCAACCCGCCGAAACCGGCGCCGATGATCGCGACGTCGACCTCGTCGGTCAGCGGCGCACGGGTGAAACCCGGCTCGGCCCAAGGGTCTTCACCGAAGGTCGCGAACCGGCCGGCGATCTCCACGTACTGGCCGATGCCGTCGGAACGCAGCCGACGGGCGCGCTCCTCGGCGTACCGCTGCCGCAGCGCGTCAGGGTCGAACGTCGTGCCGTCGCTGCCCGAGCTCCCGCCATGCGTCATCGATGCATATTGGAACACGTTTCAGTTTCTGGCAAGGGCCTTTCGCGCTGCGACAGCGGCCTGCGGTCAGTGCGCGGCCAGCCAGTCCTGCAGACGGGTGGTGGCGATGGTGGCGTCGGCACCGGTGACCAGACCCGTGTCGCCGACCTTCGTGCCGAAGTAGACGGCCGCCGGGTCGGTCACGATCGGCAGCGTGCTGCCGCTGTGGGCCTGGGCCAGCTCGGCCAGCCGCGCGAAGGTCATCTTCTCCGGCCCGCCGATATTGGTGATCCCGTCGATCGGCGCGGCCTGCGCCGCGCGGGCAACTTCGGCTGCGACATCCTTGCCGGCCATCGGCTGGATGAGGCCTTCCGGCGCGCGCACGACGCCGTCGACGGTCAGTGAGGCCGTGATCGCCTCGGCGAATTCGTGGAACTGCGTGGCCCGAACGATGGTGTAGTGCAACCCCGATCCGGTGATGATGCGCTCCTGAGCGACCTTGGCCCGCATGTACCCACTGTCCGGCAGACCGTCGCAGCCCACGATGGACAACGCAACGTAGTGGCCGACGCCCGCGTCCTTGGCTGCGGTCGTCAGGTTCGTCGCCGATTTGGTGAAGAAGTCGAGCACCGGCCCGTCGGAGAAGTCGGGCGAGTTGACGACGTCGACGAGTACATCGGCGCCGGCCAGTGCGTCGGCAAGGCCCGCGCCGGTGAGGACATCAGCGCCGGACTCACGGGAGGCGGCAACGGTGTCGTGGCCCGCGGCACCCAAGAGCGCGACGACCTTGGAACCGATCTGGCCGCTGGCCCCTATCACAGTGATCTTCATGAGTCATGCCTTTCATCGTTGATTTCTGTTGTGCTACAGCAGCTCTGGCCGCTGAGCGGCGGTTCGTCGGCCGTCAGCGGACCCGGCGATCCTTGCGGGCTTCGAGTTCGTCGTCGTCGACGACCACGAGCATCGGCACGTCCGGGTTGCAGACCATCGTGACGAGGTACCGCACCGGGATGTCCGAGCGGTTGTTGCCGTCGGAATAGTGGATGACGTCGCCCCCGGGCTCCCAGAACGCCTCCCCCGCCCTGACCACGCGCGGGGCCTCGCCTTCGAGCTCGAAGAGCATCTCCCCGTCCAGCACATAGCCGAACGCCGGTCCGCCCGGGTGACGGTGCGGTGGCGCTCCGGCCCCTCCGGGCGGCCACTCGATGATCACCGTCATCACGTGCGCACCGGCCGGAATGAACGGCGGCGTGACGGTCTGGATGGTCGTGATGGCGTTGGCTATGTCGTCCGATGTGGCGAACATGCTTGCTCCTCAACTGAATTCGGCGGGATCGGTGGATTCAGACTCTCAGCTGTGCAGGGCGATGGGACCCTTGGAAGCCCGTAGTCGGTGGGTCAGGGCCGGGCGCCCGGGTCCCCGATGAATGTGACGGTTTCGCCCAGTGGGGCCCGGCCGGTCCGGACGTATTCGACGGCGGCGTCTTCGTAACCGATCGACATGCCGCAGAACAGCATCAGCTCGCTCGGCGGCGACAGGACCTCGGCGACGGTGTTGTGTACCTGCGACCAGGCCATCTGCGGGCAGCTGTGCAGCCCCTCGGCGCGCAACAGCAGCATGACGCTCTGCAGATACATCCCGAGGTCGGCCCACTGGGCCACTCCCAGATCCCGGTCGATGTAGCAGAACAGGGCGGCCGGTGCGCCGAAACAGTCCCAGTTGGCGATCGCGGCCCGCTGACGCGCCTCCCAGTCCTCCCGTGCGATGCCGAGTGCGCTGTAACGCTCGTTGCCGAACGCCTCGCGGCGGTCGCGGTACGGCGACTTCATCGCCGGCGGGTACATCACGTATTCCCGGTCGTCCCAAAGGACTCCGTCGGCCACCCGCCCCACCGCGCGCTTCTTCAGCTCGGCCAGTGGCGAGCCCGTCACG
Source organism: Mycobacterium sp. 360MFTsu5.1 (assembly GCF_000383495.1). Taxonomy (NCBI): domain Bacteria; kingdom Bacillati; phylum Actinomycetota; class Actinomycetes; order Mycobacteriales; family Mycobacteriaceae; genus Mycobacterium; species Mycobacterium sp. 360MFTsu5.1. The sequence goes on along the minus strand of NZ_KB911471.1, from coordinate 28,040 downwards.
ACGTAGATGTTCCATGGCTGGATGTTCGAACCAGACGGTGCCCACGCGGCCGCGGTCAGCACGCGCTCGATCACGTCTCTGGGTACTTCTTTGTCGATGAAACCGCGCACCGAGCGCCTGGTGGTCACTGCCTCGTAGACGTCCACGGTGAACCTGCTTTCCGGCCCGCTTCAACTGTCCACTTCAGCCTGCAGGCTGTGGCCCGCCTGCGGACCCTTGGAAATTCGTGGTCACCGGCCGGCACGCCGAATCCTGTTGACGGTCCAGGTGTGACAGCGCGGTACGCAGTTGCCGCCGACCCCGCGAAACCCGCGACATCACCGTGCCCATCGGGACACCCATGAGCGCGGCCGTCTCGGCGTAGGTATAGCCCTGAATCCCGACGTAGAAGACCGCCGTCCGGGCGCCATCGGGTAGCTCCGACAGCGCGGCCACGACGTCGTCGTCGGGCATCACGTCCAGCACCTCGACCTCGGCCGAACGATGGACAGCCGACCGCTCATGGCCACTCGCGGTGAACATCTCGAGTGCCACCTCGGCGGGCCGGCACTGCCGGTACCGGTGTCTGCTGACCCAGCGGTTGTGCAGAATCCGGAAGAGCCACGCGTTGAGGTTCGTGCCCGGCCGAAACGACCCGAAGCCCTCGAAGGCGTGTAACAGCGTGTCCTGCAAGAGATCTTCGGCGTCGGCGTCGGAGTCCGTCAGCCGTCGGGCGCCGCGTCCGAGCGCATCGAACAACGGGACGGCCTCGACGACGAACCGGGCGGCGAGTTCGGAATCCGGTGCCGGCGCTGCCGTCACGTTCGAGGCCTCCCTGTTTTCAACCAGTGACGGTGAAGTCCGCCGAACTCAGACTCGTCGAGCGGCGGCCGCGGCGAACCTTTGAAAGTACGTAGTCCCTTGCCCCAATCCGTGGTGCGTGCCGGCACGGATGACTTCGCGGGGTGGCTCGCGTTCAACCCCGCGCAGGGTGAATTCCCTGCCGAACGATGCAGCCAAAGGAGACAACGTGAGCTTGGACAACATTTCCCACCTCGGGCAGACGGGGCTCGACGAGTTGGTTCCGTCGCGCTACGCCGTGCAGGTGGGCGACATCGAAGTACTGGTCATCAGCGACGGTGTACTGCCGATCACCGCGTCGACATTGGCCACCACCACCCCGCCGGCCGACCTGACAGAGTGGCTGAACGACAACTTCCTGCCGCCGGAGATCGTCGACTGGCCGCTCAACGTGGTCGTCGTCCGTAGCGAGGATCGGACCATCCTGGTCGACGCCGGGCTGGGCCTCGAGTTCCCGGACTTCCCGCGCGCCGGTCAGACGATCCAGCGCCTGGAGGCTGCGGGCGTCGATCTCGATTCGGTGACCGACGTCGTACTGACCCACATGCACATGGACCACGTCGGCGGGCTGATCACCGAAGGACTCAAGGACCGGCTGCGTGCCGATCTGCGCGTCCACGCCTCGACCGCCGAGGCCGAGTTCTGGGAGGCGCCCGACTTCTCTCGCACGGTCATGCCGCAGCCCATTCCGGACGTGCTGAAGCGGGTCGCCACGCAGTTCCTGAACGAATACCGCGGCCAATTGCGGACATTCGAGACGGACTACGAGGTGGCGCCGGGCGTGCTCATCTCCTGCACCGGTGGGCACACTCCCGGCCACAGCGTGGTGCGGCTGGAGTCCCGCGGCGAGAAGCTGATGTTCGCGGGCGATGCGGTGTTCGCTCCCGGTTTCGACAACCCCGAGTGGCAGAACGGTTTCGAGCACGATCCCGCGGAGGCGGCCCGCGTCCGCGTCGGCCTGCTGCGGGAGGTCGCGGCGACTGGATCAGCTCTGGTGGCGACGCACCTGCCGTTCCCCTCGGTGTGCCACGTGGCGGCTGCGGGCGACACCTTCCGGTGCGTTCCCGCAACCTGGGATTACTGACCGCTGACCACGAAAACGGCCCCCGGACATGTTGTCCGGGGGCCGTTTTCGGCGATCACGCCGCCGCGCCGCCGCCGTCGGCGTGCAGGGTCGAGCCGGTGATGAAACTCGACCGTGGCGACGCGAGGAACAGCACCGCCTGCGCGATCTCGGCCGGCTGCGCCGTCCGGCCCAGTGGCAGTGCGCGACCCAGCTCGTCGTTGGTGTCACCCCACTCGGCAACGACGCCCGGGGTCGCCGTCGGTCCCGGCGCGACGCTGTTGACGCGCACTCCTTGCGGCCCGAATTCCGTTGCCCACGTGCGGGTCAACGATTCCAATGCCGCCTTGGAGGCGCTGTAGCTGGACGCCCCGGGAACGCCTTTGAACGCAACCATGGACGTGACGTTGACGATGCTCCCGCGTCCGCGGCGGAGCATGCCCGGTACCAGTGCTGCCACCAGGAAGTAGGCGCCGCGCACGTTGGTGTCGAACGTCGACTCGAACGACGCGACGTCCTGCTCCACGGTGAGCGCGCCCGGGAAGCTGGCGGCGTTGTTGACGACGATGTCGACATCACCACATTGGCGGGCAAGGCTTTTCACCGATTCCAGATCCGCCAGGTCTGCGGCGATGAATCGCACCCCGAGTTCGGCGGCCGCCGCGGCGCCGCGATCTGCGGAGCGTCCGGTGATGATCACCGCGGCGCCTTCGGCAGCCAAAAGACGCGCGGTCTCGTATCCGATTCCGGCTGTCCCGCCGGTCACCAGCGCGGTCAGGCCCGTCAGCTCCGTCACTGGGTGGCCAGCCAGTCGGCCAGGTGCAGGTCCGAGATGATCGCGTCGCCACTGGTGACCAGGCCGGTGTCGCCGACCTTGGTGCCGAAGTAGACGGCTGCCGGGTCGACCACGATCGGCAGACTCTCATGGCGGTGCGCCAGCGCCAGTTTCGCCAGGCCGGCGAACGTCAACTTGTCCGGACCCCCGATGTTCACGATGCCGTCGACCGGCGCGGCCTGAGCGACACGAGCCACTTCGGCGGCGACGTCGGCGCCGGCGATCGGCTGGATGAGGCCCTCGGGCACCCGCACTTCGCCGTCGACGGTCAACGATGCGGTGATCGCGTCGGCGAACTCATGGAACTGGGTGGCCCGCACGATGGTGTAGGGCAGTCCCGACTCGGTGATGATGCGCTCCTGAGCGACCTTGGCGCGCATGTAGCCGCTGTCGGGCAGACCGTCGCAGCCCACGATCGACAGTGCCACGTAGTGGCCGACGCCGGTCTCCTTCGCCGCGGCCACCAGGTTGGTCGCCGACCGGGTGAAGAAGTCCAGTACCGGCCCGTCGGCGAAGTCCGGCGAGTTGACGACGTCAACCAACACGTCGGAGCCCGCGAGGGCCTCGGTCAGGCCCGCGCCGGTGAGGACATCGGCGCCCGTGTCCCGCGACGCCGCCACGGTCTGGTGACCGGCTTCGTTCAGCAGCGCGACGACCTTCGAACCGATCTGGCCGCTGGCGCCCATCACAGTGATCTTCATCAGACACACCCTTTCGATTTGCTGGTTCAGGATTCCCACACGGCCGGCACGCACCGGAATGCGTTGCCCGCAGTTGCGACATGGCAGACCGATGGGAACGGCAGGTGCGTCGCGACGAGCGCCTCGCGGGTCGATGACAGCTCCTGCAGCAGCCCGACACGCACGCGCGCCGCTTCCTCGGGGTCGTGTTCGAAACCGTTGAACCAGTCCGGGTGGTCGAATCCCGCCTGCAGCACGGCGTCACCCGCGAACGTCAGTCGGTCGCCGCCGGATGCCAGCCGGACCACACTGTGCCCCGGGGTGTGTCCGCCGGTTCGACGGACCAGCACCCCCGGCGCGACCTCGTACTCGTTCTCGAATGGCCGCAACACGTTGCGGTACTCGGTCAGAAACCTTGTGGCGGAAGACCGCATCGCATCCTGCATGGCGGCGTTCACCGTGGTGCGGGAAAAGTCCGGTGACTCCCAGAACTCTGCCTCGGCGGCAGCGGCGTGGATTCGCACGTCCGGGCGCAGCCGGTCCTTCACCCCATCCACCAGGAGGCCGCCGACGTGATCGAAGTGCATATGCGTGAGGACCACGTCGGTCACGGCAGCGAGATCGATGCCGGCGGCCTCGAGGCGTTCGCCCCAATGTCCGGCCCGTGGCGTGAAGTCCTGGTAGTCGACGCCGACTCCGGCGTCGATGAGGATGGTCTGTTCTCCGCGACGGACGACAACCTGATTCAGCGGCAACGCGAGACTGTCGGATGGCAGGAACATGTCGTCCAGCCAGGCCGCCCGGATTTCAGGGTCGGCGTTGGTCGCCAAGCTCGGAGCCGACATCGGCAGCACGCCGTCGCTGATCACCACGACGTCGATGTCCCCAACCGGAAGCGCGTAGTACGACGGCACCGGTTGCTCGGGTCCCCGGCCATCGGCCGGTGCGGTGGATTCCACTGTCTCAAGCGTCATTTCGTATCCCTATCGGCGGTCCAGCACTGGGGCGGATGCCCCCAGCTGCGGTATTCAGCGTCGTCGCGATGCAGCCTGATCGGACCCTTGGAACCCCGTAGTCGAGACCGGGTGGAGCCACCCGGCGATATTGGCGACGTAGTCCTTGAAGACCGCCAGCCGCGCGGGGTCGTTCATGATCTGTGTGCCGGGAACATCGGACACGAACGACGGTGCTCCGGCGCCGAGATCCCAGTTGTAGTCGGCAAAATGGTGAAACGTGGACTCGGCGACCACGCGGCCCATCGGCCGGCCGTCGGGACATCGCTCACCATCGACCACCACGGCGAGATTGAAGTACCGGCCGGTGGCGGTACTGCGACCCTTCGCGATGGCGCGGGCGAGCGGAGGTCTCTCGGTGACCATGCCCTCATGCGGATGCGCGGGGAACCATTCGATGTGCCCGCTCGCGGTGCGGTTGGTGCGTAGCAGCTCGTGCGGCTCGCCGTCGACCAGCACCGGCTGATAGTCGCCATTGGCGCCCGAGTGGTAGTTGGGCCACGAGATGTTCGGGTTGTCCTGATCGTCACGCAAATCGGGGGCATCGCGGGTGTCGTCGTGGAATTCGTTGACCACGCCGAGAATTCCGAGACGGTTCAGGCAGCAGCCCAGGTCTTGGTGATCGCGCGCGGTGAGCACACCGCCGCCGCGCTCGCGGAACCGCCGGACACCGTCGGCGTCGGCCGCCGTCAGACCGTCGCCGACGTCGACCGCGAGCAGCCACAACTGGTCGAAATCGAACTCGTCCAGACGGCTCAGCACCGGGTCGTCGCTCAGGCATGCCCGATTGCGTGCGGTCACCTGGTGACCGCACGCTCTCAACTCGTCTGCCACCATCGAAAACCGGCCGACGTCCCAATCGTCGGCGCATTCGGTGATCGTCGTCTGTAACAGGATGCGGGACACGGGACTCTTTCACTTCAAGGGTTTACGCGGAATGTGATCAGCATGGCCGCTCCCCGACCGCGGCGGACCCTTGGAAGTACGTGGTTCGGTGGCGCAGTTCAGCGCGCGGGGAACAGCGTGCGCAGCTGCCGCCGCGAGGTGATGCCGAGCTTGACGAAGACTTTTCTTAGGTGCCATTCGACGGTGTGGGTGCTGATGAACAGCTGGGCACCGATCTCCTGGTTGGTCAGACCGCCGGCGGCCAGTTCGGCGATCTGGGCCTCTTGCGTCGTCAGCTCGTCACCGGAACTGACCGGCTCCTTGCGGACCTTCTTGCCGGCGGCGATCAGCTCGCGGCGCGTGCGCTCTGCGAACGCCTCTGCCCCCATCCGATTGAGCATCTCGAACGCCGCCGCGAGATGCTCCCGCGCCGCCACGCGGCGGTTCATGCGGCGCAGCCATTCCCCGTAACACAACCGGGCCCGGGCCTGCAGGAAGACAACGCCGGTGCGCCCGAGCCGTTCGATGGCCTCGGTGTACAGGGCGTCGGCGTCCTCGTCGTCGGCCACCAGGGCGCGCGCGTGGGCGAGCGCTCCCAGTCCCCAATCGGTGCCGCTGGCGCCCGCGCGCGCGGCCAGCCGCCGCACTGCCCACTCCGCGGTTTGCTTGTCGCCGATGCGCGTTGCGGCTTCGGCGAGCTCGATCAGACCCCAGCTGAAGAAGCCGAGATCGTCGTAGTCGCAACAGTTCCTGGCCGCCGCGAACGCTTCGGCATAACGCCCGAGTCCGTTGTAGACGACCGCCGAAAGAAACCCAGTGACCCCGAGTACCCGGCCTTCGCCGCGGGCCGCCGCATCGGCCGCCGCGGACTCGATGAGGCCGACCGCATCGGCGGCAACCCCACGAAACGCCGCCAACGACAGCGAGTGGTACCGCAACGGGGCATAGTCGGTCGCCGCCGAGATGACGGCAGCCTCAGCGATAAGTGCTGCCGCCGTGTCGAATTCGCCTGCCAGGAGATGCACACCGGCCCCGAAGGCGAGTGCGGGCGGAAGCGCGGCCAAGGCACCGGCGTCACGCGCCTGACGAATCACGGCGGTGGCCAGCAGCCGGTGGATGCCGTCATCCCAAATCTCGCCGACGGCCGATTCCTGAACGATGGCCAGTCCCAACGGCATCCACCGCAGGAGCTGGCCGTCGGCGTCCTGCGCGTGCCGGCACATGAGCTCCAGCGCGGCGCGCATCTGTTCGGTACCGCCGCCGGTGACGATCCGGCTCGCCACCCCGCTCAGCAGCAAGTCCACCGGCCGTTGCAGCTCGGCCGCACTGCCGAGGGCAGCGCCCGCGGCCTCGGCCACCTGTACCAGCATGTCCGGCCCACCCAGCCGGCCCGCATACATCGCCGCGGCGAGCGCCTCGAGATATGTCTCGTGGGCAAGGTCGGCATCGAGCGTCTCGAGATCTCGTGCCGCGGCGAGCAACTTCTGCACGGCGTCGCTGAGCGGCGGCACGCCGGGCCCGCCGCCGCGGCTGCGGGCGAATTGCATCTCGGCCCGCAACCGATCCACTTGCGCCCGTTGCAGATTCGTCAGCGGCCCGAGTTCGGCGATCGCCAGGAGTTCATGCGCCGCAGCCGGTGCCGCCGCGTCGCGCTTGGCCTGTGCCGCCGCGAGCGCCCGTGCCGCGCGCAGGGCCGGGTCCGCGGTGAGAACCGTCGCGCGTTCCAGGAAGGCCGCTGCCGCGGCGACGCCGCCCTTGCTCTTGGCCCGGCCGGCGGAGCGCTCGAGATCCGCGGCGACAGCGTCGTCGGGCCCCGCCGCCGCGTGGGCGAAATGCCATGCGCGGCGGTCGGGATCCTGCCGGGGATCGGTGGCCTCGGCCAGAGCCCGATGTACCGCTCGGCGCGCGTTCACGTCGGCCGCACGATAGACAGCCGAACGCATCAACGGATGGCCGAAACGCACCCGCGCGCCGAACTCGATGAGTCCGGCCGCCTCGGCCGGCGCCAGAGCACCGACGGACAGTCCCAAAGTCGTTGCGGCCCTCTGGAACAGCGCCGCGTCCCCAACCGAGTCGGCGGCGGCGAGGAACAACAGTTGCTGAGCAGCCGGTGGCAGCGCCTCGACGCGACGCCGGTAGCCGTCCTCGACCTGCCTCGTCACGCTGCGCCCGGTGCCCATGTTCCAGAAGCCACCGGCGAGCTCGGCGGCAGAAACACTGCGGGGGACCTCGAGGAGCGCCAGCGGGATCCCCCGTGTCTCGGCGACGACGCGGTCGCGCACCCGTTCGTCGACCCGCCCCAACAGCACCGAATCGAGCAGGTCTCGGGCGTCGGCATCGGACAGCCCGGTCACCGCCAGCTCCGGCAACGGCCCCAGCGCTTCGGCTCCGGCGTCACGGGCCGCGAACAGCAGCACGACAGGCTCGGCGAGGAAGCGCCGCGCCACGAAAGCGAGGGTCTGCACCGACACCTGATCGAGCCACTGCGCGTCGTCGACCACACACAACAGCGGCTGATCCGCCGTTGCGGCGGCAAACAGGCTCAGCACCGCGAGCCCCACCAGGAAACGGTCCGGCGCCGCTCCGACGCCGCGGCCGAAGGCCACGTCCAATGCACCCCGCTGCGGCGTCGGCAACTCGTCGAGGTGATGCATCAGCGGCGCGCACAGCTGCTGCAGGCCCGCGTAGGCCAGCTCCATGTCGGACTCGACGCCCGTCACCTGGACACAGCGGAATCCGTCCGCGGCATTGACCGCATACCTCAGCAGCGCGGTCTTCCCGACCCCCGCCTCGCCCCGCAGGACCAGCACCTGACTGCTACCCGACCGCGCGGCCGACAACAGGCCGCGCAGCGTCGTGATCTCGCTGTCGCGGCCACGCAAGACCGGCCCGCGATCCTGGCTCGCCATCGGCACCACCGTTCTGGTTGCTGTCAGCAGTCATGCCCAGACACAAAGGTGCCCCAAAACCGAAGTTTTGGGGCACCTTCGCTTCTGCTCACGCAGAAAAAAATCAGCCCTTACGAGCCTTGATGGCGTCGGTCAGCTGCGGTGCGACCTGGAACAGGTCACCCACGATGCCGAGGTCGGCGATCTCGAAGATCGGGGCCTCTTCGTCCTTGTTGACCGCAACGATGGTCTTGGACGTCTGCATGCCGGCGCGGTGCTGGATGGCGCCCGAGATGCCGAGGGCGATGTACAGCTGCGGGGCAACGGTCTTACCGGTCTGGCCGACCTGGAACTGACCGCCGTAGTAGCCCGAGTCGACCGCGGCACGCGAAGCACCGACAGCACCGCCGAGCGAGTCGGCCAGGGCCTCGACGACCGCGAAGTTGTCGGCGCTGCCGACACCACGGCCACCGGCGACCACGACGCTGGCCTCGGTGAGCTCCGGACGGTCACCGGCGACGGCCGGCTCGCGCGAGGTGATCTTGGTGGCGTTCTCGGCCTGGGCCGGAACCTCGACGTTGACGACCTCACCGGCGCCGTCGGCCGGGGCAGCCTCGACGGCACCCGGACGGACAGCGATCACCGGGAGCACGTCGTTGGCCTGCGCCTCGACGGTGTAAGCGCCACCGAAGATGCTGTGCACACCGATGCCACCGGCCTTGACGTCGACGACGTCGACCAGCAGGCCGGCACCCAGGCGGGCCGCCAGACGACCGGCGACCTCTTTGCCCTCGGTGCTGGCGACCGTCAGAACGGCGGCCGGGGCCGCGGACTCGACGAGAGCCTCCAGCACGTCGACGGTCGGGGTGACCAGGAAGTTGGCCGCGTCGGCCGACTCCGCGACGTAGATCTTGGCCGCACCGGCGGCCTTGAGGGCGTCGGTCAGCGGCGCGGCGGTGCCGGGGGCACCCACCACAACTGCCGACGGCTCACCGAGCACACGGGCAGCGGTGATCAGTTCGGTGCTCACCTTCTTGAGGGCACCATCGGCGTGCTCGACGAGCACAAGTACTTCAGCCATGCGTATTTGCCTCTGTGTCTTTCTGGAAGTTTCGGTGTGGTGGGGGCTAGATCAGCTTCTGACCAACGAGGTACTCGGCGATCTTGGTGCCGCCCTCGCCCTCGTCGGCGATCTTCTCGCCCGCGGCCTTGGCCGGCTTCGGCGTCGACGACAGCACCTTGCTGCTGGCGTTGGCGACACCGACCTCGTCGGCCTCGACACCGATCTCAGCCAGCGTCAGCACGGTGACCGGCTTCTTCTTGGCGGCCATGATGCCCTTGAACGACGGGAAGCGGGCTTCGCCGATGCGCTCGTTGACGCTCACGACGGCGGGCAGGGTGGCCTCCAGGCCGAAGACGCCCTCGTCGGTCTCACGCTCGCCGGTGACCTTGCCACCCTCGACGGAGATGCTGCGCAGCGAGGTCAGCTGCGGCAGGCCCAGCAGCTCGGCGATGACGGCCGGAACCGCGCCACCCACGCCGTCGGTGGACTCGTTGCCACCGATGACCAGCTCGGCGCCCTCGATGGTGCCCAGCGCGCGGGCCAGGGTCCAACCGGTCTGGACGATGTCCGAGCCCTTGAGCTGGTCGTCCTTCACGTGCACCGCGTTGTCGGCGCCCATGGACAGAGCCTTGCGGATGGCCTCGGTGGCCCGCTCCGGTCCGACGGTCAGCACGGTGACGGTGCCGGCGCCGCCGGCGGCCTCTTCCTTCTCCTTGATCTGCAGCGCAGCCTCGACGGCGCGCTCGTTGATCTCGTCGAGCACCGCGTCCGCGGACTCGCGGTCGAGGGTGAAGTCGCCGTCGTTGAGCTTGCGCTCCGACTCATAGTCAGGGACCTGTTTGATCAGGACCACGATGTTCGTCATGGGTGTGGTTCGTCCTCCTCGATGAGGCCGGCGGTCGGCCTGGCATTCACGATTAACGCAACGACCAACATGTTACTACTCGGTAACTTATGTGGCATGGCGCAGGAACACCATAGCTGGTCGAACGCGGCCCGAGGATGCCGCCTTTTGTTTTCTTGACCACACTTGAGGGTGTTGGGCAACATGACAGAACCAGCAGGTGGGACGGCCCAACCGATCGGGCATGGGATCAGCGGTACCACTCTGGGCTAGCCTGCCTATCTAATGAGCACTTTTCCCGAAACCCAGCCGGACAGCCACGCGGCAACCTCAGTGCCAGTGATGCCACTGACCGGTGAGCGCACCGTCCCGGACCTGGCCGAGGAGAACTACTGGTTCCGGCGCCACGAGGTGGTCTACCGGCGCCTGGTCGAGCGCTGCCGCGACCGCGACGTCCTCGAGGCCGGTGCCGGCGAGGGCTACGGCGCCGACCTCATCGCCGACGTCGCGCGGCGGGTGATCGGGCTGGACTACGACGAGTCCTCCGTGGCGCACATCCGCGCCCGCTACCCGCGGGTCGAGATGCTGCACGGCAACCTGGCCGCATTGCCGCTCCCCGACGCCTCCGTCGACGTCGTCGTCAACTTCCAGGTGATCGAACACCTCTGGGACCAAGGGCAATTCGTCGCCGAATGCCTGCGGGTGCTGCGCCCGGGTGGCGTGCTACTGATGTCCACGCCCAACCGGATCACCTTCACCCCCGGCAGCGACACCCCGCTGAACCCGTTCCACACCCGGGAACTGAACGCCGCCGAGATGACCGAACTGCTGACCGAACAGGGCTTCGTCATGGAGGCCATGCTGGGCGTGTATCACGGCGCCGGACTGCGTGAGGTCGACGCCCGGCAGGGCGGCTCCATCATCCAGGCCCAGATCGACCGCGCCGTGGCCGACGCACCCTGGCCCGCGGACCTGCTGGCCGACGTGGCCGCGGTGACGATCGACGACTTCGATCTGCTGGACGCCGACGCCGCAAACATCGATGACAGCCTCGACCTGGTGGCAATCGCGGTGCGGCCGTGAGTGATTCGTCGAGCGCACCAGTACCGGGGATGTTCACCCTGGTGCTGCATACGCACCTGCCGTGGCTGGCCCACCATGGCCGCTGGCCGGTCGGCGAGGAGTGGCTGTACCAGTCGTGGGCGACGGCCTATCTGCCCCTGACGCGCGTGCTGCGCGAGCTGGCCGAGGAAGGCCGCGGCCACCTGCTGACCCTCGGCATGACACCCGTCGTCACCGCCCAGCTCGACGATCCATACTGCCTGGCCGGTATGCAGCAGTGGCTGTCCAACTGGCAGCTGCGCGCGCTGGAGGCGACCACCGTGCGGGGCGGCCGGGGCGAGCGGAGCGACGGGACAGACTCCAGCGGCGCCCCTGAGACCTTCAACTCACCGGAAGCGTTGCGCGCCTTCGGTGTTCACGAGCACCAGCAGGCCGGTGCGGCGCTCGCCGAGTTCGCCGATCACTGGCAGCACGGCGGCAGCCCCGTGCTGCGGCAGCTCATCGGCGCGGGCACCATCGAACTGCTCGGCGGCCCGCTGTCACATCCGTTCCAGCCGCTGCTCAACCCCCGGCTGCGGGAGTTCGCGCTGCGCGAGGGCCTGGCCGACGCCGGCGCCCGCTTCGCGCACACCCCCGGCGGCATCTGGGCGCCCGAATGCGCCTACGCGCCCGGCATGGAGACCGGCTACGCCGCCGCCGGCGTCACCCACTTCATGGTCGACGGCCCGTCACTGCACGGCGACACCGCGCTCGGCCGTCCCGTGGGCGAGTCGGACGTCGTCGCCTTCGGCCGCGACCTGCAGGTCAGCTACCGCGTGTGGTCGCCCAAGTCCGGCTACCCGGGGCACCCGGCGTACCGCGACTTCCACACGTACGACCACCTCACCGGCCTCAAGCCGGCCCGGGTCACCGGCCGCACCGTCCCGTCGGAGTCCAAGGCCCCGTACGAGCCGGAGCGGGCCACCGCCGCGATCGACGCGCACGTCGCGGATTTCGTGAACACGGTTCGGCGCCGGCTGCTCTCGGAGTCCGAGCGCACCGGGCGCCCGGCCCACGTCGTCGCCGCTTTCGACACCGAACTGTTCGGGCACTGGTGGCATGAGGGACCGGAGTGGCTGGGACGCGTATTGCGCGCGCTGCCGGCCGCCGGTGTCCAGGTGGGCACCCTGTCGGACGCGATCAACAACGGGTTCGTCGGCTCCCCCGTCGAACTGCCGCCCAGTTCCTGGGGCTCGGGCAAGGACTGGCAGGTCTGGTCCGGCGAGCAGGTCGCCGACTTCGTGACGCTCAACGCCGAGGTCGTCGATACCGCGCTGACCACGGTGGACAAGGTCCTGGCGCAGGATTCGGCGTACCCGGCCCGTGACCGCGTGGCCGACCAGATCCTGCGCGAAGCCCTGCTGACCGTCTCGAGCGACTGGCCCTTCATGGTGAGCAAAGACACCGCGGCGGAATATGCTCGCTATCGCGCGCACCTGCACGCGCACGCCACCCGGGAGATCGCCGGTGCCCTCGCGTCTGGACGACGCGACCAGGCCCAGAAGCTCGCGGAGGGTTGGAACCGCGCCGACGGACTGTTCGGCGCCCTGGACGCGCGGAGGTTGCCGCGATGAGCCGCTTGCGCGAAGAGCCGAGGGCACCGATGAGCGCTTGCGCGAAGAGCCGAGGGCACCGATGAGCGCTTGCGCGAAGAGCAGAAGGCAGCGATGAAAATCCTCATGGTCTCGTGGGAGTACCCACCCGTGGTGATCGGTGGCCTCGGACGCCACGTCCACCATCTGGCCGTCGAGCTCGCCGCCCTCGGCCACGAGGTCGTGGTGCTGTGCCGTCGCCCCGCGGACACCGACCCCAGCACGCACCCCACCACCAACGAGGTGCACGAGGGCGTATGGGTGATCTCCGCGGCCCTCGACCCGAACGAGTTCAAATTCGGCACCGACATGATGGCCTGGACACTGGCCATGGGGCACGCCATGATTCGCGCCGGATTGAGCCTGCGCGACTGGACGCCCGACGTCGTGCACGCGCACGACTGGCTGGTCGCCCACCCCGCCGTGACGCTGGCCGAGTTCTTCGACGTGCCGCTGGTCTCCACCATCCACGCCACCGAGGCCGGCCGGCATTCCGGCTGGCTCTCCGGCCCCGTGAGCCGCCAGGTGCACTCGCTGGAATCGTGGCTCGTGCACGAGTCCGACTCATTGATCACCTGCTCGGTGTCCATGGGCGAGGAGATCACCGAGCTGTTCGGACCCGAGCTGCCCGACGTGAGCGTCATCTGCAACGGCATCGACACCGCCGGCTGGCCGTTCGCCATGCGGCGCAAGCACGACGGCCCGGCCGAGCTGCTGTTCGTCGGCCGGCTCGAGTACGAGAAGGGCGTGCACGACGTCATCGCCGCGATGCCGCGCATCCGGCGGACCCACCCGGGCACCACGCTGACCATCGCCGGTGACGGCACGCAGTACGACTGGCTGGTCGAGGAAGCCCGCAAGGCCAAGGTCACCAAGGCCGTGAATTTCGTTGGCCGCGTTGACCATTCCGGGCTGCTCGAGCTGCTGCACCGGGCCGACGCCGCGGTCCTGCCGAGCCACTACGAGCCGTTCGGCATCGTCGCACTGGAAGCCGCCGCGGCCGGCACCCCGCTGGTGACGTCGAACGTCGGCGGGCTCGGCGAAGCGGTGATCAACGGCAAGACGGGCGTCTCCTGTCCGCCGCGCAACGTCGGCGCGCTGGCGTCCGCCGTCCGCAAGGTGCTCGACGACCCCGCGGGCGCGCAGCAGCGCGCCCTGGCCGCGCGCGACCGGTTGAACCACGATTTCTCGTGGCAGACGGTCGCGGCCGAGACCTCGGACGTCTACCTCGCTGCCAAGCGCGGCGAGCGCCTGCCGCACGCGCGTCGTCCCATCGTGGAGCGCCCGCTGCCCGACCGCGGCTGAGTCCGGTCCACCGAAAATCCATAGAACTGTCCCTTTTCCCTGAAAGAGGGACAGTTTTGTGTTGCCCCGCGAGCTGACCACGCTTGACGGATATACCCCCCGGGGGTACAAACGGCAGGGTGTTCACTCGCCGTAGTTTCCTGATCGCCTCTGCCGTCACAGGCGCATCCGCGCTTGCCGGCGTCGCCGCGTGTAGCAAGACGCCGACCGCGGCAGGCGGCGTCGACCAGAAGGCCATCGCCGCCGCCGAGGCCGCCCGCCCGCACACCGGGCGCACCGTCGCGGTGGCACTGCGCCCGCAGCCGGCCACTGTCGACCTGGGCGGCGTCACGGTGCAGACGCTCGCCTACGGCGACCAGGTGCCCGGACCGCTGATCCGCGCGTCGGGGGGCGACGAGTTGTCGGTCCGCGTGTCCAACGGCCTCGACCATGACACGTCGGTGCACTGGCACGGCATCGCGCTGCGCAACGACATGGACGGCGCGGCACCCGCGACACCGAACATCAAGCCCGGCAACGACTTCACATACACGTTCTCGGCCCCGCACGCCGGTACCTACTGGGCGCATCCGCACACCGGTCTGGACGCGGACTACGGGCTGTACCTGCCGGTGGTCATCGACGATCCCGCGGATCGCGGCCGTTACGACGCGGAATGGATTGTGGTCCTTGATGATTGGACCTCGGGTGCCGGTAAGTCACCCCAGCAGATCTACGACGGTCTGCGGGCCATGGCCGGCATGGGACACATGGGCGGCCATGATATGAGCGGCATGGGTGACATGCCCATGGCGACGAGCCCGCTGCTCGGCGGCGACGCCGGCGACGTCAAGTACCCCTACTTCCTCGCCAACGGCCGGATTCCCGCCGCACCAACGGTTTTCAATGCCAAACCGGGTCAGCGCATCCGGCTGCGCATCATCAACGCCGGCGCCGACACCGCGTTCCGGGTGGCGCTGGCCGGCCACCGCATGACGGTCACCCACACCGACGGCTTCCCCGTCGACCCGGTGGACGTGGACGCGCTGCTGCTGGGCATGGGCGAGCGCTACGACGTCATCGTCACGGCAGGCTCCGGCGTCTTCCCGTTGGTGGCAGTGGCCGAAGGCAAGGACAGCGCCGCGCGCGCCATCCTCTCCGCCGGCGCCGGCGCCGCGCCGGACCCCGCTTTCCGCCCGGCGGAGCTGAATCGGAAGGTGGGCACCGTCGCCGACTTCACGGCCACCTCGGCCGTCGACCTCGGACCCATCACGCCGGACGTCACGCTGGCCGCGGAACTCACCGGCTCGATGATGAAGTACGACTGGGGCATCAACGGGCGGGGCTTCGACAACCGCAAGGCCCTGACCATCCGGCAGGGACAGCGCGCCACCATGAGCTTCACCAACTCGACGACCATGTGGCACCCCATGCACCTGCACGGGCACACGTTCCAGGTGCTGCAGCCCGACGGCCGGCGCGGGCCGCGCAAGGACACGCTGATCGTGCTGCCCAAGCAGAAGCTGACCGTCGCCCTCGTCGCCGACAACCCCGGTGAGTGGATGCTGCACTGCCACAACGCCTATCACCAGGAGGCGGGCATGATGACAACTCTCGACTACACGAGCTGAATTACCGGGAGCTCTTCTTGCGCTCGATATCGGCCAAGGCGCGGGCGAGTTCCTCGCGCTCGGCGGCCGAGGTCTCCCAGTCCAGCTTGCGGTTCTTGACCACCTTGGCGGGGGCACCGACCGCGATGGAGAAGTCCGGAATCTCGCCCTTGACCACCGCGTGGGCACCGAGCACGCAGCCGCGGCCGATGCTGGTGTTGCGCAGGATGGTCACCTTGGCGGCGATCCAGGTGTCCGGCCCGATCCGCACCGGGCCCTTGATGATGCCCTGGTCCTTGATCGGCAGCTCCATGCTGTCCATCTTGTGGTCGAAGTCGCAGACGTAGCACCAGTCGGCCATGAGCGCCGACTCGCCGATCTCGATGTCCAGGTAGGTGTTGATGACGTTGTCGCGGCCCAGCACCACCTTGTCGCCGAACCGCAGCGAGCCCTCGTGGCAGCGGATGGTGTTCTTGTCACCGATGTGGACCCAGCGACCGATCTCCATCTGCGCCAGCTCGGGCGTGCACTGGATCTCCACGCCCTTGCCGAGGAACACCATGCCACGCGTGATGATGTGCGGGTTGGCCAGCTTGAACTTGAGCAGCCGGAAGTACCGCACCAGGTACCACGGGGTGTAGGCCTTGTTGTCGAGCACCCACTTCAGCGACTCGCGGGTGAGGAACCGCGCCTGCCGCGGATCGCGCAGCCGCGAACCCCGCCATCGCTTGTGAATCGGTGCGCCCCACATCGTCGTCATGGCCGGAAAGCCTACGCGAGGCGAAATCGGACATTCGCGTGTCTCGGGCTAGTCTCGGGACTCGATGCCTGCACACCGAATCCGCCGCCTCGCCGCCGTTGCTGTTGCGGCGGTCACCCTGACCGTTGCCGGGTGCGGCAACACCGACTCCTGGGTCAAGGCGCACCCGTCGGACGGCTGGCCGGCACAGTACGGCGACGCCGCCAACAGCAGCTTCACCGCGTTGGCCGGGGCAGGCAGCCTGAAGCAGGACTGGGCCCGCTCGGCCAAGGGCAATCTCGGCGCACAGGTGATCCTCGGCTCCGGCAGCTATTTGGCCATCAACGCGCAGTCGTCCAATGGTTGCTCCCTGATGGTGTGGGAAAGCGACCAGCACGGCCGCCAGCGCTGGTGTACCCGGCTGTGGCAGGGCGGCGGCATGTCCAGCCCTCTGTTCGACGGCTTCGACAACATGTACGTCGGCCAGCCCGGCGCGATCATGTCGTTCCCGCCGACGCAGTGGATCCGCTGGCGCCAGCCCGTGATCGGGATGCCGACGACACCGCGCATCCTGTCGCCCGGCCAGCTCCTCGTGGTGACACATCTGGGCCAGGTACTGGTGTTCGACGCCCACCGCGGCCAGACCATCGGCGCCCCGCTGGACCTCGTCAGCGGCGTCGACCCCGCCGACTCGGCGCGCGGCCTGGCCGACTGCCAGCCCGCCAAGGCGGCGTGCCCCATCTCGGCGGCGCCCGCCTACTCCCCTGACACCGACATGGTGGTGCTGGGCCTGTGGCAACCGGGCACCGATGCCCCGGCCCTGGTCGGGCTGCGCTACCACGAGGGCCAGACGCCGCTGCTGACCCGCGAATGGAGCAGCACGGCGGTCGGCGGCGGCCCCATCGCCAGCCCGGTGCTGTCCGCCGACGGCAAGACCGTCTACGTCAACGGCCGCGATCAGCACCTCTGGGCGGTCAACTCCGCCGACGGCAAGGCCAAGTGGTCGGTCAACCTCGGGTTCCAGCCGCAGACGCCGCCATCGGTGACGCCGGACGGTCTGGTGGTCGCCGGCGGCGGGCCACAGACCAAGCTCACCGCGGTCAAGGACAAGGGCGACAAGGGCGAGGTGGCGTGGACGCGTGCCGACGTCGAGCCGCTGACGACGGCCACGCGCGCCGGCACCGACGTCGGGTACGTCGTGGTCCGCGACGGTCAGGCCGGCCAGGCGTTGGTGGTCTTCTCCCCCGCCGACGGCCACACCGTGAACAGCTATCCGCTGCCGGGCGCCACGGGCTGGCCCGTCGGGGTGTCCGTCGGGCACGACAAGCGCGTCATCACCGCGACGAGCGACGGCCAGGTCTACGCGTTCGCCCCAGCCTGAACAGGGATTTGTGCACGATTTTCCGCGGCAACCGCGGAAAATCGTGCACGAATCACTAGGCGAGCATGGCCTCGATCGGGGCGCGCGGCACCGTCACCTGCACCGCGCCGGCGGATTCCGGTAGCACCTGTCCCTGGCTGAAGAAGAAGATCAGCGAGTCGTTGGTGATCGCGAAGTTCTGGTAGGTCTCGGGGTCCAGCCCGGCTGCCGGCGGCATCAGCACCGGCTGTGCGGACTGGCGGATCAGCTCGCCCTGAATCAGCGGCAGGATCACCGGAAAGGGTTGTGCGCCAGGCGCGAACAGGTTCTCGATGGTGATCGGCCTGCGCTGGACCAGGTCCCACGTGAACGTCTTGTAGAAGGTCTGCGGATGCGCACCGCCGACATCCTGGAACGTCTTGAACACGACCGACTGGGTGTTACGGGGCGGGATCGCCGCGGTGTACTGCGTCGCGGTGGTATCCAGCTCGTATGAGGTCTCGTGCGGTCCGGGCATCTTCGCGACGTTGACGTATCCGTCGCGCGTCTGCGTGATGTAGTCGACCACGGCCTGCTGATCCGGGTAGTCGATGGGATAGCTGATGTTGAGCGCGTAGCCGCGGGTGGTGTCCCGAATCTGACACATCCGCGAGCCGTCGACGACACCGCCCAGCTCCGGGCATTTCGCCGGGGTCGCGGCCGCAAGAGGCGTGCCGAGCAAACCGACCGCCCCTGAAGCAGCGATCACTGCGGCGAGTGCGGGAAGGCGCATCTGGTGAATCCTCCGGGGATCAAGAAATGGCGGCACGTCGCCGCCGGTTCCAGCGTACCTGTCGGCCCTACCCGTCCCGGGCATGAACTGCGACCAGGTGATTCAGCGCGACGGCCGGCAAATGAACGCCGTCGGCCGGGCGGCGGCCCCGGCACCGATGCGCGTGATCACCACGGAGAGCTGCCCACCCGACCGCTGCAGCTTCAGCTTGGCGCGCAACGCATCCGGGTCGACGTCGACGCCGCGCACCAGGATTTCGACGGCCGACGCCCCGTGCGCGGACAGCGCCTGCCGGAGCCGCTTCTCGTTGTAGGCGATCTGCTCGATTACTTCGAAACCCCTTGTACCGCTGGGCAACTCGTCGCCGGACAGATACGCGATCGCCGGGTCGAGCTGCCACAGGCCGTGCCGCGCCGCATAGTGGCGCACCAGACCGGCCCGAACCACCGCGCCGTCGGGGTCGACGATCCACCGCCCCGCCGGCCCCGATGGACAGTCATCCGGATCGGCATCGGTGAATTCCTCGGCCACCTGGCCGGTCTTGTCGAGCACCGTGGCCCGGCGCGTGACGCCGGACGGGGCCAGCCCCGGTGACCACAGACAGGCCTCCCGGACACTGCCGGCCAGCGACGTGATCTGCACCTCGCCGCGAAATCCCAGCTCGGCCAGCTGGCCGAAATCGACGCCGGGTGCGCATTTCACCACCAGATCGCGGCCCCGGTAGACCTCGAGCAACTCGTCCAGCGGCGGGGCGTAGTCGCGGGGATCGAACTTGCGGCGGCCCGAACTGCGCCGCGCCGGGTCGACGACCACCACCGTGTCCCGCGTGATCGGGCGGAGCGCGTCCGCACGGCACAGCAGCGCCCGGTCGCCCACGTTGTGCCGCGCCATCGCCAGCCGGACCGCGTCGAGATCGCTGCCGACGAGGCGGGGCGCGGAATCACCCGAATTGCTCAGGGCGGCAAGTTCTGTCCCGACGGAACACGTCGCATCGTGCACGACGCGACCGGACAACCGCCGCGCCCGATGAACGGCGACGGCCCCGGCCGTGGCCTGCTGCAGTGCCTCGTCGGTGAACAGCCAGCCGGCGACGTCGCCGAGCTCGGCCAGTTTGGCGACGGCCCGGCGACGCAGCAGCACCGTCTCGACCAGCACGGCCGCACGGTCACCGAAACGCGAACGCGCCCAAGCGATGTCGGATACCCGGTGGGCATCGGTCAGTGGCCGGGCAGCCACCTCGGCGAGCGCCTCCTGACCGGCTCCGGTCAGGTAGGCGACATCGTCGAGCGTGAAGGCATAGCCGCTCACGTCAGAGCGTCAGGAGCGTCGGGTCCGCCGAGGACACCGTCAGGACGGCTTGACCCCGGTGATCATCACGTTGTAGAACCAGCCCTTCGGCACGACGCGGCGCCACACGTTGGCGTCGAACCAGCTCAGCGTGGTCCAGCCGCCGAAGGCGAACTTGGCCCACTTGAAGCCGAGCTTGCCCGGGGGCACCGTCGACTCGAAGGTCCGCACCGGCCAGCCCAGCATGGCGGCGGTGAATTCCTCACTGGCGGTGGCGACTTCGACCGCACCGGCGTTGGTGGCCATGCGCTCCAGGTCGGCGGGCTCGAACGTGTGCAGGTCGACGATCCACTCGAGCGCGGCGGCGCGCGAGTTCTCGTCGAGCTCCTCCTGCGGCCGGCGCCAGGATTCCAGGCCCGGCAGCTTCATGGCCGCGACGGTGGTCTTCCACGTCAGGTCGGCCAGGCGGCGGGCGTAGAAGTTACCGACCGTGGTGGGCTCGCCGGCGAAGATGAAGCGGCCGCCCGGCTTGAGCACGCGGACGACCTCACGCAGCGACAGCTCCACGTCGGGGATGTGATGCAGCACCGCGTGTCCGACGACGAGGTCGAAGGTGTTGTCCTCGTAGGGGATTCCCTCCGCATCGGCGACGCGGCCGTCGATGTCCAGACCGAGGGCCTTGCCGTTGCGGGTGGCCACCTTGACCATGCCCGGGGACAGGTCGGTCACCGAGCCGCGGCGGGCGACGCCGGCCTGGATCAGGTTCAGCAGGAAGAAGCCGGTGCCACAGCCGAGCTCGAGGGCACGGTCATACGGCAGCTGACGCTGGACCTCGTCGGGGACGATGGCGTCGAAGCGACCGCGCGCGTAGTCGATGCACCGCTGGTCGTACGAGATCGACCACTTGTCGTCGTAGCTCTCGGCTTCCCAGTCGTGGTACAGGATCTGCGCCAGCTTGGTGTCGTGGCGGGCCGCCTCGACCTGCTCGGCCGTCGCGTGCGGGTTGGGGGCCTGGTCAACTACCTCGGATACCTGGGCGGCAGCGTCGGCTGCGGCGACCTCGGACGTCTGGTCGGTACTCGTCATGCAGGTCAGCCTAACTGCCCCGTCACCGGGAGTTCACATCCACGGTTCTGTTCACCCGCTGAGCACGGGTTCAGCGAACCGCGAACGCCGCCTTTGCTGTGGCCAGCGCCTCGGGCGACGCGTCCAGGAACCTGCGCGCCCACTTCTGCGCCTCGTCGTAGACGTGGTCCGGCGCCACGAGTTGGTCGACCAGACCCAGGGCCACCGCTTCCTCGGCACCGGCGAACCGGCCGCTGAACACCAGGTCCTTGGCCCGGCTGTCGCCGACGGCCGCCGCCAACCGCGCCGCGGCGCCCTCGGCCGGTGCCCGGCCCGACAGGATCTCCGTCGACCCCACCTTCACGTTGTCACCGCTGATCCGCCAGTCGGCCGCCAGGGCCAGCGTCAGGCCGCTGCCCAGCGCGTAGCCGGTGACGGCCGCGACAGTGGGCCGCGGAATGGCGGCGACGGCGTCGACCGCGGCGCGGCACACCGCGCCCGCGACGCGGGCTTCGGCAGCGTCGAGGGTGCTGGTCTCGTGGTCGTCGTCACCGGTACAGAAGACCTCGTGGCCGCCGTACACGATGACGGCGGTGACGTCGGACCGCTGGCCCAGCTCCTCGGCGGCCGCGGTGACCTCTCGGCACATCTGGCGGGTCAGCGCATTGCGCGGTGGCCTGGCCAGGAGCAGGGTCCCGATGCCGTCGGTGACGTGGAGTTGGACGAACTCGCCGATGTCCATCACTGCGCCCTGCCGGCGCGGGCCGCCTTGTATCGCTCGGCATCGAAGAACTCGATGTCCCATGTGCCCTCGCCCATGGTGAGCACCGGTTCGATCGGCTCGATCTTCCGCTCGTCCTTGAGCAACTGACCGACCGTGCGGCCGTCCAGCGAGCTCAGTTGCGTCCACGTGGGCGGCAGCAGGAACGAATGCCCCTGCGCGAACTCCTCCAGTGCGGCCGCGGGCGTACGCCAGGCGACGTGGTCGCTCTCGGTGTTGTTGCCGTCGGCGCGCTGGCCGGCCGGCAGGGCACCGACGAAGAAGAACGTGTCGTAGCGGCGGGTGCGTTCCTCTTTGGGGGTGATCCAGTTGGCCCACGGCCACAACAGGTCCGCACGCAGCACCAGCTTCTCGCGGGCCAGAAACTCCCCGAACGACAGTTCACGGCTTTCCAGCGCGGCCCGGGATTCGTGGTAGACGGTCGCGTCGGAGACGATGCCGTCCGGGTCGTCGGCCGGCCCGGCGAACAGCACGCCGGACTCCTCGAAGGTCTCGCGAGCGGCGGCGCACACCAGTGCGCCGGCCAACACGGGGTCGACGCCGAACTTCTCGGCCCACCAGGTGCGGTCGGGTCCGGTCCACGCGATGTCGGCGTCGCGGTCGCGCTCGTCGACCCCGCCGCCGGGGAAGACCGTCATGCCGCCGGCGAAGGCCATCGACATGGTGCGACGCATGAGGAAGACCTCGATGCCGGGCGCGCCGTCGCGCACCAGCATCACGGTCGCGGCCGGCCTGGGATGCAGCGGGTCGAGTTCGGTCATAAACGCCTCCTGTGCGCCGCGCGACTGCGGGTACGACGGGCGAAGTACCGCCCGTCGATGTACTCCAGGGCGATCGACTGACCGAAGGCCTGGGAGAGATTCTCGGACGTGAGCACCTCGGGCAGCAGCCCCGAGGCGATCGCCTGCCCCTCGGAGAGCAGCAGGCAGTGCGTGAAGCCCTCCGGGATTTCCTCGACGTGGTGCGTGACCAGGACGGAGGCGGGTGCGTCGGCGTCGGCGGCCAGATCAGCCAACCGGGCCACCAGTTCTTCCCGCCCGCCGAGGTCCAGTCCGGCCGCCGGCTCGTCGAGCAGCAGCAGCTCCGGGTCGGTCATGAGCGACCGGGCGATCAGCACCCGCTTGCGCTCACCCTCGGACAGCGTGCCGTAACGGCGGTCGGCGAGGTGTTCGGCGCCGATGCTCTCCAAGGTGTCCAGCGCGCGGTTGTAGTCGACGTCGTCGTACTGTTCGCGCCACCGGCCCAGCACGGCATAACCGGCGGAGACCACGAGGTCCCGCACCACTTCGTCGTCGGGTATCCGCTGTGCCAGCGCCGAACTGCTGAGCCCGATCCGCGACCGCAGCTCGGACATGTCGGTGCGGCCCAGCCGCTCGCCGAGGACGAACGCCGTGCCCGACGACGGATGCTCGACGGCGGCCGCCATGCGCAGCAGCGACGTCTTGCCCGCGCCGTTGGGACCGAGGACGACCCAGCGCTCATCGAGTTCCACCGACCAATCGATCGGGCCGACCAGGGTGGCACCGCCGCGGCGCAGTGTGACGGCCGAGAATTCGATCAGGAGGTCGCCATCGACGGAGTCGATAAATTGGTCCGAGTCGGGCGGGACTTCTGGCCTTACGAGGTTGTCGTTGAGGGCGCCGGGCACTCGCTCATCGTAGCCACGGCCGGTTCAGCTGCCCGGTCCCCCACCACGTGCGCCCATCCGCTGGCCGCGAGCCACCGGGTCGGGGTGCACCGCAGCACCAGTTGCACCAGCGGCCCAATCCCCAAGGCGTACACGACGGTTCCGACGCCGACGGTGCCACCCAGCAGCCAGCCGGTGGCCAGCACCGTCACCTCGATGCCGGTGCGGACCAGCCGCACCGACCATCCGGTCCGGGCCACCAGCCCGGTCATCAGGCCGTCGCGTGGGCCCGGCCCCATCCCGGCACCGATGTACATCACCGTGCTCACGGCGTTGAGCACCACGGCGCCGACCATCATCGCGGTGCGCACCGGCAGCGTCGTCGGCTGCGGCAGCACCATCAGGGCGGCGTCGACCACGACGGAGATGACGATGACGTTCGCGACGGTGCCGACGCCCGGCCGGTTCCGCAGCGGGATCCAGCCCAGCAGCACCACGACACCGACGAGCGCCGTGGCGCCGCCGATGGTCAGCCCGGTGTGCTTGGCCAGGCCCTGGTGGAAGACGTCCCACGGATCCAGGCCCAGGCCGGCCCGCACGAACAGCGCCATCGACAGGCCGTAGCCGCTCAGCCCCGCCAGCAGCAGCACCGAGCGGATTGTCAGGCCGGCCCCACTGACGCGTTTGCCCGCTGCCATCACCGGTGGTCCTGGAAGCGAGCGCGGATGGCGTCCAGTTCGTGACGCACCCGGGCGGCATCCAGATCACGGACATCGGCGCGGTTGTCGCGCCTCGACCGGGTGCGCTTCTCAGCCAGTTTTGATAGCCAGTTCGTTCGCATGACACCAGTTTTCCGGCCAACTGGCTTGCCATTCAATAGCCAGTTGACCGATACTGGCTTCAATGTCGATCGAGATGTCAGCCAGATCACTTGACGAAGTCCTTCTGGCACGCGAATTGGGCAACTGGCGCACGTCCAGCCTCAGTGGCCCCGCCTATCTGGGCCTGGCCGACGCCATCCGCCTGCTCATCGTCGACGGCCGGCTCCCCGTCGGCGCCCGGTATCCCAGCGAACGCGCGCTGGCCGACGCCCTGCGGGTCTCCCGTACCACCGTCACCGCGGCCTATGCCCAGCTGCGCGAGGACGGCTACCTCAACGCCCGCCGCGGCGCCCGCAGCACCACGGCCCTGCCGCCCACGGCGCTCACGGCCAGTCCGGCACCCATCGTCAGAACCGGCACGCTGAGCCTGGCCGACGCCGCGCCCTCCGCGCCGGCGGCCGCCACCCTCGAGGCGTTCGCGCGCGCCGCCCAGCGCGTGGCGCCACATCTGCACGACCTCGGCATCGAACTCACCGGCGTCGCCGAGCTTCGCCGGGCCATCGCCGAAAGATATTGCGCCAGAGGTCTTCCCACCGATCCGGACGAGATCATGGTGACCACCGGGGCGCTCCACGCGATCAATCTCGTGCTGGCCACCTACGCCCGCCCGGGCGACCGCGTGCTGATCGAACAGCCGACGTACCACGGCGCCATCTCGCTCATCGCGGCCTCCGGCGCCCGGCCGGTGCCCGTCAGCATGGCCGAAGACGGCTGGGAACTGGATGCCGTGCAGGCCGCCATGCGGCAACTGGCCCCCACCCTGGCCTATCTGATCGTCGACAACCACAACCCGACCGGGCTGAGCCTGCCGGCCGCGGGGCGCGAGCGCCTCGCCCGGATCATCGCCGAGACCCGGACCCGCACCATCATCGACGAAACCATCTGCGACATCTGGCTGGACGATCCGCTGCCCCCGCCGCTGGCCTCCTACCTGGAGAGCCGCCGCGACCTGGTGATCACCGTCGGCTCGATGTCGAAGTCGTTCTGGGGTGGCCTGCGGGTCGGCTGGATTCGCGCCGAACGGTCCACCCTGGCCGCCATCGCCGCGGTGCGGCCGACCATCGACCTCGGCACCGCGATCGTCGAACAACTGGCGTCGGCCGACCTGCTCCGGCAGGCCGACACCGTCCTGCCCGCCCGTCGCGACATGTTGCGCGCCCGGCGTGAGCTGGTGAGTTCGCTTCTGCAGGAACAACTCCCGGACTGGACGGCCAGCCCGTGCCACGGCGGCATGTCGATGTGGATGCGGCTGCCCGCACCCATGAGTTCAGCACTGTCCGCCGCGGCTTCTCGGATGGGCCTCGTCATCCCCGCCGGGCCACGCTTCGGGGTCGACGGCACGCTGGAGCGCTTCATCCGCGTGCCCTTCACCCAGCCCGAGGAGCGCCTGCACCAGTCGGTCGCGGTGCTGGCTCAGGCGTGGCGCGGCGTCACCGGCGTGGGTACGCCGGACGCTCACGCCCTCGTCGTCTGAGGTGGGCTGAAGCGAGACTTACTGCTGGCTCTGGATCAGGCCGATGCAGGTGCCGATGTGCTCGGGCGTGCAGGGAATGCCGTTGACCGTCTGCAGGCCGCCGACCGACTGGGTGATCTGCGCGCCCGTCCCGCTGTTGGACGTCTGCGGCGGCACCGCCTGCGGGCCGCTGCCATTCGCCGTGCCCTTGACGCACACGCCTTCGAAGTGGCTCGGCACGGTCCCCCAGGGGCACGCGTAGGCGGGCGCGGCCGCCGTCACCGATACGACCGACAAGGGGCCGGCGACCAACGCGACAGCACTCACACCAACCAGAACCGCACGCTTCATGTCACCATCTCCCACACGCTTACGCAGCAAATCAATATCAATAGTCACCACTGTAACGCGACAGCGGTCCCGGCGTGCCCTCGCCAGGGAATCCCTAGGGAATGTCCACCCGACGCACCACACCGTCGACGGCGTCGGCGGCCTCGATCTCGCCACGCGTGATGCCCAGGATGAACAGCACAGTGTCCAGATACGGGTGGTTCAGCGAGGCGTCGGCAACGGCCCGCAGCGCGGGCTTGGCGTTGAACGCGACGCCGAGGCCGGCCGCCGACAACATGTCGATGTCGTTGGCGCCGTCGCCGACCGCGACGGTCTGCTCCATGGGCACACCGGCCTGGTTGGCGAAGTCGCGCAGCGCCTTGGCCTTGCCCGGGCGGTCGACGATGGGGCCGGTCACCCGGCCGGTCAGCTTGCCGTCGACGATCTCGAGGTGGTTGGCCGCCACGAAGTCGAGCATCAGTTCCTCGGCCAGCGGCTCGATCACCTGACGGAACCCACCGGACACCACACCGCAGTGGTATCCCAGCCGGCGCAGCGTGCGCAGCGTGGTGCGGGCGCCCGGCGTCAGCTCGATCTGGTCGGCGACCTCGTCGACCACCTCGGCAGGCAGGCCGGCGAGCGTGGCCACCCGCTCCCGCAGCGACTCCTCGAAGTCCAGTTCGCCGCGCATGGCGGCTTCGGTGATGGCCGCGACCTTCGCCTCGGCGCCGGCGCGCGCCGCCAGCATCTCGATGACCTCGCCCTGGATCAGCGTCGAGTCGACGTCGAACACGATGAGCCGCTTGGCCCGCCGGGCCAGGCTGTAGTCCTCGAGCGCGATGTCGACACCCTCGTCGACCGCGACACGGGCCAGCGCGGTCTGCAGCTGCGCGTAGGCGCCGCCCACCTGCGGCACCGACACCCGCAGCTCCAGACCCGTCACCGGGTAGTCGGAGACGCCACGGATGAAGTCGATGTTGACCCCGAGCGCCGCCACCTCGCGGGCGACGACGGTGAAGGCCTCGGCGGTGATGGGCCGGCCCAGCACCACGATGGTGTGGGTCGACGGTTCGGTCAGGACGGGCTGGTCGTCACTACTGTCGATCGACACGTCGAGCCCCAGCTCGCCGATGGCCTGCTGCACGTCGGCGCGCAATACGTCGCTCGCCACCTCGGCCGGCACCGCGACCAGGACGCCGAGCGTCAGGCGGCCACGGATCACCACCTGCTCGACGTTCAACAGCTCGATGTTGTGCCGCGACAGCACGCCGAACAGCGTCGACGTCACACCCGGCTGGTCCAATCCGGTGACGGTGATCAGCACCGACCCGTTTGAGTTGCTTTCCTGCGTCATCCGTTAGGTCCCCTAACGCAGAACCGCCCGCGCCTTAGGCGCGGGCGGGTCGGCTGATTTCTAGTGGTGCGATCGACCGATGTGCGCTTCGGCACGCATCCGCTCGACCATGTGCGGGTAGTGCAGCTCGAACGCCGGCCGCTCCGAACGGATGCGGGGCAGCTCGGTGAAGTTGTGCCGCGGCGGCGGGCAGCTGGTGGCCCACTCCAGGGAGTTGCCGTAGCCCCACGGGTCGTCGACGACGACGGGCTCGCCGTAACGCCAGCTCTTGAACACGTTCCACACGAAGGGCAGGGTGGACAGTCCGAGGATGAAGGCCCCGATGGTGGATATGACGTTCAGCGTGGTGAAGCCGTCGGAGGGCAGGTAGTCGGCGTACCGGCGCGGCATGCCCTCGTCACCGACCCAGTGCTGGACCAGGAAGGTGGTGTGGAAACCGATGAAGGTCAGCCAGAAGTGCAGCTTGCCCAGACGCTCGTCGAGCAGACGGCCCGTCATCTTCGGGAACCAGAAGTAGATGCCCGCGTAGGTGGCGAACACGATGGTGCCGAACAGCACGTAGTGGAAGTGCGCGATGACGAAGTAGCTGTCCGTCACGTGGAAGTCCAGCGGCGGGCTGGCCAGCAGCACGCCCGACAGACCACCGAGCAGGAAGGTGATCAGGAAGCCGACCGAGAACAGCATCGGCGTCTC
>NZ_KB911470.1:141354-363468 GCF_000383495.1 Mycobacterium sp. 360MFTsu5.1 | reverse complement strand
CTGCAGGACGGGCCGCACAAGGATCTGCGGCGGGCGCGGGCGGCGGCGATCAACATCGTGCCGACCTCGACCGGGGCGGCCAAGGCCATCGGGCTGGTGCTGCCCGAGCTCAAGGGCAAGTTGGACGGGTATGCGTTGCGGGTGCCGGTGCCGACCGGGTCGGTGACCGATCTGACCGCGGACCTGGGTAAGTCGGCGACGGCCGCGGAGATCAATGCGGCGATGCAGGCCGCGGCCGAGGGTCCGTTGAAGGGGATTTTGAAGTACTACGACGCGCCCATCGTGTCGTCCGATATCGTCACCGACCCGCACAGTTCACTGTTCGATGCGGGACTGACCAAGGTGATCGACAACCAAGCCAAGGTCGTGTCCTGGTATGACAACGAGTGGGGCTACTCCAACCGGATCGCCGATCTGGCCGCACTGGTCGGCAAGTCGCTGTAGATCATTCCGACTGCGAACCGGTCCAGCGAAACGGCGTCCGGAGCCCAATCACCTTCTCCGCCTTGTCATACCAACCCTGCGGTGCGTGCTGGCTGGTGTGCAGGTAGCACTGCACGCGTACTTCCGCACTGCCCGGCGTGAACGTCAACAATCGGCTCAGCGGCAGCGTGGTGATCGGCATGTGGTGCCGGCTCAGCGAGGCGACGTTGAGAAACCATGTGCCCCAGCGCTGTTCGATATGGCTCTTGCCCCCGAAATTGTCATCGGGATGGGTATGGGTGTGTCCGGCGATCCACAGCTGCACCCGGCCCGGGTGCGCAGCCAGGAACTGTTCGAACGCACCGGAGTCCGGCCGGCTGTCCACCCAGTAGAGGTATGACGCACCTTGCGGTGTGCCTGCCTCGAACGGCCGGTGGTAGTGCTCCACCAACCGGCCGTCGGCGTCGCGGCGGACGCCTTCCCACTCTCCCGAAGCGACCGTGGTGTCCTTGAGAACGTAGTGGTGCACCGTCACGATGATCGCGTCGGGATTGGCCAGCACCATGGCTTTCCACCATCGGAACGTCTCGCCGCTGACGACTCCCCCGGGGTTGCCGCCCAACGGGCCGCGACCGACAGACTGCGTTGGTTCGTTGCGGTCACTGAGCATGAGAAACAACAGGTTCCCCACCCGGAACGAGTAGTGCTGCCACGCGCCGTCGACCGGGAAAGGTCGGCGAGCGCCGTCGACGCCGGAATATGCGGTGTGCCGGCCGAGCGGATCGACCCATTTCTGCCACCACCAGGCCTCGGGTTCGTCCAGGCCACTGCGGTCATGGTTGCCGCACACGCTGTAGATGTCCTCGCGCCGGTGGCGACGCAGGCTGGCGAACTGCCGCCGCAGCTCACGGCCCTCGGCGTCGTCCGGCAGGTGGTGGTGCGCGCCGGACATGTCGCCGACATCGAGTGCGATGTCCCAGTCGAACGCCGGGCCGCCGTCGGACCCGCCGAACTCAGACTGCGAAATCGCCTCGGCCAGGCTGTCTCTACCGAACCGCCGGTCGGTACCCACATGTGCGTCGCCGAAGGCCCAGAGGCGAAAAAAGTTCACACCGCCCGTCATTCGTGGTCACCGTCGACCAGTCCCCAGTACCGGCGAATCTGCCTGTCCGCCGCGGCGAACACCGAGTCGACGATGATGCCGATCACCAGCACGACGATCATGACGGCGATGGCCAGCGGCATGTCACTCATGTTCTGCGCGTTCTCCAGCAGGACCCCGATCGATGCGGTGCCGGCGACCATCACCACCAGTTCGCCGGCCATCAGGCTCCGCCATGCGAACGCCCAGCCCTGGCGCAGTCCGCTGACGAATGTCGGCAGCGACGCCGGGAGGATGACATGCCGGTACAACGCAAACCGCCGCAGCCCCATGGTCTTTGCCGCACGTAACTGCAGAGGTGGAATGTGGTCGGCACCCGAGATGACGCCGAGCGCCACCGACGGCGCGGCGCCGATGACAATGACGAACAGGATGGCCGAGGTGTCGAGGCCGAAGAAGATGATCGCGAAGGGAAACCATGCGATCGCCGGCATCGTCTGCAATCCGGTGATGAGCGGACCGAAAGTACTGCGCAGCAGTTTGTTCCGGGACAGAACACTGCCGATGACCGTGCCGATGAGCAGCGACAGCCCAAAACCGATGAGGGCCCGCGCCATCGTCGTCGAAACCGCCTGCCACAACACCGGATCGTGCAGCTGCTGCCACAGGGTGGCACCGACCGCCACGGGGCCGGGCAGGATCACGGACGATTTCCAGCCGCTCAGACAAAGCAGCTGCCACGCACCCAACACCACCAGCAAGGCCAGCGCCTTCGTCCACATCGGTGCCAGCACCGACTGCAGCCGACCTGTGTTCTGCCGCGACGACGGCGCCAGATCGGCGACTCCACTATCGACCACGGTTGCCTTCCTCGTGCAGTCGCGCCGTGATGTGTGCCGCCAACTCCGCGACGTCGGTGGTATTGATCTGGCGAGGACGGGACGCGGGCACCTGGAACTCCTCGACCACCCGACCGGGTCGGGCGCCCAGGAGAACCACCCGGTCGGCTAGCCGAACCGCCTCCCGCACGTTGTGGGTGACGAAAACAACTGTGAGTCCGCGTGATTCGACGATGCGCTCGAGTTCCTCGTGGAGCAGATCACGGGTCAGCGCATCCAGCGCGCCGAAAGGTTCGTCCATCAACAGCACATCGGCGTCCTGGGCGAGCGCGCGGGCCAGCGCAACCCGCTGCCGCATACCGCCGGACAACTGGTGTGGACGCTTGCCGGCGAAATCGGTGAGTTCGACGGTGGCCAGCAGTCGCGCCACCCGTTCGCGCCGCACGTCCCGCGGCACTGCCCGCGCCCGCAGTGCCAGATCGACGTTGGCGGCAGCGGTCAGCCAGGGAAACAGAGCCGGCTCCTGAAACATCAGCGCCACCCGCCGACCGAACGTCTCGACCGTTCCGTTCGACGGCGCGTCCAGTCCGGCGATGAGCGACAGCAACGTGCTCTTGCCACAGCCGGAACTACCGACCAGACAGACGAATTCACCTTCAGCGACAGTCAGGCTGAGCGGATCCAAGGCCGCTACCGCGGCCGGGCCCTTGCCATAGCGCTTGGTCACCCCGACCAGTTCCAACGCCGACCGCGGTACCGGAGGCGGCGTCGGAACGGTCACGGTGATCTCACCGGCGTCCGCACAGCGGGTCACGCCGCAACCGCCGGTTTGCCCGATGCCGCCAGCACCGCGTTGAGCGGGGCCGGATCGAAGAGTCCGTCGATGTTCAGCGGCTGCAACAAGCCGACGGCCACGGCCTTGCCGACCTGGTCGCGCAGCGATGCGATCCCCGGATCGTTGGTGAACGTGGTCTCCTTGAACGACTCAGCGAGGACCTCCGGATCCAGTCCCTTCCCAAGCGTTTTCGCGAGTGCGGCGTTGGCGGACTGCGCCGCGGCCGTGGGGTCGGCACCGATCTTGTCGTTCGCCTGCACCTGGCCACGCAGCAGCCCGGCCACCGCATCGGGATGTGCGGCGAGGAAGTCCTGGCGCACGACCAGCACGGTGATGGTGTTCGGGTCCGACCACAATCGGACGCCACCGGCTTTGATCATCTGCACGTCGAACGGTGCGGAATCCAGTGCACCGGCGATCTGCTTGCTCACGAACTGCTGGACGATCGCCGATTCAGGGTTGGTCGGCTTGACCGAAACATCGCCGCCACCTTGGGTATCGGTCTTCAAGCCGTTCTTGGCAAGCCAGTCGCGGAGGCTGACGTCCTGGTTGCCGCCGAGGGCGGGATCGGCCACCGTCTTGCCCCTGAGGTCCTGGGCAGACGTGATGCCGGGTTGGACGACGAACGAGGTGCCGCCGCTGGCCGCGCCCGAAATGATCTTGATGGCTTTGCCATTCGATTTCTGCCAGGCGTTGAATGCGGGGTTGGGTCCCACGTACGCGGCGTCGAGATGTCCCGACAACAGCGCAGTGATCTCTTCGGTGCCGGTGCTGAACGGTTGCGCCGTGAAGGTGACGTCAGATCCGAGCTGCTTTGCGAACAGCCCGTCATTGACTCCGATGAGCGCCGGCGCGTGAGTGACACGAGTCAGATAGCCCAGCCGCAACGGTACCGGAGACGACGACGCCGACTTGGTCGACGACGAGCATCCGGCCATCGCGGTGATGGCGGTGATGGCCGCGCCCAGAGCGAGCAGCCTGGTGAAATGACGATGAGAGAACACGGTTTTCCTTGATGTCGATCGAGCGGATGAGACGCGAGGTCAGGCCTGCTCGGGACATCGGGTCTGGCCGCTCGAACGCGTGACGAACAGCGGGCTGGTCCACACCTGATGGCCGTCGGACTGGGTGGCGCGCACGTACGTGGCGCTGATGCCGTGGGGCAGGCCGAGCTCGAGGTCACCGGTCACCGTGGTGGGCAGCGCGGAGAACTCGGCCACCCGTTCGGCACGCAACCGCAGATTCAGTCCACCCACTGCCGTTTCGACGTGACCGGCGCGGATCAACTCGGCACCCGAGAACTCGCGTTCCATGCGCAGACCGTCCTCGTGCACCGACGCTTGGATGCGGAACTCGGCCGCCGCGAGGTCCGCCAACCGCACCACGATGCCCGTGTCCGAACCGTACGTGGTGGTCCGCCAGCGCACGGTGTCGCCGGCAACATCGAACCTTTGTTCCGGATGCGCCGCGGCCCAGGGTGTCACGTCGAGCACGTCGGTTCCGGCCAGCCGCAATTCGCCGGACCACGTCGCCCACCGGTAGCGGTCGCGGTGCCGGGCACCACCCCACCGGATGCGCACGAGCTCGTCGGACAGTCCGGCCTCGATGTGCAGGTTGCGCTGCCACAGCCGCCCCGTGCTGTCATGAACGGCGATCTCGTCCCAGCCGGACGTGCCGTACAGCGCGTAGTCAACGGTCAATTGGGTTTCTTCAGTATCGATTTCATCGCCCATCCAGGCGTCGCCACTGCGCAGCAGCGCGACGGCACGCGCTCCGGTGGTCGCCCACGTCCGGCGGGCGCGCAGCGCGCGTCCCACGTCGCCTTTCGTGAGCTCCGGCGCGAGAACGCCTGTCAGACCGCCGAATCCGCCGAAGATGTTCGCTCCCGGCGCCCCGCCTCCGGGGCGGCCACGGTGCTCGTCACTGGCGGCGCTGGCGCCCAGACGAAGACCGCGGGCCAGCGCATCTTCCAGGAACCAGGGACTGCTCCCCCACGACGAGTGCACTTCGATCAGCCGTTCCAGCTCGGGGTGGTGCCAGTCCAGGATCGCGCGGCGGCCACCCACGTGCGGGATCAGCAGGTACGAATCCGGGTCCTTTTCGTAGGCGGCGTAAAGCGCTGTGATGGGCCAGGTTTGGGGCGTCGGCACGGTGCTGGCCATGCCCTGGTGCCACTCCAGCGAACGCGCCAGCGTGGTGTCGTCGCCGAGAAAGACGACGTTGTGATCGCCACCGACACCAGCGGTGCCACACCATTCGACACCCGGGTAGCAGACCAGGCTGCCGTCGTCCGAGATGGCCCGGCAGGCGGCGACGACGTCGATCCAGGCCTCGTCGGTGATCTGAAAGTCGTTGGCGGTGTAGCCGACAACGTCGAGCGCGCCGATATCGCGGGCATAGCGCAGGTTCCACGCCGTGTCCTGAGTGCCGACGGTGTCGTTGGAATGTACGTGCAGGTCGGTGAAGAACGCGCGCGGGGAGGGCAGGTCGTCGATCACGTCGACGATGGTCTCGGCGGCCCGCACCTCCGTGTGCGTTTCGTCGACGACCCGGATGTGCGCGGCGCGCGCCGGCACTTCCAGCGACACACTGGCCCAACCGGCGGACGGCGTCTGCGCCTCGGCCACGACTGCGCCGTCGATGTGCGCGCGCAATGTGGCGGCGGTATCCGCGCAGGCGTTGCCCCACCGATCCTGCAGGTGAGCGCGGAGCGTGACGGCACCGGCGTCACTGCGCACCAGTCGCGGTCCGCGGACCACCACCTGCTCAGGCGGCCCGGGCCGGATCGCGAGGTGATTGACGCCGGCCCGGGCCATCCGGGAGGTGCCCAACGGGTCGACGAACAGATGCACCTCGAACGCGTCCTCGACGAAAGTCTGAACCCGGGTACCCGGACCGCCGAATCGGCGGTCCCCCAATCGGATTTCGATCACATCGCCGGGCCGGAGGTAGCCGTCGACCGCGTGGATGAGCAGCGATTTCTGGAACGGCCGCTCGCCGCCCTTGACGTCATAACGGACGGCCAGCTGCTGGACGGTGGCCCCGCCGGCTTCGGACGCACGCCCCACCAGCGATCGGCTGACCAGCCGCGCGCTGGCGTAGTCGCGCCCGGCGGGATCGGCGGTCTGCAGGTCCCAGTCGGAGTAGTAGCGGAAGCACAACTTGAGCCAGCCGCTGTCGGCGATACCCGAGCGGCCGACCGTGTAGGTGTAGACGATCTCCTCCACGGCTCCGGCCACCACCGACGTGTGCGAGCAGCGCAGCTCGCCGAGGAAGGGAATCGCGTCGAATTCCGCGGTGATGGCGTCGCGCACCGCAGCCACCGAGCAGTCGTTGCTGCTCAACGGGTTCTGCGGACGGACGGGAATCGCGCGGGACATCAACCCATCCTTTCGGCAATGCACCTAGGAGTCCAGTTAATAGATATGATGCGATTCATCATTGAAAGTGAAGAAGGATGAACCTGCAGCAGCTCCATTACGTGGTCGCCCTGGCCGAAGCGAAGAGCTTCACCAAGGCGGCCGAGACCTCGTTCGTCGTGCAGTCGGCGCTCAGCCAGCAGGTGCGGAAGTTCGAAGAAGAGCTCGGCGTGACGCTCTTCGAGCGCACCACCCGGGCCGTCTCGCTCACTCCCGCAGGTGAGGCGCTCCTGCCGCTGGTGCACCAGGTGGTCGCCGGCATCGACCAACTCAAGGTCGACGCCCAGGCGCTCAGCGGGACGGTGACTGGACGCCTCACCGTCGGGATGATGGAGGTGCCGTCCGAAAGCCTCGACGTCGCAACGCTGATGGCGACATTCCACTCCCGCTACCCGGACGTGAGCGTGACCCTGCGCAGCGGTGGCAGCGACATCCTGCTGACCGCGACCCGCGACCGCAAGCTCGATGCCGCCATTGTCGGCTCCAATGTCTCCCCGGCCAGCGACCAATTGGATTTCACCCACTTGTTCACCGAGTCGTTGATCGCGGTCATGCCGCGCGACCATCCGCTGACCAGACAGCGGGCGGTGTCGCTGACCGAACTGGCGGCGTTGCCGTTCATCGACTTTCCGCTCGGTTACGGCCTTCGGCACGAAACCGACCGCGGCTTCGCGGGCGTGCCGCGACGGGTGGCCTTCGAGGTCACCCGTGTCGACGAGGTCGTGCACTTCGTGCGGCAGAACCTCGGGGTGGCGCTGCTGCCGGAATCGGTTGCGCGAACCCGTGCCGACAGCGACAGCACCCTGGCGCTCCGCCCTGTCACCGGCGTCCAGATGCACCGCCAGGTGCACCTGGTGGCACCCAGACCCCACCTGCGCTCGGCGGCCTGCCAGGCGTTCATCGCCTGTGTCCATGACCACCTGGCGACACCCTAGGTAGGGCCGGCAGCCGAAAAATACTGCCGCACAGCGGCTT
The DNA here is from genome assembly GCF_000383495.1 of Mycobacterium sp. 360MFTsu5.1. Lineage (NCBI taxonomy): Bacteria > Bacillati > Actinomycetota > Actinomycetes > Mycobacteriales > Mycobacteriaceae > Mycobacterium > Mycobacterium sp. 360MFTsu5.1. Next base: position 355,875 of record NZ_KB911470.1, on the reverse strand, counting down.
CGATGACCTGTACGGCGGTGGCCATTCTGTCGATGCTGATGCTCTCGTCGTACACGGCCCACCCGTCGTCGCCCGGGCCGAACGTGACGGCCGGAATGCCCACGTGACGGAAGCGGATGGTGTCGTTGAACGCGGGCTTCGTGTAGGTGCGGACGTCCTCGCCCGTGACACCGCGGTACGCGCTCCGGATCGCGGCGACAAGCGGATCGACGTCCGTCAACGGCACGGTGCCCGCGACGAACGTCGGACCGGGCGCGAACTCGACGTCGACCTCGATACCTTCGGGCCGGGCCGCGGTCAGGCGGCGGTGAAACTCCTCGAGCAGCCGGCCGGCGACGACGTCCGGACCGATGTTGACGGCCGCAACGCGTGCGCTCGCCTCCAACGGCGTGAACTGCGCCATGCCGGTCTCCCCCGCGTGCAGTCCCACCACCGAAACCGGCCAATCGCCAACGGGATCGGCGGCAATGTCGGCCAGGAACTCGGCGAGGAACAGCGCCGGGTTGACACCGGTATCAGGCCGCCAAATATGGCTGGACCGCCCGCGGGCAGTGATGTCCAGCAGTGCGTGACCGGTCTGCGCGACGGCGAGGGCGATACCGCTGCGGCCATCGTCGGTCCACGCGGTCGGTTCGACCGTGATGGAGGCGTCGGGGCGCAAACCATGTTCGTCGACCAGGTACTTGGATCCTTCGATGCCGTTGCGTTCCTCGTCGACGGTCAGGACCACCAGCAGGGTCCCGAATTCCGGCGGATCGTCGACAACGCGTTTGGCGGCGGTCAAGAGCGCCGCCAGGTTGGCGCGCGTATCCGAGGTGCCGCGCGCATAGATCCGGCCGTCCAATTCGACTGCCGAATAAGGGTTTCCGGCGCACACGCGCCAGCGGCTCGGCGGCCCCGACGGGTAGGTGTCGAGGTGATCGTTGAGCATGAGGGACGGACCGGCGCCGAAGCGCTTCGTGGCCACCACATTCGGCCGCTGCGGGGTGCGGCCCACCAGCTCGACGGTGAATCCCCACTCGCGCAACAGGTCACCCACCGGGCGGGCGATGCGCTCTTCCTCCGGCGGGCGACTCGGGCCGTCAAGGCTGTTCTCGCACCACGGCTGGCCGGCGGCCACCAGACGAGTGGTGAGTTCGACGAGTTCGCGCCGGTCCACCGCGGCGCCGACCGCAGCGTGGGTCATGCGCGAATCTCGCTGTCGATCAACGCCCGCAAGCCGTCGTTGTCCCGGCCCTGTGCCAGCCCGAGCGTCACCAAGAGGCGTGCGCGGTGGGGTGAAATGCCGGCAGCCAGTTGTGCACCGTGTTCGACGAGACCGGCCACTCCACCGGGGTATCCGTACACCGGAGCGACGCGACCGTCAGCAGCGCGAGTGGTGAGCACGACGAACCTGCCGCCGTCGATGAGTTCCTCCACTGCCGCAGCCTGTTTCGGAGGCAGATTACCGGCCCCGTTCGCCGCCACCACGATGGCCGGCTGGGCGTCCCCGGCGGCTCGGAACACCGTGCCGTCGTCACCCAGCGCAGCCAGCAGCACGGGTACCGGCCGGATCGGACCGGTGGGATCGCCATGACTCGTGCGGCGTTTCTGAGTCCGGTGCCACTGGACCTGGCCGCCGACGACATAGCCGATGGGCCCGCGTCCCGGCGCGTCGAACGCATCACGCACGACTCCCGAAACCTTCACGGCCTCACGGCCGTCGAAGATCTTGCCGGCGAACACCACCACCGGATCGATGTCCGCTCCAGACGACGCCACCGCGAGCGCGTCCGCGAGGTTGGCGCGGCCGTCGCTGTCATGCCGGGTGCCGAGGATCATCGAACCGGTGACCACGACCGGCACCGACCAGTTCTCCCGGTAGGCCAGCCAGGCCGCCACCTCCTCGATGGAGTCCGTGCCCGTCGTCACGACGATGCCGTCGGCGCCGTCGGCGACCAGTTCGCGAGCCCGGACGACCAGGCGTTCCAGCAGGTCGAAGTCGACCTCGGACCCACCGACCAACGCAAGGCTCTCCGCACCGGCGAACCCGGCGACCGTCTCCGCCAGCTCCTGCGCTCCGGTGACGGGCACCGCGCCCTGCGCGGTCTGGTGCATGGAGATGGTGCCGCCCAAGCCGATCAGGTATGCCCCGCTCATGAATTGCTCTCCGTCACAAACGATCCGGCGATGATGTTCTGGTAGTCGGGGATGTGCTGGTCGGCAGGGATGCGACCGATGCTCTGCGCCCAGCGGGCGCGGTCGGCGAGGTCGCCGGCGAGTTCCGGCCCGAGGTGCGTCTGGTACTTGAACTCCGAGGTGACCTGGCTGATCAGGTTGTTGTCCAGCCCTGTTGCTTTCGCGACCGCGGCGAGGGCGGCCGGGTCCTTGCCGGACAGCGGACCATCGGCATTGCGGACCGCCCCGACAAGCTTTCCAACAGCCTGCTTCTTCGAGTCGAGGACGTTCTGGTTGGCCAGGTAGAGGCTGTGCTGGTTGTACTTCTGCTTGCCCTGCAGCTCGATCGCGTCGCTGCCCAGTGCCGCAACCGCTTTCGCCAGTGCCGGCTGGAAGACGGCGATCGCGTCGACGTTGTGATTGGTGATCGCCGTGACGATCTCCGCCGGTCCGGTCTGGATCAGGTCCGCCTTCACGTTCGCTTCGGTCAGGAACCGGCTCGCGAAGTAGTGAGCGCTGCTGCCCAAGGGCACCGCGATCTTGCGGCCGGCCAAGTCGGCGACCGAGTTGATCCCGGCTGAGCGGCGCGCGACAAATCGCCCCTCCGGCCAGATGGCGCCGTCGGCGAAGATCCGAAGATTCGGATTCTTCAGTGCCGCAGCGGATGTGGGCACATCACCGCCATTGGCGACATCCACGGCGCCGCCCGCCAGCGCCTCGAGCGCTGCGGCGCCCGTCGGGAACGGGACGATCTTGACGTTGACCCCATGCTGTTTGAAGTATCCGAGGTCATTGGCGACGGGCACCTGCGCCCACGACGGGTCGACCACCCACGCCACGGTGAGCGAGTCGGCCGCGCTGTCCTTGCTGCTCGAACTACTGCAGCCGACAACCCCCAGAACCGCAAGCGCGGCAACGACTATCGCGGCAATCTTCCGATGTGTATTCATCCGTGGTCTCCCGATGTGAGGGCCGGTTGCTGTCCGTGCAACAGGTCGTGCAGTCGGCGGCGCAGTGCCGCGTAATCGTCGAATTCGCCGAGGCGGCTGGCGGGCCGCGGCCGCGGCAGCGGGTTGCCGAGGTGATCGGCGATGGCGCCGGTGTGATCCATCACGACGATCGAGGACGCGATGCGGATTGCCTCGTCGACATCGTGCGTGACGAAGACGACGGTCGGCCGGCTGCGCTCCCACAGTTCGACCACCAGGTCCTGCATCTGCTGGCGGGTCAAGGCGTCCAGTGCACCGAAGGGCTCGTCCATCAACAACACTCGCGGGCTGTTCGCCAGGGCACGCGCGATGCCGACGCGTTGCCGCATGCCACCCGACAGCTCGTGTGGCCGCTTGTGCACGACGTCCGCTGCCAGACCGACCGCACTGATCAACTCGGCGATCCGGTCGCGCCGCTGTGTTCGGGGCACCTTCGCCGCGCGTAGCGCGAAGCCGATGTTGCTCCCGACAGAGGCCCACGGGAACAGTACGTCGCGCTGGAACACGACGCCCCGCTCACGCCCCGGTCCGGTCACCGGCTCGCCTCCGAACGTCACCGAACCTGTTGTCGGCCGGACGAATCCGGCGATGACGTTCAGCAGGGTCGACTTGCCGCAACCCGACGGTCCGAGGATCGTCAGGAACGCTCCGGACTCGATGGTGAGGTCGAGGCCGTCGACGACCGAACGGTCCGCTCCCGGGTACCGCACTGTCAGCGACTCGACCGCGATGTCGCCGGCGGTCACGATTGTTCCTTCGCCCAGCGCACGGTGTGACGCGTGGCCTGGTGGAACAGCTGATCGGCGAGGGCACCGACGATGCCCAGCGCAGCGAGACAGACGAACAACCGGTCGGGTTGGCTGAACAGGCGCGCCTGGTCGAGCCGGAAGCCGAGTCCCTCGGTGACACCGGATTGCTCGGACGCCACGATCAGGATGAGGGATGTCGCGATCCCCTGGCGCAGGCCGGTGAGCACCGATGGCAAGGCGCCCGGCAGGACGACGTTGGTGAACGTCAACAACTTTGACGAGCCCAGCGATGCCGCCACCCGCAGATGGTCGTCGCGCGTCGCGGCGATCCCGGCGTGTGTGTTGACCCAGACCGGGAAGAAGACGCCGAGGCTGGTGAGGAACAGTTTGGACTCTTCACCGATGCCGAACCACAGGATCGCCAACGGCACCAGCGCAATGGCCGGGATGGGCCGAACGATCTGGATGGTGGGTTCCAACAAGCCCCTGGCAATACGCGAGCGGCCGGTGAGGGTGCCCACCACGATGGCGATCAGCGATCCTACGACAAACCCTTGGAGAGCCCGTCGAAAGCTCGCGGCCGAGTCGGCGAACAGCGTTCCGTCGCTGTACATCTCACGCGCGGCGTGCACAACCTGTGCGGGCGCGGGCAAGAGCCGGGCGGAGAAGAGTTCGAACCGCACCGCGGCGTCCCAGCCGATGATGACGGCGACGAGGCTCAGGATCGGCAAAGCGGACAACAGCGCCACCCGGGCAAGCTCACCGCGGTCGCGTCGGCGTCGTTCGGCTCCGGCCGTACTGCTCGGTCGAACTGCTGTGGGCACGCCGCTCGAGCTGAGCGCGCCAGAACCGCGTGCGGGTGCCGATACCATCCATCTTCCCTTGCAGACCTGCGTAACGGCCCGCAACGTAACACCGGTACAGACGGGATCCGGCGGGCCGAGGGCGTCACCGCGTCGTCAGCTCCGCAGCAAGATCACCACCCGAATCGCCGCAGACCTGCAGTAATTCGGCAACGGTCGCGCCGACGCGACGCGTTTCGATCCGTCTGATCCGATGGTTTGAGATCCAGGCTTCTGCCCGGCACTGTGAACGGTCTAGTCGGTGAATTCGATGCGCACAGACACCGGCGCGGTTCCGTAGGACGCGATTTTCGGTCCGGCCGCGCCGGATTGCCGCACCCGGGCACGCACATCGTCGTCCGGAACGAACGTCGCGATGCCGGCACGCCAGCGATCTCCTTGCTGGATGCGAACATTCGGGTTGGCCCCGATGTTGGCGCCCCAGCCCGACAACGTGCCGTGACCGCAGATGACCCACGCCCCCGTTTCATCGAAGATGGGCGAAACCGGCACCCGTCGCAGCTGCCCCGTTTTGCGGCCGAAGGTTTCCAATTCGCTTACCTGCGTTGGGCGGACGGCGCCGAGTCGAGCCAGACCCCGCACCGTCGGATTGAGCAGGTAACGCCCGATTGCGCGGAACACCCGGAACTGTCGTTGTTCGGCGCGAGTATGCCCTGTCCCCACGAAACGCCCTCCTTTCCGGCCATGGCGTTGAACCCGATACGCTGAATATACCGATCGGTCTACTTGTCGGCAAGAGTTTCACAAACCCGGCAAGAACTCGGCAAGCGCCAGGATGCTCAGCACGACCAACGCGAGGCCGATCAGCCCGCCGGCAGGAATCATGCTGCTGCACACCATTATCCAGACGGCGAGTCGCGGCCATTCGAAAGGCTGGTTGCCGACCACACCCCCGAGTCGGGTCCGCAACAGGTGGTACGACGCCCATACAGCCGCTCCCGCCGCCGCCACCGTGATGATCCGCAGCCCGACCGGCGTCGCCGTCATCGCAATACCGGCCGCAATCACCACAGCCGCGATCCGACCCCACACCACTGCCACGCCGGCACGGTTGCCGGTGCACGGCTGACTGCGATCAGGCTCACCGCGGTACCGGGGCAACCGGCCGTCGATACCCAACAACCGCCACAGCCAGCGGGTCCAGACCGTACGCAAACCGAGGTCTTCGGCAGCGCGCCGGACGTCGGCGGCCGACTCGGCCAACAGCTGCCGGGATCGAGCACTGCGCCAGTAGGCGGCCTTGAAAACGCGCCGCGGAATCCCGAACTGCCGGGCGAACGCCCGTGGCGGTGTGATCATCTCGCCGATGAGCCACCGAAGATGGATCGGAAATGCCAAGGCATACAAGAACCTCCGCAGCCGTCCCACGACCGCGATTCGTTGCGCCAGATAATCGTTGGCGAACGAAATGTGCCTGGCTTCCTCGGCGAGGTGGATCGAGGTGACCTTGTTCAGCAGCGGAGGCACGGCCGCCGAGCCCCGATGCTGCAGCGTCTGCTGGAAGTGGAGCGGCTGCTCCCCGCACAGCACTCCGATGAAAAGGAAAATGTTGGCGTAGCCGCCGAGGAAGCCGAGAATCGGTCCGAAGAACCGGGACCCGCGGCGCATGCCGGGAACATCGGCGCCCGTGCGGTTGACGAACTCCTGGAACATCTGGATGTGGTGGCATTCGTCGGTCAGCTCATGGAGTAGGTACCGAAACACCACCGAACGGTTGGGCAAGGTGCCGGCGTGGTGGATCACGCCGCGGATCAACATCATCTCGAACTGCAGTGTCACCTTGAGGATGTTCGCGGCCAGCCAACGGCCCATCGCGATTCGCCGCTCGAGGGGTTGCTGCGCGTACCAATCGGTGGCGGCAAGTGGAGCGATGTCCGAGTCGAGCTGCCAACGCGCGTCGCTCGGGTCCAGTGCGTTTTCGGGTGCCTCCCAGTCGATGTCGACGAACGGATCGAACCGCCGGCGGGTGCTCGCCCGGCAGAGCGATGCGGCGATCTCGGTGTCGAGTCCTACCGACATACCGGTGTTCAGATGTGATCTGGTCGATTCGGCAGGAGCAGTTGCGGTGAAGCCCACAGTCATGGTGTGACCTCCGTTGGCATCGAAGGGATCGGGATGCCGACGAGCGTGCTGCCAGGCATTTGCGTGCCGGTGTCCGCCGCGTTGCGGCGTCGGCTCTTCGCGTGGGAAGCCTTGTCCCAGTGCGGTATACGCGAGCGACACTGCGGCGAAACGTCGCAGAAACAGCGGGATTTCTATACTCGGCGATGCTGACGGACAATCAGGTGCCGCTGCACGGCCTGGGCCCGCGAACGCGTCTGGGCGGCTTGGATCGCGGCGCGCTGGGCGCTGCCGATGTTGCGGCACAGTCTGTTTCGACCATGGCACCGTGCGGGGCCGCGGCGGCGATACCGGTGTTGGTTGCCGCGCAGGGCGGCCCGGTCGTGCTGAGCATGGTTATCGCATTTGCGCTCGCGCTGATCGTGTCGTGGCTGGTCCGGGGATTCGCGCGGCGAGTACCTGCTGCCGGCTCGCTCTACACATGCGCAGCGGTTGGGGTGGGGCCCTTCCCTGGGTTCGTCACGGCCGGTGCGCTTTTGCTCGGCTATCTCAGTAGCGGGATGTTCGCTGTCACAGAAACGTCGGCGTTCTGGCTCAGGTTGGCGTCGTCGGTCGGGATAACGGCGCACGGCTGGCTGGTCGCTGTCGGCGCACTCGGTTTCGCGGCGCTCAGCGGGGTGGTGCTGGTTCGCGGTATCCGGATCTCGGCTCGGGTCTCGCTGGTGACCGAGACCGTGGCGGTCCTGCTCGTGGTGGCGGTCTCGGTGTGGCTGCTCTGCCACGGTGACGAGCAGCGCCTGCACGACGCCGTACTGGCGCACACCCCCGATCTCGGCCGTCTTGCCTCCGGTGTCGCCGTCGCGTTGACCGCGTTCGTCGGCTTCGAGAGCGCGACGGCACTGGCGGTCGAGACGCGGAACCCGCTGCGCACGGTGCCGGCGGCGGTCCGCGGTTCGCTGCTGCTCAGTGGTGCGGTCGTGTTGCTCGCGACCCTGGCCCAAGCCGAAACACTCAGCGGTACAACGACCGACTCGTGGTTCCAGGCACTCACCGACGATCCGGGAGCGCGCGCGTTGGTTCCCGCCGTGTACCTGGCGGCGGCATTGTCGTTCTTCGCCTGCGCGTTGGCTTCCACGACGGCGGCGGCCCGCGTCCTTCTGTCGCTGGCGCGCGAGGGCGTCTTGCCGGCAGCACTGGGACATACCGATCTGCGCAGCAAGGCGCCCACGGTGGGAATCTGGCTGTGCACCGCGACCGTCTTCGGTGTGCCTTTCGCCGTCAGCGCCTTCGGCGCCGACGCCGAAGCCGTGTGCGGTTCACTCGTGGCCGGCGCCGTATGTGGTTTCCTGCTGGCGTATGCCGCGCTGGCCGGTTCGATGCCCGCCATGCTGCGACGACTGGGCGAACCGAGCCGAGTGGCATGGGTGGTCGGGCCGGCTTGCGCGCTGACACTCACCGCGATCCTGGCGGGGTTTTGGGGCCTGACCGTGACCGGCCCGCTCTGGGCCGGAGCGGTGACGTCCGCAGTCTGGATGGGTGCGTGGACCGCCATCGGTCTGCGCGTGCGTGCGAGACGCCCGGAGGCGTTCGCGTCGATGGGCGCACACGCCGGGACTGTTCGGTCGTCGGTGTGGCGTGGCTATTTGCGCGGCCCGTCATGACCAGAGCGCTGCGCCCCGACGCCGGGTCGCGTTCGGCGCTCGCCGCGCTGTCCATCATCGAGGAGGTGGCGGCTGCGGGGCCCGGGATCACGGCGTTGGAGATCACTCACCGGCTGCGGATGTCACGGTCCTCGGCATACCGATTGCTCGCTGTCCTGGTGGAGAGCGAATACCTGGTGCGCACCCCGGATTTGGGCGGGTTCGCGTTGGGACGCCGGATCGACCGATTGGTCGGCATCCCCTCCACTCCGGCGGACCGGTTACGCGAAGCAGTCGATGCCGTGCGAGCCGAAGCGCGGTTCGGCATTCATCTGGTCCTGCACCGGTCCGCGCGGCGGCCGGCATTGGAGCTGTTCGACATCGACCCGGATTTTCCACTGTCGGATCCGGCCCGAGTTATCGGCGAACCGGAATGCTCCGCCATCGGACGGATCGTTGCCGCAGACGCCCGCGGTGAACGCCCGGCGTTCTCCACCCAGCGCGGGATTCTGGTGCCCGGACATGGCTGCCTGGCTCTCCCGATCCGGAGCGCCGACGACAGTCTCATCGCCGTCTTGGCAGCGTCGGCGCCCTCGCACCGCGTCGCGGACACGGATACGTTGATGGCGTTCCTCACGCCCCACGCGCGGGCGGTGTCGCTCGCCTGCACAACCGCAGGCTGAAGCCCGCCTTGCGGCAACTACGGTTTCGGCGTTGACGCGATCGGCAGGAGACTTTGCCGCGCGAATTGTTCGACCTGTTCATAGGTCTCCAATGGCGCCAGCACCGCAGGCGTGAGCAGGATCGAATGGGTGATGCGGACGAGGATTTCGGCTCGTGCGAGCAGCTCGGGTTCCGGGACTGCCGCCACGTCAGGGCCACGGAGCACTTCGGCGGTCGCCGCGACGGCGCCGGCCAGCAGCGGTGAGGCTTCGAGGGTCAGTCGAGGCAGCACGGTGTCGGGCTCGATGTCGAGAAGCCGGTTCCAGACCGCGTTCGTGCGCACCGTCTCGATCGTCGTGGCAAAACTGTGGACCACGCGATCCGCGAAATTGTCCGTACGCGCCGCCGCGGCGCGCACCGCTTCGAACAGCTTCTGGGATTCGCGGATGAGCACCGCCGAGACGATCTCGTTCTTCCCGCCGACCCGTCGATAGATCGTGACGCGGCCGAGCCCCGCGCGTTGAGCAATTTCATCGACGGTCGCCCGCCGGATCCCGATCTTGGCGAAGACGTCCAACGCGGCGTCGAGGATCTCTTCGACACCCTCATCACGGGCCGTGTCGAGCGCGAACAGATCGGTATGCACGCACCTGACCATAGTCGACGCTGCAACATTGAAACAATTGTATGTATTGTGTTTCACTGTAGCACGAAGGACTCAGAGCCGAGGAAGGCGTGTGATGGCGAGCAAAAAACCGGGACGAGTGGTGCGCGAGTACAACGACGAGGCGCTGGCGATCAACGCCCGCCACGTCCACTTCGATTGGTCCGGCGTCCCGTTGGAATACATCCCTGGCGAGGCCTATGCCACCCATTTCTGGAACGTCATGCACCTGGTCTTGCCAGAAGGTGAGCGGGCCATGGCCGACGTCTTCAGTCAGGCATTGCCGTACATCGACGACGAGCGCCTCAAAGAGGAAGTCATCGGATTCGTTGGACAGGAGGCGACGCACGCGGCGTCGCACGAGGGCTTCCGCAACTACCTGCGCGCACACGGTGTCGACGTCGGTGTGGTCCTGCGGCGCATCGAGTTCGCGGTAGAGAAGATTTTCGGCGACCACGGGATCACCGGTCCCGCGCGCAAGGCGTGGCTGAGCGAGCGCCTCGGGGTCTACGCAGCGGCAGAGCATTTCACCGCCGTCATCGGCGAATGGCTGTTGGACAACGAGGCCTTCGATCGCGCCGGCATCGACCCGACGATGCTCGACTTGCTGCGATGGCACGGCGCTGAAGAACTCGAACATCGCAATGTCGCGTTCGATGCCTACCAGTACGTCGACGGTGGCTATGCCCGCCGTGCGCGCACGGCCCTCATCGCATGTTCGGGCCTTGCGCTGCTCTGGTTTTCGACGGCATCGCATCTGTACCGCAACGACGCGACGGTACAGCGTCGTCGTCCGTGGCCCTTCGAGTACATCCGCGCCGCCCATCATGGCTTGGTGCCGGGGGTGTCTTTCCTGTTCTCGCAGATGTACTTCTACCTACGACCGGGTTTTCACCCGTCGACGATGGGCGACATCAGCAAGGCAGTGCGGTACCTGGCGGTATCGCCCGCGGCGCAGGCGGCACACGCATGAACGAACTACTCGACCAACCCACATCTGTCGATGACCCGACGCCAGCGCTCAGGGCCATGGGGCAGTTGGCCCGCGGCTATTCGCGGTTGTTCACCGAGAGCCGGATCGCGGACCGCTTGTCACCGGGCCGTCCGGTACGCCGGGCCGGATACGACGCGCGCCTCGAAGTTGTTGCGGCGGAACGCGTAGCCGACGACGTCGTCAGCCTGACCTTGAGCCGGGCCGACCGTTCACCGCTCCCGCGCTGGACGCCGGGCGCGCACATCGACGTGTTCACCCCGGCCGGCCGGCAACGGCACTACTCGCTGGTCGGTGACCAATTCGACCCCCTCCGCTATCGAATTGCCGTGCGGCGGATCCCCGACGGCTCGGGTTCGGCCGAGCTGCACCGCGTCCGGGTCGGCGATACGCTGCGTATCCGGGGTCCCCGCAACGCGTTCAGCATGGCCCCCGCTGACGAGTACGTGTTCATCGCCGGTGGGATCGGCATCACGCCGATCCTGCCGATGGTGCGTGCGGCGGCATCCGGCCCGGCCCCCTGGCGCCTGGTGTACACCGGGCGTTCGCGCGCATCGATGCCCTTCATCGACGAGCTCACCGAACTCGGGCACGACCGGGTGCTCATCCGGCCCGACGACCATTACGGCACACCGGATCTGGCCGAATTGTGTACGGCCGCTTCATCCCGCGCGGCGTTCTATGTGTGTGGCCCTCCCGCCATGATCGAACGGGCTCGCGATGTCGCCGCCGCGACTGCGCCGGGCCGTACCGCAGAATTCCACAGCGAACGTTTCACCGCCGCACCGATCGTCGACGGCAGAGCGTTCACCGTGCAGCTCACCGAATCGGGGCTCACTGTCGACGTCGCAGCCGATGAGTCGGCCCTCGCTGCGATCCGCCGGGTCAAACCGGACGTGCAGTATTCGTGCCAGCAGGGTTTCTGTGGCGCTTGCCGCGTGCGACTGGTGGACGGCGTTGTCGAGCACCGAGATCGGGTGCTGACGCCCGACCAGCACGACGACTCGATGATGATCTGCGTTTCCCGCGCCCAGGGTGACTCGATCTCCGTCGCGCTCTAGCCAGCCACCGGCACTCACCAAGGACACAGCCATGACCAAACCCACTCCCACACATGTCCATACCGCGATCATCGGTGCCGGCTTCGGCGGGATCGGCGCGGCGATGCGACTCAAGGATTCCGGCGACAACGACTTCCTCGTATTCGAGCGGGCCAGCGACATCGGCGGAACATGGCAGGCGAACACCTATCCGGGAGCGCAGTGCGACATCCCGTCGGTGCTGTACTCGTACTCGTTTGCCCCGAACCCGGACTGGACGCGCCTGTATCCGCTGCAGCGAGAACTGAAGGCCTACATCGAAAGATGTGTCGATGACAGCGGCATCCGGTCGCGCATTCGGCTGGGGCACGACGTCACCGACGCCTCATGGGACGACCTGGCCCAGGTGTGGCAGATCATCGCAGGTGGCCAACATTTCACCGCCACCGTCGTGGTCCTCGCCACCGGACCATTCAGTGAGCCGTCGATCCCGAATCTTCCGGGCCTCGAAGACTTCTCGGGTCCGGCCTTTCACTCTGCGGGGTGGCGTCATGACGTCGACCTGCGCGGAAAGGCGGTCGGTGTCATCGGCACCGGCGCTTCGGCCGTGCAGTTCATCCCCCGGATTCAGCCTGACGCTGCCGAACTGGTTGTGTTCCAACGAACTCCGACGTGGATCTTGCCGCATCCGGACCGCCCGGTCGGGCCCGCGGTGCGTTCGGTGTTCCGCACGGCCCCGCTCTTCCAGCGCGCAGCCCGTTCGGCGGTCAGCCTCGTCCAGGAAGCAATGGTGCCCGGTCTGGTCAAAGTCCCGGCGCTGCTCCAGCCGATGGCGGCCATCGGCACGTGGCATCTCCGCAGGCAGGTCCGCGACGAGAACCTGCGGGAGAAGCTGACACCGCGGTATGCGTTCGGATGCAAACGACCGACGTTCTCCAACACTTATTACCCCGCGCTGGCCGCGGACAACACCGTCGTGGAAACCACCGCGATCCGGCGAGTCACCAGAGACGGGATCGAAACCGCCGACGGGCACCACCATCGCCTCGACGCCATCGTTTTCGGAACCGGGTTCAAACTGGCCCACAACGAAGGATTCACCCGAATCCACGGCCGAGATGGCCGCAGCCTCGCGGAGGTGTGGGCCGGCGGAGAGATGAAAGCGCACTTGGGCACCGTCATTCCGGGCTTTCCGAATCTGTTCATGATCCTCGGCCCGAACTCGGTGGTGTACACGTCGCAGATCGTGACGATCGAGGCGCAGCTCGACTTCGTACTCGACGCCATCGCGCAGATGCAGCGCCGTGAGATCCGCAGTATCGAGGTTTCGAACGACACCCTCGACCATTTTGTCGCGCACGTCGACCGGCGTCTTGCGCACTCGGTGTGGAACTCCGGTGGTTGCCACAGCTACTACTTGAGTCCGTCTGGCCGCAACTTCACCTTCTGGCCTGGCTTCGTCTTCACATTCCGACGCCAGATGCGCCGAATTCGCCTCGCGGAGTTCGATATCCGTTACGCGACAGCGCCGCCCGAATCCGCCCACGCCGAGTTGGTGGTCGGACGATGACCGCACGTGCAGCGATGCCTCTTGCTGGTGCAGTGGTTTTCATCACCGGCGCGGCACAGGGCATCGGGTTCGAAGCGGCCTCCCGTTTCGTGGCGGCCGGATCGCGAGTGGTCCTCGTCGACGTCGACGAAGAGAAACTCGGGAAAGCACAGGAACAGCTGGGGATCGACACCATCGGCATCGTCGCCGATGTGCGCGATGCCGCCGCGTTGACCGCCGCGGCCGACCAGGCGGTGCACACCTGGGGACGCATCGATGTGGTGGTCGCCAACGCCGGCGTCACACCGCCGCCGGCAACCCTGCGCACCATCGAACCCGATGCGTTCCAACGGGTTATCGACATCAATCTGCTCGGCGCGGTGCATACCGTGCGCGCGACCACCGAGCACATCATCTCCAGTAGCGGACACATTCAGCTGGTCGGGTCATGCGCCGCGTTCGCACCGGGCATGGGCGGTGCGGCGTACATGATCAGCAAAGCCGGTGTCGAACAGCTCGGGCGAGCGTTGCGGATCGAGCTCGCGACCCACCAGGTGACGGTCGGAATCTCCTACTTCGGAATCGTCGACACGGCGCTGGCCCGCACCACACTCGATGACGATCCGATGGGCCAACGCATCGGCGAACTGTTGCCCTGGCCGTTGAACAAGCGCATCGACGCCGGCCACGCCGCCGCCAGCATTGTCGACGCAGTCGGCCGGCGCAGAGCCAGCAGCACCGTGCCGCGCGCATGGATCCCCTACGCCTGGCTTCGCGGTGTCATCAACCTGATCCTCGATCAGCAACTCGCGGCCAACCAGACGGTAGCCGCCATCATCCGGCAACTGGAGCGATAACACGCTGTCTCGCAACGGAAGCCAGATTACCAACCCGCACCAGCCGAAAGAACCGCCCTCCAGAAGAGAGATGAAACGATGGTCACCACCTCCGACGTGCACGGCCTGATCGCGACCGCCACGACATTCGCCCGGCGCGGCCTATCCGTGGCGGGGCGAGCCGACACCCCCGTGCGGGAGGTGCCGTCGTGCGAGCAGGCCGGCGGGCCGCCGCACGCGCCATCGCGGCCGGCCGATGCCGACGTCGCGACACAGAATGATTCGTCGCAGTCGAAGGAATCGTTGCGCACCAAGATGGCCGAGTTGTTGGACCGCTCACTGGACCAGAGCACGGGCGAGACGCGGCTGGAGCTCTACGACCGCATCGTCGACCAGCTTGTTGCCGACGAGGCGAGGATTCTCCGTGCACTTTCGGACGGCACCACCTCTCCCCTGGTCAACGTCTATGCGCAGTCTCGGCGGTGGTCCTTGCCTCGAGCCGTCCTGACCAACACCTCGCTGATCGGCCGCACCGCGGGCGTGACGCTGCCGACCATGGTGCCGATCTACGTCGCGAACCTGTTGCGGCTCGGTCTGGTTGAAATCGGACCCCACGCAGACGGATCCGAGCCCGGCTACGAGGTGCTCATGGCCGAACCAAGCGTCAGGCGCGCCGTCGCCGATGCGCAGGAGGCGCGGCAGTCCACTCGGGTGGAACGGCTCAGTCTGCGCCTGTCCGACCTGGGACGCGAGCTGTGGACGACAACGACGTGCGGCAGGTCGCGGTAAGGCACAAACTCTCGAACTACCTGGGCCACAATGCGTTCCGCCACAGGGCTGACACCGCATCGGTAGTGCGATCGAGGTGGCCGGATTGCGCACCGACACCCGCGGGTGCGCTGCCGACGACCGTCGCGGTGGTCAGGACACGCACCAGAGCGGGGAGGTCGGTCGAGATCGGTTGGGCGCCTTGATGTACCTCGGCCGACACAATCTCCACGATGCGGCGAGTGATCGCGTCCTCCACGGCCGCGACGATCTCGGCGATCTCCGGTTCGTAGCCTGACGATGCGCGACACGAGGCCCACACCGGGTCGTCGGCAGCCAGGGCGGCACGGATACCGGCGATGACACGTGCGATCAATGCCGGAGTGGACTCCCCCGGTGTCCGCAACGCGAACGACTGATCGAGCATCGCGGCAGTGGTGCGTCCATGCAACAGTTCCGCCAAGGCGGAGTACTTGGATTCGAAATAGAAATAGAACGCGGTTCGCGTGACACCGGCCTGCCGAGTGATCGCCTGTACTGAAACCTCCGTAATCGGGTTTCGATCCAACAATTCGAGTAGCGCTGTCAAAATTGCCGTACGGGCGTGATCACCACGATTGGTGATCGTCGTTCGATCACGACCGGTAGCGCTCGGACTGTCGGTGGCAGTCGGACTCGCCTGGCAGCACGTGCCGTTCGGTTGACGTCGGGTTGCCAACATCACGGCTCTCCTTCTGTCGGGCAAGGTATTTCACGAAACACAGCAGGCATCGGACGACACGCGTGGGATCGCCCCATCGTTTGCGATTGAAACAATCATACGCAATATGTTCTACTGTTTCAGCCTGAGCCGTTGCGGCCGCACCCGGTCCGGACGCCGCACGGCACTGCTGTGAGAAGGGTTGTGATGAGCGAAAGTCTGTGCGCGCACTTCCAGCGGCGCGTTGCCGAGCTCGGTGACATCGCGGCGATTTGCCGCGCCGACGGCACGGTGGCGTTGACCTGGTCGGAGTACGGCAATCAAGTTCGACGGGTGGCAGCGGGTCTGGCCGCGCTGGGCGTGCGGCGGGGCGATGTGGTGGCGATGATGCTCACCAATCGCCCCGAGTTCCACGTTGTCGACGCCGCGGTGATGCATCTCGGTGCGATCGGCTTTTCGGTCTACAACACCAGCGCCGCGGCGCAGATCACGTACCTGTTCGACAACGCCCAGCCGGCAGTCGTGGTCAGTGAGGCGCAATATCTGGAGAAGGTGCTCGCTGCCTCATCGGGCACCGCTGTGCGCCACGTCATCTCGGTCGACGAGCCGAACCACGGTGTGCTCACCCTCGATGAGTTAGTGGATGGTGGTGCTGAGGATTTCGACTTCGACGCCGCTTGGAAAGCCATTCAGCGCGACGACATCCTGACCCTCATTTACACCAGTGGGACCACAGGGCATCCCAAAGGTGTAGAGCTGACGCACGGCAACCTGCTGTACCAGCTGGAGGTGATCCCGAGTGTGGTCGGCAATCTCACTGGGGGTCGAGTGCTGTCCTATCTGCCGGATGCGCACCTGATCAATCGTTGGATCGGCCAATACGCGCCGATGTACTTCGGTATCACGGTCACCGACGTCGATGACCCGAAGATACTGATCGACATACTGGGCCGCGTGCATCCGACGTTCTTCGTCGCGGTACCGATGCTCTGGTACAAGATTCGGGCTCGTGTCGAGGCACTCATCGCGGTGCAGACTGGACCAGCAGGCGCGCTCGCGCGGTGGGCTCTGGCAGCCGGCAAGAAGAAGGCGGGAGCCACCCTGGTGGGAGGCCGGTTGGGACTACTCGACGAAGCAGCCGCCGCCGCGGCAGACGTGTTGGTGTTATCCAAGATTCGCGCACGCCTAGGAATGGACCAACTGAGCGCGGCCGTGTCGGGCGCTGCGCCCATCGATGTCTCCGTACTCGAGTTCATGCTTGCGATCGGTGTTCCCGTGTTGGAGGCATGGGGCATGTCGGAGACCTCCGCGGTCACGACCGTCAATCCCAGAGACCGGCTCAAGCTCGGCACGGTGGGTAGACCAATCCCCGGCACACAAATCAAACTGGCTACCGACGGCGAGATTCTGGTCCGCGGATGTGGGGTGATGCGCGGATACCACCGCGATCCCGGTCGCACCGCGGAAATCCTCGATGTCGACGGCTGGATCCACACGGGCGACATCGGCTCGCTCGATGCCGACGGGTATCTGCGTATCGTCGACCGTAAGAAGGAGTTGATCATCAACTCCGGCGGAAAGAACATGTCCCCCAGCAACATCGAGGGAGCACTGAAAGCGGCCAGCCCGCTGATCGGCGCTGTCGCTGCCATTGGTGACAACCGTCCGCACATCGCCGCGCTGATCACGCTCGACCCCGATGCGGCCGCTGACTTCGCCTCCCGGCATGGATTCGCCGGCGCCACCGTCGACGAGATGGTCGACCACGAGGCGACGCAGCAGGCTGTGTCTGATGCGGTGGCGTCGGCAAATACCCGGCTATCCCGGGTGGAGCAGATTCGGACCTGGAAAGTCCTGCCGCAGTACTGGATTCCCGGCGGGGATGAGCTGACGCCGACGCTCAAGCTGCGCCGCGCACCCATCGCCGAAAAATACGCCGCACAGATCGACGCGCTGTACACGCGTTGAAGGAGAGGAAAAAACAGTGGCCCCCGCATCGACTACCGAACTTGCCGACCTGTCCGGTTTGGCCCGCGACTTCTTCACCAAGGAAGTCGCTCCGCGTCACGAGGAATTCGCCGCTGCCGGAGAGCCCGACCGTGCGTTGTATCGCCGTGCCGGCGACCTCGGGTTGCTACTGATGTCGATCCCGGAGGAATTCGGCGGCGGTGGTGCAACTTTCGCACACGAGGCGGTTCTGTTCCGGGAGCAGGCCTATGCAGGCGATCTGTCCATGCAGTTGGGTGTCCACACGGGCATCGTCCCGCACTACCTGAACGCCTATGCCACCCACGAGCAGAAGCTGCGCTGGCTGCCCAAACTCGCTGCCGGTGAATGGATCGGCGCGATTGCCATGACCGAGCCCGGTACCGGATCGGATCTGCAGGCCATTTCGACGCGAGCCGTTCGCGTGGGAGACGAGTACGTGATCTCCGGCGCCAAGACGTTCATTTCGAACGGCGCGACGTGCGACCTCATCATCATCGCGGCCAAGACCGATCCGCAGCAGGGTGCGGCCGGGTTGTCGCTGTTCTCCGCCGAGGTGCGCGATGACACTCCGGGATTCCAGCGCGGCCGTAAGCTGAAGAAGATCGGCCAGAAAGGGCAGGACACCACCGAACTGTTCTTCGATGAACTTCGCGTCCCCGCGGAGAACCTGCTCGGCGGCGTCGAAGGTCGCGGCTTCGTCCAACTGATGCAGCAGTTGCCGCAGGAGCGACTGATCGTGGGCGTCGCCGCGCTGGGCGCGGTCGAAGCCGCGTACGACCACACGCTGGCCTACGTCAAGGAGCGCCACGTGTTCGGGAAGCCGCTTTTCGCCCTGCAGAACACCCGTTTCGAACTGGCCGAGATCGCCACCGTGGTCGACGTCATGCGTACGTTCGTCGACGACGCGATCCAGCGGCACGTCCGCGGCGACCTCGACGTCAAACGCGCCGCGCAGGTCAAACTCTGGTGCTCCGACCAACAGACACAAATCGTCGACCGCTGCCTGCAGCTACATGGCGGCTATGGCTACATGGAGGAATACCCCATCTCCCGACTGTTCGTCGACAGTCGGATCTCACGGATCTATGCCGGCGCCAACGAAGTCATGAAGGACCTCATCGCGCGCCACCTCTAGCCGGGATGATTCGGCCGTCCTGAGCGAGCTGGGTGTGCAACCCTCTACCCGTGCGATTGGGTAGGTACGGCCAGGCAAGGAGCAGGTGATGGGTGGCCACACACCGATGGCGCCCGCACCTCAGCGCGGTGGCGCCGCACACGACATCCAATTCGGGGTGCTGGGCCCGCTGCAGGTGACCGTCGCGTCGAGGCCTATTCAGGTCGGGACGCCGAAACAGCGCGCGGTACTTGCCATGTTGGTCGCGAACGCCAACCGCGCCGTCAGTGCCGCTGACTTGATCACCGCAATTTGGGAAGACGAGCCACCCGCCGCCGCGCGCATCTCCGTGAGTGCGTACGTGTCGAATCTGCGCCGCATCCTCACCGAGGCAGGCATCGACGCCCATGCCGTCGTATCGACCGCACCCCACGGCTACCGACTCGAAATCACCCCCGAACAAAGCGATCTGGCCCGGTTTGCCACCGAACAGCAAGCCGGGATCAACGCCGCGGCCGCCGGACGCTTCGAAGCCGCCAGCACTCACCTCACGACGGCACTGCGTCAGTGGCGCGGCGCCGTCCTCGACGACCTGCGCGACTTCGCCTTCACAGAGGCGCTGCGCAACGCGTTAGCCGAGGACAAAATCGTTGCGCAGACCGCACGCGCCCACGCCGAGATCGCTTGTGGCCGAGCCCATACCGTCGTTCGTGAGCTCGAAACTCTGGTCGGCGAACATCCCTACCGCGAACCCCTCTGGGCACAACTGATCACGGCGTATTACCTCACCGACCGCCAATCCGATGCACTCGACACCTATCACCGGCTCAAGACAACGTTGTCCGATGACCTCGGAATCGACCCCGCGCCGGCGCTGCGCACCCTGTACGAGCAAATCCTGCGTCAGGAACCACTCGACGTACAGCGCAATGCCCAGGCCGCGGCCCAGACGATCATCGCCTTCGAACCCGCTGTGACGACCCTGATCGACGCTGTCACCGCGGCCCTGCGCGACGTGCACGATCGCCTTCATCGGCTCAAGGGTGCGGCCACCCGCATCGGGCGCAGCCCCGACAATGACCTTGTCGTGGCCGACGACAAGGTCAGCCGGCACCACGCCGTCATCAACAATGCCGGCTCCACCCACATCATCACCGACCTCGGATCTGCCAACGGAGTCCATGTCAACGGCGAGCGCATCCGCGCCACGGCTGAACTCCACGAAGGCGACACCATTCGAGTCGGTGCACAGGTGTTCGTCTTCCAGACCTACCCGCCCGCCACGGGGCCGGACGGTGACAAGGCCTGACAAGCCGATAGCCGGCACGACTCCGACGTGACGGTGGCGGCCAGCCCAAGCATTGGTTGACGCATCGACAGATTAATGGATACAGTGTATCCACAACTGGTTGCGCCGCGCTGCCACCGATTCACCTACGACGTGAGGGCGCAGTCTGTGACGAGACTCCCAGCCGCAGAATCGGAGACAACGGTGAGCCGAATATTGCTACGCGGTGCACAGGTCATCACCATGGCCCCGCATCGCCCCGACACCGAACGCATCGACATCCTCGTCGAGGACGATCGCATCGCGGCGATGGGCGACCACCTCGATCCGACCGGCGCCGACGTTGTCGACCTCAAGAACCACATCGTCATCCCCGGACTCGTCAACGCCCACCTGCACACGTGGCAGTCCGCACTACGGTTCGTCGGCGGTGACTGGTCGCTGCTGGAATACCTGGCCCACACTCACGGTCACGTCGCCCGCAGATACGGCCCCGACGACATGCACATCGGGACGCTGGCCGGCGCGTTGAACCAAATCAATTGCGGCACAACTACTGTGGGCGACTGGTGCCACAACTGCCTGACTCCGGAGCACGCCGATGCCGCCATCGACGCACTGAACGTTGCCGGCATCCGCGCGGTCTTCTTTCACGGCACACCCCACGGCGGCCCCACCAAACCCCATGACGTGTCCGAGGTCGACCGCCTCATCAACGGTCCCATCGCCCACAGCGCGCTGCTTACCGCGGGAATGGCGATCAAGGGTCCGCAATTGTCCGCTTCCGACGTGGTGATCGCGGACCTCCGGGCCGCCGTCGAACGCGGCGTGACCGCATCGATGCACCAGAGCGCCGGAACGCCCGGACCCGGCTGGAGCGCGGTCGGCGCTACCGGACTGTGGGGTCCACACGCCAACATCGTGCACGGCACCGGACTGACCGACGACTGGGTAAAGAAGCTCACCGACGCCGGAGTCACGTTCACGACCACGCCGGAAAACGAACTGGGTCAAGGACATTGCACGGCAATCACCGAACAACTCGTGCGTGCCGGCGGAGCGCCATCGCTCGGCACCGACACCGAAACGGCCGTATCGGGTGAAGTCCTCACCGCTGCCCGCATCACCCTGGCCCGCCAACGAGGCCTGGCACACGAGCAGGAATTCCACCGCACCGGCATGGGCGCGGCCACCGCGGGGCTCACCAGCAAACAGGCGCTGTCGTGGGCAACCGTCCACGGCGCACGCGCCCTCGGCCTGGCCGACAAGGTCGGCCACCTCTCCCCCGGGATGCAAGCCGACATCGTCGTCATCGACGCCCGGGCACTGAACCTGTGGCCGGCCCATGACCCGGTCACCGCGGCGCTGCACGCCAGCATCGCCAACATCGAAGCGGTCATGGTCGCCGGGCGCTGGCGCAAGCGGCGCCACACCTTGGTGGGTACCGACATCGATGAAGTCAAAGACCGGCTACAGGAGTCGGGAGAACGGTTCGCCCACAAGATCCGCGCGACCGGCCCGCTTGCCCGAACCCGACGCCGCGTCGTCCGCACGGTCGTGCGCCGACACCTTCGGCACCAAGCTCGCTCCGAGAGCTAGCAACGCGGCCCGACGACACGATCGAGAGTCACAAGCTCGACCGACCAATCAGAGTCGACTCGCAGCGAAACCGGCTGCCTGGTCGGCCATGCCGGTGCGGACATAGGCGGTGTGCGCGCCCCAGTCCTGGCCGTCAGAGCAGATCAAGTCGTCGGGCAGACAGAGGTCGAGGGTCTTGCCGGTATACGCCGTGCCGACGGTGGGCAACTGGGCATGCATGAGCGTGGCCGCGTAGGCGCTCCGGAGATTGCCGAACAGCACCACCGCGGCAACGTGGTCCGCGATCTGCGGGGGCATCCCCGCGGTGGCCATACTGATGACGCCCGCGCCTTGTGAGTAGCCGCCCAGCACCATCCGGGTTTTGGGGCAGGTCGTGACGACGGATTGAATGTGACCGCTCGCATCAGCGGATCCGGCGGGCATCCCGGTGTCGAAATCCCACGTGGCCGGGTAGTCGACGGCGTAGGCCTCGACCGAGCGTGTGCCCACGTGCGAGGCGAGCGAATCAACGAAAGCCTGTCCCACTTCGCCGAGCCCCGGCGGTTGTGTTGTCCCGCGGGCGAACACCACCTCGATATCCGGGCATTCGGCAGCGGAGGCGGACGGTGCGGGAATGTCGGCCACCGACAGTGCGCATGCCGCCGCGACCACGGCAATGGAGATGTAGCTCTTCAAAGGTCTCCCAATTCGTCTGTCCGTCGCCGAGACCGATTGGCGCGCGGATGGCCAATGGATACAGCGTATTTGTTAGCGGCCATCGCCGACTCCCGACAGGTGTGTCCGACGCCCCACCAGCGGACTGTTGACACCAACACTAATTACGGACACACTGTATCCATTATGAAAAACGGAGACTCGCAGCAGCCGCTGTACGAGACCGTGGACGGCGTAAGAGTTCACTACCAGCGCTCAGGCGACGGGCAGCCCCTGCTCCTGTTGCATGGCAGCACGTCCTCGCTCGAGCACTTCGATCGGGCGACGGACATCTTGGACAGGCACTTCGACGTGATCCGTCCCGACCTGCCCGGTTTCGGCCTCACCGGGGCACGGAACGACCGCGACTACCGGATCCGGACCTATGCAAGAACGGTCGCTGGATTCATGGCGCAGCTGGGTATCGATCGGTACGCGATTGCGGGTAATTCGTTGGGCGGCAACGTCGCCTGGAACCTTGCGTTGGACTACCCCGACCGGGTGCGAGCGCTGGTGCTGGTCAACGCAACCGGCTACCCCGAGAAGGCGTTGCCTCTTGGCATGCGGCTCGCGCGCAACCCCGCGGTGGCACAGCTGATGCGGAGGGCCATGCCGCGGCGCATGGTCGAAGGCGGCCTGCGACAGGCGGTGGGTCCGCAGTCCACCATCGTCGATGACGCGATGGTCGATCGCGTGTACCGGTTGTGGAACCACAACGGCAACCGCGGGGCATTCGTTGATTTCGTCAACACCGACCAACCCGACCGCACTTGCGAACTCGGCCGCATCCAGGTACCCACCCTCGTGCTGCGCAGCGCAAGCATCGACGGGCAACATTTCGCCCGCGACATCCCCCATGCCCGCCAGGCCGTCAACCCCGACACCGGTCACCTGTTGCCCGAAGAAGACCCCGACTGGTTCACCGAACAGGTCATCGGGTTCCTGTCGACCCTCCCAAGGAACTGACCATGAAGTACTTCACCGTGGCCTCCGAGGACCGCAAGCTCAACGCCGGAACCCGCACCGGGCTGCGCGGCAGCTTCATCAGACTCACCGACGGCGTCACCCACCACGAACTACGCGGACCCACCGACGGACCGCTGGTGGTCCTCGTGCCGGGGCTGACCATCCCCTTGTCCTATTGGGATACCTTCGCCGGAGAACTGCACGCCCGCGGTTTGCAGACATTGGCCTTCAGCGCCTACGGGCGCGGCTACTCCGACCGCGTAGCCACCGCCTACGACGAGGCCCTGTTCGGTCGTCAGTTGCAAGAATTACTTGCGGCTCTTGATATCCCGGAGCACGTGCACCTCGTGGGCACCTCGATGGGGGCCCTGGTCGCGCTGGGCCACGTCGTCAATCACCCCGCCGGCGTCGCGAGTCTGACGCTGGTAGGTCCTGCGGGATTGGGCGCCGACAACGCACGTGTACAACGACTGCTGCGCAACGATGTGATCGCCCGTATCGTCGCCCAGTTGTTCGGTCGGCGAATCCTTCTCGGGCATCTCGGGCACAACGTCGCCGACCCCGCCCTTACCGCGCCGCTGACCGCCATGATCGCCGATGCGTACCGCTACGAAGGCTCGATGTACGGGTTCTTCTCCACACTGCAGAACTTCCCGCTGTCGAACCGCACCGCACTGTTCCGTACCGCCGGCCGACGCGAGATCCCGACCTTGCTGATGTGGGGCGCCGACGATCACGTCACCCCCATCACCGGCTGGGATACCGCGCAGGAAACCCTGCGCCCCAAACAAACACACGTCCTGGACTGCGGCCACATGGCGCCCTACGAGCGGCCCATCGAAGCCGCTGATCATCTGGTGGCATTTCTCGCCGCCCAATCCGATCGGAGCACCACATGAAACAACAAACCGTCGATGTCCTGATCGTCGGCGCCGGCCCGGTAGGCAGCGCCCTTGCGATCGATCTGATCCGCCGCGGCGTGGCCGTGCGCATCATCGATAAAGCCACGCACAGTTTTGACGGCTCGCGCGCCAAGGGTGTGCAGCCACGCACTCTGGAAGTCTTCGACGACCTCGGTGTCCTCGACGATGTCGTCACCAGAGGATCGTCCTACCCGCTGATAGGATTCCACCTGGGGCCGTTCACGGTGCCGCTGCGCATGCTGCGTAGCCCGTACGCCGGCGACGACACCGTCCCGTACCCGCATACCTTGCTGAGCCCACAATTCAGCACCGACCGAGCCCTGCACGATCGCTTGCGGACTCTCGGCGTCGACATCGACTACGGCCACGAATTGACCACCGTCACCGAAACATCCGACGGCGTGACCGCTTCGATCACGACGCCGTCAGGCACCGAAACGCTCACCGCCCGCTACCTGGTGGGCGCCGACGGCGGTGCAAGCGCGGTACGCAAGATCGCCGGAATCGAATTCCTCGGCTCCACCGACGAGGCCGACCGGATGTTCATCTTCGATGCCGACGTCAGTGGAGGTCTTTCCCGGAACCGCTGGCATGTCTGGCCGGGACGCTTCCCCAATCTCAGCCAATTCACCGGCGCCTGCCCGCTGCCCCACGGTGACCAGTTCCAATGGATGATCAAATTGGAGCCCAACGAAGCACCGCCGGTAGGCGAGGACGAGACTACCGCGTTCGTGCGCGCTCGCACCGGCAACAAACGCCTTGCGGTGCACAGCATCACGTGGACGTCGGTGTTCCGACCGAACATCCGGCTTGCCGAAAACTACCGCCGCGGAAGGATTTTCCTGGCCGGTGACGCCGCCCACGTTCATCCCCCCACTGGCGCCCAGGGCCTCAACACCGGTGTCCAGGACGCGTACAACCTGGGCTGGAAGCTCGCGCAGGTACTCGCCGGAGCTGATGCACAGCTGCTCGATACCTACGAAGCCGAACGCCAACCGATCGCGTCGGCAGTGCTGGGTCTGGCCACGAAAAAGTACGACGGCATGACGAAACTCGACCCCTCGAGCCTGACCCGGGGCAAGGACGAACAACAGATCGCCCTGAGCTACCGCTGCGGCCCGCTGGCACCGTCGACTGCTCAACACACCGCTACGCTGCACGTCGGCGACCGCGCCCCCGACGCGTCCCTGCATGATGACAAAGGCGCATCGGTCAGGTTGTTCGATCTCTATCGCGGGCCGCATTTCACCGCGCTGGCCGTTGGGGCCGAGGCGGCCGGCGAACTCGCAGAACTTGCCTGGCCGGACCGTGGCGCCCCACTGCGCCGCATCACCGTCGACGCGCCTTCCCGACTCGACGACAACACCCAGAATCTGCGTGACACCGCCGGAAAGCTGCGCAAGGCATACGGAATCAACAGTGACACACTGATTCTCATCCGGCCCGATGGCTACATCGCCAGCATCGCGACCCGTGACGGCAGCGCTGCCGTCACGGCCGCCGCGGTCACCGCGCTTGCTCCCCCGGCCCACAAACCCACCATCAGGAAAACCGTGCGCTGATCACAGATGCGTCGCGCCTGAACGTCACCACATCGATGGGACACCGTGGATCAACCGGCGCTCACCTGGGGACCGGCTTGGTGTGATTGTGGGTTCGCGCGGGCTATCGTCTCGGTCTGTGGATGCCAGTGATGACGTCGCGTGTGCTCGCCAGGTGGCTGCCGGGTGTTGAGGTCCCGTTTTGCCATTGTGTGGCTCTTCGGCGCCGTGGTCGTGCTCGTGGCGGCGTTCAGGGTTGCCCCTGCCACGGTGGCCGGTGGGGGGTACGGCGGCTTCGATGACGCGTCGCCTTTGACCCACGCATTGGGTATCAACCTGGTCGCATACTGGAACAGCGGTAACGGGGCCCTGACTCCCGGGATGGCTGACCTCGTTGACTATTGGCGCCGCTGGCACCTCGTCAAGGTCCTGATTTCGGTGTCATTGACTTGTGTTCTCGCGCTGCTTGCGACGGTGTTGTGGCAGCGCTTTCTTCGCGCTGGTACCAGCCGTTCCACGGTGGGTTACATAGTCGCTGCGGCGGTGACCACCATGCTGGCACTGTTCGGGGTCGCCGTGCTGGTGGCGAACGTGCAGTCGACGGTGGAGCCGCTGTCGGCGTTGCTCGGGTTGCTCCCCGTCGATCCGCCACGTGGTGAGCTCGAGCACACGTTGGGCCAGCTTCGGCAGGGCCTTGCCGATCCGGGCAGCCCTGAGGGTGGCAGGCCTGCTCTGGCGGTGATGGTGGGTAGCTATGCCCGATATCTCTGGACGCTGGTCCTAGCCGGCTCTGTCGTCGCTGCAGTGATGGCCGGCGCGGGCGTGTTCGCATGGAGAGCGTTCGTCAGCATCGACAGGTCAGATCTCAGGCGCAAGTTCACTGCCCTTGGCTTCGGTATCGCCGCTGTTGTCGTTGTCGCCGCAGTCCTTGTGGTCGTCGCAGCCAGTGTGGATTCGGCCTTGGAGCCTGCCGGTGCCCTTCTGGATTTCATCAACAGCGGCTAGGGCCGCGCAGCGCCGGGGATCGGTGGAGATCCTGGTCCAGCGGAGAAGGATTCGCTGCTCGCGAGCTGCCTCTAGGCCGCGAAGCCGGCGAGGTAGGCGGTGGCGATGGCCAAGGTCACCACCGCCGGAAGCAGTTTCACCAGAGGGTCGCGTGCCCTGAGATGAAAGTACACGGCGCCGAAGAGCAAGAGCACCATGCCCGATGCCGCGAGCAACCCACATACGGGCCAACGGAACCCAGCGGCGATGCCCGCCGCGGCCGCGAGCAGTGCGACACCGATCAAGCGATAGCGCGACCAAGGGATGCCGAAATGCTGTGCAGCATCCCGCATCGGCGGCGCACCGGCCAGGGTTGGCACAGCGGAGCCGGCGCACACCACGGCGAAGGTGACGGCCACGATGGTCCGGACCAAATCCACATTCATACCTATTCCATTCACCTCGAGGCAGCGGCGCTGCCCAATTGTCAGTCGCCCGATGGCTTCCCGATGGCTTGCTCACCCGACGGCGGAATCTTCAGCGCGTAGCGCGCCGGCTTTCCGTGATACTCATCAACAGACACAGACACGCAAGAGCGGCGACCGCCGCGGCGAAACACATTCCGGCGGTGCGCAAGCCCCATACGTGCGCGGCGAAGCCCTCGCCTATCACCGGTATGGAGATCGCAACGTAGGCCACCACGAAATATGTCGAGCTGACCCCGGCTCGCTGTTCAGGTTGAGCCTCGGCGGTAACCATTGCCAATCCCCTGCTGAAGCTGATGCCCTGGCCTGCGCCGCACACCAGCGCCGCGGCAATGAGGGCCGTCACGGACGAAAATTGCAGGGCCAGAGCGAGAATCAGCATGCCCAGGACGAGGGCGGCGCAACCGAACATGATCGCGCGCCGCGGCGCTGCTCGAGCCGTGGCAATCTGGGCCACAGCCGAAGCGCTGTAGATCGACGCGACGATCAGCCCGGCGACCGCGTGATTGGTGACACCGATCAGGCTCGTGAGGAATGTTGGAGCGACGGCGGTGAACAACCCCATCACGGCGAAACCGCAGAACCCCGCGGCCGCCGAAATGGCAAACACGCGTCGCAGCTGTGGGGGCACGGAAGGCGGCTGGAATCTGAGTTGACCAGTGCGCGTGGAGGTTTCCGGCACCACCAGCACCGCGAGTCCAGCCAGCAGCGCGAAGGCAATGTGAACGACGAAGGTCAGATGCAATGGCGCGGGTGCATATTCGACCAGAATGCCGGACAGTACCGGCCCGACTCCCAAGCCGCCGATGTTTGCAATGGTCGCGATCGCTGAACTGTGGGAACGCCAGCGTGATGGTGTGGCTTCGATGATGGCGGCCGTCGCGGTGCCAGTGAACAATCCGGCGGACAATCCCGACAACGCGCGACCGACCAGGAGCAGCGGCACGGTATCAGCGTCAAGAAACACTCCCGCACTGGCAATGGCTGCAGCGACTCCGGCGATCAACACCGGCCTACGCCCGATGACATCGGACCAACGACCAAAAACCAGCAGCGCGACCAGAACACCGCCCGCGTACACGGCATAGATAACGGTGGTCGTCAACACCGAGAAATGAATCTGCTGGGCGTAGAGCGAGTACATCGGCGTCGGCAGGGTCGTGCCGGCCATGATCGCCGCGAAAGCGTACGCCAACAGGAACGCCGGAACTGCTCGGCGGGAACCGATTTCGCGGTCCGGCGGTGCGGCGGGTGCGCGACCCGCTAATTTCGGCAACACAGTTACCATTATTACAGGACCAAGGGGCGCCGCCACAACCCTCCAGCACGTCCGCCGCATTCACGGCGGATTTACGCCCCGCAGACAGGGCCGCCGCGGGCCTATTCGGATCAGCGAATCTGGGTGCAGTAGCGCGATAGAGCCCGCCGGGGCTGCGCGTGGCCGCCTACTCCGGTTTCTTGCGGCTTCGGACCGCCTTGCCGACGTTCGCGTGGCGACCGCGGCCGTCGTACAGGTCCGTCACGCCGGAAATGATCATCCGCAAGCCGAATTCGAACTCGTCGTGCAGTGGAATCGGCAGCACATCGGCGACCGCATACGTTGACGGAAACGTCTCCGGGTCCAGATAGTGGAAGTGCGCCGACAGGTCTGCAGATTCCTGCGCATTGGAGGCGTCGTCTCCTCGCAGCTGCACCGCGAAACCCAAGACGTATCGCGCGACCGTCGCGTGCGTTTTGGCCGCCAACTCTGGCGTAAAGCCACTCGCGAGCAATCGCGACAACACCCGTTCGCGATGCAACATCGCGTTCGGCCCTATCGGCACATGGTCGGCCAGCAGAGGGGCGACGTTCTTGTGCCGACTGAGCGCGTCGAACATGGCGTGCGCGCCGGCGGCGCAGTCTTCCTGCCACGTCCGACCACCGGAATCATCCGGCGGGTACTCGATCTCGCCGAGAACGCGATCAATGACATGCGCGATCAACTCAGCACGGTTCGAGACGTGTCGATAGAGGGTCGCGGTTCCCGAGTCGAGCCGCTGAGCCAAGACGCGCATCGACAACGCGTCGGCGCCCTCGTCGTCGACGATTTGCAGTGCGGTCGCGACGATCCGATCAAACGGAACTTTGGGGCGGCCGGGCGAGCGGACTGCGGGAGTTGCCGCCGCGTCGACGGGCGTGCGCGATGTTCGTGCCATACAGGCAGTATGACCGCACTTGACAGCACACCTCAATAATGGCAACACTGTAGCCACTACCGTGTCAGCCCGCGAGGGCCCATCAGGATGGGTGCGATGCCATGCCCAATCAACATTTCCACCCCGACCTCCGCAGGATTGCCGCGTTCACCCCTCGGCCCGCGACCCGGATCAACGCCTCCGGCGGTCGATGGGTCGCCCGGGTTGCATCCCTGAGCGCCGGAATCGAACTGGCCTATGGGACCGACTCGCACACACGTCATGGCAGCCTTGATCCGCGCCCAGCCTCAGCCGCCGTACTGCGGCTTCAGCTGACCAGCCAACGAGGCCAGCGGGACGTTGGCGACGACAGTGCCCCCATCCATGGACCAACTGAAACGGTCTCGTGGACTTGGGCTTTCGCGGGACATCGGCTGGTCCGGCATGTAGAGACGCAGTGAATCACCGGTGAGCGCGAAGGCGCGGTAGTTGCCCGAGTACCCGGGGCCGTCTCCGTCGGGCTGGAACTCCTCCACCGTGAACGGATAGGTGCCGGGGGCGTGCGGCGGCGCGGCGGCGTCGAGTACCGGCGGCAGGACCGGCGCGGCCGCGGCCGAAACCGCCTGGTTCGCATTGACTCCCGGCCGGAACAGATCGGGAAGGTACAGCCGGCGGCCGCTGTTCATGTCGAAGAGAAAAGATCGGTAGGCATTGTTGGACTGGATACCGAAGGGCTCGAACGTCTCGTGCACCACCACCGACTGCAGACCGCCGGGACCCGGAATGATCTCGTAGTCGGCACGCGCACTGCTGTCACGAGGCGTGGTGTTACCGGTAGCACGCCAGCCGTTGAACAGTCGGGTGTAGTAGTCGCGCAACACAGGCCCGGCGGTCGGGTTGTCGATCAGTTCGGCCGGAACCCGCAGCGTCAGAAGCATTTCCGCTTCCCGCTGGGATTTGACGACGGCGGTGCACGCATTGCCGTCCCAGACTGCGCCGAGCCCGGAGCAGAAACTGTCGATCGCCGCCTCGGCGGCGGGCGCACCGGTCAAAGACGTCGTAGCAACCACTGTTGCACCCAAGGCAGCCAGGGCCGCCCGGACTCTACTTGCCACGTTTACCGTCCGCTCCGGCAAGCAGCACGTCGGCCGCCAGCCATCTGTCGCCGACCTTGCGCATCGTCATCGACACGCTGACGTAGTCGGTCCGCTTCTCTTTCGCGCCGGCACTGGTGACGTCCTGCTTCACCGACAGCAGCACGTCGACGTCGTCGCCCCGCACGTCCTTGACTGCCGCGTCCTCGACCACACCCGTCGTGCTGACCTTGTTGTCGATCAACATCTTTCGCATGGTCGCCGCGGCCTTGCTGTAAGCGTCCTTGAACTCGCCCGTCGCCCCACCCAGCACATCGGCGAAGTTCTTGTCGATCGTGTTCTGGTCGGTGGTGGTCAACGTGACGGCGTATGCGCGCGCTGCTGTGAGCGCTTCTGCCGCCTCGGCGTCTCGTTGATGCTGGGTGTATACCAGTGCCCACGCGGTGCCCGCCGCGGCCGACAGCGCGATGATCACGACGGCCACGGCCCAGCAGAGGCTGCGCCGGATGGTATACGTCTTCGGGGCCTTGGGCTCGGCGGCATCCGGCGGCGCGGATGAGTCGGCCTCGAGGGCCTCGTCGACGTCGGCGACCTCGGTCTCCTTGTGGGTCACAGGATTTCGACCCTGCTGGCCAGCCAGCGGTCGCCGACCTTCTCCATGGTCATGTCGATGCGGTTGCGGTCGATGCGTGGGCTCGGGTTGTTGGCGTTGGTGATCGACTGGTCGACGAACAGCAGCACCTCGACTTTGTCGGGCGTTGCCGACTTGACCGCCGCCGCGACCACGATGCCCGTGCCGGAGGCCTTGTTGTCGATCAGCACCTGCCGCAGCTGTGTGGCGCCCTGGCTGTAGGCGTCCTTGAACTCACCGGTGGAACCGTCGAGCGACTTGCGGTAGTTCTCGTCGATGTTCTTGGCGTCCAACGTCGTCAGCACCACGGCGTAGTCCTTGGCTGCCTGCAGTGCCGCGTCACTCGCGGCGTTGACGCGGTACTGCTCGTACTGCCGCCAGCCCAGGAAGCCCAGTGCTGCCACCAGAATCGTGAACAGCAACGCGCACACCACTGCGGCCAGACCGACCCGCCGCTTCGATGCCGCGGCAGGTTCCGCGCTCTCCACGGCCGAATCCGTCTCCGTCACATCGGCGGCATCGGACTCGACCGACGGTTCGGCCGCTTCGCTTTCGGTGTCGTGCACCTGATCGAACACGTCGGTACTTGCAGTTCGTTTACTCATCACTTCTCGCGTGTCTCGTGGACCGTCAATTCGGCATCGGATACGGGTACGCCGCACCGCCGTATGGGGTGTCGATCGTGTAGCCCGGGTAGTGCGGCGTCTTGTCGGTCACCGCGTGGGGGTCATATCCCGGCGGCGGACCGGCGGTGTCGTCACCCGGCGGCCGTGGCGCGTTGCGGGCGCCGCGAACCAACAGCGATGGATCCTGATCCTCACAGTAGGTGTACTTGTACGGCTCGGGGAAACTCGCGTCCGACGGGGCGTGCCGCGGCAGGTTGTAGTCGCACCGGTACTTCGGGTAGATGTCACCGATCGCCCAGACGCCGCCATCGTGAACGACCGAGGCGAACCGATCGATGAACGGGTCCCGGTCGGGCCGCCAGATGTACTCCAGGCCCGGAATGCGTTGGTAGATCACCTGCGACGTCGTGGTCAGGTTGCCGAGGATCTGCACCACGTTCTGCCGGTTGTCGGCGATCAGGTTGTCCAGCGTCGCCAGCTGTGACTCTCCGCGCTCGACGAGGGTGCGGAAACCGCCGTCCATCTTGTTCACGCCGTCGAGCACTTTGGTCAGGTCGTTGGTCGTGGCCGCCAGGCCCGGACGGACATCGGCGACGGTGCTGAACACGACGCGGGTGGTGCGAATCATGCTCACGGTCTCCGGCAGCACCGAATCCACGGTGTTGGCCAACAAGCTCGCGCCGTCCAGGATCGCGGCCAGCTTGCGCGGGCCGTCCTTCGTGACGTGCAACTCGTTGAACATCTTGCCGAGCTTCTCGGCATCGAGCTGCGCCAGCGCGCCGCGGCTGTGGTCGATGATGTGCGGCAGGGTCACCGGGATGCTGGCCTGCTTGCCCGAAATGACCGCACCGTCGGTGAGATACGGTCCGCCGCCGTGCTCCGGCCGGAAGTCGAGGTACTGCTCCCCCGCCGCCGACAGGCCGGAGACCCGCACCGGGCTGTCGGTCGGGATGTGGGCCGATGAGTCCACCGAGGCGACCGCCTCGACGCCGTTCTTGGTCAGGTTGACCGCCGCGACGTGACCGATCGGGATGCCGCGCAACGTGACGTCCTGATTGGCCAGCAGGCCACCGGATTCGGGCAGCATGATCCGGATGGCGATGGTCCGGTGGAACGGGTTGAACCGCAGGCCGTCGATGGCGATGTAGCCGAATGCGATCACCGCGGTGAGCAGCAGGCCGAACAGGGCCAGCACGACCTTGCGGCTCGCCACCGCTTTGACGATCCGAATGATAAACGCCACCAGGCTGTTCAGCGCGTTCATCGGGTGCGGTCCGATCCGTAGATGCGGCCGAGCAGCATGTTCCACTCGTAACGCAGGCTGCCGATCATCAGGTGCCAGTCGGTGCCGTCGGGTCCGTGGATGCCGGGGTCGCCCGCGTAGTTCTTGTCGGGCAGCGCACCGATCGCAATTTTCGAGATCTCCGCCTCCACGTGCACCGCGGTGGAAGTGGTGGCCTTGACCAGGATGCCGATCAGCCGGTTGAAGGCGGTCAGCGAGATGTTCGGGTCCATGGCGATCTCGTTGAACACCGCCGACAGCTTGTTCACGTCGGCCGCGACGCTGCGGGTGTCGGTGCCCTGCATCGACGGGAACTTGGACAGCTGCCGCGTGATCCGGCCGACGTTGTCGACCACGTCCATGATCCGAGTGGTGTTGTCGGAGATGACCGCCAGGGCGGGGGCACCGACGGAGAGCGCCGTGTCGATGCTCTGCTGGTGCCGGGACACCTCGGCCGCCATGTTCGACGTGCTGCGCAACGTCGCGTCCAACTGCGCCGTCCGCGCCGTCATCTTCGCCAGGAACTGGTTGGTCTCCGATATCAGGCTGGCCAGCTTGTCGCCGCGGCCACCGACAACCCGACCGGCGCCGTTGACATCGGTGGTCAGGGCGCGGATGGCACCTCCGTTGACCAGCATCGCCAGGGAATTGAGGAGTTCCTCGACTGTCGGGGCCGCCGCCGTCGACCCCAGCGGGATGGTGTCGCCGCCCCGCAGCAACCCGCGAGGCTCTGTCGCGGGCTTGCCCGGCGCTTGATCTTCGGGCGGGCGAATCTGGAGGAACACGTCGCCCAGCGGTGTGGCCGAACGCAATTCGGCAGTGCTGCCCACCGGCAGCGGCACATCCTGACGGATCCGCATGGACACCTTCGCGGTGAAGTCCACGGCATCGATCGACGTGACCTCGCCGATGTCCGCCCCGTATAAGCGCACCTTCGCCTTCGACGGCAGGTTCAGAGCGTCTGTGAACACCGCATTGAGTTCGTAGGTCCCGCCCCTGGATCCCGGGGACGGCAACGGTACGCTGTCCAGGCCCGCGGCGCAGCCGGTCATCAACAGGACACTGCCGAGGACTCCTGTCCAGCGTGCGCCCCGCACAACAGATTTCACGCTCATCGCGTCGGTCCTCCCGGCGCGGGCGCGGCCGGCGCGGGCGACGGCGTGGCCGCGGCAGCACCTGGCTTGGGCGGTTCGCCCTGACCGGACGGGCCAATACCGTTGGCCATCAGATCCATCATCGAGGTCAAGCCGAAGTCGGGGCCGTAGTCCTGCAATGTGCCGGTGGCACAGCCCAATTGCTTCAGGCCCATCAGGTTGCAGAGTTCTTTGTTCAGTTGGTTGTACGCCAACAGCTTGTCGGTAACCAGGTGTCCGCGGATGCTACCGCCCACCGGATCCAGGACGTTGTAGACGTTGTCCAGGGTCAGCGGCAGAACGTCCAGCGTCTCTTCCAGCTCACGCTTGTTGTCCGACAGCGACCGGACCACGGTGTTCAGATCACCGAACGAGCCTTTGAGTTGATCGCGGTGGCGCTCGAGCAACCCGCTGACCTCTTCGAGGATCTCGTTGGCCTTGGCTCCGGTGCGCCCCGAGCCGAGATTCTGGTCGGCGAGGATGTCGCTCAGCTGATGAACGTTGCCGCCGAACTTGCGGATGGCGTCATCGTTCTCGGCCGCGGACTGGGTCAGATCGGAGACACTGCGAATGATTTCCTGCAGGTTCTTCTCGGTCTTGGCGCCACCATCGGGACCCACCTTGAGGGCCTCCGACAACTTGGTCAGCGTCGACTTGATCTGGGTGCTGTTCTCGGAACTGATCCGAGACCCCAAGTCCACCAGATCGCCCAGCGGCCCACCGCCCTGCGGGTTGCCCTTCAGAGCGGTACCCAGTTTGTCGATCATCGACAGCGTCTTGTCGAACTCCACCGGAGTCCTGGTGTGGCCCAACGCGATCAGGTCACCGTCGCGCAGTTTGTTTCCGCCGCGGTAGGGCGGGGTCAGCTCGACGTGCCGGTCGGTGAGGATCGAGGCGGAGACCGTGGCGGCCGTGACGTCGCTGGGGATCGGGACCTTCTTGTCGATGTCCATGGTGACCTCGATGTAGCCACCCTTGTTCACCACCGAGTCGACCTTGCCCACTTGCATGCCGAGCACCGACACCGCGTTGCCGGGATACAACCCAACGGCATCCTGGAAGTGCGCCGTCACGGTGATGTTGCGGTGCCACATGCGCGGCGCCACGGCGGCCGCGGTCGTCACCAGGGCGACGATCGCGATAACAGCGATCGCCCCGATCATCAAGGCGCGCTTACTCATTTGCAGTCCTTGAAGTATTCGACGATGTTGAACTGGCGGGCCCGGCCGCTGATCGCGCACATCCAGGAGTCGACCATGATGCCCGCGGGCAGGGTGATGTCGGCACCGTTGCCGCTACCGGTCAGATTGGCGATGTTGCGTGCGGTGACCGGCGCGACCTGCAGGATGCTGCGGACCAAAGCGTCGTGATCGGCAAGCAGCTTGGCGAACTCGTGCAGGTTGGCGATCAGTGCGTCGAGTTGCGGCTCGTTGGCCAGAAGCGTATGCGCGCGGTCGGCAAGCAGTGTCACACCGTCGAACAGCCGTTGCATCGCAGCTCGCCGGGTGGTGATCTCACCGAGAATCTGATTGCCCTGCAACACAAGTGCGCCGAGGTCGGCCTTCTGCCTATGCAACAGCGCGGCGATTGTGTCGGCGTTGGTGATCAGCGTGCCGAGCTGGTCGCGGCGCGACTGGATGACCCCGGCCAGTGACTTGAGGTTGGTGAGCGCCTCCGGCAGGGCGTCGGGCACACCCTGCAGACTGCCGCTCATCACGCGCACCGACTCCGCGATCTTGTCCGCATCGAGCGGCGACAGGGTGCTGGTCGCACCCTCGAGCGTCTTCTGCAGGTCATACGGCACCTCGGTATGACTCAATTTGATGGTGTTGCCGGGGAGATGGCCCGCACCGGCCGGGCTGATCTCCAGGTACCGCGAGCCCAAGATGGTCGTGAGCTTGATGGCCGCATGCGTTTCTGTGCCCAGCCGGACGTTCTTGTCGGCTTTGAACGTCACCACCACGTGGTCGCCGGCCAGCTCGACGTTCTGCACCTCACCGACGTTGATGCCCGCGATGGTCACCGCGTTGCCGGATTTGATCGCGGCGGCCTGAGCGAACTCGGCGGTGTATTGCTTCTTGCCGATGTCCAGGATGCTGACCAGCACCACGGCGGCGACCATGACGATGATGACCGTCAGGCCGATGACGCCGAGCCAGAATTTGTTGTAGTCCTCCAGGACTCGCTTGCGCCCACCCGGGATGTTCTTCGGGCGGAGCGGGCCACCGAACAGGCTGCTCATCGGCACACCGCCGTGTGCCAGGTCTCGTTGCCGTTGCCCGGCGTGGCCGCGACGACGAACCGGCGGAACCAGTTGAGCAGGCCGCGCCACAGGCCGAAATCGAGGTCGCAGACGTAGACGTCGATGTAGGTGCCCTCCTGGCCCGCGCGCGCAAGTCCCTTGAGCAGCAACGGCACATTGGCGACTGCGTACGCCAGGCGGGCCTTGCCGTCGGTCACGCTGTACTTCAGGAAGCCCGGATCGCGGTCGATGAACTGCTGCATTTGCGGGGTGATCGCGTTGACGATCGCCGAGAGTCGCGTCACGTTGGCGGTGATGGACCCCACCGAGGAGACCAGTTCGTCGCGCCGGCTGTTCAGGGCGGCGATCGACGCCGAGGTTTCGTGCAGCATCGTCTGCAGGTTGGTGCTCTGCGCGGCCAGTGTCGTCATCAGCCGGTCCAGGTTCGCGATCAAATCCCCAAGTGCCGCATCGGGACCCGCCAGCGTCTGCGTCAGCACCGAGGCCTGGGTCGTCAGGGTCAGGATCGAGCCCTCGTTGCCCTGGAACGCCTTGATGATGGCGTTGGTCAAGTTGTCCACCTGCTGCGGGTCGAGCTCGGTGAACAGCGGCTCGAAACCGTTGAGCATATAGGAGATGTCGAACGACGGATTGGTCCGGCTCTCCGGAATCTGCGCTCCGACAGCCAGTTTGCGCTTGTCGCCCTCACCCTGGCTCAGGCCGAGGTACCGCTGCCCGATGATGTTCTGGTAGGTCACCGAGGCCAGCGTGTTGGTGTACAGCGTCTGGTTGCTGCGTACCTGGAACGAGACCTTGGCCTGGTTGTCCGGCGTCAGCTCGATCTTGTCGACCCGGCCGACCCGCACGCCGGCCACCCGGACATCGTCGCCTTCAGCCAATCCCGACACATCACTGAAGATCGCCGAATAGCTCGAGGTGGGGCCGGCGACGTTGCGCTGCAAGGTCGCGAAGACCATCCAGGTGACGGCCACGGAGAAGACCAGGAACAGCGTGAGGAACACGACGGTGCTGCGCTTCAATTTCATGGCTGTCCCTCCGGGATCGGAGCGACGTGCACGTCCTGCCCCCGGGCCACCGGGCCCAACAGTAACTGAGTGGCGGATGTGGCTGGGCCACCGACGATCTGGCTCAACTGGTCCTTCTCGTTCTGGCTACCGACGGGCCCGACGGTGCCGCCGTAGAGCGGCGCGGACTGCTGCTGAACCTGGCCGGGTGCGCCGGCTTCGGCGGGCAGCGGCGGGCCGGGAGGTGCGGGCGCAACCGGCGGGCCAGGCGCGGGCGCGGCCTGCGGCGCGGGTGGCGCGTTGGGGTCCGGCGGACCCGGAAATTCCGGCACGATCGGAACCGAAAAGCGCGGCGGCGCAATGTTGGGACGGTTCTCGGTCACCCACGGTGGGGTCGCCATACCCATCGATTCCAGGCCGGGCTTGAGGTCGGGCGCGGTCGGGGTTTCCGGTGCGGTCTTGCAGCTCGGCCCCTCCATCGCGCCGTACCGCGGGCAGTCCGCCCGGGTGTACTGCCGCGAGGGGTTCATCGAGATGACTGCTTTCCAGATGATGTGGCCGGTGTCCTGGTTGACACCCTCGTCGTAGATTTTGTTGGCCAGCGCCTGCAATCGTGTTGAGACGCCGTGGAACTCGCCGGCGTGATCGGCGAGCACACCGATCGCCGGCGTCAGCCCGGTACTGACCTGAATCATCCGGTCACTCTGGTGCTCGAACGCATCCCCCAGCGTGCCGGTGGTATTCAGGCCACCCGACAGGAAATTGGTCAGCTGCGTGCGCTTCTCGGCGAACGTCCGCATCGGCTGCACCGAACTGTCCAGCGCGGTGAACAGCTCCGGCGACACGGTACGCAGACTCTCGGCCGCCGCCTTCAGCGCGGACAGGGTCGTCGGACCGGTGTCGTCGGACTTCACGACCGTATTCAGCTGCTGCATGATCTCGTTCACGTCATGCCCGGCATCGGTGATCTTCTGTCCCCGGCCGTGGGTGGCCTCGGAAATAGCCGCGAAGACACCGACATTGTTGGCATCGGGTGACTGCCCGACGGCCTTGAGCAGCTGACGCAGCTTGGCCAGCACGTTCTGGAACAGCACCGTCGGCAAGGTCTGGTCTTCGAGCACGACGTCACCGGAACGGATGGGACGCGCCCCGTCGCCGTTCTGCACCAACTGCACCGCCGACACCGCAAAGATGTTGGCGGGCACCACGCGCGCGGTCACGTTTTCGGGGATCTGCGCGGCGAACTGCGGCTGGACGTTGACGTGCACCACGTTCGGCTGACCGTGCTGCGACGGCGTCACACCCGACACCATGCCGACGATGACGCCGCGGAACTTGACGTCAGAGCGTTCCGGCAGGCCGTCACCGATGTTGATGAGCTTGAGCTCCACCCGGACGAAATCGTCCAGCTTGCCTTGCGATTTCACCACCATGAGGACTGCGGCGAACGAGGCGATCACCGCGAAGCACAGGCCGATGACACCCAGCTTGCGGTCGGTTGAGCCGCGGGGGTCGTGGTCGAACGAGTTGGCCATCAGCCACCGAACCTTGCGCCGCTGATGACGCCCCACAGCGCCATGGTGAGCAGCATGTTGACGATCATCACGACGGTGACACTGCCGCGCATCGCGCGCCCGGCCGCCACGCCGACACCGGCCGGGCCGCCGGAGGCGAAATAGCCGTAGTAGCACTGGATCGTCGACGAGATGAACACGAAGATCACCGCTTTGACGGTGGCGAACAGCACGTCGCGGCCCTCGAGGAACAGTCCGAAGTAGTGCAGGTAGGTACCTGTGGACTGGCCGGCGACGACGCTGACCAGCTGGCACGACAGGTAGGCCAGGGCCAGGGCCGCCAGGAACAGCGGGACCACCGCGATCACCGAGGCCACCACGCGCGTCGCCACCAGATAGGCCACCGAGTTGATGCCGAGGGTGTCGAGCGCGTCGATCTCGTCATTGATCCGCATGGCGCCGAGCTGGGCGGTGAACCGGCAGCCGGCCTGCGCGATGAAGGCCATCGCGATCATCGCCGGCGCCAGTTCTCGGGTTGTCGCGAAGGACGAGACCAGGCCGGTGGCAGGCCCGAGACCCAACAGGTTCAGGGCGTTGTAGCCCTCGACCGCGACCAGCGCGCCGGCCGTAACGCCAAGTACACCGGCCACATTCAACGTGCCGCCGCCCACCACGATGGAGCCGTTGCCCCAGGTGATGTCGGACAGCAGCCGCAGCAGTTCCTTGCGGTAGCGCAGCCACATCGTCGGCACGGCCAGCACGACCTTGCCGAAGAACTCGACCATGTGGCCGGTGCGCCCGGCCGCCTTCAGCAGCCCGCTGCCGACCGCGGTGAACGGCCGGAGCAGGCCCGGGGTGAATGTTGAGGGAGCAGCCATGTCAGATCGACGTCTTCGGGAACACGATGACGTACAGCTGGCTCATCACGACGTTGACGATCATCATCAGCAGCACCGACTCCACCACCGCGGCGTTGACCGAGTTGGCCACACCGGCCGGACCGCCGCGGGTGTCCAGGCCCTTGTGGCAACTGATCACCGCCACGATGACACCGAAGACGATGGCCTTCACCATGGCCAGCGCAAGATCGCCGACGGTGGAGAACGACGAGAACGTGGCGATGAACGAGCCCGGTGTGCCGTTCTGCAGATAGACGTTGAACATGTAGCTCGCCAGGTAGCCGACGAAGCTGGTGACGCCGGTCAGCAGCACACCGATGAGAACCAGGGCGACCAGGCGCGGCACGACGAGGCGCTGGATCGGGGACACGCCCATGACCTCCATGGCGGAGATTTCCTCACGCATGGTGCGCGAACCGAGGTCCGCGCAGACGGCAGAACCGACCGCCGTCGCCAGCAGCAGCGAGGCGACCAGCGGAGCGCCCTGCCGGATGACCACGAGTCCTGTCGCCGCACCCGACAGCGATGATGCGCCGACCTGACCGGCCAGCAACGCGAACTGGATCGACAGCGTCACGCTGATCGGGATGGTCACCAGAACCGTTGGGGTGAAGGCGGTTCCGGCCATGAACGCGGCCTGGTCGAGGAACTCGCGCACCTGGAAGCGGCCCTTGACGATGTCGGTGAACAAGTACTCCAGCGTCCGCAGGCCGAGCACGATCTGCCCGCCGGCGGTGCTCAGCGATGCGATCGGGTGGTTCTGCAGATAACGCTTGACCCAGTCGATGGCCTCGGCGATGGCGCCCCACTTCGCCAGTCCCCGTGGTTGTGCCTGGTCGGTCATCGAGCTGCCGCTTCCTTGCCGGACACCGGCCACTCGGTGGCGATGCCGCGGCACACCAGTTCATTGCTTGCGAGGGTCTGCGCGAGCAACTCCTCGCGGCTGGGCTTCTGTCCGTAGCGAAGGGCGATCCCGAACGGGATGGCGCAGATGGTCTGGGCGGTGGCACGCACGTCGACGTCGGCCCGGATGTAGCCCTGCTTGATACCGTCCCGAAGCATGGTGGCGAGCACGCGGGCGCCGTCATCGAAGAGACGCTGGAATTCCTCGGTCATCTGCTGATCGACGCCGGCGGCCTGCACGACGATCAACTGCATCAGCCGCGGTTCGTCGGCCAGCAGTTCGCTGTAGGCCATGCCGATCCCGAGAAGGTGATCACGGAACTCGGTGATGGACGTCAGCTGTCCCGGCCTCGAGTCGCCGATCGCGGCGAGCACGCGGGCGTTCACCTGGCGCACCGCGTGGTCGACGATGTCGCGCTTGTTCTCGAAGTAGCGGTAGAACATCGAGTGCCCGGAGCCGAGGCGCTTGGCGATGTGGCTGATCGACGTCTGGTGATATCCGCGCTCAGCGAACTCCGCCAACGCCGCGTCGATGACCTCTTCCCGCACCAACTCGGCGCGTTTCGCACGCTGGCGTTCCGCCATGGTCGCGCGCACCTCGCCTGTCACGCGGATCACAGTAGCGTATCGATTCCGGTTTGGGACACACTCTTCGCGAAACGGAATGAATTGTCTCGCGAGTAAACGTTTGGGCTGCGCCGGTTTGCTGAACTCCGCACTTGAGGTTGCCGCTGCACAGTAGGGCGGGTTACTCCACGACGGGGCCGTTTGGCCATTTTCACGAAATACCCACAGCTTCGGCCGGCGCCGTGATACGCGGCGGCGCCGCACTATCCTGCCCCCATGGCAATGGATCGGATCACCGTCGAAGTTCGAGATGGCATCGCCTACGCGACGCTCAACCGGGCCGACAAGATGAACAGCCTGGATCTGCCGATGCTGGAAGCGCTCGCCACGGTCCCTGACCGACTGGCGCGCGACCGTTCGGTGCGCGTCGTGATTCTGCGTGGCGACGGGCGCGCGTTCTGTACCGGTCTCGACTTCGCCGGGGCAAAGTTGCAGGGCTTGAGCGCCGTGCGCAACTTCGGCAAGTTCCCCGGGCAGAAGACGAACCTGTTCCAGAAGGCCTGCTGGGCCTGGCGCGAGTTGCCGGTACCGGTCATCGCGGCCGTGCATGGCCACTGCTACGGCGGCGGACTGCAGGTGGCTCTCGCCGCGGACTTCCGGATCGCGACGCCGGACTGCAAGCTGTCGGTCATGGAGGCCCGCTGGGGCCTGATCCCGGACATGACGGGGTCGGTGACACTGCGCGAGCTCCTGCCGATGGATGTGGCCAAGCGGCTCACCATGACCGCCGAAGTGTTTTCCGGGACTGATGCGCTGGGCTATGGACTGGTCACCGCCGTCGCCGACGACCCGTTGCTGGCCGCAGAGGAGCTGGCCGCCCAACTGATCGAGCGGTCCCCCGACGCACTGGCAGCCACCAAGAAGCTGTTCGACTCGACCTGGACGTCGGCGCCGCGCTCGGCGTTCTGGACCGAGTCGCTCTTGCAGCTACGACTGCTGCGGGGGCGCAATCACCGGTTGGCACGCAGGGCCGGTCGCGACGGCAGTCCGGCTTGGGCGCCGCGGTCGCTGGACTGAAGTCCGGCCTTGTCGTCCGGCTTGGGCTTGGGCTTGGGCGTCAGCGCATTCGTCGCTTTCGTCAGACCCTTGGTGAGCCCGGCCAGCGGGTTGGGCAGCTGCCCGAATGTCTGCGACGGCGGCGTCTTCTTCGGCTTCTTCGGCGGCGTCTGGGATAGATCGGGGGTGACAGCCGACGTCGTGACGGACTTCGGCGCCGCCACCGGTGTGAAGCCACCGGGCTGCATGGCCGCTGTCCGGACCTTGTTGACCTCGGTGACGATGGTGTTCGCGACGACGTTGCCGGCGTTGGTCACCACGCCGACGGCGGTCTGGACACCCGCCATCGCCGCACGGAGCGGATTGCCGCTTTTCGCCAGTTCCTGAGCCACCGCGTCAGGCACGTGGAACGCGCCGGCGAGGAAGAAGTTGAAGCCCGGGAAGATCACTGCCGCAACCACATTGATGACGCCGATGACCGCGACCTGGAAGACTCCGCGCGGCATGACGGTCGGTTCGGGGTTCCGCACGACGGGCGCGTTGAGCGCGTCGTAGGTCTGCTGGCGGAACTGCTGGAATGCGTTGAGCACCGCGCCCGGGCCGGCGGGGATCGCGGGCGGAATGTTGAGCAGACCCACCACGCCGACCTCGAACGCGTTGAGCGCCCGCTTCGCCGGAATGGCGGCGTCGGCGTCGATCGCCTTGTCCATGGCGGCGGCCGTGGGTCCCGTCATCGACGCCGCGGCGATACCGAGGGCCTTGAGCGGTCCGTTCGCCGGCAACGCGGCGAGGAAGACGGCCGGCTCCTGCAGCGTGGTGGTGACACCTGTCGTGACGGTCTGCGCCAGCAGCGGACAGATGATGGAGCAGTAGATCCCCTGGTTCTTCACGAAGCTGGTGATCAGTCCGCCCGGCGGAACTGTTGCGGTCAAACGGATTTCCCGTGTCACAGCCGGCGGCGAGGGATCGCCGGCGGCAGGCGGGGCGGGTGGCGCCGGCGCGATGACGGCCACGGCAACAGCGGTCGCGGCAAGAGCAGTGGGCAGGCGTGCGGACAGTTGCATCGTGATCCCCTTGCGCAGCGGTGTACGGGTACCACGATCCAGCGGGCCACTCGGTTCAATCGGCACGGGAATCGATCGGCGCAGCCAGTGCGCCGAGGCTGACGAGCAGGTTCCTGGTCGGCGGCAGCGCGAGGTCGGCGACCGTGGTGGTGTTCAGTGACGCATAGAACGCCGCTTTGGCCTGCGCCAGCGCCGCACGGAGCCGGCACGCCGACTGCAGTGGGCAATCCAGCCCACTGCAGTCGACGAGCTCGGTGTCACCGTCGTCT
Organism: Mycobacterium sp. 360MFTsu5.1; assembly: GCF_000383495.1. NCBI lineage: Bacteria > Bacillati > Actinomycetota > Actinomycetes > Mycobacteriales > Mycobacteriaceae > Mycobacterium > Mycobacterium sp. 360MFTsu5.1. The sequence continues at coordinate 312,144 of NZ_KB911470.1, read as the reverse complement.
TCCAGCGACCGCACCACGTCGCCCAGACGGGCGGTACGGCCGGCCGCGGTGAGGGCAAGCCCGCCGCCGCGACCGCGGTCAGCCTCCAGCCACCCGGACGTCGCCAGGTGCGCACACGCTTTGGTCGCGTGCGTGTACGAGATTTGCATGTCCTCGGCGATCTGCCGCGTCGAAATGCGTTGCCGGCCATCTTCGGCGGCGAGCCGGATCAAGATCCGCAGCCCGACGTCACTGAAACCGGTCAACCGCACACGACCACGCTATTTAATCGTCATTTCTGATGCAAATAAAGCGCCGCCGGCTTGCTGGGTCAGCTCACCAGGTGCTTCTTGAGCTCCGTGCGGGCGAGGGCGTTCTTGTGCACCTCGTCGGGCCCGTCGGCGAAGCGCAGGGTGCGGATGCCCGCGTACATCGCGGCGAGCGGGAAGTCCTGGGACACCCCGCCGGCGCCGTGCACCTGGATGGCCTTGTCCAGAATCCACTGCACGGTGAGCGGCGTGGCGATCTTGATGGACTGAATCTCGGTGTGCGCACCGCGATTTCCGACGGTGTCCATCAGCCAGGCAGTCTTGAGCACCAGCAGCCGCAACTGCTCGATCCGCACGCGCGATTCGGCGATCCAGTCGCGGATCACGCCCTGCTCGGCCAGTGACTTGCCGAACGCAACCCGGCTCGCGGCTCGCTGACACATCATCTCGACGGCACGCTCGGCGACGCCGATCGCACGCATGCAGTGGTGGATGCGGCCCGGCCCGAGACGTGCCTGGGCGATGGCGAACCCGCCGCCCTCTTCACCGATCAGGTTGGACACCGGCACCCGCACGTCGGTGAAGCGCAGCTCGGCGTGCCCGCCATGGTCGTGGTCGTCGTACCCGAACACCTCCATGCCGCGCAGCACCTCGAGGCCCGGGGTGTCGCGGGGCACCAGGATCTGCGACTGCTGACGGTGACGTTCCGAACTGGGATCCGTCTTGCCCATCACGATGAAGACGGCGCAGTTGGGATTCATCGCTCCGGTGATCCACCACTTGCGGCCATTGATCACGTACTCGTCGCCGTCCCGAACGATCGACAGCTCGACGTTGGTGGCGTCCGAGCTCGCCACGTCGGGTTCGGTCATGGCGAAAGCGGACCGAATCTCGCCCGCCAGCAACGGATCCAGCCACCGGCGCTGCTGCTCGTCGGTGCCGAATTCGTTGAGCACCTCCATGTTTCCGGTGTCCGGTGCGGCACAGTTGAAGACCGCGGGTGCCAATTGGATACTGCGGCCGGTGATTTCGGCCAACGGCGCGTACTGCAGGTTGGTCAGGCCGGCGCCCTTGGCACCGGGCAGGAACAGGTTCCACAACCCGCGGCTGCGCGCCTCGGCGCGCAGCTCGGTGAGCACCGGAACGCTGTCCCAGGCCCAGCGGTTGTCCAGGGCATTGAGCTGCTCGTGGAACGTCTTCTCGGCCGGATAGACATGACTGTCCATGAACGCAGTCAGTTCGGCGACCATCTCGTTGGTCTTGGCGTCGTAGGCGAATTCCATGTCAGTGCTCCTTGAGTGCGTTGAGGCCGGCATCCAGCAGGAAGTGCACCGCGTCGCCGGCGAACGAGAATCCGTCACCGACGGTCTGTCCGTTGACATAGCGGTAGTGGATACCTTCGAAGATGCCCGCCATCTTGAAGAAGGCGAGACCCAGGTAGAAGCCGAAATCGCCGAGTGAACGGTCGATTCCGACGCGGTAGCGGTCGATGATCTCCTGTTCGGAGAGGAAGCCTGGCGCTTCACTGACATCGGAGACCTCCCCGTTGCCCGATGCGGCCAACCGCCCGTAGGCCACCATCAAGGCCAAGTCGGTGAGCGAGTCGCCGATGGTGGCCAGCTCCCAGTCGATCACCGCGGCAGGACGGCCCCCGGAGTCGAAAAGCACGTTGTCCAGCCGGTAGTCACCGTGCACGATGCCCGGTGCCGAGTCGGCCGGAACCCGCCCCGACAAAGCCTGATAGAGCTGCTCCATGACGGGCAGGTCCCGGGTGCGGGCGGCGAGAAACTGCTTGTGCCACCGCCCGACCTGGCGCCCGAGGAAGCCTTCGGGCCGGCCGAAGTCCGTGAGCCCCACCGATGCGGGATCGACGGAATGGACCGCGACCAGGGTGTCGACGAGCCGTTCCGAAATGAGGCGGGTGCGCTCGGCTCCCAGGTCCTTCAGTTCGGCGGCTTGCCGGTACGGCGTGCCGTCGATTTCGGCCATCACATAGAAGGGGGCGCCAAGTACCGATGTGTCATCGCAGAAGCCGTACATGACGGGAACGGGTACCGCGGTGGGTGCCAGCGCCGACATCATCCGGTACTCGCGGCTCATGTCGTGCGCGGTGGCGAGGAGTTCACCGACCGGCGGACGACGGACGATCCATGACGAATCACCATCGGTGACACGGTAAGTCAGGTTCGATTTGCCACCGGCGATCAACGTCGCCGACAGCGTGGCGCCGGCACCGGGCACGGTGGACGACAGCCACGCACCGAGCCGATCCAGGTCCAGCCCCGGCAGTTCGACATGTGCGCCGGCGGCCATCAGACGCCACCACGCAGGAGCACGCCGCCGTCGATCGTCAGGGTCTGGCCGGTCATCCAGCCGGCGTCATCCGACAGCAGGAACGCCACCACCGAGCCGATATCCTCGGGCACCCCAAGACGTTTCAGCGCATAGTGCGAGCTGACCTCTTCTTCACGGCCTTCGTAGAGCGCGGTCGCGAAGCGGGTTTTGACGACGGCGGGTGCGACGGCGTTGACGCGGATGTTCGGGCCCAGCTCGACGGCCAGCTCCTCGGTGAGGTGGATGACCGCGGCCTTCGAGACGCCGTAGAAGGCGATGCCCGGGGCAGGTCGCAGCCCGGCGATCGATGCGACGTTGACGATCGCGCCGCCGTGCTCACCCTGCCAGGCCCGGTTCACCTTCTGCACCCACGAGAGCGCCGACAGCACGTTGACTTCGAGAATCTTGCGCGCGGCGTCCATGTCGATGTCCATGAGCGGTCCGTACACCGGGTTGATGCCGGTGTTGTTGACGAAAAGGTCGGCGCTGCCGAAGGTTTCGACCGCCTTGGCCACCACGACATCCTGATGCTCGGTGTCGTCGCCGCGGCCGGCGACGGCCAGCGCAACGTCCGGTCCGCCGAGGGTCTCGACGGCGGCGTCGAGCGCTTCCTGCTTGCGGGCCGTGATCACCACCTTCGCGCCTTCGTCCACCAGACGCTGGGCGATGGCGAAACCGATGCCACGACTGGCACCCGTGACGATCGCGGTCTTTCCTTCGAATCGCGTGCTCATGTCAACTTCCTCGTGGGGTTGGCGGGACATGGCCCCACCTGTGGGACACATAGGCGAAGTGTGCCACACTGGCACATACCGGTGCAATGTCCCATAATGGGCGAATGTCCGCAGAATCGACGACGCACTCCCCGCGACTGGGGACGGCATTGAGCCGCCAAGCCGCGGTCGACGCTGCGACCCGGCTGTATCTGGCGGGCGAGCCGGTTGACATGTCGGCGCTTGCCACCGAACTCGGGATCGGCCGGTCAACCCTCTATCGGCTCGTCGGCAATCGGGAAGACCTGCTCAGCACCGTGCTTGCCGAGGCAACGGAACGAACCTTTCGTCGGTCGGTCGCCAAGGTGAGCGCGAGCAACGCGCACCCAGCGGGCGCCGACATGCTCCTGGCGGTGATGGAGCACTTCCTCAACTCGGTCGCCGACGCCAAACCCCTGCAGGCGGTATCGCAACGCGAGCCATTGCTGATCGTGCGGCTCATGCTGCTCCCCGGACTCGTGGAGCAGACGGCCGGACGCCTGATCGGCGAATTGTTGGAGGCCGAAGTGGCCGCCGGCCGGATGGAATTACCGCTTCCCGCAGCCACTTTCGGGCTGGCGCTCATCCGGATGTGCGACGCCCACCTCTACGCCCCACTCTTGGGCGGTGGGCCACCGGAAATCGACACCGCCCTCGAGTTGGTGGCGGCGTTCCTCGGCCACAGCCGCTGACACTGCCGCCGCGGCGCCAGATTCCGAGTAGCAGACCCTCGGTGCGGGATCAACCGGCGGCGTGCGCAGCCAGGTTCTCCGCCACCTCGGCCTCCCAGCTCTCGATGGAATGCGTGGTGTCGATCTCGAACTCGAAGCGGTCCGTCATATCCGGCGTCACATCTTCGACGTCGACATAGAACTGCTCGTACCAGCGGCGCTGCTGATACACCGGGCCGTCTTCCTCGGTGAGCAGTGGGTTGTCGATGCGGGCCTTGTGCTTCCAGATCTCGACGTCCTGCTCGAAGCCGGTCTGCACACCCTCGATGAAAGTCCTTGCCAGTTCGGCATTTTCCTCGTCGCTCATCGTCGGGAGCTTCTTCACGATGGCCCCGTACTGCAACACGAACGAGTTCGGGCTGACCGGATAATGCGAGTTGATCAGGATGGTCTCAACGGTCATGCCGTTGGCCACGCTGCGCAGCCGGTCGATCATGTACGACGGCCCGAAATACGAAGCCTCCGAATACAGTATGGACGTCGGGTCATGGAACGTACTGACGACCATGTCGTCGCGGGGCGTCGAATCCATCACCTGGGTGGCGATATGACCTTCGAAGATGTTCTTGAAGTTCCGGGGAAATGCGTAGTGCACGTAGAAGAAATGCGCCATGTCGACGTTGTTGTCGATGATCTCGCGGCAGTGCGAACCTTCGATCACCTGAATGTTCCAGGTCCAGTCGGTCCAGGCGTCCGTGCCGTACCCCTCGATCTCGGGGATGTCGACTTCCGGCGGCGGGGTGTTGCCCTGCGGGTCGTTCCAGACGAACAGCTGTCCGTTGCGTTCGAGTGTCAGCCAGGAGCGGGTCCGCGCCAACCGAGGCGTCCGCTTGGCGTAGGGCACCAACGTGCACTTGCCGTCGCCGCCCCAGCGCCAGTCGTGGAACGGGCACGCGATCGAGTCCCCTTTGACGGTGCCGTACGCCAGGTTGCCGCCCATGTGCCGGCAGTAGGCGTCGAGCACGTTCAGCCGGCCCTGGCTGTCCGCGAAGACCACCAATGACGTGCCGAACGCGTCGATCTGATGGGGCGCACCGTCGTTGAAGTCCCGGATCAGGCCGAGGCAGTGCCAGCCGCGAGCGAACCTGGTCGGGTTCTCCCCTGCCTCGATCTGCCGGATCTCCGTCAGCTCCTGATCTGCGACCGACATGCGCTCCTCCATCGTTGTTTCACCGCGGGTCAATCAGTGCGGGCATCGGCGCGGTGAGCAGACCGACGACCATCGCGACGATGTTGTCCCTCGCCTCGGCTTCACTCAGGGCACCGCGGACCGCGTCGCGACGCTCATCCACTTGGCGTTCATGGTCGGCGAGCAGGGTGTACATGACGGAGGCCATTGCCGCCATGCGTTGGCGCCGAAGCGCTTCCGGTAGGTGATCGAGGGCCCGCAGCAGCCGGGTGGTGAGGATTCGGGTGGCCGGCCACTGCTCCGACGTGAGCGTGAGCTCGGCCATGACGGGGTGACTGCGGACGCGTTCGAGAAAGCGCGCGTAGTGGCTCGACCCATCGGAATACGGAGTGTCGAACAGCGGCTCGACCAGGATGGTCACCAGAGCGGTGATGCTGTCGTCAGGCTCCCCGGCGCTTTCATGCTCGGCCAGCAGCGCCAGCCGGGCCTGCTCCAGTGGAGCCTGACGATGACCAATGATGGCCTTGATCAGGCCATCTCGCGATCCGAAGTGATAGTGGACAGCCGAATTGTTCCGCTGCCCCGCAGCCATCGCAACGTCGCGTAGCGACACTTCCGGGCCGAATTCGGCGATCAGGCGTTCACCGGCGAGAAGCAGCTCCGTGCGTGCACCAGGCCGACTCACGGGTCTCAGTGTAGTTCGTGCGCTTCAGATTGCAATCACCAATGCTTGACCAATTAAGCGGACACGCTTAGTTTGAAGTGATTCGTACCGTCACGCAGCAGGCCCCTCGGAAGGAATCCCATGACCGTCGCGTATGGACCGATCTGCCAAATCGCCTGGGTCACTGAGGACATCGAGGCCACCGAACAGCTGTTGAGCAAGCAGTTCGGCGTCGGCGGATGGGTCCGGATGCCCAACATCGAGTTCGGGCCGCAGACCTGCCGCCTGCACGGCGAGCCCGCCGACTTCACGGCCCACATCTCCTTGTCCTATTCGGGCGACATGCAGTTGGAGCTGATCCAACCGGTGCGCGGCGACAGCATCTACACCGAATTCCTGGCTCGCAGCGGCCCGGGCCTGCACCACGTGTGTTTCGAGCCAGGCGATTTCGACGCCGCCGTGGCATCGGCGCAGGAGCAAGGTCTGCCGATCGTGCAGGAAGGTGAGATGTCCGGCGGGTTGATGCGTTTCGCGTATATGGACGGAGCCTCGGCCGGGGTGCCATATATCGAACTCGGCAAGTTCAGCCCCGAGATTCGCGCGATGTTCGAGCACATCAAGACGGCCGCGAAGGTCGCCTGATGACCCCGGAAACCGTATCAGCACACAGTGTTTCGTCGTTCTCTGACGAGGTCGATGTCCTGGTTGTCGGGCTCGGCATGGCAGGCGGATGCGCAGCGGTCGAAGCAGCCGCGTCGGGCGCCCGCGTACTCGTGCTCGAACGTGCCGCGGTGGCCGGCGGCACCACCGCGATGGCCGGCGGCCACTTCTACCTGGGCGGTGGCACCGCGGTTCAGGAGGCCACCAGTCAGGAGGACTCTGCCGCTCAGATGGCCGCATATCTGACCGCGGTCTCGAAAGACCCTGTGCCGGAACTGATCAACGCCTACTGTGAAGGCAGCGCCGAACATCTCCGATGGCTGGAGGCCCTGGGCTTCGAGTTCGAGCGCAGTTACTACCCGCACAAGGCCGTCATTCAGCCGGAGACACAGGGCTTGATGTACACCGGCAACGAGCAGGTGTGGCCGTTCCGCGAGCAGGCGGTTCCGGCGCCGCGGGGCCACAAGGTCCCGGTACCCGGCGATACCGGCGGCGCGGGCATGGTGGTCAAGCTTCTCGTCGAGCGACTGGGCGAGCTCGGCGCGGAAATCCGTTACGAGACAGGTGTATCCGCACTCGTCATTGATGACGACCGAGTCGTCGGCGCAACGTGGAAGCACTTCGGCGAGACGGGCGCCGTACGGGCGAAGTCCGTCGTCCTGGCCACCGGTGGCTTCGTGATGAACCGCGAGATGCTGGCGCGGCATGTTCCCCGACTGGCCGATGATCGCGTTTTCGCGCTGGGCAGCACCTACGACGACGGCAGCGGTATCCGCATGGGCCAATCGGTCGGCGCCGCGACCAAATACCTGGATCAGGCGTTCATGACCGCGCCGGTATATCCGCCTGCCACACTGCTCACCGGCCTCATCGTTAATCGCAACGGAGACCGGTTCGTCGCCGAAGACTCTTATCACGCACGAACTTCCGCCTTCGCCCTCGAACAGCCGGACAGTGTCGCGTACCTCGTCGTCGATTCCCGACATGTCGAGATGCCGACGATGCCGTTGGTTCAGTTGATCGATGGGTGGGAAGATGTCGCCGAGATGGAAGCGGCCCTCGGCATACCGGCCGGGCGGTTGCAGTCCTCACTCGACAGGTACAACGCGAACGCGGCACGGGGCGAGGACCCCGATTTCCACAAGGCGGCAACGTATCTGGAGCCCCAGGACGTCGGCCCGTGGGCCGCATTCGACTTGAGTCTGGGCAAGGCGTTCTACAGCGGTTTCACCCTCGGCGGCCTGGCGATCTCCGTCGACGGTGAGGTACTTCGCGACGACGGCACTGCCATTGCCGGCCTCTACGCCGCCGGCGCCTGCGCCTCCACCATCGCGCAGGACGCCAAGGGGTACTCCAGCGGCACCCAGCTGGGTGCCGGTTCATTCTTCGGCCGGCGTGCAGGGCGAGCCGCTGCCGTAGCGGCGACCGGAGCGCAATCCCGGTAGCGTTGCACGTAATGACCGGATCAGCTGAACTGCCCACCATCATGCCCACCGCGTTCATCGGCCACGGCAGCCCGATGAACGCCGTGGAACGCAACCAGTACACGGCCGCGTGGACGGAGTTCGGCCAGTCGGTGCCACGGCCGCGGGCGATCCTGGTGGTCAGTGCGCACTGGTACATCAACGCCACCGCGGTCACCGCCATGGCCCATCCCCGCACCATCCACGACTTCTACGGCTTCCCGCAGGAGTTGTTCGACATGCAGTACCCCGCACCCGGACTGCCCGAGCTGGCCGACGAGATCGCCGAAACCATCAAACCGACGTGGATCGGTTCTGACCGGGACAGCTGGGGCATCGACCACGGCACGTGGTCGGTGTTGGTACACGCCTTCCCGGATGCCTCGATCCCGGTGGTGCAATTGTCGATCAACGCCGAGAAACCGCTGGAGGAACACGTCGCGCTCGGCGCGCAACTGGCCGAATTACGCAGCCGCGGAGTGCTGATCGTCGGCAGCGGCAATATCGTGCACAACCTGCGCGCCATGAACGCGCGGCTTCCCGACAGCGGATTCGATTGGGCCACAAGGTTTGACGACGCGGCAGCCGATCTGCTGACCGCGGCACCGGCCGACATTCTGCGGCTACGGGAACATCCCGACTTCGCCGCCGCCGCGCCGACGCCGGATCATTTCATCCCGATGCTCTATTTCGCCGGGTTGTGCGCCGCCGCCGACACGCCCGCGCACGTGCTCGTCGACGGCTATACCTACGGGTCGCTGTCGATGACGTCGTATGTGGTGAACTGACGCCGTTCAGGCCACGCTGCTCTCATCGACTTCAGTTGCCCCAGCAGGTTTCATCGCTTCTGCCGCCGTGATGTACGCGTGGCGGTGGTTGAGGAACTGGTGACGCGCATTCTCGCCGACCAGCGTGCGTACCTCGTTCAGCAGGGCACGCCTGCCCTGATGTTGATGCCGCAGGAGCCGGCCTGCCGAGCCGAACAAGCGCGACGCACTCAACACCTGCGACGGCCTTTCGCGGTGGTTGAACAGATCGAGGAACCGCCCGATTTCCCCCCTGGCGTGCAGGTCCGCGACCATCTGCGCGAACACCGTCGGAACCGCACCGGACTTGCCGAGATCGTTGGCGAACCAGTAATGATCGGAAAACTCGTGATCGCGCCACCGGCCCCAGCGCGCCAGCGCCGCATCCTGCGCTTCCGGCGAGCCACCCAGGCCCTCGACCACCGCCGGTACCAGCGCATCGACTTGAGAGAACGCGTCGCTGATCCCCCGCCCTGCCGACGGGTCCTTGAAGTGGCCGGCATCGCCGACGAGCGCCCAGCCTGGCCCCGACGGATCTCGGAAGAAGCCGGTCCAGTGCAACATCCCGAAGTACTTGCTCACCCGCTGCGCGCCCGCCAGCGCCTCCGCCACCGGCTCGCAGGTCAGTGCGTCGGCCATGAAACTGCCATCAAGGTCGGCGCGGTATCGCTGGAGCTGAGAAAATTCGGGGACGACGATCACTTGGTACAGGCCCTCGTCGCACGGCGCGGCAATCACGAACTTGTCGTCCCACCGGTGAAAAACGTTGGACGGCTCGGCCGGCATGTGCGCGCCACCGAAAAACGCCCAGTAGGCGAACCGCTGGCCGGGGACCACGTTGTATTTGCGCGCTGCCACGAGATTTCCGACAGTGGAGTTACGCCCGTCGGCGCCGACGACCAGCCGCGCCCGCAGTTCCTCCTCCCGGCCGTGCGTTTTTACCTGTACCCCGGTGACCCGGCTGCCTTCCCAGATCATTCCGGTTACCTCAGTCGCCATCCGGACCTCGGCGCCGGCCTCCTCGGCGGCGCCGGCCAGTATCGGGTCGAGCACCGTGCGCCGGACCGATGCGCCGCCGCCGATGTCGCCGCTGCGGAGCGGCCACGGCGCGTTGAACTGGAAAGAGTCAGCGCGAGAGTTGGACCGCTTCATGAATGGTGCACCGGTGGCGCGGAGCTGGTCCGTCACACCGAGCCGATCGAGGAACGCCAAGCCGTCCGTCTCGAAGATGTGGGTCGACAGGGTGTCCCGCGGAAACGTCGCACGTTCGACTACCGCAACGTTCACGCCCTGCCGCGCCAGCATCGCGGCCAACGGCGAGCCGGCACACCGAGCGCCGACGATGACGACGTCAAATCCCTGGGCCAACATGGTTGCTCCCGAAGTTCGCACTGCGCCGAGGCAGGCCGCACCCGGCGCAGCTGGAAAAAGCGTACGCCGCGTGTTGCGTGACGTACAGCAATTATTCAGGACTTTGCCATGCTTACCGCGGAACGACTTTCGTTGGTTTTATCACGACCGCGTCAATGCCGCCGCACGCTAGACCTGTTGTTCCCCAGTAATTCTGGCGCGACGGGCTTGCGCGGGACGATCGGGTTCTCATGCCCGTCGAGGCCGCCTGCGCGCCAATGTGTTGTACGAAAACCTGCCGCTTGCAACCGAATGCGCCATCGTGGTGCTCATGACGCCGAGCGCCGGGGTCGTCGAAACCGCGAAAACTGGTGTGCGCACGGACTATTGCACCCGAGGGCCGTGCTACGACAAAGCGGGTCCGGGAGTCGGCGATGTCGGCGTGGAGGTCGACGGAACCGAACTGGGAGGCTGCAAACCGTAGCCGGCCTGCGGCCCGGGTGGCGTGCTGTACGTCTGCGGAGGCCCGGGCAATGCGCCGTAGCCCATCTGAGGATTGGGACCGGGCTGCGGGCCATACGCCGGGAACTGCGAGCCGTACCCGGGCGGTGTCAGATGCGAGCCGGCAAGGAGCTTCGACATTACGAAAGCCGCTGCCTGGTCCGTGTAAGCGGGGACATAACCCTGCGTGTGTCCACTCCAAGAGTTGCCCGCACCCGAGTGACAGATCGGGTCGGCGGGATTACAGAGGTCGATCGCTTTGGGACTCAGCGGTGAGTTCTGGGTCGGTGGCGCTCCGTCGGTGCGGTCTGCCTGGTTGCCGAAAGTAGCGACGGCCGCGATGTTCTTGTTGTACTCGGGCGGCAACGGATCACCCCAGTTGATACCGGAGAAGCCGGCCACGATGTTGACGACGCTCGCGCCTTGCGAGTAGCCACCCAGAACGATCTTGGTATTGGGGCAAGCCGACGCCGTGGACTTGATGTGAGCGATCGCGTCCTTGGCCCCCTCGCCACTGTGCCGCTGCGTGATGGTGGCCTTGTAGTCCACCGCATACGACCTGATGGTCAAGCCGCCGGCCTGCTTGCGCAGCGCATCGACAAGCGCATCCCCGACCCGGCCCATACCTGCCGGCTCGTCGGTGCCACGCGCGAAGATGACTTCGGCGTCGGGGCAGTCATCGGCAGCGGCCACCGGCGCCACACCAGCGATGACGAGTGGGCCCGCCACCGTGAGCAGAGCGACAGCGCCAGCAACGATCGAGCGAGGTACGTGGCGAAACAGCATCTCCGCATCTTACCCGCAGGCAGGAAAGTAAGACAAACGCCTGACCAGCAAATATTCATCACGCAGCAATCAGCGCACCGCTCACATACGCCACCGGAGCACGCTTCCGGCAAACCTCAAACGCTAGATTCCGCCTGCCGGAGCCCAGGGTGCTCACCGCGCTGACCGGTATAGTCGCCGGCGTGGGTGCGCATTCTGACCAGGCTCCCGCACCCACGGTGCGGGCGCACTCGTCGTGCACCCCGTCGTTTCTCTCCTCGATCTGGAACCGCGCCCGCCTGGCGCCCCTGAACAAATTCGCGCGCTGATTCTCGCTGCCCGAACGTTCACACCTCCAGTTCCCGTGATGAAAAATGAAACCATCTCTCTACGCCGTTGCGGCGTCGCTGTACCTCGCTGAGTACACCCTCTATTCGAACTCGTCCGCGACCGTTCTCTTGAACGCGTCGATCGCGGACTTCTTCCACCTGCCCTATGGCCTGGCCGCGAACGTCGGCGTGGCCTTCCTGGCTGGGTTCTGTGCGACCCTGCTGCCAGCCGGTCTGCTGCTGCACCGCTGCCGTCCGATCACCACGTTCTACGTCAGTTCGGCAGCGCTCGCGGTACTCGGCATCGCCGCGAGCCTCAGCCCGTCGTTCTGGGTGCTCATCGTGGTCCGGTTCCTGCAGGGCGCGGCGTCGGCCGTGCTGGCACCGCAGCTGTTCCGGATCGCGCGACAGCAGTTCTATCCCGATCACCACACCGCGTTCCTCGGCACCTGGGGGCTCGTGGTGTCGGCGTCAGCGCTGTGTTCACCGCTGATCACCGCCGTGCTCAACGACGCGTGGGGGTGGCGGGCCTTCCCGTACGAGACGGTGCTGACGACGGTCGTGTCGATTCCGCTACTGGCGTGGGGCGCGCGGGCGCAGGTACCCGAGGCCGACACTGTGCCCGAGAGCTCGCACCGGGGTGCGGGTTTGATCGTTGGTTTCGGGCTGGCGCAGGTCGTCATCTTCCTCGTCGCCGGGACCACCACCGAGCTGACGACCAAAGCCCTGTTGAGCCTGCTGGCGACGGCGCTGGGCGTCGCGGTCATCGGCGCCTGCCGATCGTCGGCCGGAGACGGAGCCCGCCGGCCGATTCTGTACCGCAGCTTCCTGATCGTCTTCGTGGCCGGCATCGCGACCAACGTCTTCACCTTGGTGGTGATCTACGTCCTGCAACGGGTGCAGTCGTTCAGCTCCTACCGGGCCGCGCTCGTTCTCTTGCCCATGGCGGTGGTCGCGGGCCTGTTGCCGATCTCGAGGTTCGGCCGCCCCGGCGATGCGGCAAAGAACACTCGGTTGGTGGCTTACGGTGCGGCGTGCCTGGCACTGGCCGGTTGCTGGGTCGCGGTGAGCGGCGACCATGTGGGTTCGTCGCTGATCAGTGCCACCGTGATGGGCGGCGCCATGGGCTTCCTGTGGAGTTCACTGGCCACCAACGTGCTGACGAGTTCCGGCCGGGTGACGTTCGATTCCGCGGTGTATCACTACCTGCGGGCGTTGGGAGCGGCCATCGGCGTGTCAGTCGGGGCGACGGCAATCGGCGGTTTCGCGGACCCGCACCGCCTGTTCGTCTTCGCCGGGGTGTTGATCGCCGTCGCCGGCGTCATCGCGTCCGTCGCGGCACGGCCGGCCGTCACCACTCGTGTGGAGGTCGAACACTGATGCGCGATATCACTTTCGCCTGGCCACCCGGACAGCTCACCATGGACCCGCGCCTGGCCTACAACGGAATCTCGAAAACCTATGTGCGACAGGTGTTCGAGAGCCTCGTCGACATCGACCCGGTGACCACCCAGCTGAGGCCGTGGCTGGCGTCGGCGTGGCGTCGCCCCGATCCGCGCACCGTGGAGCTGACCATCCCGCCCGGACGGCACTTCTCTGACGGCACGCCGCTCACCGCAGACTCGGTCCGAAACAGCTTCCGCGACATCATGACTGACCTTGCGGATGTCACTCCCCTACCGTCGGCGGTTGCCGCCCTCACCGGACTGTCAGCCGTGGAATCGCTCGGCGAGACGGTCATCTTCCGGTTCGAGCGGCACAACGCCGCGTTCCTGCACAGCCTCGCGGGTGTGAACTTGGCGGTCAGCAAGCCGGCTACCGGCGACATGCGGCTCGGCACCGGCTCGTGGGTGCCCGCGGAGTCGGGGTGCCTCGCCGATGGCAGGCATCGTCTGCTGTTCGACGCGCACGACGACGGATCCGCCGCGGTGCGCGCCGGTAGCACGGACGGCTTCGCGACGGCCGATATCCACAACCCGGGGATCAGTTACGGTCTGTGCCCCAACGCATCCCGCGGTCCCCTTGCCGATGCCCGGATCCGGCGCGCGCTGTCTCTGCTGATCGATCGGGAGCGACTGCGCCCGATCCTGGAGTCGTGCGGCTACACCGTGGCCGGCTCGGTGCTTACGCCGACCACGCTGCACTACCTCGACTGCTCGGCCCAGTTGCGGCACGAACCGGCAGCGGCACACCGGTTGCTCGATGCGGCCGCCGCCGACGGGTTGCGGTTCGAGGTGGTGTTCAACAGCTCGTTCTCCCCCGTCGACGCCGAACTGTTGTCCGCGGTTGCCGACCAATGGGCGGACCATGGTGTCGAGCTGGTGCTGCACGACGTCGACTTCGGCGAGCTCCGGTCGCGGCAGCAGACGGGGGCCTACGATTTCCGGTTCTTCTATTACACGGCAATCGATCCCGATGCATTGCGGTATCAGTTCGCGGTCGATCAACGCAACGCGATGTGCCGCGTGGAACGTGATCGGCTCGACGATCTGCTCGACGCGCAGTTGCACTGCCCCGAACCCGCCGAGCGCCGAAAGCTGGTGCACGGCATCCAGCCCCACATCATCCACGAGGGGCTGTGGCTGCCGATCGGCAACGTGCGCACCGTTGTCAGCCACCGACCGGATACCGTGCCCCGCCTCGCGCTCGACGCCGAGGGCCTGGCGCGCTTCCCCCATCTTTAGAAAGGCATCACCGTGTCAGACCTCATCACTGCACCCGTCGTCATCGTCGGCGCCGGACTCGGCGGACTCGCCGCGGCGATCGCATTACAGCAAGGCGGCCACCACGCCATCGTGGTGGACAAGACCCGCGAGCTCGGCGAGGTCGGCGGCCCGCTCGGCATCTCACCACCGACGCTACGACTGTTCGGCGAATGGGGCATGCTCGAGCAGTTCAACCGGATCTCTTCTGCGACGCGCTATTTCGAGACGCACGACCAGGCCGGTCACGTCGAGTCCGTCGCCGACTACGCGGCAATCCCGGAAATCGGTTCGGAACACGGCCGGTTCGGATATGCCGACGCCGAGTTGTCGCCGCGCACCGTCCACCGCGCCGACCTGCATGCCCTGATGGTGGCGCATCTCGGCAGGGACCGAGTTCGGCTGCGCCACCAGCTGACCGGTCTCGTCGAGCATGACGATCACGTCGATCTCACGTTCGCCGACGGCGCCGTCATCCGGACGCAGTTGGTGATCGGCGCCGACGGGCTGCGGTCCACTGTGCGTGGGCTTTTCAGCGATGACTCGATCAACTACTGCGGTTCGGTGATCTTCCGCGCCGTCAGCCCCGTCGACTGCCTGGGCGCCCGCCCGAACAACCGGTTGCGCTCGTGGCATTCGGCCGACTACGCCAAACACGTCATCGCGATGCCGGTGCGCGCGGGCCGGCAGGTAGCGGTCGACGCGACGCTCGGTATCGACGAACCACCGCTGCACCTGTGGTCGGCGCGTGCGGATTTGGCTGCGCTGGCAAGGCAATTCGACGATTTCGAGACCGTTGTGGGTCAGCTGATCCGCGGCGCCACCGGTCCGGTGTACATGCACCCGGTCTACGACCGGGACCCCATCGCGCGCTGGACTACCGCGCGCGTCGCGCTGCTCGGTGATGCCGCACACCCGATGACGCCGTTCGGCGGGCAGGGCGCCAATCAGGCGATCCAGGACGGTGCCGAGCTCGCACGTCAGCTGACCGATGCTCAGGACGGTGATGTCGCCGCGGCACTCCAGCGCTACCAGGCCGTCCGGACCGCGCAGACTGCGGAGATTCAGCGCTCAGCGCGGCAGCTGGCCTCGCGGCGGGCGACCATCACGATGCGACTGACCGACGTGCTGGTCGACGCCTAGCCCCGCAGACTCCGAAACCTGTGGCGGCGGTGACGTTCCCGTGGAACGTCACCGCCGCCGTCAAGCCTCAGACTGCCGTCGTGCCACCGATCGACACGTAGGGCGCGGTCCGGAGGGTGTATCCGCTCTGCCGCTCAGCGATCTGCTGGGCGCGCTGCGCCTCGGTGACGTAGACCGTGGTCTTAGGCAGCACGGTCTTCAGCTGGTCCAGCGTGACAACTTGCGTGGACAAGGTGGGTTTATCAGTCGAGTTCGGGTCGAGATTCTGGAATCGGCCGTAGATGGTGCCTTGGTTCAAGCCGCCCGTCGACACCCAGTTCGCCACCCCGGGATCCGTCGGCGACACGACGAACGTGTACGTCCCGTCGGGGTTGGCGATGGCCTGGGCGTCGGTGAGGCTGGCGGGCGTGCTCAGGTAATCGGGTGAGACGGTCCAGTCGTCGGTGATCGGAATGGTGAAGTACCCGGCAGAACCCGGGTGGACCGTGATCACCAGTGCCTGGTCATCGGCCAGCTGAAAGTGCCCGATGCTCTGCATTTGGGTGGGGTTTGTGACCGAACCCTGGCCCGCGGGTGCGGGCAACTGGTTGACGGGAGCCTTCGCCGCAAGCGGGAACCAGGCGTCTGTCGTGGTGTTGATTCCCGCTTGCATCACCTGGAGCGCTATTCCGGTCACTGCGGCCGGAGGAAGTACCGAGGTCGGTCCTGAGACCTGCTCGATCGACAGCGTCAACGCCTGCTCGGTGTTCCAGTCCATGAACGCGTTGCGCGCGAAAATCGACTGCGTGCCCGGGCCAAGGTAAAGGAAGTTGGGCTGCCCGATCTTGCTCGCATCGTTACTCGCCGTAATCGTGAAAGTCCCGTCGGGATTGACTTGCAGAGTGTCCTGTGTGATGACCGACGTCGACGCGCCAGCCTGACCCACCTGCACCGTGATATTGACGGAGGCCGGCATCTTGTCGTTCACCTTGCCGGTGATCACATAGGAACTTGCGGGGTTGACATAGGCGATCCGGTAGGCGGTATTGGGGTTGTCGTAGAGGATTCGAGTGCCATCGGCCGGCTGCCCGTCGAAGGTGTGCGGCGGTGTGGCGATCCAGATGAACGCCGGATGGCCTGCCGTCATGTCGGCGATATTCACCGCCGCCATGGACGCAAACATCGCGTATTCGCCTACTGCGTCATCGAGGCGGGCCAAGTTTTCCGCATCGACCCCACCGGCATCCGCAAACGTCACCTGCTGCGTCGCCAGCCACTTGGCCGCGAGCGCGGCCTTGACCGGGTCCATCGCCGCAGAGTGCGCGATCAGCATGGCTCGCTGCTGGGTGCTGATTTGCTCTGGGGTCACCAGCGGACCGGTCTCGGCCACCGTGGTGACGTTGACCACGATGGTGCTGGTGTGCGGTCCGGGGTTCATCACATTGAGCCCCAGTGGGTCGCCCTTGAGGTCGCTCGCCTTGACCGTGAAGCTGTCCGTTCCGCCCGAGACCAACGTCTGTGGATTCGGGATGTAGGTGAACGTTCCGTCCTGCTGCAGCGTCACGGTGCCGTTGCTCGGCCCTTTGGACACCGAGAGCTTGATCTGGTCACCGTTGGGGTCGGTCGCGCCGACGCTACCGAAGATGGCTCCGTTCAACTGCGTGGTTTGCGCTGCGTTGTAGGTGAGCTTCGGCGCTTTGTTGTTGAACAACGAATTCAGCTCGCGCCGCACCAACGAGAGGAATCCTTCCAACGAGCCGGGCCGCGCGGGCGCGGTCGGCGAATGGCCGGCGAACGGCGCCAACAAGCTGGAGACGGCCGACGTCAAGCTGGACGCCGCCGACGAAATGAACTGCGCAGGTGAGCTCGCCGCCACCGCGGCCACAGGCACGACCGCAACAGTTGCCGATGCCGGCGCCGGCGACGACAACGTCGAAGCACTCAGAGTCTGAGTGGCGGCAGATGCCGCCACCGCCACCGCGCTGACGGGTGCTGATCTGGTCACGACGCTGCTCACGGCAGACGTCACCGCCGGCACCGAGCCGGCCGCCGCGGGCGCCGATCCAGAAGCGACACTTGACGACGATGACTGTTGCACAGCAACAGATTTCGACTGCAACTTGGCGGACGACTTGTTCTTGTTCCGCGGAGCCGCGCCGACCGGGGAGCCGTCACCGACCGACGACGGGCCGCGCCGCCGGCGGACGACGAGAGCGAGCTCTCGCCAGCCGGTCCGCCGACGCCGGCCGAATCACCACCTGAAGATGACGCAGACGAGCCCGATGTCTTCGACGTACCGGAGTCCGGCTTCGGCGACTTGCCGCGACCCTTGCGCCCGGAGCCCGTCGAGGTCTTGCCGGCGGAAGCGTCGACGTCAGACGCCGACGACGAACTCGACTTCGGCGACGCGGCCGGTGGCTTCGCATGGCCATCCGTCGATGAACTGGTGTCGGCCTTCGATCCCGGGCCGGCCGGACCGCTGTCGGCCCAGGCCACACCGTGTCCGGTCAGGACAGCAGTGCCCACGCCCAACGCGATGGCCAGGCCTCCGACGCGACCGATATTCGCTGCAGCGCCCATCGTATTCCTCTCCATTGAGGTTCCGGTTAAGCGGAATCCGTTGATACGTATTGAGAAAGCAGGTTGCGGACATTGTCGCCGGCCACCGGCCCATCACATGCGACCATGCCGAGCCGTACTGTCGCAGCTACGATTCCAATGAGCGGAACTACCCACTGCGCCAGCAATATTCGCCCGCCGGATGATCAACGCACTGCCTGCAATCGACGCACTCCGGCCGGTCGGCCCGAATACGCTCGCCAGATGCGCGCGGCCGTCATCTGAACCGGAGCCGCCAGCCGATGGTCAGATACCATCCGGCCGGAGGCTCCACTTATCGATACCGCGGCGCAGATCTCGGCTCCGCGCCCGATCGGAGCCGCCAAACACGTTATCCCGGTGGATGTTTCGTCTCGGTCCTCCGCAAACCCCCGAGCCCGCACCAGCGCCAGCTCCTCACGCAGCGCACCCGATATCGCCGCTTCGACCCCAGCCAGCCGCCCGGACGGCGCGTGCGCGAGCATCGCCCGCCCCATGGCCGAGGAATGCGCCGGATGACGACGGCCCGCCGACGGCGTAGCCGTGACCGCAGCCCGGTCACCGACCGCACCCAGATGCACGACATCGAGTCCATCGAGGATGGCCAGATTCACGGCGTGACCGGTGGCCTGATGCAGGTCCCAAAGGAACGGCATGGCTGCACGATGCAGCCGATCCTGATGTATCGCAAGGTAACCCAGCTCGGCCAGCCGAAATCCGAGTTCGTAGTCGCGCCCGCTTCGTCGCAGCCAGCCGAGCTCGACCAGATGCTCGAGGATGCGATGGACGGATGTCCTGGGGAGGCCCGTACGCCGGACGATCTGGGTGAAGTTCTGCCGGCCGGGCCCGTCAAACGTGCCGAGCACCAGAGATGCCCGCCCGAGAACTGCACTGGGCGGGCAGTTTTCGACCTCGACGCTCATGTGTGTTGCTCCCGAAATTGCGATGTCCTGCTGTCAAGTGATGCCAGCCTGGAGCAGACGGCGGTATATCGCCAGAGCAATTGATAAAGTGACGAATATGCGCCATTTATCGCCACTTGGGTCCGTTGAGGACCACCTATGACGGCGGCGGACGCGACTCCACGTGGCGATTCACCGCCGACCGACCGCGTCGTGGCGGTATTGGAGTTCATCGCCACCGAAGCGGAGCCGGTATCGGTGGCCGCCATGGCATCTCGCCTCGAACTGAGCCGGTCGACGGTGACGTCGATTCTGTCGGCACTTTCGAAGGCGGGCTGGGTATCGCGGCAGGTCGATCGGCGCTACCGACTGGGCCCCGGTCTGCTGCGGCTCGCCGGCGCGGTGCAGGCGCAGCTGACCCCGTCGCAGGCGTTCTCCCACGTGCTGGCCGATCTCGCCGACCGTGTCGGGTGCGCCGTCTCCCTCGCCCTTGTCGACCAGAACGAAATGACCATGGTCGGTATCGCCACCGGGCCGGGCCAGGTGCCCGCCGGCGTGGACACCGGCGTCCGGCTGCCGATGGCCGCGCCGCTGGGCGTCTCGGTCATGGCCTATCGCAACAAGCAGTCGCAACAGGATTGGATCGACACCGCGCCGGCGGCACACCGACCGGTCCTGCAGGCGCTGCTGCACCAGGTCCGCCGCGGTGGCGTGGCGGTGTTCGGCGCCGACGGTGTCGCACTCGAGATTCTCGAGGTCATGGGCGAGGTCGTCGGGTTGCTGGCCGAGCACCCCCGCAGCGGCGCCCTCAGACAGCGGTTGTTCCAGTTCCTCAGCAGATTGAGCGCCCGGCCTTACACCGCCGAGGAACTGGCTTCCGACGCCGACCTGTCGATCAGCTACCTGTCCGCACCGGTGTTCGATCACGGCGGCAATGCCGTCTATGAATTGCAGATCGGCTGCCTGAGGTCGCAGGTGAGCCGCGCCGAGCGTGACGAATACCTTCGTCAAATACGTTCGACCGCAGCCGCATTGACCGCACTCACCGGCAACTGAAGGAGGTCACTGCGGATCGAAGATGACCTGCAAGTGGTCAGGGCCGCGCAGCTCCGTGCCGAGTCGTCCGGCGATCTGGACGCTGGACGGATCGGCGAGCCGCAGGCCAGGCAGGCGATCAAGGAGCACCTTCACCGCGATCTCCATCTGTGTGGTGGCCAGCGCCTGGCCGAGGCACACGTGCGGCCCGGTGCCGAAGCTCAACTGTGCGGTGGCATGCCGGCTGGTGTCGAAGACGTCGGGGTTTGCGTACACGGCCGGGTCCCGGTTGGCCGCCGCGATGGCCAGCAGCAGCCACGTGCCCGCGGGAATGTCGATGCCGTGCCACGTCACGTCAGTGGCTGCGAAGCGCGGAATGATCGACGGCCCGGGCTCCCAGCGCAATCCCTCCTGCACGGCCCATCTGGCCTCGTCCGGATTGTTCCGGACTCGATCGAGCTCGTCGGGGTGGGTAAGCAACGCCCACAACGTATTTCCGAGACTCAAGTAGGTCGTGTCCACCCCGGCCGGAAACAGGAGCCGGACAAACGCATAGATCTCCTCGTCGGTCAGCCGGGCGCCATCGACCTCGGTGGTGACGAGCTTGGACAACAGGTCGTCGGACGGGTTCTGCCGTTTGTCCTCGACCAGCGGCCGGAGGTAGTCCGTGAACGACTCCCGGGCCCGCATCGCTGCTTCGGGATCCGTCGGGTAGAAGAACAGGTCGTGGGCCCACTTGGCGAACAGCGCGTAGTCGTCCACCGGGAGACCCAGCAGCTCGTTGGTGATCCGGAACGGGTACTGCTGGGTGAACTCCGTGACCAGGTCGGCCCGGCCCCTGCCGGCGAACTGGTCGACGAGGTCCTGTGCGATCGGTTCGAGCAGTTCGGCACTGTAGGTCTTGATGAGTGCTCGACGGAATGCCGGCGAGACGAGGGCGCGGTTGGTGCGGTGCTCTTTACCGGCCATGCACTGAAGCGTCTTGCCCATGGCGGGGCCGGTCGTCATGCCGTACATCGCCGCGGCCGGGAACGTCTCCTCGTCCTTGAAGAGGTCGGTGACCAACTCGTCGCTGAGAATGATCAGCGCGGGCATGCCATGGAAACGCGCCTCGGCGTACGGCGCGCGCGCCCGTAGGTCGCGCAACGCACCGTGCAGGTCGGACAGTTCCTCTGAACCGAAATCCACGAACTCGCCGCTCACTACCGCTGTCACCGTGATCTCCTTCATGAGCCTGTCGGAAACGGCTCTCGATTAGGAGAGTGCTCGGCGGATCATCCGGGCGCACTGCGGGTTTCGGTCACCGGAACTTTGGTTTCAGGAAATTCCGCTGATCGGAACTCTTCTGGTCAATCTCCTGCGCCCGCACTACGACCGACACGCGCGATCAACCGAGCGACCCACTCGCGAAAACGCACATGCCGCGGCTGCTTCTCGTCTCCGGTCACGTCCACCCAAGACCCCGCACCGTACTTGTTGGTCTGCGCAGACCCGGAGCGGACGATCTCAAGCGAACCGTCGGTGTGCTTGATGTAGCGGTCAGCGAAGCGTGCGAATTCGTCTACTGCACCGCCGTCGCGCGTGACGTGGACGGTCATGATGAAAATCCAATCTCTAGCGTTTTCCTCGTGACTGCGTTGAGCCAGCGAGTTGCCTTGCGGTCAAACACGTTCAGGCGAGGCATGCGCGACGACAGTCGACGCCGCAGTTTGAGGCGTCATCGCGACGCTCCGCTCTCGGCCGGGAATCGGCCAGATCAGTTCAACTCGGCGACGAAACAGCTTCGAACAGCCGTATGCGAGATACCGCCGATTACCCCACACTACGCCGGATCGGCGTCACCTCGCAGAGATTCATGGTGACCGTCGTATGGTGCGTACGGCAGCTGAGCAATATCGGTGCGATGTGCTTACGGTGCAACAGTATTGAGATCAGACACTCGATTCCGGCGGTTGGACTCGGTGTGCGGAGCCAACGCCAGCCAGTAGAGCGCGACCACCGCCGGCGGCGCCAGCAGCGGCAGCCACGGCAGGTCCAGATTCACCGCGGTGGCGACGACGCCCATGAGTGTAAAACCAAGCATGCCAAGCAGTGTCGGCCTGGTCATCGTGACCACCCCGGCGCCCGCCGCATGTCGCAACAGCAGGTACGCGGCCGCGGACAGTCCCGATAGTGTCGCGACCAGCGCCGGCGAGTCGGACAGAGCCAGTACCACCACCGTGAGCAGTACAGCCCCCGTCGCCGCCGCCCGGAACGCCAGGCCGGTAGCCACCGTCGCCAGTGCCGCAACGGCGACGATGACGGCCGTGCCGTGGGCCTGAATACCGGCCACCGCGACCATGAGGACGCCGAAGCCGGTCGAAAGCGTCCGGGCACCAGGCTGACCCAACCGGGTTGCCGCGTCGGTCGTCATCGCGTCACCGCCTCGCGGCCCGTCGGCGCGCCGGCATCAACCGCAGCGCCTGGTCCAGCGTGGCAGTCGACGGCCACGGTACGACGTCGACGCCGACGATCCCCATGTCGCGATACATGGCATGACGCTGCAGCGCCCACATGCGGGCCAGCGTCGCATCGTGCTCGCCGTCGAACGGCGGCCCTTCCAGCACGTCGACGGCCACCACGGTGTGCCGGCGGTTGCGCAACTCGGTGAGCGCCAATGCGAATGCGGTGTCGAGCAACGTCGAGAAGGCGAACACGATCGCACCGGGCGGCACGGCCGCGCGCGGCGCCAATGTGCCTGTCGTCGTTTCGTATTCACGCCCCACGCACATCGCGGCATCGAGCACGCGGTAGAACTGGCGCTGGCCGATGTCGGCGCCGATCCACCGCGGCCGCGCGCTACCGAGCGCGACGATGCCGGCGCGGTCACCGTTCCGCAGCGCGCTCTGCACCACTTGCGCGGCGCCGAGCACGACTCGCTCCATGGCGGCGGACGCCGGTCCGAGAGGCTGCATGCTCGTATCGATGAGCACGACCACGTCCGCGGCGCGGTGGGTCAACCGTTCGGTGACGTGAAGCCGGCCCCGGCGGGCGCTCACCGGCCAGTTGATGGTGCGCAGCTGGTCGCCGGGCAGGTAGGCACGGACGTCCGCGTACTCGACGCCCGGTCCGACGTGGCGGGTGAGGTGCGTGCCGAGCCGGTCGGGCAATTCGATGCGCGGTATCGGTGTCGATTGAGGCGGTGCAACGGGAAAGACGAAGACTTCGGCGGCTTCGACGGTGCCCGCCCCGGCCAGTAGTCCCCCGCCCGCCACCGCGTCGACCCTGGCCCGGATCGGATATCGGCCCCAGCGCTCGGCCCGCACCGAGACGCTCTGCCGCGGTGCGGCGCTGCCCTCGAGAACCTCGATGTCCATTCCTGATTCGACGGACACCGTCACTTCGGCCGCGATGGTCGGCGCGTCCGTCGTCACCCAGACCGTCAGCTCCGTCTTGTCGTTCTCGAAGCACCGGGTGAGGCCGGGCCGCCCCTGTACGTACACCTTGGCGGACGGGCGCTGCCAGCTGATCGAGCACAGCACACCGAGCAGCGGCGCCGCGAAGGCGATGAGCTGCCACCGCGGGCCGAGCACGGCCACGGCGAGGGCGATGCCGGTGCAGGTGGCGATGGCCTTCGTGAGCGAGGATGCGCACCAACGCAATTCGACTTCGCGGGGTTCGGTCGCACTCGTCACGACGGCCCACCGCGCGTCCGCGGCACGGGCAGACGTTGCAGCAGCTGTGCCACGATGTCGCTGCCGTGGACGCTGCGTACCCACATCTCCGGCTTGAGACTGATCCGGTGCGAAATCACCGGAATGGCAAGCGCTTTGACGTCCTCGGGAATCACGTAATCCCGGCCGAAAAGCAGCGCACGCGCACGGGCGAGTTGCACGAGATCGAGCTCGGCCCGGGGGCTGGCGCCGACGACCACCTGTGGGTGACTGCGACTGGCCGCCGCCAGTGACACCACGTAGTGCAGGACGTCGTCATGCACCGTCACCTGCTCGACCGACTCGCGCATGGCAAGCAGATCATGGGCATCGACAATCTGTTTCACCATCGGTTCGGCGGAACCACGTTCGAGACGGCGGCGCAGCATCACCGTTTCGTCGGCACCGGACAGGTACTTCAGTTCGACTCGGACCGCGAATCTGTCGAGCTGTGCCTCCGGCAGCGGGTAGGTGCCCTCGTACTCGATGGGGTTGTCCGTGGCGAGAACGATGAACGGCGCGGGCAGCCGGTGAGTTTCGCCGTCGATGCTCACCTGACTTTCCGCCATGGCCTCCAGCAGCGCGGCCTGGGTCTTCGGCGGCGTCCGGTTGATCTCGTCGCCCAGCAGCAGGTTGGTGAAGATCGGCCCGCGCCGGAACTCGAACCGGCCGGACTGCATGTCGTAGATGGTCGAGCCGAGCAGATCGGCGGGCAGCAGGTCCGGGGTGAATTGCACACGGGTGAAGGCCAGGCCCAATGCTCGCGCAAAAGACTTGGCGATCAACGTCTTCCCCAGTCCCGGGAGGTCCTCGATGAGCACGTGGCCACCCGCGAGCACGGCGGTCAGGATGAGGGTCAGCGCGGCTCGCTTCCCCACCACCACGCGCTCGATCTCGTCGAGCACCGCCTCGGAATGGGCTGTCGTCAGCTCTGCCGGCATCGTCATAGCCGCTCCAATCGGTGCAGGATTTCATCGAGCGTGGCCCGGCCCGGTCCCGGCTCGCCACGGCTGGACCGGCGGACATCGTGCGGATCCACCCACTGCCACAACTGATCCCCGAACACCATCCGCCCGGTCGCTTGCATCGCGGCCGGATCCCTGGCCTGCTGCGGACCGGTCGCCATGAAGAACTCCCGTGCCAACGTGGGCCGTAGGTGTTGATCCCAGTCACCTCGCGTCGTCTCCGACCACTGGATCAGCGTTTCGGTGCGAACGATCCAGTCCCGCAACGACTCTTCCGCGTCGTTCACCGCCGGTTCGACGAATCGCGGTCCGCGGTCGACCAGCCGGCGCCGGACAGCCCACAGCACGAGCACCGCCACAGCCGCGGAGACCCACCCAACCGCTCGGCGATCTCCGAGGATCAGCATGAGCAGCTCTGCCCCTATCACCAACGTGATCCCCACGATCCCAAGCCTCTTCATGTCAGGCTCCGCAGCTCGTCGAGCACCCGGAGCAGCGCCCCGGCGGCGATCTCACGATGGCGCTCGGTCATGACGTGCGGGCTGAAACGCGCCTCGGCGAACAAGGTGACCAGCTCGGTCGCGCTGCCCGCGTGCAGCGCATGGTGTTCGACGGCCCGGGCGAGTACTTCAGATGGCGTGTCCGAGTCCTGCGGTGCGGCGCCCGGAGCGTCCGCGAGGGCACGCTCCATCGCGGCATAGCAGGCGATGATGGACTCGCGGGGCCCGCGGCTGCGGTCGCCGATCTCGGCAAGGCCGAATTCCGCTGCCCGCGTGAGGGATTCCGGTGTCGACTCCCCCACTACCGGTTCCGCGCCGCCAGCTACCGGCAGCTGCGGCTCGGAACCGCGCCGGCCTCTGCGGACCAGGACACCGCCGATAGCCCACAGCAGCAGCATCATCACGGTCGCCGCGAGCAGGTAACCGAAGACGCTGGGCTCTTGTTGCCGAGGTACTGCCGGCGGCTGTGTCGGTGCCGGTGACGGCGGCGGTGAGGGCACCGGGTTGATCGGCGCTCTGTTCTGCGGGGGTTCCGCGAAGGGCAGAGCTGGTAGTTGCAGCAACTGCAGATGTGACAGCAGGAGAAGGATCACCAGCCAGGCCAGGAACACCCCGCCCCCGATCAGCAGCAGACGGCCTACGGGCTTCCAGGTGAGCTTGCCGTCGAACGATCCCAGCAACTGGAAGGTCGCCGACGCGCCGGCCGTCCTCGGACGTCGGCGTGATGCGATGAAGGCGATCGCGACGATGAGCACCGAGACGACGAGCACCGTGTCGATGCCAACCTGGCTCGCGGTGCTGCTTGCCGGCTTGTCGGGGTGCGGGTGACCGCTGCCGGGCAGATAGCCGCGCAGTGCCAGGGAAACGACGAAGAGCAGCACGATCAGCGCGACCACGCGCCCCAACGCCCTGTCGCTACCGTTCATCGGTACACCGCTCGATCGTTCGCCCTGTTTCCATCGTGGCACGTCACAACAAATTCGTGGCGACGTGTCGAGTTGACCTACCGCCTCCGTCCTCGTTTGGCCCGCCCAGCCCGGCCGACCGCGATCGACAGCGCAACTCCGGAGGCAGCAGCCAGTTCCGTCGATCCGAGTAGCGCCTCGGTCGACGGTAGACGGCCGGTCAGAATCCATGCGGCGGTAAGGCCGACGACCGCTAGCGACGCGGCGCTGATGACCACCGTGACGAACGCCCCCGCGCGGCGTCGGGCCTGTCGCAATGCGCGTAAGCCGGACTCGAGAAACCCCAGAGCAAACAATCCGACCACTAACGTAGAGATCGCGAAAGCTGTTGTATACGCCGGCTGTCGAGTCTGAAATGTGAAGCGATATGTAGCAGTTGGCACATCTCCTCGTATGACGGTGACGATGCCGGTGAGCTTCCCGGCCAGCACAAGGGGGTGGACCGGCGGCGGCATCGCTACCGTCCCACCCGGGGACAGTCGCTCGACTCGCCGCAACAGTCGCACGCCAAGGACATCAAGTTCCATTACGACCGCGTCACCGTCGGGATGCGGTACCGCGATAGGGACCGGCTGAGTCAGATCAACCACTGGTGTTTGACCAGTAGCCGGGTCAACGCCGGCGACGATGAGCGTGCCTGGCTGAAAGCCGACGCCATGCGCAGAGACGTCCTCCGCGACGACCGCGAACACAACGGCCAACACGGCCAACACCCCGGCGATGATGTAGGGAATGCGCGGCGACGGATAGCTTTTACCTGCAGGCGGCGCCTGTTGCCCCGGTCCGCCCAGCGGAATCGAGACGATCTGTCCGCCTACCAGACCCTGAATTGGGGCGACGTACTGGACCGGCGCGGTTGCGCCGACGTCGATCGGCCCCACCGTAGGAGTCGGGTATGGATCGGTACGTGGCGCCGAGGGCGGCGCAAGTGTGCCGTTCGAATGAACCGGGGCCGGCCCGCCTTCGGCAACAGTCTGGTGTGATGCCTTCCTACCCACCGCCCAATCGGGAACCGTCGGGCGCCATCCAGGGCGTGGCGGCGGCTCCGGCCTTGGCGCCGGACGCGGTACCTCAACTTCAACCGTCGCCAGCGTGGCCAAAGGCGGCGGCTGGTCCCGAGAGTCCGGGGCGGCGGCGCCAAGGCAGACAACAGTCTTGGGATGATCCACCACGCGAACCGGGCGGTGTAGTTGGTCGAGCAACGAACCCACCAATGGCGTGCGGGCGGCGCCACCGATCCGGTACACACACGCCACCTGATCCATCGTCAGCCCGGCACGGTCGACCGTCGCGCGGAGTTCCTCGATGGTTGCCTCGATGTCCGCACGGATGACCGATTCCAACTCATTGCGAGTGACCAGCACCTCTTCAGCCAGTCCGGGCATACGGATGGTTTGCTGGTTCTGCGCAGAAAGGTCTTCTCGGAGTTGACGGACACCGATTTCGAGTGCACGGCGCCGCGCACCGGCCGCGTGATCGAACGGCTCGGGAGCCGAATATGTCCGCCACAGATCCGCCGCGACAGGCTCGCAGTGCCGAGTGCCGAGGTAGTTCAGCAATCGACTGTCGAGGTCGAATCCCCCGAGCGGATCGATCCCTCCAGAGGCGAGCACCTCGAACTCCGAGCCCTCATGCCGGAGCACGGTCGCATCGAAGGTTCCGCCGCCCAGGTCATAGACAACCAGGAATTCCTCACCGCCAACGGGTATGAGGCTGGTGACGTCCTCATCATGGCGACCCGAAGTCGGTCGTGCGTAGTGCGCAGCTGCTGCAACGGGTTCAGGAAGGAAAACAGGCTCGGGCAATTCGATGCCCAATCCGCCGGCAGCAATGTCCACCGCATCGCCGAGCACAGCAAGTCGCGCGTCCGTCCAGGCAACCGGGTGCGTGAGGACCAAGGTAGCCGGAGGCGTGTTGTTGTGCTGACGTACTGCTTCTCCGATGATCGCCTCATACACCGCCGCGATCAGATCGGCCGGCCGAAATTCATTGTCGCCCAACAAGACGCTCCGACGGCCGACACACCGCTTCGGTGTCGGTTCGTAACGGTCTGGCTCGTCTGCCGCAGCCCTGTCGGCGCGCTTACCCACCAACAGCCCGGACGCACCGGCAAAGACCGAAGATGGCATAGTCGCCGCGCCGTCTGCCAACACCAACCCCGATATTGTGCCGTCGGGTCCGCGCACCGCAGCGGCTGTCGCAGTCGTCCCGAAATCCACTGCCAGGACCCAGGCGGCTGCAGACGACGCCGGCGCAGGGCGGGCCGCTGCCATAACGCTCCTCGGAGTCAAAGCGGACTTTCAGGTTACGTCGTGTAGGTGGCTAGTACCGATCTGCACAGCCCACCAACGTGGAGGCCACCTCCAATCCGGCAACAGAAACGCTAACAAGCGGGTCACCGCTGTGACGGTGGTTCCGGCGGTTTTCCTGAGCAGGTTCGGCAAATAGACGTCGACTTCCCGCAGGGCGGACTGCAAACCGCCACAGTCACTATGCATATGACCACGTTGTGGGATGATCGACATCCGTCTGGCCACAGGTTTTGGGGAGTTCGGAATGCAGCTGAAACCAGCGTTGAATGCGCTCTGTTTGGCCGCAGCGACAGCTTCCGCTCTCGTGCCCGCAGCGCACGCGGATGCGCTCAGCGAAGCTGACGACTACGTAGGCCGTTCCGCACAAGCGGTGTGCAGTGGACTTGCCGCTGCTGCGGACAGGGATGCTGTCGCAACCGAACTGGCGGCCATAATTGACGACAGCAGTAGAGGCGCCGCGCGGCCGTTCACTCGCGCCGAAGCCGAGTACATCTTGGCGGGCGCGGTCAACAGCAACTGCCCGACGTTTCAGCCGCTACTGCAGTCCAACGGCGTGTACGACGCAGCCAGCGATTACGCGGCGGCCACCCGGCGGAACACGGCACTGGCCGGAACGTCGACACCGCCCGATCTGCCCGGTCTGACTCAAGCGATGCCAGGCCAACCCTGTACGAACACAGAGACATTCGTGTTCGGAATCACGCACGACGGTCAGACGCTCGCGTGCCTGCCGAGTCCATCGCCATCGTACGGATTGAGCGCGCCGGTGATCGGCGTCCGAACACTGGGAACCGGGTGCCCGGACAACGGCCAACTCGCGCAATCAACCGATGGTGAACCGATGATGTGTCTGGGCACCCCCGGCTCGTGGACCGTTTATCGAGATCTTTGATCAGCACTGCCCGACAGGCCACTGCCGAAGGTTCGTTGCGATCCATTTCGCGATCGCGTTGAGCGCGGCCACACCATCGTCGAATGAACCCGTGGCCGGCTCGGCGGCAATAGCGACCGTCAATGAGCCTGCAGGCATTCTGATGATGCCGAACTGACGTACCAGGTACTTCCCGACCGGCGATGGGCCCCACCCGCCTTTGAACGCGGCGCCCGGGATTGTTCCCAAGCCCCACTGCTGGCTGATCTCGACGTGTCCCATGAGGTCCAGTACCGACGCATTGCGCGGATCGCACGCTGCCCGTGCCAGGAAATGTTCCTGTTCAACCAGAGGCCAGACGGTCTGGCCAAATGCGGTGTACTCAGGCCTGGTTCGGCGGGCTGGGACTACCGTCGGGTCACCCGACTCGCGCAATATTGCGTCAACTTTCTGTGCGGCGGCAACGGGGTCACCGAGACCATCCCAGATTTGCTCGGCAGCATCGTTGTCGGAGGCGATGATTGCCTCGCGCATGGTCGTCGTGGGCGTAGCGACGTGCTGGTCCCGCATCGCGGCCATCACAACGGGGACTTTCGATGTTGACCACGCCGGCCCGGAGGTCCAGTGCCCGAACACTTGAGCATCGACCGCGGCACCCGTAGGCCCGATGGCCAGCCCTGCATCTGCCTTCACCGACTGAGTGAGCGCTGCAAACGATTCCACCAACCCATCGGCCGCAGCGGGCGCGATGGATACGCTCGGCAACGAGGTTGCCGAGTTCATGGATCCGCCGCTACCAAGTTGAGGAAGAGCACAGGCGCTGGAACAGACCACGGCACACCAAGCGCCCAGAGCACCGAGCACCCGCAACTTTGCAACCGATCGGGACAGAAGACCGCGCCGCAGACAGAGCGTCAGCTCAATAGATGAAGACGCGGGCATTTTTGCCGCCGACGCAGGTTATCCACGACTCACCGTCCTGAGCGCCGCATGTCATCACATAGATTTCGCCTTTGCACTCACCTCCCGTGGAACTGCAGGGCACCGTACCCTCAGCGGTGATTCGCTTGGGCTCCTTGGTGGGCGCCCCCACCTGCTCCCAATACGCTTCAAGCACTCTGCCGGTGAAGACACATGACGTCTCTTTGGAACCCCGAAGTGAACGAGTGCCGAATCCGTTGTGGCCCTTCACGTGGAAGCCATCCGCACACCGTTGACCGGCACCGTCCGGATCGGCCACGGCAACCGGGGTGTCCATGCCCGGCTCAGAGTCGGAACTCGCCACCGTTGAAGTGGGCCGAGGCCTTGACGACCCGGCGAAGGGATCGGCACCGTTGGAGGAATCCTGCTGGGTGAACATCGCCCACACGATGGCAACGAGCAAGATGACCGCGCCGACCACACCCAATCCGATCACCAAGGTCGCAGTCGAAATGCGGGCAGGCCGCTTTGCCGGTTCTTGCCAAGGGATCGCCGCAGGCGGCGGTTCATCCAGCGGGAGCTGGCTTGCAGGTGCCGCTCGAGTGGCGTCGGACCACGCTACCGCCTCACTCGGACCACCGAGATACTCGGCTTCTCCGGAGCTGGGAAAGTCATCGTGATAGGTCATATTCCGTTCCTGTCCCTGGGAGAATCCTGACGGCAAGCGTGGATACATGAATTGAGTGTGCGGCACTGGCGCGCACACTCAGCCAAACTATTGCGGCGCAACAGGTTCTGGCGGCGGCAGCGGCGCGTCCTGGCCTGGCGGATCCGGCGGAGGCGGGCCGGGCGGTTCAGACGGAGGCGGGCCGGGCGGTTCAGGCGGCGCATCCATACCCGGCGGTGGCGGAGGTTCTGCGCCCGGTGGCGGCGGCGCATCCATACCCGGCGGTGGCGGAGGTTCTGCGCCCGGCGGCGGGGGTGGCGGGGCATCGGGACCAGGAGGCGGCTCGGGCGCAGGCTGCGGCCCCATGGCACTCGACGGGAAGTAGGCCCACTGCGTGAACTGCTTGTGATTCCACGGCGTAGCACCGGCTCCGACCTTGATCGGCACACCTTCGGTGGCGGCTTCGAAGCTGGTTCCATCCGGCAGGGTGCCCGTAGTGTGGTGGTCATTCCAACCCACCGCAAGGGTGCCGGGCGGCACCTCGGAAGGGCTGTTCACGATGATCGCTCCGCGTGCCTGCAACCAACTGCCTTCATTGGGGGTAGCCATCCGGCTCTGACTCGGCGCGGCACCGGTGAACGCGTTGACGACCATCGACACCAAACCTGAACAGTCTGCCCCGCCCTCGCCATGTCCGCCCCAGATATAGGGCTTGCCGGCCATCGAGTGCGCCATGTTGATCGCAGCTGACACCGCACTCGAATTATGTTGAACGACTGCACTTTCGGGAGGCGACGGGGCACTGGCGGGCGGATCGGTCGCAATTTTCGCAGCGTCTGCCACACCGTCCCCAACCGGGTGCGGGACCGACTTGGCCGCATCGGCGGCAGGATGACTGGCGGGAGGCGGCACGTCAGTCGTCGTTCCCGGGACGAAGGTGTTGGGCCACGCCCCCGGACCTTGATTCTTCAGAGTCTGCTCAGCTATCAACATCTGCTGGTGCGGCGTGGCGAGATCGGCTCGTGGCGCGAATTTCAATCCGCCGCTCTCCTCCCAGGTGGACTGCGTGAACTGCAGACCGCCGTAGAACCCATTGCCGGAGTTGATCGACCAATTTCCACTGGATTCCTTCTGCGCCATGGCTTTCCAGTTGGCGTGCCACTGTTGCGGCGGCTCGTGCACGGCCGTGTCCGCCAGCGCTGACGGTTTCGCAGCAACCGGGTCTGCCGGTTCGGCCTGGTCATCAGGTGCGCCTGAATCCTGAGACGGTACCGGCGAATGCTGCGACGGCGATGGCTCCGGGTGAGGCTGAGCGGGGTGCGACACTGCTCCGCGGGACGGCGCCGCAGCCGCCGCTGGGGCGTCGGCACCGCCCGTCGCTGCTGCTGCGGATGCGACAGCAGTTTCGGGATTGACCGCGCCACCGGCTGACTTGCTGTGGTGACTGCCGACGTCCGCAGCGGACGAGGACGCATCCGACCGATTCGCCGATGCAGTCCCGGAGTCAGGGCCGACCGGCTCGACAACAACTGACGGATTCGGGCCCGCTGCCGGCGTCGAGGAGGCCGGAGACACGGTTGACTGGCTTGCCGGTCCGGACCCATGGTGGGGTGACACCGGTTCGACAACGACACCCGCATTCGCCCCCTCGTCCGCCGGAGTCGTCGAAACTGCCGACGAGGCTGACTGGTTCGTCGTTCCGGACGTACTCTGAGGCACCACCGGCTCGACAACAACACCCGAATCCGCGCCCGCGACTGACGCCTGGGGCGCGGCTACCTGTTCGGGACCGCTTGTGGCACCGGCGAATTGACTGAGGCCATCGCCAGGCCGGCCGGCAGTGGACGGGGCCGCCGATGACCCCTTTGCATGGTCCATGGCCGACGCGAATCGACCATCCGGTGAGACCGTGGCCGACGTACTCGATGCCCCGGCACCGGCCACGTCGGGAATGGTGAGTACCTGACCGTCGACGATGACGTCCGGGTCGGTAATCCCATTTGCGGCAGCAATTTTGGTGTACGCATCGGGGTCCCCGTAAACGCGTTGTGCGATGCTCGACAAGGTTTCACCATGTCGTACCACATGCGTATCACTGGTACCACCACCGTCTCCGCGTCGGGCAGCGAGGAACACATCCGTCGCGGACACATGGGCATTGAGCGCGACGGGAACGACAACCGGACCGGGAGTCGTGACGCCATGGTGCGTCACCGGCTGATCGGTGACCAGTAGTTGATTGTCGCCCGCTGCCCACGCTTGTTTGAACACATCAAGGGGCACGACTTCGTCACTGCCGTCGGGGTTACCAGGGTCTGAAAGCGTGACAAGGTGGCGCGAGTCGTCGATTCCGGTTATCAGCAGAGCGTGGTTGGCGCGCCCGGCGGGATGGGCATCGGCGTCGTGCCCGTTCCAGAGCTCGTCCGCGTCGACACCGACGATGAGGGCCCGACCATCATCCAAATAGTGCTCGAGATCGGACATGCTTGCGTTCGACGAGACATGTGACGGTACCCCGAAAGAGTCGAGTACTTTCACCGCATCAGAGAGACTTTCACCGTGCGCCGTAACGGGTTTTCCTATTGCAGCGAACCGCTCGACCACGACCGACTCGTCGAGGAAGCGGTGCCCGGTGACCTGTGACAGCACTTCGGTCAGCGAGGCCGGCACACAGTATCCGCTGCTGCGCTGGAGGAACCAGTCATCGCTGATTATCGTGGGGTCGCCGTGTACGAGTCCCGGGTGCGAGGAGCCAGCGTGCTGCAACGGCAAGTCCAATAAGGCCTCCTGCGCACCGGCATTCCAATCATCTGTGTGGTTCAGGTCGGCATAGTGAATGTCGGCAGTCGCCGACCCGTCGTGAACATCTCCGAGGTGTATGTCGTGCGAATCCATGAATTCGGTCATCACCGCACCTCTTCGACATATGTGAACGTCATGATGATCAAGCGCGCAATAGCAATACCGGACAAGCGATCAGCCATTTCAACCAGCTCCGGACGTCGGACCGGCCAGCAGCGCCGCACGGCGGATGCGAGATGCTTCTCGGAGTGGGTCCAGTTGAGCTTTGACCTTGTTGAGGCGGAGCAGGTCTGCGGCCGCGCGGTCTCGCGCCCGGCCCAGATCTTTCCGGGCTTCCGTTGCAGCCTGCAGAGCATCGGACATGGCACTCGCGATAGTTTCCTGGAGGGTATAGGAAGCTTGTCGGAAAATTCGGTCCAGATCAAGAGAAATTTCAGTATTTGCGCTGCTGAGGCATTCATTTATCCACGCGCGCAAGCTGACGACGTCGCCCGCTCTTTCGCGAAACTTTTTCTGCAGCCGCCACCACACCACACCGACCGGCAACGCGGCGACGGCGCCGACGCCCACCGCGATGATTCCAGCCCCCGCCACGTGAAGAGCCGCCGCCAAGCCGGGCGTGATCAACATGCGCGCGGTATTGGTGCCCATCATCGCCGTTGTCAGGCCCATCATCGTTGCTGACGGGTCCTGAGGCGGCCCCGTTCGCTCCCGAAGAAACTCCGCGGCCGTCTCTCCCCTGGCCGGCAGCTGGTCGGCCAACGTCATCAAGGCGTCCTCACTGCCGACAATTCCAGCGAGCAGGTGACGCGTGATCTCGGTGATGTACTCCCGCACTGCGCCGTCGATCTCGTCCTGCAACGCGCAGAGGTCGGACACGATCGCCGTTTCGATCTCCGGGATCATGTTCGGCTTGATCTTGTCCTTCATCTTGGCGTCGTAGCGATCACGCAACTGGCTCACCCGACGCCGTAGTCGGGTGCGCGCCTCGTCGCGCGCCATGTCGATCTGCTTCGACAACTGCATCCGCCATGCCGAGTTGGCCTCGGTGAGTTCGGCGATCTGACGGGTTATCGCGGTGAGTGCCTCGTCGTCTTCTGGCGCCGATTCCAGCGTGCGTTTGCGTTCCGCCAGAATGGTTTCAGCGTCGGCGATGGCGGTGGCGATCTCCCGCAAGGTGTTCAGTTCTTCCAACTGATGGTGCATCGCCGAAATCTTGAACACCTGATTCCAGAGCTCTTCTATCCCGCTGACGCGAGCAAGGGTCAGATTGCCGCGGGCGGCAGCCACATTCGCCAGTCGGGAGCTGATGGGAACGAACACCACATCGTCGAAACGGTCCGCCGGGAATCGATGGAAATCTCCACGGATCGTTTCGACGTTTTCGGCGAGCACCTGCTCCCAGTCCGCATATTTATCGATCTTGGACAGCACGAAGACGATCTGATCGATGCGGGTTGCCGCTTCTGCCAGGAATTTTCGTTCAGCGATAGAGATTTTCGCCGCAGCAGAGCAGACGAATACCAAGGCCGTCGCTTGCTGCACTGCGGTGAGGGTCAATTGAGCCAGGGCCGAGTCGATTCCTCCGACGCCGGGCGTGTCGAACAATGTCAACCCGGACAGCCGTGGGTCGGCCACCATGAGTTCTACCCGTTCGGGGCGCTCATTGCCGCCCTCGCCCAGCAGCATCGCCAGGTGCGTCTCGTCACCACTGATCGTTCGGCCGTCGGCGTAACTGGCCCGCACAGAAGGGTTTCGGTCGCCGCCGATGGCGATGTAGGCCGCTGTGGGACTGGCCGGCAGCAGGTCAGCACGCCCGAGGAGGGCATTGATCATCGAGGTCTTGCCGGTACTGGGTTCGCCGACCACCACGATGTTGGCGCGAGTGCCGGCAGATGCTCCCGCATGTCCCGAGAGCCGCTGCAGCGCCGCGCCGGCACCGACGTCGGGCAAGAGTGTTTTCAGCGACTCTCGCAGCGCTGCCAAATCCAAATCGGTGGGTGCAGTCATGATTGCGCACGCAGTTCGGTACTCAACTGGTATGTCGACCAGTGCGCAGTGTCCGCGAGCTGGCGCACAAGCGCATTCGAGGAGGTGTTGGCATAGGCGCGCCACCATCTGCTGGCGTCCATCGCCATCCCGGCCAGGCGCTCACGAGACGTATCGGGCGGCGCGCCGAGGCGCGCGGCCGGTTCCTTCTCCTCCCACAGGTTCAGCACCGTCTGCATGGTGTGACTGTCCGGCAACGTACACCGGCCCGAGTACAGCGCAGCCAGACACCGAAGTTCGGCCAACGTGTGCATTGCGGGGTGGTCGCGCAGCTGTTGAATCCGCTGCCGCACCGCTTGCCGCTGAGGTTTGGCCATCGCTGCCGTAGTGAGCGATCGCTCCAACTCAGCCAGTGTCCGGGTCGCTTTGAGGACCGCCGCGGGACGCACGTACAGCACGTTGAGGCGGCGCCACAACGACGCGATGCCCGATACCGACCGCAACTTGCCATGCATTGCGGCCGCTGACGTCGCCGCGTCGGCGGTCTCCGTCAGCATCCGAATTCCGAAAAGATCGAGGCGGTCCAGCAGCACCCGCGCGGCCCCTGGTGGCAGGGCATCAATGGTCTCGAATGCGCCGGCCCACATCAGGGCCATCTCCAGTTCGGTCTCGTCGATGCCGGCCAGCGTCCGGATCGAATCAGACTGTGACTCATCGAATGCGCCGGTTTCGGTGGTCTCGGCGATCTTGCCCATGACGGGCAGAACTCCGGCCAGGACGGCCGCCAGATCAGCAGCGTGCCGGGTGGCAGTCGCGACAGCGAGAGGCCACGGATCGTCGCCGTCACCGTATTGGTCGGCACGGCTCAGGATGCCCATGGCATTCGGGAAGTCGAACGCGATGCGATTCTTGGCGTAGAAGTCGTTGATGATCTTCGCTTCGTCGGCGTGCACGATCTCACCGAGGACGAACACCATCACGTCGATCTCGCCGGATGCGAGCAGACGTTCGGTTTGGTCGGCGAGACCGTCATCGCCGGATAGCCCAGGGGTGTCGATCACGATCACGCGCCGCAGCGGCGCATACGACAGCGACACCTCCAGCCGGTCGATCTCGTCGAGCGGCACACCGAGCTCGTCGGGCAGCTCGCCCTGCGGCCCGGTATATATCGGGATCGCGGCGCCGTCGCGGCGAATGACCCGAGCCTGGTTGGCCCCGTACTGATACCAGGTGAGCACCCGTGTGCATTCGGTGGCACGCGTCGGCGCCACTCGGGCTCCGATCAGCGCGTTCACCAAGGTGGATTTACCCGCGTTGGTTCGGCCGGCGACTGCGATCCTCAGCGGCTGCGTCAAACGTCGCGCCATGGCGTCTATCCGGTCGTTTGCGGGACCGTCGAACTGCTCTGCAACATCGGCCAGCAAAACGCCAATTTGAGCAAGCAAGTCCGCGCGAGAGGCATCAACACGGTCGGCCACGGCCGACGGCTGCGTTGCTGCACCGCTAGCGCCGGCCACAAAACTCACCATCCGCTGCCGGTCGATGCCTGCTCATGGACACGTCGCCTCGAACTTGAAGTCCTTCTTCACCACCTGCTTGGTCGACGGATCGATCCCCTGCGCCATGCCGACGATGCTGTAGGTATTGCCGGATTTTCGCGCTTGTGCCGGCACCGTGCTGCCATCGTTCTGGACCTGCAAGGGCACGCCTTCGACAACGCCCAGGTCAACCCTTACGACGGTGACGTTCTCATCTGGTGCAACCTGAGCGGTATAGCCCGGGTCCGGGCCAACCTTGATGGTGCGGAAACCATTTGGCTCGTCGGTGCATTGCACCGGGCCGGTCGCGGGCAGCGGACTGTCACCCACAGTCACCTTGGCCGCCGAAGCACCGCCAGCTCCGCCCGCCGCGCCGCCGCCGTTCGCCGCCGAGGATCCCGACGGGCTCGCAGAGGGGCTGCTGGTGGCGCTCGTCGTAGTGGTCGTAGTTGTCGTTGTCGTCGTGGTGGTGGTCGTGGTCGTGCTCGACGTGGACGTTGTCTTCGGCGGTGGTGGGGGCATCGGCTGGGTGCACGCGGCCACGCCGGCGGCCGTAACGACAGCACCGACCACCACCGACAGAGTGCCCACACGCCTCGGAGCCGCCATTCGCCATCCTCCGTCGTACCGCCCAGAGCTCAGCCGCGTCAGCCTGATTATGGGCGAACCAGACCGAGCGACACCCCTATCTCACCAACTTCGCCTTGAAGTGCAATCACTTGCTGCATCTTCAATAGCAAAAATGATAGACGTTATAGATTCAATACTGCAGGATGAAGCACCTGGAAATCTCTCTTTTGCCACTTTCGGCGGGGTCCCAAATGATGAAACGGCAGTTATGCCGATGACGCCCGCACCCCGGGGGGACGGGCGAATCGTCCGTCCTATCGAGGTATTTCGCCGCTGCATCGCTTCGGACGCACTGAACAGAATGCCCAGAACCCCCAGCTGCGCACGCACGCCCTCGTCGAATACCACCAGGCCTGGCGACGACAGAAGCAGCCGACATCGTCGATACATCCCGACCTGCAGCCGCAAAAGATGGGGAATTTCTCCCCATGCGCACAAGGCCATGAGCCGTCGATAATTGCCCGTTGGGGCAGGTCGATGGTCTCGCCATGGCCTGTACAGACCTGCGGAAGGATGGCACGGTGCACCACGATCGCCGACGCGAAGGCATCGGGTCGTGGCGCGCCATCGCGAGTAGCTACCAAGACAACGAAGTTTGCCAGCTGCACCGCCAGTGTCTCCATCAGCAGCGTCAGCCAGACAGCGATTAGCAACTACAACACTATTTGCTAATTCAGACGCGCAGGACATGACAGGACTTGGAGGATTCAACGTGTCGTTGAACAGATTCCGCAGAATGCCTGTCTGGTGTTTCGGCGACCCGGCGGTCACCGAAATGATGTCCGGTGATGACCGAAACGCGTTGGTCGGCTCGCCATAGGAACCGGATCGGCGACCACAAATGGGAGTTCCGAGACCGCATCAGGCGCACACAATCCGGGTCAATGACGACCCGCCGGGTACCGCGAACGCACCGCGCGAAATGATGCTCGACTCCGTCTTGCAGGAGAAGCTGCGCGCGCCTGAGGCACGGGGGCTGATGCGTGAGCGGCTCGAGCGACCCCTCATGTCCGCCGCCCCGGGAGGCCTGAATGTGGTTGTCGCCCCAGCAGGGTCCGGAAAGACAACACTGCTCGCCCGTGTCGCCGCACAGATACCGATGCCGGTCGGCTGGTACCGGGTCACCGCCGATGACGCTGCCGAAGAACGCCTCGTCGCCCACCTGCGGCGCGCTGTTGCGCCGATCACGGAGTTGGCCAACGCCACGTCGATGACCGACGTCCTCACCGGACTGGACCGCTGGAGCGGGCCGGCGGGCGCCCTGATTCTCGATGATCTGCACGAGATAGCCGATACTCCCGCAGAGGGAGCGCTCGAACGCCTCGTATCCTTGCGTCCCCCACGTCTACAGCTCATTTTTGGTTCACGCCGAGTGCCTGGCGTCAACATTCCCCGGATGCGGGTTTCAGGATCAATACAAGAGATCGGCAGCGACGATCTGCGCTTCCGGTCTTGGGAAGTCGAGGAACTGTTCGCGTCGGTGTACAACCAGCCACTTCGGCCTGAAGCTGCAGCGGCCTTGACCCGGCGCACCGGCGGGTGGGCTGCGGGGCTCCAGTTGTTTCATCTGTCGACCGCGGGCCGCACCGTCGCCGAGCGCCATCAGGCAGTACTCGACCTCGCCGGTCGGTCGAAACTGGTGCGTTCGTACCTGACCCGCAACGTACTCGCCGAGCTGGCCGAGGATCGTCGCGAGTTCCTGGTGAAAACCTGTACATTGGGCCGACTTTCGGGCGCAACGTGCGATGAGCTGCTGAACACCAAGGGAAGCCACCGGATCCTGGAACAGCTCGAGGACTCCCAGCTGTTCACGTCTACCGACGACGGCGGTTCGTTCTACCGCTACCACGAAATCCTCCAGACCCATCTCGAACTCGCCCTCGTGGAGGACTTCGGAATCGACGAGGCCCGCGCGCTGTACCACCGCAGCGGCCAGATTCTCGAGGCGTCCGGCGATCTGCGTGCGGCAGCCCGCGCCTATGCGAAAGCGGGCGACTGGGCGGCGCTCAGCGAGTTGGTCGGCAGCGACGGCGGTAGCGGTATCGACGCCTCGCATATGGACGACGACCATCTGCTTCCCGCGAGCACCTGGCACCACGACCCCTGGCTCGCTTTGGCGAACGCGCGACGACTCGTACGAGAAGGTGCTCTCGAGTCCGCCGCCAACGCGTACAAACACGCGCAAAGCCTTTACGAGGAACCCAATTTCCACCAACTCTGTAGTGACGAGCATCGCGTCGTCACCATGTGGCTACCTGGCGATGGCGGTCAGAGCCGAATCGATCGGTCGCCGGCACAAAACCACTGGAGTGCGTGGCTGCGGGCAGCCGTCAAGCATGCGCCGGATTTCACGATCATTGCTGAACCCACAGCCGGCCACGACAGCCGAGCGCATCTGTGCTACGCCCTCGCAGCAGTTCTTGCGGGCGAAATCGACCGTGCCCGAACGGCTCTGACAGCGATTTGCGACACAGCCACCGGTGATTCACTGGCAGCGATCGGTGCTGAGCTGGCGCTCGCAGTAATCAGTGTGCTGATCGGCGATTCCGAACACACGCAGTCAAGATTCAGTGACGTCGCCGCCAAGGCCGAACAGCAGGGACTTCCGTGGATCGCCCGGCTGGCCAGCGGATTTCACCGAGCCGCTTCCATCTCACCGGAAAACGTGGCGTGGTGGTCGAGAAGCTGCCGCGGCAACATCGCCCACTGCGAGGAAGTCGGCGACGCGTGGGGGGCGGCACTGCTCACGGTCGCTGTCGCGATCAGCGGAAAACAATGCGGGTACGCGGCCGCCGACAACGAATTCGACTCGGCAGCAATAAAATTTCGCGATCTAGAAGCACCGCTTCTGCAGTTGTGGTGCCAATTGCTGCCCCTGCGCGGCTCGGCCGAGGAGGACGCGCTACGTCGCATCGTCGAGAACAGCACAGCGGTGGACGCACGCGGCGCCCACAGGCTGGTATCGGCCATGATGGCGACGCGGAAGACGGACACCGCCGGGCCGCCCCCCGTTGACGCGGCTCTGGCAACACCACGACACGTGGCCGTCGACCCCGACATCACGCCATCCGTGACCATCAAGTGTTTCGGAAGCTTCCAACTCATAATTGACGGTCAGCTGCTGGACCTCGCCGCGCTGCGCCCGCAAGCACGCAACATCCTCCAGTTGTTGTCCCTGGCACCGAATCACGACCACCGGTGCGAATTCCTGGAAGACGTGCTGTGGCCGGGCATCGCGCATTCAGTTGCGTCGCATCGCCTTCAAGTGGCGATATCGAGTGTGCGGAACGCAATGGACCCGTACGGGATCACCATCGAACGTACCCGCGAGAAGTACCGAATGTCGTTGCCCGACAATGCGACGGTCGACGTCGTGGCGTTCGACGAGCTGCTGTCGCGGGCCTCGGTTACCGCAGCGCAGGGCGACGTCGGCGGCCGAATCGCGGCACGGGAAGAGATCCTTGGTCTCTACACGGGTGATCTGCTGATTGACTTCCCGCCCACCGATCATGTCGACGCCGAGCGATGCCGGTACCGGCGTGGTGCGGCAGCCGCCGCCGCAGCACTCGCCGCCGACTACCACGCACTGGGCGAGAACGACCTTGCCATGAAAGTCGCCCGACGGTCAGTCGAACTCGACCCCGAGGATGAGTCCGCGTGGCTGCTGATCGCCGATCTGCATGACGCCGCCGGCGATCGCGTCGGCGCGGACCATGTTCGCCGCGAACACGCCCTGATCCAGGCTGATCTGGGGGCTTGAGAGCCAGCCGATTTCCCGCCGCGCCCGTCTGCACCATCGCAATTCGTTGGATTACCGGGCCTTTCGACACTTTCATACGAGCTACGCCGGATCACTCCGCCAAATCAGCCGCGCCGCGCCGCGACAACTTCGATCCGATGTGGCACATGCGCAGGTTTGGTGGAGCCGACCAACTCGTCGAGACGACGACGGTCAATGGCACCGGGATCGTCCACGACAACCAAGACCAGCAGATCAGGCACCGGCTCCCCACCCGGCTCAGAGTCAGGGGTGACCGACCACGTCGTCGCGCCCGATTCCACGATCTCGAC
The DNA here is from genome assembly GCF_000383495.1 of Mycobacterium sp. 360MFTsu5.1. Lineage (NCBI taxonomy): Bacteria > Bacillati > Actinomycetota > Actinomycetes > Mycobacteriales > Mycobacteriaceae > Mycobacterium > Mycobacterium sp. 360MFTsu5.1. The sequence continues at coordinate 270,130 of NZ_KB911470.1, read as the reverse complement.
ATCGACGTCGAACGCCGCTCTGACAGCATCGCGGATACTTCGCGCATTACCGCGCTCCGCCAGTACGGCAGCACCCATCTCGATGCACGCTCGTTTGCGCTCCGGACCGCCTTCGTCGCTCAACGTCAAACCGATCCAGCCGCCGAGCCAGTCGAGCATGTCCTCGGGCGCGGTGCGCGCATCCAGATACGCCGGAAAGCAATCCAGAATCGCGAAGATGGGCGCCAGTACATCATCGAAGGAAGCACACAGCTGTTGGGCGAAGAAATCCCCCAGATACACCGACGGCAAAGTATCGCCGAGCGGGTGCGGAGTGGCCAACGCCGGGAACTCGCCGCTCATAAGATGCGCAACGACGGTTTGAGCGCGAACACCAGGCCGTTTCGCGGAAGCATCAGCCGCGGTACAGGCTCGTCAGCGGTCGCTCCTGTGGCAGTGTCGGCCTCAAACAATTTGAGGTCGACTTCCTGGCTCAGATCGACCCCACCAACCCAGGCCAAGGCAGCTGATACCTCGTGGGGCTGGACGGCCCGACCCAACGGCCAGCCCTGTCTATCCGGCCCGCCTTTGAGGGGATGAAACAGTAGGTTCAAGGCTCGAATCACATTGTCGCGCAGATGTTCCCGATCGAATCCGGGCAGCGCACTCAGCCGAACAGCGATCTTGAGCCCACGGTAGACCGGGGGTTCGATCACGAGCCGCGTGCCGACAACGCGCCGTTGATCGAGATATTCGGCAACCCGCCGCACGGTATCTGGCAGCGGGTTCAGGTCGTCACGGCGCACCTGCTCGAAGGCGTCGCTGGCCACGTTCGGGACCACCAGCACACGCACCACGCCGGCCTGACTTTCGTGCGTGGCGGTGAGGCACTCGGCACGGCCGATCTCAGGCGCCACTTGCAGAGTGAGTTGCTCGAAATCCTTCGCCGTCACCGCCTTCCCGCGCGTCTGTAACAACAGGGGACCGCGGGCCTTGACCTCGTCGATGGTCTCCGCGTCGGCGCCACCCACCGCAGCCCGTCGGTTCTGCACCCGCGAAACATAGGGCACGCTCGTCTTGAGTACCCGAATCTGGCCGATACTGACGTTGCCCTTCCTGCCGCCGCCGGTCCGGTACGCGGTCATCCGCAGAATCGCAGATTTCGGCGGAATGGCACCGTATTGCTTTACCGTGCCGTCACCTTCACGGACCGCGGGACCGAACTGCACCTCGCCACCGACCTGACTGATGGTGAAGCACGGGGTGGATTCGTCGGCTCCGGCGAAATTGTCGACCTGGTGCCATTCGGTGGTTCCGTTACTGTCGGTCACCGTCAGCGCGGTGCCGGTCCACGGCAACGCCGGCTGCTCCTGCAGTGCCAGACGTTGTCCCGGGGTGCCGTCAGAATTACCCAAGACCTCGTCACGAACGACGCGCGCGTGGATGATCCGGGCCGTCCCACCGACCGTGCATGCGCTGATAGAGGTGATGAGAGGCGATTCCCGATACGACGGCCGAAGCGGTGACTTCTCGAGCAGCCGGCACCGCAGCCACCCTTTGGGCAGGCCGCTGATCCCGGCAGGCGTGCCGTGGCTATGTCCTCGTGGCACATGAAGGATGACATCGCCCGGGCGGTTGAACGCGCGGGTTTCGTCACGCTCGACTTCGCAAGGCTCCCACGTCGATCCCCCGGTCCAGGCTTCCCACACATACGGCGGATTGTTCGGGTCGACACCCACGCCCGAGACCCGGCAGTCGAATCGTAGGAGCACCGCGCACGACGGCACCGCGTCACTCAGCCCGATCAACAAGGCGTCGCCTGGGGCCGGAGTGGCGGAAAAACTGGTGAACGCGGGGCCCGACCCGTCATTGCGGCGCTCGATGGCCTCGGCGCCCTGCGCGACCGTCGCCACCCTTCCCCGATCCAGGGAACACGGAATGATGTCCAATTGCTCGGTTGTCGAAAACACAATGGGCTCTTCGACATCGGTGCGGTCGGTGCTCACCTCGGTCTCGGCCCGGACCGTCACCACCTGGGGCTGGGGTGCCGCCAGCCAGAACGTCACTTCAGCCTGAGCGGCACCCGGCGGCCGCAACTGGAGGCCCAGGAGGTCCAGGAATTTGATGTAGTGACGATCGGGAACCCGGTTCAATCGATAGATCAACTGGTCGACCATCATCGCGAAGGTTTCGATCAGTGTTATCCCGGGGTCCGAGATATTGTGATCGGACCACTCGGGGCAGCGCAGCCGCACGAGCCTGCGCGCGTCGTCCACCAGTTCCTGAAACGTCCTATCGTCCAGATTCGGCGCCTGCAGCATGTCACAGCCCTCCCGAGTCCAGTGAAGAAAATTCCTTGCCAGCAACATGTTTGGGCTCGTCTGGAATGACGTAGAACGGGAAGACCAGGTTACGTTCGTCGTTATCGCCACGGATCACGTAGACCACGTCGATGTAGAACGTGCCCAACTCGGCCTGATCGAATCCGACACGGACGTCCTCGACATCGATACGGGGCTCCCACCGGACCAGAGCGGCTCGCACATCGCTTGCGATTGCCGCAGCCGTTACCGCGTTTGTCGGAGAGAAGAGGTGATCCTGCACGCGGCAACCGAATTCGGGACGCATCGGCCGCTCCCCCGGCGACGTACGCAGGATGATCTCGATGGCCTGCTCGATGTCTCGTGCCTGGGTCGCCAGCGCCACCCGACTGGTCGCGTCGACGCTCAAGGGAAAGTTCCATCCCGCACCGATGAAATCCGCAGACATGTCGTCAATCCCTCTTCCCGGGTAGCGCTGGTGGCATCATCTCGGCACCCTTTAGTTGATCTGGACGGTGGTGCCCTGCACGGTCACCGGTCCGGCAGTCTTCAGCTCCAACTGCCCAGCTCCTCCCTGCACCGAAACTCCCTGTTGTGCAGTCATCTTGATCTGGCGGCCCTTCATCTCCAGATCGCCGGACGAGGATTCGATGACGATGCCCTTCTTTCCGTCGATCTGTACCGTGCCATCGCTGTGCACTGTGATCTTGGTGCCGACCGCATCCAAGGTGACTCGCAATTTGCCATCGCCGGTCTGCACGTCGATGCCTTCCGTCTTGCCGCTGTCATCGAGGACGTCGATACGGTGCCCATTGCGGGAGATGAACGATCGGCGGTTGATGGCGCCCGAGCCCGAGTCGACGACGGCGATGCCGCCGCTCTTGGGTTTGTCGACCCCGTTGAACAAGCCGCCGATCACGTAGGGGCGCGCGGGATCCTGCTGCTCGAACGCCACCAGAACCTCGTCACCGACTTCTGGCACCACCATCGCGCCACGGTCTTTGCCGGCGCCTGCCTGGACGGTGCGGGCCCAATCACTGACATAGTCGTCGGAAAGCCACGGAAAGGTCAGCTTTACCCGGCCCTGATGTTCGGGGTCGTTGACGTCACTAACCTGCGCGATGACCACCCCGCCCGCCGTCCGATCCCGACCCGCTGCGCCGGAGGCCAGACCGTACAGGCTGCGCTCCTGGCGACCGGTGACGGCGAATGCGCAGGTGTATCCGGTGGTCGGCTCGTAACGATGCCGCACCGTCGTCAACGTGTACTTGCCGTCGAATGGTTTACCGGCGTGCTCGATGCTGATCGCGACGTCGGGGCGGAGCTTTGGATTACCCCTTGCCACAGCGTCGATTTCGGCAAACGAGCTGCCGATTTCTTCGACGAGTGCTTTCACAGCGGTATCGGCCTCAGATTGCTTTCGATACGCGATATCGGAGGCAACGTATTTCGGGTTGCCGAAGGGCTTGGCCATGGCCGCCGGGTCCGCCGAGTCCAGCTTGACGCTCTTGGTACCTGCCTCGGCGGTGCTGACGATCTTCTTCTTCTGCGCGATGTCCCAACCCCGGACCTCGACCTTGCCGACCTGCTCGGCCGCAGTGATCACGGCGCGGAATCGCAGGATGTCCGCACCCAGCCGCAGGACAAGCGGATTGGAACCAGCCTCACCGGATGCCGAGGGCGCCGTGTCAGCGGTCTCGCGGGGCCCGAAGTCGAGCTTGTTGTCCCGCACGGCGACTTCATATCCAATCTGCTTGGCCATGCCTTCAAGAAATTCCCAGTCGGTCTGTCCGCACTGCCCGATGTGGTCGTGCACCGTCGAACTGGACTTGACCTGGCCAGTCGACAGCCCCGCGCGCTGAGCTACCTTCTTGACGGCATCAGACGCTGTGGCCTGTGTGTAGGACTCGGTGTGCCGCCCCCGGAACAATCGGTGCGCTGGGTCGTATCCCCTTATCACAGTGAAGGATCCGGTTGCGTCAACCTCGGCTTCCAATGAAGTCACCTCGGCCGAAATCAGTTTCTCCGGCGACGGAGCGGCATCGGTGGTGACAGCGATCTCGACCTTGGAACCGATCTCGACCCCGGACTTTTCAACGACGATCCGGCCAGGATCGCGAAATCGCAGCATGAACGCATCGGGCAGTCGCAAGCTGCAGTCGACGTAAGCCGACACCAACAGTGCAGCCGCTTCACCGGGCAGGTCACTGCCGGCTATCTTGACCACAAAGCTTGCGCTGCCCGGCATTCGAGTTACCGACCTACCCCAGCAACGATTCCATGCTGGGAAGCAGAACCTGCGCTCCGTTGGCGATGCGCATCGGATCATCGATCCGGTTGTAAGTAGCCAGCGGCCGCCATAACGCAGGGTCGCCGTACTCCCGATAGGCCACTAGAGCCAACGTGTCCCCTTCGATCATGGTGTGTGCGCGGTCGACCGCGAGCACACGCGAAGTGGGGTTCTGTCCGCCCTCCTCGGACGGCATCTCCTCCAGGTTCACTGTGCAGACTGCGCGAATGGGCACACCATTCGACGCGAACCGCGTGTATTTGGCGTTCACCTGCGTCACCACCGCCGGAAAGCTGGTGACGCCGCCCCATTTGAAGACCACGAGCGGCGGCATCGGATGCTTGTCCTTGCGGGTCTTGTCCAAGGGCACGCAGCAACCGAACAGCTTCTCCACCGAATCCACCACGCTGTCATCGGATTTCAGCGTCGAGTCGAAGAACATCTCCAACGTCATCTTGCACGCGTCGGCACCCTTGTACTCGGGTGGTCCGGCTTTCTTTGCCCCCTTGGCGGGTTGGCGTTCCCACTTGGCTGATTTGCTTATCGTGACTTCTTTGGGGTTGAACTGAAAAGTGATCTTCCCCAACGACGATCCGGTTGAACTGCCGCCTTTCGCCGACTGTGGTTCGAACATCTCCAGGCACGCGTGGTCGTGCGAAGCCCCCGAATTCAGGACCTTGGTCGACGACTGCTCGGCGGGGCTGCCCGAGCTCTTCAGCGCAATGGCGGTGCCCATGTCTAGGCTCCACCGTCAATGAAGCCATGGTGGGCGATTTCCAGCGTCTCGGTGAATACTTTGGGCGAGTCCAAGTTCAGCGAGGGTCCTGTCCAACGCACTGGTACGACGCCATTGAGAGACCATTTGGCGACCTTCTTTCCGTCCGCACTCAACGCCGAGATGACGGCGGTGATCGGCTCCACGCTGTGCAGCGCCTTGGTGATCCACTTCGTCAGCTTGGGGCTGTCTGGGCCGACCGGCCGGGTCAGTTTGATGTTGCTGTACTTCATTCGGGTGGGCAACTGCCAGACCATCATGTTGTTGCCGCCTTCTTCGCGCTGCTCGAGCACCACCTCCAGGCCCAATCCCTCGCAGCTGTTGAACACGCCGATCGATGTCTTGTCGATCTCGACGGCGAACGCCACGCCCACCATCAAATCGTCATCGGCCATCGGTTGTCCTCCTCATCGGTGCAGACCCATCAAGGCGCCGGCCCGCTCACGATCCAGCCAGAGCTCGGCCCGGAGCCGAGCTGCCAGCGGTTCGTAGAGTCGGCCGACAAGCTCATCGACCTCCTTCGGCGATGGCGCGTGCCCCGACGCAGCGGCGGCAGCCGGCGCGCCGGGCGTGGGTGCATCACCCTGGGGTGGTGCGTTCTCAGCTGCGGCCTGCACGACGGGGTCCGGCGCCGACTGCATTTCCCGTTGCGCCACAGGCGAATCGAATGTCACCGTCCGCACCGATGAACGTTCGCCGTCGACAGGCGTGTGCCGGGTGTCTGGTTCCGCCATGGGTTGGGCGAAGTCACCGAACATGCGTTGCAACGACATTGGCCGCGCACTGTCGGCGAGTACCTCGCGGGCACGGACAGGGGGCTCAGGCTGCTCGGTTCGTATCGGTGGAAGCAACACAATGCGCCCCGGTTCCACACCGCCGACCGTGCGCTGCGTGGTCAGTGGTGTACCTGGCACGGCAGTTGCGCCCGATGAAGCCGGCGGCTCACTGAATTGACCTGGGAGGTTCGCTGATTCGTCGGGCACAGCGCGCTGAATCATGGGCAATGCACTGGGCCGCGGCGCCGGACTGCTGATGCGAGCTTCCGGGAGACTTCGGCTTTGCGGCATACCACGGCTCTCCGGCATCACACTCCGCTGCGCGATCGGCGCCGCGATGCCTGCGGGGCGAGCTGGCAGGGTCGGCGCAGTCGGGATTACCGGGCTAGCTGCAAACCGAGCCGGCTCGGCATTGCCACCATCAGTCCATGGCTCGAATACCGCTGGTACCCAACGCGATCCCACATCAACCGGATCATCGGCCGGGGAGGGCGATGCGGATGCGGCCGGTGCTGCGACGGTTTCGAATGCACTTTCAGTGGGATCGATATGACTCGCTGATCGCTGAATCTCCACCGGCGCACTGAACCCCGTTGACGACCCGTCGCCGGGAAGACTTATCCCGGGTGCGGACGATGTCATCGCATTGCGCTGGTCGGTCTCGGCCACTGGCATGACGGCCTGCTGGATAATCGCTGCGGTATCGCCTGCGTCACCGGCCACGGAGCGTTGCACCGTGCTCATCACCGGCCCAGTAGAAACCGGCTCAATGGACCGTGGCTCAAAGGACACCGGTTCAAACGATGGAGTGGCGGAGCCTGTAACCTCTGGCGCCAACGGATCAGCCTGCACCGGCGGGCGAACGGACGCGGATATCGGTGGATTCGTGCTGGAGGCGAAGCGTTGCACCTTCGCGGGTGCCTCCGGCACATCGACCCGCCCCGCGGCCGCAGCCATCGAGCTTGAGTCGCCGATTTGGCTGCGCTGCAGTTCTTTCGCAACGGGCTGCGACTTCACCGGCACGGCCGCGGAGATCGGCGACGGCGGGTTGTCGGGTGATGGCAGTGAGACCGTCGAATGGACCGCATCATCGGCACTCAGCCCGCTGAACCCGGCATCGGCGTGCGCGCCCATACTTTCAGGCTGACCCGATTCGATTACCGGCGCGGTGCGCGGTGTGTCGAGGACGGGTACATCGTCGGCCGCGGCGCGTTGAATGGCACTGGTAATTGGTTGAGCAACCACCGGATTGGAGGCCATGGCCTCATGCAATGTCTGGACTTGCGCGGGCTGTGACGACGGCGGGCTTTCGGTGTCGGTGACCGCCTGCGCTGTGCCAAGGACGGTGTCGGCGACCACTTCCAGGGTTGCACGCTCGGGCTGACCGAACTCGACCGCCGACGAGGGCTGCGACGCCTCCGAGTCGGCTGCGGGAGCAGTGCCGGCTGGCGAACCTGGGCTGACACGCGAAGGCGGGGTGACTGGAGCAGGCCCCGTCGCCGTATGGTCGACAGCCCGTTGAACAGCATTCGGTACTACGGGAGCACCTGCGGACCGCTCGACAATCGGCTGGACGGACGGGAGCTCGTGTTGCGCCGGTACCGGGGATTTCGCCGCACCTGAGTCGACGGGCGCAGCGCCGACCGATTCGACGTTCCGCTGCAATGCAGGCGTACCTGTCGCGCTTGCCACTCCGGATGCCGGCCGGCTGGGCTCAACGTGGTCGACAACGGAAACGATCCGCGGTGGTTCGGGGGCGACGGCCTCGACGAAAGACGTTGACGCAGTGGCATCGTCGACGTACAGGACCACGGCTTCATCCGCCATGAACGGCGGGGCAGGCGGAGGTTGCGGCGGCGACGGGGTGCCCAGCGATGCGCGCTGCGCATTCAGCTGCGGCATCCACCGGCGGGTTGACTGTGGCGCCGTAGACGGTGACGGCTCCGACTGCCGCTGCGCGACAGGGGGATCCGGCTGTTGTGCCATTCGCAGTACGGAGACGGGGGAACCTGTCGTCAACAATGTAGGCCGGTTCGGTGTAATCAACGCTGGGTCCTGAGCAGTCGCCAGGGATGACGCGAATTCACCTGGGCGCGCGGTGAGTTCGATCGCGCTGATGGTGCGTTGCACGGGTGGCACCGCGCGCCAGCCGGGCTCCGCGGACGCCGGCGCAGCCGACGAACCCGCGGTCGCGGGGGGCTCTTCCCCCGCGACCGGACGGGATCGGTGCCACGGCCACGTGAACGGCATTGCTCAACCAGCCTTTCCGCTCGCCAAGGCGAACTCCTTGACCAGACGTAGATACCGCTGACGATCGGAGTGCTCGAGGTCGAGCAGATCGTTCAGCGACCAGTGCAGGTGAAACGCCAAGTACGAGACCTCCTCGTGCAGTCGGTCGGCCCCGTACGTCATGATTCCCCCAGGCGACTCCCGGCGAAGTCGACGGCGAACTCGCTACCGCAGCTCGGGCATGCCACGCGGGCGTGAGTGTGGCCGTCGAGGTTGATGCGGCGGTAAAGGTCCTGCAGGAAGGCGAGATCCGAGGCGAACAGGTTCTCGATGACGCCGGCATGGATATCGTCGAGACCACCCAATTCCGTCACGACCCGGCTGATCAGGACCACCGACAGATAGTCGGCGTTCTCCCGCACCCGGTCGTCGCGCTGCGACACGAGTTCGTCGCGGGCAGTTGCCAGACGCATGACACCTTCGCGGTGTACCGCGCCGGCCGCGTCCACGAAACCCCGTGGCAGGACGAACCGAAACGCCGTCTCCAGTCGCGGCGCCGGCGATGAGTCATGATCCTGCGGCTCGGCGAGGGCCGCCGAGCCGCGGGAAGGACCTCTACGCACCCTCGGCTTCGATCTTCTCGTACGTCAGGGTCAGCTTCTCCGTCAGCACACTGGTGTCGCCGGCCTTAAGGCTGCTGAGCTCCAGACTCTTCGGCCAGGCGGCGGTGATCTTGTACCGCTTGACCGCGTTGCCCTCGTAGTCGTACACAATGATGGCCCCGCCCTTGCGGACGTCGGACATCTTGCCGAGCTGAGAGTCCTTGACCCACTTGTCGAAGCTGTGGTCATCGGTCAGTGGCCGGGTGAGCGTGCACTCGCCGGCCTTCCAACGACCCGGCAACTTCTTGATCTGGTACTTGCCGTCGTGGCTGTTGGACTTGTACTCGATGACGTCCTGCTCCATCTTGAGACCACTGACCTCGGTGATGCTCTTGATCTGGATGCCGTCGAACTCCAGACCGAATGAGTGGCCAACCGAGCTGTCATTTTCGGGAAGCGGCATGATCTACCTACTTTCTCAAGTGTTCATGGGGTTATTCGGCGACCAAGCTGGTGCCGCCGGAGAACTGCGACAAGCGGAAGATGACGAACTCGGCAGGCTTCACCGGCGCGACGCCGATCAGGCAGCACACTTCACCGACGTCGATCCCCTCGGTCGGATTCGTTTCGTCGTCGCACTTGACGAAGAAGGCATCGTCCGGCGTCAAGCCGAACAGCGCACCCTTACGCCACTCGTTCACCAGGAACGCGCTGATGGTGCGACGGAGCTTGGCCCACAGCGCGTGGTCGTTGGGCTCGAAAACGACCCAGTCGGTGTTCTGCAGGATCGACTCCTCCAAGTAGTTGAACAGCCGACGGATGTTGACGTAGCGCCAGGCCGGGTCGGAGGACAGCGTGCGCGCGCCCCACACCCGGATGCCGCGTGCCGGGAAGGCCCGAATGCAGTTGATACCAACGGGATTCAGCAGGTCATGTTCTTTGCGGGTGATCTGGGTTTCCAATGCGATTGCGCCACGGACGATTTCGTTCGCCGGGGCCTTGTGGACACCGCGGGTGTCGTCATTGCGGCCCCAGATGCCGGCGATGAAACCCGACGGCGGCAAGTATTTGTCGCCGCCCTTGGTGCTCACCCACGGCCAGTAGAGCGTGGCGTACTTCGAGTCGTAACGGGCTTTGTCGACGCGCCACTCTTTGATCTGCTGGGCGTTCAGCCCCGGCGGCGGATCGAGGATGGCCATCCGGTCACCCATGAGTTCGCAGTGTGCGATCATCGCCGTCTGCACCGACTGCACGGTGTCGAGGTCAATGGCTCCACGCTGGTACGCCGTCATCAGGTCCGGCATGCACACCATCGTGATCTCGTCGATCGCTTCGAGCCCCGAGACGCCTGTGCGGTCGGCGGCGTCGCCGATGTAGTCATCGCCAGTCAGCCGTGCAGGCATCGGGACCGCATCGGCAGGCGGCACCAGCACTACGTCTGCGCCCGCCTGCAAATCCAGGGCTGAGCGCCCCGAGATCTGTTCCAGTCTGATCACTTGGGATTCTGCGTTGACGACGGTGACGACGTTGGTCTTGCCGCGCGCAGTCGAGACGTCCATGTGCTCCTCGACGACCTTGCCGTCCTTCGAGACCACAAGCTTGATCGCCTTTGTCGGCTCCTGACCCTCGCCGGCGTCCTTCTGGTATTCGACGACCTCGACTTTGATGCTGTCCGCGGGTGCGGCAGGATCGAGTGCCAACACGCGCAGGTTGGCGAGCATCCCCTGTGGCACTGCCGCCGGGATCGCCTTCGGCGACGAGCCATTGCCGTTGGCGGTATCGCCGATCCGAACGATGTACGAATTGCCGCCACCGTTCTGGAAGTACGCGAATACCGATTCCGCCAAGCAGGCACCTTCGATGAACCCGCCGAACGTGGTCGTGAACTGCGTCCAGTTACTGATCAACGTGGGCTGGTTGAACGGCCCCTTCTCCGCCAGGCCGATGAAGGCAGCCACAGCCGTACCGACGCCCTCGATCGGACGCGAGCCGGAATCGATCTCTTCGACATAGACACCCGGTGACAGATACGTCGGCATGTGGCCTCCTCGGTAGGCACGGTGAGATTCGTGGGCTGACGACGATGCTGCGCCTTTAGACCGTTGCGCGGCAGGGGCTCTCGGACGGCCGGTTGGGCATCAATTTGTGCCCGTTGGGGCAGGTCCGGGCCTGCCATCGTCGCGCGTATCACCGACCGCCAGCCGAAGTGCCCGAACGGGCAACATCTCATGTCCGAACGCGTAGTCGTTCGTGTCTTCCGCCGAACGCGTCAGAGGTGGATTCTGGATGGAGACCCAATACGGCAAGCGAGGGACTGCATGCATACCCACGAAGGCTTCGACCAAGAATCCAGCCTGCGCCCCAAGGCATCCCGAATAGAGGAAGCCGAATCGGCCGTCGCGATGAAAGCCGCGATGTCGGGACGACTCGACGCCGCAGGAGCGCCCGGGATGCTGGGGCTTCAACGCGCGATCGGCAATGCGGGCACCACCGAACTGATCGAGCAGGAGCGCTCGCCGGTTCACGACGTGATCGGCTCCGGAGGCTCTCCCATGGAGCCGGCACTCCGGGCCGAAATGGAAGGCCGGCTGGGCCATGACTTCGGCGACGTGAGGATTCACACTGACGCCGCCGCACACAACTCCGCCAAATCAGTGAACGCCCAGGCCTACACCGTCGGCTCCGACATCGTCTTCCAACAGGGTAAGTACGACCCCGGATCACAAACCGGCCAGCACATGCTCGCCCACGAACTGACTCACGTTGTGCAACAACGCAGCGGGCCAGTTGACGGGACCGACGCCGGCGGAGGGGTCAAGGTCAGCGATCCTTCCGATCGATTCGAGCGCGAAGCAGTCGCCAATGCCGATCGCGTCATGTCCTCGGCCCCCGCCGTCGCAACGCACGATGTCCAGCGGTCCAATGGCAGCGCGACGCCAATGGTGCAGCGCGAGGAGGGTGAAGAGGAGGAAGACAAGGCCTCTGCACAAACGTATGTCCAGCGGCACGAGGACTGCGCTGATCACGATTCGGTCTAATGATCCCGCCGAGGCACCGAAACCCGCGATATAGTCCGCTGACCACGGTGACGTTTCGACCCTCGCGGACGGATGATGACCGAACACGTATGCGATGACTGCGGTACGCCGAACGCAGCTGATGCACGTTTTTGCGTCGGCTGCGATGAGTACCTGGGTTGGGACTCCGCGAACAACAGGCCAGATCCCGACAAGACGAACGTAATGCCGCGGATGGGCGCACGTCGGCATTGGGCCGCGGTTGACACCGAAAGCCGCGCGGAGGCGCCCGAAGTCAAGCTCCCCGACGCTGCGGCACTGCTCGACCCAGAGGCCGACGTCGCAGTCCAGATCCGGAACCCGTCAACCATCGTCGACGCCTACACCCTGACCGCTGTTCAGGCACCCCCTTGGCTCACATTGAGCCACCCCGAGATAACGCTCATGCCGGGCACCACCGAACTCGCCACCGCGACGTTGGGAACCACTTCAGGATCGCTGGTATCCGCACAGACCCTCACCATCGGATTGCGCGTCCGCTCGGAGCGCGATACCACCCGATTCACCGACGTGCCGATGACGGTGACCGTCCCGCAGCACGGCCCCGCAGTCAAGCTGACCACCCGGCCGACGGCAGTTCGCCTGGTCGATGTGACCACCGGCAGCTTCGAAGTCCTGCTCGACAACACCAGCAGCAACTATCCACACAATGTGGCCCTGGCCGGGACGGATGCCGAAGGCACAGTCAACTTCACCTTCTCGCCACCGTGGTTGGTGGTCGAGCCCGGCCAATCTGCCACGGCCCTAGCCGAATTCAGCGTGCCAGAGATCCGGCCGGGTGAAACGCAGGTTCGCCGCCTGACGATCACCGCGACCGAGGACAACGCCGTTGCTGAGGCGACGGTGGTCGTCAATCAGGAGCGCACAGTTGCGCCCCCACTGCGCTTCCGGATCGAGCCGAGTTCACCACACGCAAGGGACGCCGAATCTGTCGTGGTCACGCTGGTTGTCGATAACCGCGATTCGGCGACCACCCGTACGGTGCGGTTCGACGGGCGAGATCCGGCCGGAGCAGTGCGCTTCGCGTTCGCCAACGCCAAACTGTCGGTGCCGGCCAACCGTGCGGTCACCACGTCGGTACGCATCAGTGCAGCGCCACCGCCGCGAGGACAGGAATCCACCAGGCCGTTCTCAGTGGTGGCGTCCTACGGTGACGGTGAGATCGAGGCGCCCGGAACATTCGTCCAGTCGACGTCGGTGACGGCATACTCGGTGTCGCGGCTGGTCGTGGCGCCGGAAACCCTGAGAACAGCTGAGCCACAGGGCGAATTCCAATACTGCATCGAGAACCGTCACGAAACGCAGTGGCTGCAAGCCGGCATGTCGGGTTCCGACGTCCAGGGTGTGGTGCGGTTCGAGTTTTCTCCGCCGGGTTTCGACGTCCCACCAGGCGGAGTGGCATGGGGCGTGGTGTCGGTTACCGCACCGGCACCGGTCAAACGAGGCGAGGAAGCGACGCGCGACCTCGAAATCACGGCGTCCAGCGGCGACGAATCCCTGACGACCAAAGCAACTTTCATCCATTCCGGATGGAACTGGATTCCCATCGTGCAAGTCGCGATGATCGTCTTCGGCGGGGTGCTGGCGATGTGGGGTGCGGCGGAACCCTGGGCGTCGAACGTGCGGTTGTTCAACGGTAGATGGCTGATCGAATCGAGTTGGTGGTCAAACTCCACCAACACCGGGCTGATCGACAAGATCAATCAGTACGGAGTCATGTTCCTGTGGCACCAAACGCCCGACCAGTTCGTCGCATTCTCACAACCGCCTGAGCGAATATCGATTTTCGTGCTTGCCGTCGCATTGGTAGTGACCGCCTTCGCCAGCATCGGAAGATGGAGCATCCTGGTCGCGGTTCTGATAGCGGTCTTGGCTGTCGCGTACTGGCTGCTGCTCCTCATTTCCCTGGCCTGGCAGCACGCCTCCGCGGGCTTCCCCAGCTACGGAATCATGCTGGTGCTGCTGGGTGCGGCCATCGGGTTCGCCGGCGGAATGTGGGCGCGCGTCACCAACCGCTAGTCGCCGAAAGCTCAATCGCCACAGTCGAGGTCGATCGGCCGGTTGAACGGATCGATGGCCGCCGACAGGGCCTCGGCATCGGAATGCCGTTGCGCCTCTTCGGTATCGTGCATCTCCTGCAGATGGTCCTGCAACGCAGCAGTCCCGCACCCGGTGAAGTCGATGTGGTGTGCCGTCGTGCCGTTGTAGGTGCGGAATCGCCGCGCGTGTTCATTCTCGTGCGGACGGAGCACGTCGCGAAGGAACGCTCTGACACGGCGCTGCTGACATTCGGTCAGACCGTCAGGCATGTCCGGCATCCTGATCGTCACCTTTGCGTTGTAGGTCACTTTGAAGGTGCCGACCGCATGCAGGCACGGATTGTCGTCGGGGCAGTCGGTGCAATCCTTGGCGCGCTTCATGGATGTGGGCGCCCATTTGGAGATCCCGCCGTCGTATTCGGCCGTAGTGTCGCCGTGCAGCGAGACGCTGGGCCCGCCGTGGTGCACAGTCGGACTCGATTGCGGCGGCTGGGTCACCAGCCGTGAGGCGGCGGCGTTGCCGATGGTGCGTTGGAGATCGAGCATCAGCCGGGCACGCGTGGTCGGGCTGGCCTGCCGGAGTGCTGACGCGAGATCCGGTTGCCAGGTGACCATCCAGGGCTGCCGGGACCGACGGGGCGCAGGCGAATTCGCCAACGTTCCGGCTGGCAACGATGTCCGTCGAGTCCTCACCCATTAAGTGGACTGCGGCGGTATGGGTTTGTCCAGTGTTCCCGCCGTCTTGGGCATGCAGTCAAGGTTGCCGCGCAACGATTTCGGGGATTCCGGCGCCGCCGATGCGAGCGTAAAGTCAGCTTCCATGGCGGGCCAGGTGGTCGTGAACGGCGCGATGCTGCAATGTACTTTCGGTGCAGCGCCGTCTGCACTGACCGTCTTGCCGGCAACCAGGGTCACGGCATCCTCGCAGCCAGCCGCGACGATCGCGGACTCCAAACCGATGGCGAACATCAGTTCCTTCGGCGTATGCATGACCCCGTCGAACCCTCAGGTCGCTGCTGCAACCGCCGCCGCGTTAGGTGTGTTGACCCCGCAACCGTGCATTCCGGCAACGGGTACGCCGTGGACCCCGGGCTCCCCTACCGTCACGTTGGGCGGCATCCCCGCGTTGACGAACGTGTCCACGTGCATGTGTATGTGGGGTGGAGTGATTTCCGTGACCGCCAATCCGAACATGACGGTGCAGGCATAACCCTGCCGGGACCGCGGCGCATCGGCTGGTTCGCGGATGCTGGCAATGACGTTCCACGAATGGGTCGATTGCCGCAATCTCCCGTTGATCAGCGTTAGGTCGGACTACGCCGCGCCATGATGACTGCGGTTCGAGTGGACGCCTTCGCGGGTCTACGTCCAGCAGATTAAGGCTGGCAACGTCCTCGCTGGCTCAGTCAAAGTCTGCGCTTTCCAGCCTCTGATTGATTAGCGCTTTGTAGTGAGCGCTCTGCTGATCGTATGCGTCGGTCAGTTCGCCGTCGGTGGGCCGTGCTCCGGCATCGGCACCCCGCCGATCGCCAACTTGCTGCTGCTCGGCCTTGACCGCCGCTTTGGTTCGTCCGAGGGCCTGCGTCATCAGACTGGAGAGAACTGGTTCGATGCGACGCTCCCATTGATGCTTCAGATAGACGCGCCAGTAACGCTTGGGTTCGACGCCCCCCGCGGGGCCGGGGACCTTGCGCATCCCCATCTCCTCGCCCCCGGCACCTGCGCGCACCATCGCGACGACATTGCCCATGCGAATTATCAAGTCTTGGTCGCCGCCCCGCGTGGCCTGCCAGGGAACTCCACCAGTCTTTTCCGACCCGGCGGCTGCGTAGATCATGATCGTTGGTTGCGACCTGTAACGCGTGTCGTCCTTGGTCACTTTGCCAGTGCGAGTAAGCGCCATCAAGGCGCGTCGAACCAGCCCGTCAGGAATTGTGTGCTCGGCTGTCATTTGCCACTCAGGTACGGATTTTCCATGCAGGCTGCGTAGTTGAGCACCGTATGGCGCGATGTTCGCGATTCCAGGTGCATGTGCACCGGGGCCATCGGTGGCGCTCATGTTCGCCTTCGCGAACTCCATGATCGCAAGTTGCACTTTGCGGGCTTCTTGACGGTCACCTTCGATCTTAGAAAGCTCGGCTCGAACTTTCGCCGGATTGGCTAGGGCCCACTTCTCTCCCTTATCCCGCAACCCCTTTACGGCTGCTCGGTAGAGACCCATTCGATATCTGAACTTCCCAGCAAGATCAGCTATTTGGGCCCTCAGGCTCGCCGGTTTCAGGTGGGCGAAGGCATCCATGAGCCGTCTGGCCGTGGATGCGACATAGAGTTCCTCAGGTTTACCAGGATTGGTATAGAGCCTATGAGACTCACCTTTGGCGGTGAAACTCTCGCTGAAGACGATTGCCATCAGCGCATCGCACTTCTTGCGGAGGTAGTCGCGTACGGCTTCGGCCTTGCCCTTGACCCACTTCTTCCCGCCTTCGTATTTGCCTTTGGCCCACGCCTTTCCCTGCTCCGCCTTCCCTTTCACCCACGCCTTCCCCTGCTCTGCCTTCCCCTTCACCCACGCCTTGCCCGCCGCCACCTTGGCCTTGACCTTGCTGCCAATCCCCTTGAGCCCGCGAATGATCGGGCCGGCGAGCTTGAGCCCGGTCTTGATCACGAAGTCGATGGCCTTGGTGACCGGCTTCTGCAGCTTCTCGATGATCTCGCGGACCTTCTGGCCGATGCCACCGATACCGATCACGCTAGCGAGGAAACCGATGAGAATCGGCACCAACTGGCCGAGCACGTCTTCGATCTTCGCGACGACGCCGCCGATGTTGCCGCGGACGATGTCGGCCGCCGAGTCGATCACCGTGTTGACGAACTTGAGAATCCGCTCGGCGTTGTTGACGAAGAACATGATGATGTCGTAAATCAGCTTGCAGGCCTTGATGAATGCCGCAGCCGGGTTGAGCAGGCCGATCAGCCAGGTGATGCCGGCCGTGATGATCTTGGTGATCACGAAGTCCTTGACCTGCTCGAGGATCATCTCCTTGATGTCGCCGAGCTTGTCCATCAGCATCTGCCACAGCGCGCCGACACCGCCGGAGGCGAGGAGCTGGAAGACCTCGACGCCCTTCTCGATGGCAGCCATTGCGGGCTCGCCGATCTGTTTCACCAAGCGGTTGCGGATATTTCGCCATGTCAGTCCGAAGATCGACGCGAGCAGTTTGATGATGCCCTGCAGATCGAACTTGTCGGGCAGTTCGATGCCGCCTTCGGCCAACGCCCCGAACAGCCACGTCATCAAGCCCTTGCGCAGGTGCGTCAGGATGTTGTCCTTGAACCTGATGATGCCGCCCTTGATGCCTTCAACCAGGTTGCCGAGGAATCGCACCGGGTGCTTGATGATGTCGCCGACGACGTGCGCCACCCGCGCGAGCGTGTCCATCAGCATCGCGGCCAGTTTGCGAATCGTGTTGATGACGGCCTTGATTGCGCCGATCGCCTTGTCGACCAGGCCCTTGTTCTCGGCCTGCAGCTCTTCGATCCGCTCGTCGAGGCCCTTGCGGGCTTCGCCGTACTTGGTCGCCAGGGTGTCGACGACGGCGTCCTGCTTGGACTTGACGTCCTCCTCCAGCTGCTCGAACTTGTCGCTGATCTCCTTCGACGCCTCCGCGCCCAACTTCTGCAGGCCGGCCGGCAGACTTTTCACGTACGACGCGATCTCCGTCTTACCCGCCGCAATCCTCTTCTTGGCCGCGGTGAGGTCGTTGCCGACGATGTCCGCGACCCGAGAGATGACGGTGTCCATCTGTTTGAGGTACAGCTCGCGCCCGGCCTCGTAGAACTCGTTGACCTTCGACGGCATGCCGAGCAATTTGTCCTTGGCCCAACGGAGTCCGCCGAGCCAGCCACCGTAGCGATCCTTCTTGTAGGCGGCCATCTTCGCCGCAACGTAGGTCTCGAACGTCTTTCGCGCGGCGGCCTCGCCCTGGTCGAACTCCTTCTCCACCTTCGGGTCGATGCCGTCGAGGATCTTCTTCACGTCGGCTTCGGTGGCGGCGAAGATCGACTGGATCTTGGCGGTGACCTCGGCGCGCTTCTGTTCGTCCTTGGACTTCGTCTTGCCCTTGTCCGCAACGAGTTTGGCCAGTGCCGTCGCTTTGGTGCCCTGCATACCCGTGACGCCTGCCTTGGTCTCGGCGGCAGCTTCAACATGGGCTTGCGAAATGGTGTCCTGTTCCTGCTTGCGGTACTCGGCCGGCGCCGTATCAGCATGCGCGGCAGCCTCTTTCTTGTCCGCCAGCGCCTGGTTGAACTCGGGCTCGTTGGAATCGGCGAGCTGCTTCTCATCGACGTTGGCGTCGGTCATTTCCTGATTGGCCTGCTGCTTGCCTGCTTCGAGGTTCAGCTGCTCCGGCGGCGCCGGTTTGGGCACCGCGCCGGCGGCCGGAATGGCTGGCGCGGCACCCTGCTGCTCGGGCCCCATCGGAGTCACCGGCTTGGCGACGGCCTTGGACGTGTCTGGTGCAGCCTCGGTGGCGGACTTGATGTCGTGGGTCTCGCCGTCCTTGTCCTGGTTGACAAGGCCCTTGACGGCGCCCTTGACTTCGCCGGCCTTACCGGATTTCGCGTAGTTGTCGGCTTCCTTCAGCGTCTTCGGGGACTTGGCCTCAATGGCTGCCTTGACCGCGGCGATGAACGCCTTCTTGTCGAACGATCCCGCCTGCTGCGCGTCCATCGTGTCGACTTTCGCGGCCTTCGCTTGCCCGGCAACATCATCGGTCGGTGCGAGGGCCGCATCCTGAGCTTCCTTGGCTTTGGAGGCGGCCGCTGGATGTGCGCGCTTGTCCTTGGCGAAGGCACCGACATGGTGGGTGACAGCGGTGAATGCCGGGTCCTCATGTGGTGCAACATGTTGCGGCGCCACGGGTGGCTGCAACAACTGATCGGCCGACAGCGGCGCCGCAGTTTCGACCGGGGCAGGGGCAGGAGGGGCCCCCGGCTGTGGCGGCGCGCCTGCACTCGCTCCTCCGACGTGCTTCGCCGGCTTCGCCGCAGTGGTACCAAGGCGGCTTTTCGCCGGCACCGGCTTGGGCGGCGGCACCGGCTTCTTGGGTGCTACGGCATTGGGGCCGAATCCGGTCATGTTCACCGCCAGCGCCGACGCGGGCGGTTTCGGTCCCTCAAGCTCGACCGGAACACCGACGGATTTGGCTGCCTTCAGACCTTTTTCGACGATGTCGACGGCCGGCTCGTCGTGTCGTATTTCATGCAGCGCGGCTTCAATCTCACTTGCACCGGGCGCGCGCAGCTTTCCCATCAACAACGCATTCACTGCGGCATTGCCGGCGGCGCGCTGCAGGCCCATCATGGCGGCGGGGCTTCCCGCTTGCCTAGGGCGCTCTGTCTTCCGACGCGCCTCGACCAACGCATCGTCGACGGGTCGCGTAGTGCGCGCCGGTTCCGTCATGGCCGTTACACCGATTCTTCCTCGACATCGAACTCGTGACACTTGTCATGGACACGCATGATGTTTCCCGCCCTCATCTCGCAGTCACGCCGATCCCGTTGGTCGGCAACAGCCGCCCCTGCTTGCGGTACTCCCGGTGTATCGCCGCCGTCAGATGCTCGACGTCAATGTCGCGGCCGGACCCCGCCGCCATGTAGGCGGCGGTGATCGCAGCTGACCGAATGTTGCCTCCGGCCAACGGGAATGCATCGGCAAAGACGTTGAGCTGAAGGTCCGTCCCGCTTGGGACCGGCCCCTCCAGACAGCGCTTCCACAGCGCCAACCGGGCATGTTCGTCAGGCATCGGAAAGTCCACGACCATGTCAAGTCGTCGAGTGAACGCATCGTCCAGATTGGCCCGCAGGTTGGTAGCCAGAATGGCCACGCCGTCGAACGACTCCATCCGTTGCAGCAGATAGGCGCTCTCGATGTTGGCGTACCGGTCGTGCGCATCGCGAACCTCGCTGCGCTTGCCGAAGATCGCGTCGGCCTCGTCGAACAGCAGCACCGCCGACACGTTGGATGCCTCGGTGAAGATGCGCTCCAGGTTCTTCTCCGTCTCGCCGATGTATTTGTCGACGACAGTCGCGAGGTCCACCGCATACAGATCGAGGCCGAGGTCGCCGGCAATCACTTCGGCAGCCATCGTCTTGCCGGTTCCGGAGTCTCCTGCAAAAAGCGCTGTGACACCGCTGCCTCGGCCCCCGCCGGGGCGCATCCGCCAGTCCCGCAGCACCCGTTCCCGGTACCGCGCTCGAACTGTCAACTCCTGCAACTGCTCCAGCGTGGTGTCGGGCAGAACCAGGTCGTCCCACGAGACGCAGGGTGCCACGCGACGAGAGAGCCGCTCGAGCCCCGCCGCATTCTGGAGTCGGGCACCGCGGCGCAACTCAGCATTGGTCGGTGTGCCGCCCTCGAGCCGCGCCGCCGCATGCGCCGAATCGATCGCCGCGGCAACCTCTTTCGGCCCGAACGCGAACTGGGATGCCAGATCGTCGACATCGACGGTATCGGCCAGCGTTCCAAGTTGGTGTTTCCACAATTCCGTGCGCTCTGAGGTGGTCAGCCGGGCTGTTTCGACAACCAACGGAACGTCGTCGGACCAGGCTGGGTCCCATGCCGACGTACCGACGAGCACCACCGGCACCGGTAGCCGGGCCAGTAGCGGCATGACTCGGGCAGCGTGCTCCGACAGTGGCTCGACCGGCGAAATCACCAGTCCCGCACCGCCGAGAACTGCCTCGCGCCCCAGCACGGCGACTGCTATCGCAGGATCACCAGCCGCGACCAGGCGGCGTGCGTCGCACAGCAGGACCGGTCGGTCGGCCTTGTACAACCCGTCAGCCGCAATCGCGGCTCCGGAACAGCCTCCGGTCTCTCGCAGGTAGTAGAACCGTTGCCCAGCCAGCAGAGCCTTCGCGAGCGCAGTCGATTGATCCGTGACGTTGCGGTGCGGTTCGGTCAGCAACCCGGTCAATGCGGAGTCGGGCTCGTCGTCGCCCAACAGATGCGCGCTGACTCGATCCGGGACACGAAGGCCGCGGGTGAGGAACGGCCGCTCGGATTCCTCGATGAGCACCAACGCAAGGTCGACCAGTGGCGCCCCGGGCGACAATCGTGCCCGGGCCGCTGCATCCAGCGGAGAGAGGTCGGCCAGCTCGAGTGCCAATCCGACCGTCGCACGCCGCCGCGTCACATCGTCATTGAGATAGCCGTAGAAGCGCTCGAACCGAGAATCCAGGTCGGGAAGCAGCGCGATGACCAACAGCTCGACGTCGTCCGCTGTCAAACCTGCAGTGCGGGCCAGCGCCCGCAGTCGCAGGTCGGCACCCGCCGCTTCAGCGCTATCGGCATTGCTCTCCAATAGGTTTCGGCGGACCGAGTCGAACCGCGGCGGTCGCTGCCGCTCACCCAATAACGCATCGACGGTGGCGTCGCTGATGTACAGACCACGAAACTGGTCGTCCGGTGTGGGATCCACACTCCTGCGGTGGGCGACGAGAGTTCTGACCCGTTCTTCCGCGACCGTCGCCCAGCCGAGTAGGTATGCCCGGCTGTCCATGGCGCTGGTCGCCGATCCTGTCACTTTGTCGGCCCTCCGGAATTCGGCCGCCGCTTGCGCATGCGTACTGACGCGTCTGAAGCCGCCGGCTCACCTGCCGTTGCTTTTGACGACGTGTCTCCCGCCTGTCCGCTCTGCGCGGAATCTGTCCGCGTCTGATCGGTGTCGATTGCTCCCGTCCCGTCAGACGAGCCCAAGGCGGTCTCTGTCGCACCGGGGTGCCGGGTCTCCGGCGGCGCACTGTCGGCAAGGCCTTGCATGGTCAACGTGGGCGGGAACTTGACCGGCGCAGCAGCCAAGAACTCCCGACCAGTCTCGATCGGAGCGGTCACCACCACATCCAGTGAGGGCTTCAATTCACCGCCGAGTGCGGTCCATACATCGGCGAACGAGCGGTCCTCTGGAGGTGGCAACGCCACGCTCACAGGCACCGCCAGGCCCATCCCGCGCAGAGATTCACTCAGCACATGCTGAGGCAGCGCCTCGTATCGCAGGAAACAACGCAACAGCGACGCCAGCAGCCGATGTTCGTCCTCGGGACGCTGCGTCCACGCCGCGACGAGATACGACAATTTGAAATACCTTGGGGGCAAGTGCCTTGAGACGACGATGTTCTCGCGGTACTCGTTGATCAGACCCCGCTCCCGCCGGCGGAGATCCTCGCGAATGTCGTACAGATAGACGTCGATGGTGGGTCCGCTACGCCGCGCGGCCCAATCTTTGGTCGGTGCGTCGAACACCACTTCCACATCGGCATGGTTCACCGCCTCACTGCTGATCAACTTCTTCAGCGCCTCATCGACGTCAGAAATCACAGTCATCACCGTCGCGCGATGGGAGCTTCCGCGGAACGGGCAGTGGTTCCGCCATCAGGGCAG
The DNA here is from genome assembly GCF_000383495.1 of Mycobacterium sp. 360MFTsu5.1. NCBI lineage: Bacteria > Bacillati > Actinomycetota > Actinomycetes > Mycobacteriales > Mycobacteriaceae > Mycobacterium > Mycobacterium sp. 360MFTsu5.1. Next base: position 247,599 of record NZ_KB911470.1, on the reverse strand, counting down.
GAAACGTTGCCCGAAAAGGCAATTCAGCACCTAGATCAGTCCAGCTCGGACGGCGTACGCCACCGCATGCGAGCGGTTGCGCAGCTGCAGTCGCGTGGTCACGTCGTGCAGGACGTTCTTCACCGTTCGCTGGCTGTAGCACAGCTGCTGGGCGATCTCGTTGGTGTCGTGGCCATCCGCGATGAGGCGCAGCACTGCGGTTTCCCGGTCCGTCAGCCCCGAAAACGTCAGCCCCTGCGGGGACAACAGCTGTCGCTGCAGCCGGCCTACCTGACCCAACAGCGTCCCGAGCAAGTCAGAGGGCAGCACGCCGTCGCCGTTGGCCACCTGCTGAATGGTCCGCACGAGCACGTCGGGCGTCGCGTCCGACCGCCGCAGCAAGCCACTTACGCCTACCTCGGCCGCACTTACGACGGTGTTGTCATCGATGGCACTGGTAACGAGAACGGTGTGCGCGATGTCGGCCCGCTGCAATGCTTGTAGGACGCGCAGCGTCTCGGCGTCAAGCGAGTCAGCGACCGCGACCGCGACGTCTGCCCGGCTCAGCTCCGCCGCCGCCACAATATCGACTTCGGGCCTCTGCCGAAGCTGACTGACCACACCGGCCTGCAAGATCGGATCATCGGCGTATACGTATGTACAAACTCGCTGCTGCATCGATCAACCTTCGATTGGAGCGGTCAGACGTCGAAGACAACTATCCGCAGCGGGCTCAACATGTAGTCAACGCCCGACCGAATCTGCTCAACAAACGGTCAACATGCAGGTCGCGAAGGCACACCAAGGTGCTGCCGTTGAGCCAGACGGAAGGACTTACGCTTCAGGCGTTGGTTGCACCGTCAATTGGGCAATCACCCGATTGCCGAAATACCAGAGCCCGATGATCAACAAAACCAAGATGATGATCACCGCGGAAAATCCATTGCCAACGGTGCTCATCAACACGACTGGCAAGTTGCGCACCTGCGACTCCGCCGACGGCCGAATCCTCTCCGGCTCCCTGACAGGTGACTCAACAACCGGCACAGTCACAACCACTGGTTCCGTCTGAGGAACCGAAACCGGCTGCGGCGACCATGACCCGGTGGCTGACGCGGAAGGCGTTGGTAGGACTACAGGAGGTATGTGTGGACAAGAGCAAGGTGGTGCCTGTATCCACGGCGACCGACTCACCTGCCCTAATGCACCTAGTGCACCACCCACGGCGGACATCCCGCCCAACCGATCTGCGGGCCCACTCTGTGGGAGGTCAGCGCCCAAGCGCAGGTTGAGCTTGATTGACCCGCTAGTGCTGCTACTGCTCGTACCCGATCCAGACGAGCTGTTCGTGGTAGAGCTCGAGCCGGATGTGGTTGTTCCGGAGGAACTTTGACCACTGGAGCCAGAGGTCGTCGAACCAGAGGTGGTCGAACCAGACGACGAGGAGCCAGTAGTAGTCGAACCGGATGTCGCTGACACGGTGGTCGTCGTGTTCTGCGACAGCGAAATGCCGGACGAGCCGGACGTCGTGGAACTCGACGACGTAGAACTCGACGACGTAGAACTCGACGACGTAGAACTCGACGACGTAGAACTCGACGACGTAGAACCAGACGTCGACGAACCCGACGTCGACGAATCAGAGGTCGAGGAACCCGACGTCGACGAATCAGACGTCGACGAATCAGAGGTCGACGAATCAGAGGTCGAGGAATCAGACGTCGAACTCGTGGTTGGGCACGTGATGAAGTTGCAGACGACCGTCGTTCCGGAACCCCACGACGGCGACCCGGGACCACCGTCGGTGGTGCTGGCACCGCTCGATCCAGGGGGGCTCACCGGAGGACTGGTGGTGGTGTGGAGTGGCGGAGGGTTGTGTGTTGTGCACGAACAGGCGTTGGCCTGCGGCGAAAGCACGACGATACCGGTTGTGGAACACAGGATTACAGGAAAGTACAACAGGGCCGCGACGGGTCTGCGTCCACGCGTGAACCTCGCGCCTGCCTTTGCAGGGAGCACGCTCTGCGCTCTAGACAGAGTCGGCAATACCGCGTTGGTGGTCGTGCGCACAGTCGCATCCTTCCGTGCGAGGCATCAGCCACTGTGAGACCGAGCAATCCCAGAACGTAATTATCAATTGCCATGCAGTCCGAGCACATGGGGAAAAATTGCCCATATTTGCGCGAAAACCTGGCGCACTGCGCTCTCCGATTTAATTGCAGGTCAACGCAATTAACGCTATTGATGGAATTCACTGCAGTAATTGCCACCACGGATAATACCGCCCGGTTGACGGCCAAACAGCTGGGTACGAACCTCCGTCGGTCGACGCGCTGCTGACTAGTGCACGCCGGGCGCATCCGTATCTACCTGGGCCAGAATGGTGGACGGGCCCCTCGTCAGCCGCTAATTTTACTGGGATGAGGTTCGAGTCGGTAGGCATCACTGTCGACTGCAGCGCCGATGCCGTGGACGCGCTCGCCGAATTCTGGTCCGCCACTATGGGCTACACCAAGCTTCTTCCTTGGGTGCTCATCGACCCGACCGGCGTCCATCCGCGGATACTGTTTCATGCTGTGCCGGAACCGAAAACGGTGAAGAACCGGTGGCATCTGGACCTGTATGTCGACCACCTCGACAATCTGCACGCCGAGATAGAACGACTCACATCGCTCGGTGCCACCCAGGCGCGCTACTACGACGACATCTCGCACGGATTCACCAATACCTTTGCCGTCATGATCGACCCGGCCGGCAACGAGTTCTGCGTCTGCGCACCGCATGTACCAGTCGGGTCAACGAGCAACGGCTGACATCACTACGACGCATTTGCGAGCAGGTACTCGGCACAATCGATGACCGTCTCGCGCACCGGCCTCGGCTCCCAGCCGAGTGCGCGGGCTTTGACATTCGAATAGGTGTAATTGCGATCCAGAAACGGAGAGATCGCCCGCATCTCGGGGTTCACCTTCGCGAGAGCCTTGATCACGGAATTGGGGATCGTGCGCGTCGGAACGTTCTTGGCCCGATCACCCAGCTGGGCACGCAGGTACGCGGCGATCTCGGGCATGGACATCGGCCCGGAAACCGCAAGGTACCGCTGACCTATCGCGCGCGGGTCCGTCAGCGCGCGAATATGCAAGTCCGCGACATCGCGCACATCCACGATGTTGAGCCCTATGTTCGGCACACCCCGCATGCCGGTGAGCATCCGGCCGATGATGTCGACGGATGCGGCGTTCCGCATCGACAGAAGCGGTCCGAACACAACACCGGGCAAAACGGTACTCAGCGCGAGTCCGCGTATGCGGGCGACGTCCCACGCGGCGCGCTCAGCAAGGACCTTCGAGACCCGATAAGCGTCACTCGCGGCTGCCTGTGGACCAGACCACAACGTTTCGTCGAACACTCCGCTCTCACCACGATCCGGCGTCGCCGATGCACTGCTCGACGTCACGACTACACGCGAAACACCCTCGGCTGCAGCCGCTTCCAAAACCCGTGTGGTTCCGTCGCGCGCCGGCGTGAGCATGTCGTCGCCCGTCAACGGTGAGGCGATATGTAGGAGATAATCAATGCCTGCCATCGCAGACTCCCAGCCTTCGTCGGCCGTCAAGTCCGCCATGGCGCACGTCACTCGGTCGGCGAAAAGTGTCCGCAGGTGCTCCTCCCCGCTGATGTTCCGGACGGTTGCGCATACTTCATATCCCTGAGCGAGGAGTGCAGCAATACACCACCCCGCGATGAAACCGGTGCCACCGGTTACGAGTACACGCATTGATGCCCTTCCGATTTATCAACCGATGGTTGGTGGGCTGCCTTAATACACAACACCTCATCGAGTGTTGCGGTACCGAAACCCGGAGAAGAGCGATCCGGGAGCCGACTCACCCGACCATTGTCGGCCTGATCGAATCGGGAAAGATCGAACATCGCCGGTCCACTGGACAAGGTATCGGTCAGCACATACCGCCCCGCGTTGTCGCCACGCTGCACGACTGCATCTGGCGCAGTCCTTCCCGTCAGTTCGGCGGCGTCCTCGAAATTGATCCCGACCTGAACCACACGTGGTTGTGCTTCCAGCACCGCCGTGAGTCGAGTGATGAGACGGTCAGGTGCGAAGAACCGCCAACCTTCGCCGAGGTGAAGCCAGAATCGACTATTGACCCAACGTCGAATCTCTGAAAGTTGATCAACACCAACACTTTTACCGAGCTTGAAGTCGAGGAACGGATAACGCTCCACGAGCACCTGACGATCCTGATCAGACATACCGACATCTACCACCAGAAACCGGCCGATCACCTCCACATCTTGGCAGCACCACACCAGGGAATTGAGAGTCAGTTCGGTCACGTGGCGGTCCGGTCCGGCTACCAAGCTGACCGTGACGTCGCTATCACACGGGTTTTCCGCCAACCAGTGCACGCGTTCACTGGGGTACGCGGTGACTGCCGCAAGCAATGCGGGCACTTCAACGTCGCGATTCGCCGCTATCCGCGCACGCTCATCACCGGAAATCGTTTGCCCGGCGACCACATTCGCGCATTGCTGGGCAATGTCCACTTCGCCGCCGCTCAGCAGCTGTCGGCACAATGTGAACGCTTCAAGGTGCCTTCCGAGCATCGACGCGCACACCGCCTGTTCGTCGATCGCCCGCCACCTGTAGACCTCATCGCCGACAAACAACGATTCCTCCTCGGGAAATGGCATCCGGGCAGCGCGTTCGGCGAACAAATGCCCGGGGTGATACCGCTCCTGCAGGCGGTACTGCCGGGCAATCGCGTGGAGAGGTTCCGCACGGGTCGGCCGAAACTCCCACGCCCGCAGGTACGCATCCTGCACTGCCGGCCAGGGCATACCCAACTCAGACATCGCCTCCGCAACCCGGAAAAGGGAGTAGTAGACCTCCTCGTCCCAATCCCCCATCTCGACACGCTTGGCGTACCAAGCGAGTGCGTTGGCGTAGTCTCCCAGGTCGAAATAGCTTTGCGCCAAATAGAAAACTGACCTGGCGTCACCGGGATCGCGTTCGACCGCCGCCAGCAACAGATCGCGGTCACGCGCATATTTCAGCGGATCAAGACTGCGGGCGCCCAGACGCCGGGACGCGACGTAGTAATCACCTTGGACGCGCTCCTCGACGAGCCCATCAGGACAGGCGGCGTATTCGTGTACGACCCCCTCGAATCGGCAGCGAACGTCATCGCGAAATAGCTGGCGACGCCAGTAGCTCTGGCCATCGCGGATGCGCAGCCAATAGACATCGGCCGTCAGGTCGTGAAATTCGGGTGCACCGACCAACAGGTCGTCGGCATCGATGGTGAGGATGTAGTCGCCATGCCCGCGTGCGAGATTCAGCGCCTCTGTTCGGTTGTGCGCGGAACTGAGCCAAACCCGTTCGTGCAACTCGCCGGGGATACCCAGGTCCGCCATGTGGCTGCGGATGACATCCTGCGTGCCATCGGCGGAACCGGTGTCGACCACGACCCAAGACGTGATGTACGGAGCCACGGAGTCGATGACTTCGCAAACAATATGCGCCTCGTTGCGAACGATCATGCTGAGGCATATCGCCGGCATCATCGTTGTCGTGTCAGACATTTTGTATAGCAACGCATTTCGAGGTAACGAACATCTACCACGAAAGGCACCGCGTCGTCAGGCGGATGGCTCGCCGTGACGGACCGTAGCGACGGGGACGGTCTCGGGTTTCACGACGTCGATGCCGGTCAGCAGCGCAACGGTGGTCACTGCTCCGGTTTCTGCCTCCGCTCCCGTTGCCGCTGTTACCTCCGAACGCTCTTCATCGCCAGTTTCCGGTTGTTCGTCCGTATCGTCGTCGTCCTCCAGAGAGGGACGCACAGTCAGATAGCCGGCCGCGAAGAACGCCACTGCCACACCGGCCGCAACGATCAGCCACACCGACGTTCGTGGAACCCAGATCCGCAACACCGTCGCCGTGAACAGCAATACCAAGCCGACCCCGACGCCCGGGGTCAGCAACCGCAAGCCCCGTAGCACACGATTGCTCGAGAGGCGATTCCGCCTGAGTGCCAACGCCGCATCGATCGACGCCAGCACCGTCAACACCAATAGCGCCAGGCCGAAAAGGCCGTATACGCTGACCAGCGACCCTTGGACGTCGCTCACCATGGGCAGCGATGCCACACGGTGGCCGTTGTCATCGGTGACAGCGACATCACCGCGCATCAACCCGGTTGCCTGGCCGGCCAATCCGATCAACCGGAATCGGTACTGCACGGTCTGGGTGGCACCGGGTGCCACGGTGAGGTCAAACGGCGCCATGTAATTGAAGAACACCAGTTCCAATACCCTGCCCGTCATATCCAGGCGCGCGAGATGTACCGGATGTTCCCCGTTGTTCACGACGCGTAATTCGACGTCGACCCATTGATCGGGCACTAACCGGAGCGGCTCTCCCATCGTGCTGGTGGAAACGTCGCGACCGTCGACCTTCGCCGAGACCGCCGCGACACCGTCGGATTCCGCCGTCGCCGGCGCCATGCCGAAACACACCACAAATAGCATCCCCACAAGAATTGACAACGACTTACGCATTTCGTGGTTCCCTCGTGGTCAATTGGGTGATCACCCGATTGGTGAAATACCACAACCCAATAATCAGCAAAACGAGAATGATGATCACCGCGGAGAAACCCTTCCCGACTGTGGCCATCAAGACGACGGGCAAACTGCGCACCTGCGGTTCCATCGGCGGTGGAGGAATTTTCACGGGCTCCGGAATCGGCGCTTGTGGAGGCGGCGCAGCAACCACGGGCTCCGGCTGGGGTGGCGGCTTCCATACCGGCGGCGATATCGGCGACGGCGGCGACACCACCACCGGCGCCGGCGGTGGCGGACAGCACGGGGGCGACTCAAACCAGGGACCTGACGCGGGCAAGCCGCCGAGAACTCCGCCGACGGCCGGCATACCGCTCGTCCAATCCGCGGGCCCACTTTCCGTTAGCACGGCGCCATGCAAAAACGAACTGCCGCTGGAACCGCCGGAACTACCCGAACTACCAGAACCACCGCCCGAACTGCCCCTGGGTGGCCTGTTCCTACCGGGCTGACCAAGTCCAGGACCAGTTGAACCACTGCTGCCCTTCGGGCCTGTGGGGCCAGTCGCGCCGGTTGAGCCCGTCGGGCCCGTCGAGGGCGGTTTCTTGACGCAGGTGCAGGCATGGGCCTGAGGTATGTCGATTCCGGGCACCACGCCGAGAACGACGGGGAAAAGAAGCGGGATGGCAGCTGGAGCGATTCTCGAGAAGGACGGTGCATGCCCGGGAAGGCGACCATCAACGCGGTCGCGGGCATTGTGCGTATTCGCGCTCACAGCCGGTTCCTTCCCGTGAGCAGTATCGGCCACTGGAGGGCAGCCGAGCCGTCCCGGCGCGTAATTATCGACGCGAGACCGGCCCAAACGCATCGGGAGAAATTGCCTATCTTTGCCGGGCTGGGCGAGTCCGACGATTTACTGAATTGATGTGACCGCATCGGTCCCCCGATCAAGTTTGAGGATGTCTCTAACGGCGTTTCGATTGGTGACACCGAGTTTGGTGAGAACCGATGCGACGTGGTGACTCACGGTCTTCCGGCTGATCACAAGGATGTCGGCAATCTGTTTGTCGGTATGCCGCTCGGCGAGCAGAGTGGCGACCTGTTGCTCACGGGCGGTGAGGCCGAACGGGTGCTCTTGCGTCGAGCGGCGCTGATGACGGCGGTGCCTGTGCTGACGGGCCCGGTCGACGGCGCCGTGCGCCCCGAGCGAGTGCAGTTCAGCTATCGCCGATCCGGCGACTTCCGGCGAATCCGAGTGGATCGCAGCGATAGCAGCCTCGTAAGCGCAACCCCGAACGCGCCATTCGGCAGCCGCAGCGTCCCATTGCTGATCGACCTGTAACGCGTACTGGCGATCCTGGCTACGCGGCAGCGGCGCCGAGGACACTCCGGCAATAGCTGCCCAGGCAGTGATCTGGCCGCGAGTCCAGGCATCGGCGCGCGCCGGCAGGGCCGCCAGCGCCTGACGCGCTTCCTCCCGTGCGCGATTGTGATCACCGGCAAGCCAGGCCGCTTCTATTCGTGCTGCGAGCACCGTTCCGGTCAGATACACCAGGGAAGGATCGAGACCGGCGAGAGCCTCGTCCAGAAGTGGCCAGACGGCGTCGTGTTGGCCAGTGCGTGCGTGAACCAGTGCGAGGGCGACCAACGGGCGTAACCGGAACATCGGCGGCAGCCCACTCCTGGCCAATACCGCCTGTGCCCCGGCGGCGGCGTCCGCGTAGCGGGCGCGGTGCAGCAGCTGTGTCGTACCGATGCCCCGAGTGAAGTAGCCGAGGCCCGTGAGGTTGTGGTCACGGCAGAAGTCCGAGGTCGCCGTCAAGTAGGTGTCAGCGCGGTCCAACTCATATTTTGCGGTGGCGAACCAGCACGCGACCACACCACCGGCCGCGGCAGCCTCGACAGTCCGCGGGTCGTCCCTGGCGACGGTCCAGGCAGCGTCGAACTCGTCCCAACCATTGCCGGCAAGAACTGCCGACAGCGCCGCGAACGACTCTGCCCAAGCCACCTCGGCAACAACATCCAGTTCTCGTCCGATCGCCGCGGCTTTAGCCGCGTAGTCGACAGCACTGTCATGATCGAACACCGCACAGCACAATTGCGCGGCATTCGCATAGGCGCCGGCCAATTCGGCCGTAGGTCCCAGCGGTTCCAGAATCCGGACTGCGGTATGTGCGGCCTCTCTGACCCGCGCCAGCGGTGCGCTAGCAAAGAGCCAATGCGACAGCCACCTGTGATCGTCCCCTTCACGCAGCGCGTCTCCGGTTTCGCATCGCAGCGCGATGGCTTTGTCGATCAGTTCAGCCGCTACGACGACCTGACCGGACATGTACGCCGCGCGCGCCTGGCTTTCCAGCCAATCCGCCCGGGCGCCAGCGGGCTGTCCGTGGCTGTGCCGAACCGCCCGAGCGTATTGCTCGACGGCCTGAGCGAATGCGCCAAGACGCATCGCCCGCTCTGCGGCCTGGGTCGCATACCGGAGCACGGCGTCGACGTCCCCGGCTTCTTCTGCGTGAAACGCCAAGTGCGCCAGCGAGTATTCATGTCCGCTCGCAACCAGTGCGGCCAAGGCGGACGCGTGCAGCCTGCGTCGGCCGAAGGTAGGGATGGTCTCAAGAACAGCTTGGCGCGTCAGTTCGTGCCGAAACCCGACGACGGGCCCGGTGCGTTGCAGTACACCCGCGGTCACGCACGCGGGCAACTCCGACGCCGCACTGTCGACCATGGTGGCAAGTACATCGACAGTGGCGTCGGATCCCAGCACGGCCACCGCATCGATCACCGCCCGCGCTGAAGCGCCGAGGCGTGCCAACCGTCCGACCACGTGATCAGAAATCGTCTGCGGCACAACACCATAGCGGCCGACCGCCAACGACTCGATCACCAACAACGGGATTCCACCCGTCGCCTCGTGCAGCCGATCGACGTCGAACCCGGGCCGCGCCGCCGCAAGGGCGACCACGCCGTCACGGGTTAGCGGCTCCAGTTCAGTCCGCCCCAACGCGTGGGATTCTGCGATGTCAGCCAGGAATTCGCTGAGCTGATGTTCCCGGCCGACCTCTTCGACGCGATGGGTCAACACCAGCAACAACGGCATGGCGTCGATGCGGCTGATCAGATAGCGCAACACATCGAGCGTCGCCGCGTCGGCCCAGTGCACGTCTTCGATCAACCACACCGCCGGACCCGAATCCGCCAGTGCCGCAACGACCGCCGCCGGCAACGCAGCGGGGCCGTGCGGGTTGTCCAGCGCCGCGGTCACGCGCTCCGCGCCCGCGAGTGAAAGCGCGTCACGCAGCTCCAGAACCGGACCGAGCGGCACCGGAGTCGACAGCGGGTCGCACGCGCTGCAAAAGGTGCGGACACTCACAGGCAGCGCCGCGACAAATGCGGTCGCCACCGCGGACTTACCGATTCCGGCTTCCCCCGAAACCACCGCGACACGACCGGATCCCGCGGTTGCCGCCTGCAGCCGGCCATCGAGCCACCCGAGTACCCCGTCGCGCTCGACCAGATGATGTGGAGATCCCATCGCGCCGATAGCCTCCGGGGTAGTGATTAATGGACGTTGAGTTGGACCACGCGCTCGTCGACGTCCAGCAACCGACGGCGTGCAGCAGCACGAGTGGGCACACTCAGCTTGGCCAGAATCGCCGAAACATGGTGGCTGGCGGTCTTTGGGGTGATGAGCAATGCGTCCGCGATTTCCCTGTCGGTGCACTGTGCGACGAGCAATTCCGCAACCTGCCGTTGCCGGAAACTGAGTCCGAATGTTTCCGGTCCCGTACCGGCGCGGTGGGCATGGGCCCGCAGCAGGGGCCCAGCACGTACCACGGCGGCACGTGCTCCAAGCGATTCGAGCTCCGCGAGGCCGGCCTCGGCGGCACCGCACGCCCCGGAGTGCAGGCGTGCGATCGACGCCTGGTACGGACATCCCATTCGGTCCCAGTCGGCGGCCGCACCCAACCAATCACCAGCGAGCTGACGCGCATATGGCCCGGCAGGCCGGGCCGGCAATTCCGGACATTCGATCCCGACTATCTGCGCCCACCCACCGATTCGACCGATCAGCCACCCGTCGACATCAGCTGTCAGCTTCGACAACGCGCCTTCTACCTCAACCGTCGCGGTCGCGATGTCACCGGCCAGCCACGCCGCCTCGATCCGTGCCGCCCAAACGATTCCGGCGCGCATCGTGTCGGCAGGATCGTGACTGTTCAATGCGGCATCAAGGAGAGGCCATACCTCGCCACGACCAGTCCGTGCGCGCACGGTGGCCGCGGCTACCTGAGCCTGCAAATAGTGCAGAGGAGTGAGTTCGGCCCGGTCAAGGACGTCGACGGCAAGTGTTTCTGCCTCTGAGTACCGGCCGGCGTCCAGGGCCATCAGCGCGAGCGTGCCCTGCCTGATCAGGCGAAAGCCTGGCAAGTTGTGCTCGCCGAAAAAGTCTGTCGGGTCAAGGAGATAACGGGCCGCAGTCGCTCGGTCGTGGTGCTGCATCGCCACGAACGACGCCATGACGGCGGCCAGCCCAGCGGCCTCGATTGCCTCAGGATCACACCTGGCCTGGCGCCAGACGGCGTCGACCAACGACCACTCGCCACTCCCACGCGTCACCCGTGAGATCGACTCAAAGGCTTCCGCCCACAACGCCGCGACCCGAGTGCGCTCGGTGGCACCGAGCCGTACCGCCTTCGACGCGAAGCCGACGGCCGCGGCATGGTCGTAGGTCAAGCAAGCCAGTTGCGTCCGGTTGGCATACGCCCACGCCAACTCCGGGGTCGCGCCCAGCGGCTCCAGCAGACCAACCGCTCGCTCCGCCAGTTCACGAACAACGTCTAGGGGCCTCAATGGGTATGACCGATGGGAAAGGAGGCGGAGATCGTCGCCTTCGCGCAGTGCGTCGCTTACCTCGCGACGCAAAGCCACCGCTTCGCTGATCGACTGAACGGCGTCTTCACGCAGCCCACACAAGTAGGCGGCTCGGCTACGGCCCTCCCACCATTGAGCACGGATCTCCGGCGACACACCATCGGCATGCCGAAGCGCCCGGGCGTACTGGTCAACGGCCTGGCGATGTGCGCCGAGGGTGGCCGCATCATCGGCAGCCCGCGGCGCAAACCGCAGCACTGCGGTAGTGTCGCCGGCTTCCTCGGCATGAAATGCCAACTGCGGCAACATCTCACGGTCCGGCGACTCGTGTGCCAACGCACCCACAACCGCAGCATGCAGCGTCCGTCGACGGTCAGGCGGTATAGCCGTCCATACCGCACGCCGGGCCAGCTCGTGACGGAACTCCAGACGCTCACCGATCAGGTTCAAGACACCGGCCGCCACGCATTCGGCAACGCCGGCTCCCGAGTCGGGTGCCACCCACTCAACAAGGTCCGGCGTGGCGTCGGGACCCAGCACCGCCACGACCGCGGCAGCGTCGCGACCTGCAGGGCTCAGCCGAGCCAGCCGCTCCTCCATCGAATACCGCACCGCCGTCGGCGTGTCACCGGCCCAGCCTGCGACGAGCGCCTCAGTCACCAGAAACGGATTGCCTCCCGTCACGCGGCGCAATTCCGCAACGTCAACGTCAGGACGCGTACCGACGAGCGCTCGCACTCCGCTGAGACTCAACAACGACAGATCGATGCGGGCCAAGGTGTTCGACCCGACGACGTCGCCGAGCGCCACGGCCAGCGGGTGCCGCGAACCGACCTCATCGTCCCGATAGGTCACCACCAACAGCACGGGAATTCGAGCCAATCGCCTTGTTACATAACGCAACACGTCGAGAGTGGCACTGTCGGCCCACTGGGCGTCCTCGATCACCCAGATCAATGGCGCAACCGCAGCGAGCACCGATGCGACCGCGTACGGAACGCCACCTGCGCCCGCCTGTCCGTTGATCGCAGCCGTGAGCCGACGACTGACGTCGTCGTCGAGTCGCTCACACAACCCGAGAACCGGTCCCAGCGGAACCGGCGCGGACGCCGAAGCACAGTGACCGACGACTACCCTGGCACCGCCGACGGTGTCGCAGAACGCGCGGACCACCGACGATTTGCCGATTCCCGCCTCACCTCGAATCACCACGAGCCGTCCCGCACCCGAGAGCGCAGCGGCGGCATGCTCACCCAATTCCGCCAGCGGCCGATCACGCTCGACAAGCGGTGCGCGGGTATTCGGTGCGGCCATGCCCTCGACCATCGTGGCCATCAGCGGCCCCCACTCTCGGTGCCGCGAACCACGCGCAGTGCACCCTGGGGAGCGCACATCTGCGCAGTCACGTGCCCGTACGACATTTCAGCCCCGACCTGAACAACATCCGCTGGTCAGCAGGTTATCTGCCCAAAGAAAATGCATAGCCGATTCACACCGATCACCAAGTAAATGCTATCCGCCAGGGTTCGGCTGGCATCCCGAACTGGCGGAACCAACCATGGTGAAAGCATCACGCGGACCGGATCGCGCCGCCCGAGTAGCGGGCTACTCGATTTCAGCGCTGCGCGTCCGCCGCACTACTCGCAACCGCCAACCGCTGCACCCCGTAGCTCTGATGTGGTGCCGGCGAATCCTTGGCGGCCAGCTGATTCTCGATCGCCGAAAGCGCTTCGAAGCACTGTCCCGGGGATATGGTTGTATCCGTGAACGGAGCGCGCTGACGCAAGTGAGGTGGCGCTTTGAGTGATCGTCTCAGTTTTGTCCGGCACCAGGGCACGGTGCCGAACGGCTGGCTGCGTAACTCGCGTAGCCCCGCGCGTGCCAATGCTGGACCGAACCCCAGTACCGCCACACCGCTGCTCGAACTTCAGCGGCTGGCCGGTAACCAGGCGGTCACACAGCTGCTGAATCAGCGGCAGCACCCCTCGTGTGCCTACGCGGCAATGTCCCTGTTGCCACTTCAGCGAACGCCGCCGACACCGACTCCGGCCTCGACGTCGACGACGCCGGCAGGCGTAGCCCCAGCCGTTGCGCCCGGGACAACGGCGGCGCCTGCTGCGCCCGCCTGGAGGACGGTCGACGAGGCGACCACCGCGCTGGTGAATGCAGTAGCCGAAGGTGACGCCGCCGTTTTCAATGCGGCAAAACTATGGATTTTTCCCCGCCTCAACGGCATGAACCCCGAAGGGTTGGTTGCTGAACTCGGCGCCGTGCAACGGATCGATGCGCTATACCGCATGATTTCCGCTGAGACAGGCGTAGACGTCCCGCGTTTGTCGACCGCGTTGGCCGGTGTCATGTCCAAAAAGCCGAAGGACACGCTCGCAGCTCTCGAAATGCTTGACCAACTTCGGAACACCGGAGGGTCAGAGGCATTCTGGACAGACACCGTCGCGCCCTTGTCCGTTGCGCATCTGCGGGAGGTGCTGCTGGTCGCCGACCGCGCCGTCGTCGTCGCGATGCGCGATGCCCTGGACCAGGCACCACCCAAGGTGCATCAGAAAGTCGGCCCGGTGCTCGCCAAGATGTTCAACCCGCCGGCCGGCGATATCGTGCTCGAGTTCGTACCGGACCAATTCGACCAACCGGCGATGATCACGCTGCCGGACGGGACGGTGACCAAGGGGCATGCTCCGATCGGCGCACTGACCGCCAGAGTCGCAGGGCGAGTCGCAGCCAGCATCGCGGCGCAGGGCGGGATGTGGCAGTCACAAGACGCCGGCGGCGGACACCATGCCGACCCCACCAAACCTGGCATCCACAAGCTCGGCGGCCGCGAGAAGGTGCGGACCGCGTTCTGGCAGGCCTCACAACTCGCGCAGGGAACACCGCTGCGCGAGGTGACAAAAGCAGGCAAACTCGCCGTGGAGTACCGGGGCGACGACGGCCGGTGGCACGACACCAGGTCGCTGGCCAAACCGATCAGTCGCGACAACATCCTGGCCTACGTCGCCGGGCTGCGAAAGTCGCTCACGGAACCGGCGGCCCTGGCGCTGGTACCTGACGGCGTCGTACCTTCCACGTGGATTTTCAACGACTTTGGCGATCATGCGTACCGCATCCTGGGCACCGACCAACTCGTCCACACCAGCCCCAACCAGGAAGTCGAATTCCGCGCCGGGATTCACGAGCAGATCGGCTGGAGCCATGGCTGTCTGCACTTGCGGCCGAGTGGCCGGGACTATCTGGAGAAGCTGAACTTGCTCAAGGGCGGGGTCACCCTGAAAGTCCACGCATACGTCAAAGGTGTCAAAGAGTACGGGCGGGCGCCTGGCTTCTGATGTGTTGGGCGAGCCCGCATCCAATGACAACCAACGTCCTGCCGCTGCGTCACACCTGACGTTCCTCGTCTGGCCGACTGAATCGAGTTATGGAAATGTGAGGCGCTCGATCGGAGGTCCGAAGTGAAATGGGCAGCAAGGTCACTGTGCGCAGCGGCGACGGGCGTGGTGCTGGCCGCGTCGGCGTGCAGTCTGGAAGGCGCGCGCGGCAACTATGGCACCGGCCCGGACGCGATCATCACCGTCAACGGCGGTGAACCGCAGAACGGTCTGGTGCCCACCAACACCAACGAGAACATGGGCGGTCGCATCGTCGATTCGTTGTTCACGGGGCTGTACAGCTACACCGCGGACGGCACGCCGGTGTTGGCGAACGCGGAGTCCGTGGACACCACCGACAATCAGAACTACACCGTTCACCTCAGACGGGACTGGACCTTCACCGACGGCACCCCGGTACGCGCCGAAAACTACGTCCGCGCATGGAATTTCGGTGCGGCGACCGTCAATGCGCAGCTGCAGCAGAGCTTCTTCTCGCCGATCGAGGGATACGATGCCGTCGCCGCCGAGGGCTCCCGACTGACCGAGATGTCGGGCGTGAAAGTGGTGGACGACCACACCTTCACGGTGCGCCTCACGAGCCCCAACATCGACTTCAAACTGGGCCTCGGGTTCACGCCGTTCAAGCCGTTGCCCGATGTGTTCTTCACCGAGGGCGCGGCCAAGTTCGGCGAGCACCCCGTCGGGAACGGCCCGTACATGCTGAAGGGCCCGGAAGCGTGGCTGCACAACGTCAAGCTCGACGTGGTGCGCAACCCGAACTACAAGGGTCCGGACAAGCCGAAGAACGGTGGCCTGAGCTTCATCTTCTACAGCAGCTTCGACACCGCGTACACCGACCTCGAGTCCGGCAACCTCGACGTGCTCGACACGGTGCCGGTGAGTGCGCTGGGCACGTATCAGAAGGTGCTCGGGAAACGGGCGTTGACGAAACCGACCGCCCAGAACTTGCAGCTCGGAATCCCCTACTACCTGCCGCATTTCAGCGGCGAGGAGGGTCGCCTGCGACGCGCGGCGATTTCGATGGCGATCAACCGGCCCGAGATCATCAAGGCGATCTTCCGCGGCGCCCGCGGCGCGGCACAGGACTTCACCGCTCGGTCATTACCGGGCTGGGACGCGAACATCCCGGGCAACGATGTGCTGAAGTTCGACCCGGTCAAAGCCAAACAACTGTGGGCGCAGGCTGACGCGATGGCGCCGTGGTCGGGATCGTTCGAGGTCGCGTACAACTCCGACGGCGATCACCAGGTGTGGGTGGACGCATTGTCGAACCAGTTGAAGAACGCGCTCGGCATCGACGCGCACGGCGCTCCGCAGCCGACGTTCAAGCAGGTCCGGGACGAAATCACCAAGCGGACCATTCGCACCGCATTCCGCAGCGGGTGGCAGGGCGACTATCCGTCGATGATCGAGTTCCTGCAGCCCCAGTTCGTGACCGGCGCGGGCTCCAACGATCCGGTCTACAGCTCACCGGCGTTCGACGCGAAGCTGATCGAGGCCGAACGGGCGCTCGACCCGAACCAGTCGTACGCGCTGGTCAATCAGGCCCAGGCGATCCTGCTGCACGACCTGCCGGTGATCCCGCTCTGGGACTACACCGCGGCCGGCGGCGTCGGGCCGGGTGTGACGGCCCAGCTGACCTGGAACGGTCTGGCCGACTTCACCCAGATCACCAAGGGCGACGACGCCGAGAACACCAAGGGATAACCGATGCTGAGATACGGATTGAGCCGGCTCGGGCAGGTGGTGATCGTGTTCTTCGGCGCCACCTTCCTGATCTATGCGCTCGTCTTCCTGCTGCCCGCCGACCCGATCTCCGCGCTGGGCGGCGGCAAACCCATGTCGCCCGCGCTGATCGCGACGCTGCGCGCGCAGTACCACCTGGACCAGCCGTTCTACCTGCAGTACTGGCACTACATCAGCGGAGTGTTCCGGTTGGACTTCGGCACCTCCTTCTCGGGCCAGCCGGTGTTCGACGTGATGAAACGCGCCTTCCCCGTCACGGTCGACCTCGCGCTCATCGCGCTCGCCGTCGAAGC
This sequence comes from Mycobacterium sp. 360MFTsu5.1, assembly GCF_000383495.1. Lineage (NCBI taxonomy): Bacteria > Bacillati > Actinomycetota > Actinomycetes > Mycobacteriales > Mycobacteriaceae > Mycobacterium > Mycobacterium sp. 360MFTsu5.1. Next base: position 230,720 of record NZ_KB911470.1, on the reverse strand, counting down.
GGTGTTCGGTGTGACGTTCGGCGTGCTCGCGGGTTTGAACAAGGGCAAGTGGTTCGACACCACGATCCTGATCGTGACGCTCCTCATCGTCGCTGTCCCGATCTTCGTGATCGGCTTTGCGGCTCAGTACCTGTTCGGTGTGCGCTGGCAGATCTTCCCCGTCACCGTCGGCGGCCACCTCGACGTCTATCACCTGCTGCTGCCCGGATTCGTGCTCGGTGCGGTGTCGTTCGCATACGTTGTCCGGCTGACCCGTTCGTCGATCGCGGAGAACCTCTCGGCGGACTACGTGCGGACCGCCACGGCGAAGGGGCTGTCCCGCCCGCGGGTGATCCTGGTGCACGTACTCCGCAACTCGCTGATCCCCGTGGTGACGTTTCTCGGCGCCGACCTCGGTGTGCTGATGGGCGGCGCGATCGTCACGGAAGGAATCTTCAACATTCCCGGAGTGGGCGGAACCATCTATCAGGCGGTGATCCGGGGCGAGTCGTCGACCGTCGTGTCCTTCGTGACCGTGCTCGTGCTCATCTACCTGGCCTCCAACGTGGTGGTCGACTTGCTCTACGCCGCCCTCGACCCGAGGATCCGCTATGCCTGAGCCCCAGACGCAACCCACCCGCTACCCCGGCCAGGAGCGTTTCGTCGCGGGCCCCGACGTCGTCAGCGTCGCCGCGATCGACGCGGTCGCCGCCGATGTGCATCCCGCCGGCTTCTGGAAGTCGGCATGGCTGGAGCTGCGCACCAAGCCGGAGTTCATCGTGTCGATGGTGCTGCTGGCGATGATCGTGGTCGTCGTGCTCTTTCCCGGACTGTTCACCAGCCAGGACCCGCATTACGGTTCGCTCGAGCAATCGCTGCTCCCGCCCAGTTCCGCGCACTGGTTCGGGACCGACCGGCAGGGCTACGACATCTACACCCGAACGATCTACGGCGCCCGTGCCTCGGTGGCGGTGGGCGTGCTGACCACGATCGTCGTGGTCCTGATCGGCGGCCTGCTCGGCGCCGTAGCCGGGTTCTTCGGTGGCTGGATCGACTCGGTGATCGCGCGGCTGTCGGACATCTTCTTCGGTATCCCGCTGATCCTCGCGGCGGTGGTCACGATGCAGATGATCAGTTCTCGCACCGTGTTCACCGTGGTGATCGTGCTCGCGATCTTCAGCTGGCCGCAGATCGCGCGCATCGCCCGGTCCGCCGCGATCGCGGTCCGCAACGAGGAGTTCATCACGGCGTCGCGGTCACTGGGCGCGTCCCGGGTGCGCACCCTGTTCACCCACGTCATACCCAACGCGCTGGGCCCGGTGATCGTCGTCGGCACCATCTCGCTGGGCATCTTCATCGTCACCGAGGCGACGCTGTCGTACCTCGGTATCGGACTACCGTCCACGGCAGTGTCGTGGGGCATCGACATCGCGGCCGGGCAGCAATTGCTCCGCGAGGGCACACCGATCCTGTTCTACCCCGCGGCGGCGCTGGCGATCACCGTGCTCACTTTCATGATGCTCGGTGACGTGCTGCGCGACGCGCTGGACCCGAAGGCGAGGACCCGCTGATGACCCAGACGCCGAACGAGGGCGCCGCGCCGCTGCTCGACATCCGCGACCTGCAGGTCGACTTCCGCGCGCAGGGCAAGTCGGTGCCGGCGGTGCGAGGCGTGAGCCTCACCGTCTACCCAGGGCAGACCGTGGCCATCGTCGGCGAGTCCGGGTCGGGCAAATCGACGACGGCCGCCGCGGTGCTCGGACTGTTGCCGGGGACCGGCAAGGTGACCGGCGGTCAGATCCTGTTCGACGGCCAGGACCTGGCCACCGCGTCGCGCCGCGACTTCGAGAAGATCCGGGGCAGCGGCGTGGGTCTGGTCCCGCAGGACCCCAACACGAACCTGAACCCGGTGTGGCGCGTCGGATTTCAGATCCGCGAAACCTTGCAGGCCAATGGCGCGGCGAAGCGGGGTGACGCGCGCAAACGCGCGATCGCTCTGCTGAGCGAGGCAGGGATGCGCGACGCCGACAAGCGGGTCAATCAGTTCCCGCACGAGTACTCGGGCGGCATGCGCCAGCGGGCGCTGATCGCGATCGGACTCGCGTGCCGGCCCAAGTTGCTGATCGCCGACGAGCCGACCTCGGCCCTGGATGTGACCGTGCAGCGTCAGATCCTGGACCATCTCGAGGAGTTGACCACCGAGCTCGGCACGGCGGTCCTCCTGATCACGCACGATCTCGGCCTGGCCGCGGAACGCGCCAGCCACCTTGTCGTCATGTACAAGGGGCGGGTGGTCGAGTCGGGACCCGCCCTACAGATCCTGCAGGACCCGCACCACGAGTACACCAAGCGGCTGGTCCGCGCGGCGCCCTCGTTGGCCGCGCGGCGCGCCGACGGCGAGCTCGTTGGCGACCAGGCGCTGCAGCCCAAGGTCACCGGCACCAGCGCCGAATCCAGCCTGGACGTGTCGTCGGGCCCTCAGGACGTGCTGGTCGCGGCGAACCTGGTCAAGGACTTCCCGATCCGCGGTGCCGTCCCGTTCCGCGGCGGCTCGACCTTTCGTGCCGTGAACGACGTCAGTTTCACCCTGCGGCGCGGGACGACCACCGCGGTGGTCGGCGAGTCCGGCTCGGGAAAGTCGACGGTGGCGCGCATGGTGCTGGGACTCTTGGAAGCTACCTCGGGCACAGTGCATTTCGACGGGCAGGACGTCACCTCGCTGCGCGGCGCGGCAGCGAAGGAGTTCCGCCGCCGCGTGCAGCCGGTGTTCCAAAACCCCTACGGGTCACTCGATCCGATGTACTCCATCTACCGGGCGATCGCCGAGCCGCTGAACATCCATGGCATCGGAGACAAGTCCGCCCGCACCGCCCGGGTGAAGGAACTGCTGGATCTGGTCGCACTGCCGCAGTCGGTCATGCAGCGTTTTCCCAACGAGCTGTCCGGCGGTCAGCGGCAGCGCGTCGCGATCGCCCGCGCGCTCGCCCTCAACCCTGAGGTAGTGGTGTGCGATGAGGCAGTGTCGGCGCTGGACGTCTTGGTGCAGGCGCAGATCCTGACGCTGCTGCGCGATCTGCAGAACGAGCTCGGCCTGAGTTACCTGTTCATCACCCACGACCTGGCGGTGGTGAAGGAGATCGCCCACAACGTCATCGTCATGTCGCGCGGCGAGGTGGTGGATTCCGGACCCACCGATCAGGTGTACGAGAACCCTACGTCCGACTACACCCGAATGCTGATCGACGCGATCCCGGGCGGGACGATCGAGCTCGCCGGCTGATCCTGAGGCCCTGCGGCACAGTCACTCTCGGGATTCTGAATCGCAGGCTCGCGGACGCAGCTAGCCCTGCGGGTAGAAGAGAAACAACACACAACCCGACGCCGACTGTGGAACGTGCCATGATCCCGCCGGTGCGTGCAGGAAAGTCCCTGCGGGATAGTCGTTTACGCCGTCGTTGAACACACCGGAGACGACGTACACCTCCTCTGGCCCTGGACTGTGGTGGTCCTCGTCACCCCATACCGCACCGGGGGCGATGGTCGTCACCGCCGCCTTGGCGCCGTCTTCGCCCTGCCACAGCAGCCGGGCCGTGATGCCTGGGAAGATTTCGACCGGGTCGACGTCGGCCACTGATTTCCAGGCATACCCGGGGGCGTTGGGGCCGAACCAGGCTGCATCTCCCGCGGCTGAGTCCACGGAATGCAAAACCAGGGCTCCCGCTGCACTATTCCGAACAGACTCCTGCGCGACGCCCCGATTCACCTGGACATGAAGAAGGCCCCCGGAGAGTTCTCCGGGGGCCTTCTCACTAGTAGCGGGGACAGGATTCGAACCTGCGACCTCTGGGTTATGAGCCCAGCGAGCTACCGAGCTGCTCCACCCCGCGTCGGTGAATACAACGTTACCCAACGCTGCCGAATGAACCAAATCGTATGGTCAGACAGGGTTTTTGCGACTACCTACCGAACTTCCACCAGACGCAGAACTGCCCAACTCCCGAAGGAGTTGGGCAGTTCAGTGACTCGTCCGGACTACTTGGCGTCGCGGTACTTGGCCATGGCGTCGTCGAGCTTCTGCAGCGCGGCGCCGTACTGGGCGAAATTGCCGCTCTGCTGGGCCGCACGCATGCCGTCGAGGGCCGCGTTGACATCTTGCAGGGCAGCCGCTTTCGCGGGCGACAGCGTGAGCGGCACGCCAGGTGATTGCACCGCCACCGGCGGGGGCTGCGGTCCCGCGGCAGGCGGCTGGACGGCCCCCGGAACGGCCGCCGGAGGCGGCGTGCCGGCCGGCACATCGGTCGGGGCCGGACCGGTCGCGGTGGCGCCGGCACCGGGCCCGAAGATGCCGTTGAGGGCGTCACGGACCGTCGGGCCGTAGCCGACCTTGTCGTTGTACATCATCGCCACGCGGATCAGTCGCGGGTACGACGAGGCCGCGTCACTGGCGCCTGGCGAGGCGTAAACCGGTGCGACATAGAGCAACCCGCCCTGCCCGACCGGCAGCGTCAAGAGATTGCCCCACCGGATCCGGTTCTGGTTGTCCCGGCCGATGACGCCGAGATCCTGGCTGACGGCCGTGTCGGTACTGATCGCGTTGAACGCCAGCTTGGGGCCGTTCACCTGACCCGGGATGGTCAGCACCGTGATCTTGCCGTACGTGGCCGGATCGGAGCTGGCGCTGATGTACGCGGCGAGGAAGTCCCGCCGGAACCGGTTCATCGCCGTGGTCAGCTGGAACGACGACGAATCCCCGCCCGTGGCAAGGTCTTTCGCGACGATGTAGTACGGCGGCTGGAAGCTGCTGGCCGTCGGGTTGGGGTCGAGCGGCACGTCCCAGAAGTCGGACGTCGAGAAGAACGTCACCGGATCGTTGACGTGGTACTTGGCCAGCAGCATGCGCTGGACCTTGAACAGGTCCTCGGGGTAGCGCAGGTGCTCGGCGAGTTCCTTGGAGATGGCGGACTTCGGCTTCACGGTGTCCGGGAACACCTTCATCCACGCCTGCAGCACCGGGTCGTGCTCGTCCTGCTCGTACAGCGTGACGGTGCCGTCGTAGGCGTCGACGGTGGCCTTCACCGAGTTCCGGATGTAGGACACCTGCTTGTCCGGCAACATCCGGTTGACCGCAACCTCATTGGAGTCGGCGGTCGCACTCGACAGCGACGTCAACTCCGAGTACGGGTAGTTGTCCAGGGTGGTGTAGCCGTCGACGATCCACACCATGCGCTTGTTGACGATCGCCGGGTAGACGGTCGAATCGGTGGTCAGCCACGGCGCCACCGCCTCGACCCGGTGGGCCGGGTCACGGTTGAACAGAATCTTGCTGTTCGGCCCGATCACGCTGGAGAACAAGAAGTTCCGCTCGGCGAACTTCGCGGCGAAGACCGAACGGGCCAGCCAGTTACCGATGTCCACACCGCCGGTACCACCGTAGGTGTAGTTCTTCGTCTCGGTGTTGGTTTCGTAGTCGTACTCGCGGTCGGCGCCGTTCTTGCCGACGATCGCGTAATCCGATGGTGCACTGGCGATCACCGGACCGAAGTACACGCGCGGCTGATCCAGTGGCGCCGGACCGGGCGAGACGGCCGCGCCGTTGGCGCCGACCACGCTGGCCAGGAACTCCGGGTAGCCGCCGTTCTGGTTGGGGTCGTTGGCGATACCGCGCACCGTGTTGGCGGGCGAGGCGATGAAGCCGTTGCCGTGGGTGTAGACCGAGTGCTTGTTGATCCAGTCGCGCTGGTTGTCGATCAGGCGGTCCGGGTTCAATTCCCGTGCCGCGACGACGAAGTCGCGCAGCTTGCCGTCAGGCCCGTTGTAGCGGTCGATGGACAGCTGGTCCGGGAAGCTGTAGAAGTTCTTGCCCTGCTGGAACTGCGTGAAGGCCGGTCCGACGATGGTCGGGTCGAGCAGCCGGATGTTCGACGTCGTGGCCCGGTCGGCCGCGACCTGCTCGGCGGTGGCGGGCGCGTTGCCGCTGTAGTCACGGTAGGTCACCGAATCGCCCGTCAACCCATATGCGTCGCGCGTCGCCGTGATACTGCGACTGATGTAGTCGCGTTCCTTCTGCGCCGCATTGGGTTTGACGCTGAACTGCTCGACCAGCATGGGCCAGCCGGCCCCGACGATCACCGAGCTCAGCAGCAGCAGGACCAAGCCGATCGCGGGAATCCGCAAGTCCCGCAACACCAGCGCCGAGAAGACGGCCACCGCGCAGATCACCGCGATCGCCAGCAGGATCAGCTTCGCCGGCAGCACCGCGTTGATGTCGGTGTAGCCGGCACCGGTGAACGGCTTGCCGGCACGGGTGTGGCTGAGCAGCTCGTACCGGTCGAACCAGTAGGCAACAGCCTTGAGCAGCACCAGGATTCCCACCAGCGACACCAGCTGCATGCGCGCCGCGCGGCTGAGCGCGCCCTGGCGGCCCGACAACCGGATGCCGCCGAACACGTAGTGGCCCAACAGGTTCCCGACCAGCATCAGGAAGACGCCGACGAACAGGTAGCCGAGCACCAGCCGGTAGAACGGCAGGTCGAACGCGTAGAAGCCCAGGTCCTTACCGAATTCGGGATCGGTGATGCCGAACGAGCCGCCGTGCAGGAACAGCTGCACGCGCACCCAGTAGGTCTGCGCCACGAATCCGGCCAGCAGGCCGATGAACACCGGTACCCCGATGGCGAACAACCGCAGCCGCGACAGAACGGTGGCGCGGTAGCGGGCCACCGGGTCGTTCGGTCCGGACGCCGGCACGAACACCGGACGCGACCGGTACGCCAGTGCCATTCCCCCGAACGCCACGGCGCCGATGAAGACGCCGGCCACCAGGAAGACCACCAGGCGCGTCACCAGCACGGTGCTGAACACCGAGCGGAAACCGATCTCGCCGAACCACAACCAGTCCACGTAGGCGTCGACCAGTCGCGGGCCGACCATCAACAAACCGACGATCAGTAACGCGATCCCGACCAGGATTCGGCTTCGTCGCGTCAGCTTCGGCATCCTCGCCGCAGGCCGCATCCCCACTCGTCAGCTCCAGTCTGTTGAAAAGTCTGTATGAAATCCGAAAAGGCCAGCTTGACCTACGACTCTACGCAACCAGGGGTGATCGCACGCTCAGCAGCGGGGAGGTTCGCCACCAGCGGACACGGTGTGCAGCGCGTCGACGGCACCACTGAGGTTCTCGACCTTGATCAGCCCGAGTCCGTCCAGGTGGGCCGAAGCCGCTTCGGCGCAGTTCTCGGCGGGCACCATGAACACCGTCGCGCCGGCTTCGCGGGCGGCCAGCATCTTGTGCGTGATGCCGCCGATCGGGCCCACCTTGCCGTCGTCGCCGATGGTGCCGGTGCCCGCAACGAACTTGCCGCCGTTGAGGTTTCCGTCGGTCAGCTTGTCGACAACGGCCAGGCTGAACATCAGACCGGCCGACGGGCCACCGATGTTGGCCAGGTTGAAGTCGATGACGAACGGCGCCCACGGCGCGTTGAGCACCGTCGTACCGAGGTAGCCGTAGTCACGGTCCTTGTTGGCGCCCAAAGTGATCGTCGTGACGCCGATCCCGGCGTTCTTGCGCCGGTAGTCGAGCACGACGTGGTCCCCCGGCTTGGTCTTCTTCAGCAGTGCGGTGAACTCTTCGACGTTGGCCACCGGAACGCCGTTGACCGCGTCGATGGCATCGCCGGGACGCAACTGACCGGCCGAGGGCCCGGGATCGGCGACGGCCTGGACCGTCACCGCCTTCGGGTACTTCAGGTAGCTCAACGCCGCGTACTCGGCGTCTTCCTCGGAGTTCTTGAAGTCGGCGTTGTTGGCCTTGTCGACCTGCTCCTTGGACTTGTCCGGCGGGTACACCAGATCGCGCGGCACCAGCTGCTCGCGGCCCGACATCCACAGCGCCAGCGCCTGCCCCAGCGTCAGCCCGTCGCTCTGCGACACCGTCGTCATGTTCAGGTGCCCCGACGTCGGGTGCACCTTGATGTCGCCCTTGATGTCGACGACCTTCTTGCCGTCGACCTCACCGAGCGTGTCGAACGTCGGGCCGGGACCCAGCGAGACGAACGGCACGGTCACCACCGACACCAGCACGACGAACACGATGATCGGCACCAGAGCGACCACGAGCGTAGAAATCCGCCTGTTCACGCCGCCAACAGTAAAGCTCGTGGCTCAGTTCGCTGACAGCATGACCCGCGAAGCGACCCGAGGCCCGGGCTGGCAGTACCGTTGACGGTATGGCTGACCTGCCTTTCGGCTTCTCCAGCGGCGACGACCCCGACCGCGACAAATCCAAGAAAGAGCCTGGACCTGGCTCTTCCGGTGGCTCGTCGGACCCGTTCGGGTTCGGCAACGCGTTCGGCGGCCCCGGCGGCGCCGGCATGCCCGACCTCGGCCAGATTTTCACCCAGCTCGGCGCGATGTTCAGCGGCGCGGGCGCCTCGATGAACAACCCGCAGTCCGGCCCGGTGAACTACGACCTGGCCCGCAAGCTGGCGTCGAACTCGATCGGCTTCGTCAAGCCGGTGCCCGAGCAGACCGCGACGGCCATCTCGGACGCCGTGCATCTTGCCGAGACCTGGCTCGATGGCGTCACCGCCCTGCCGGCCGGCACCACCCGCGCGGTGGCGTGGACGCCGAGCGACTGGCTCGACAACACCCTCAACACCTGGAAGCGGCTGTGCGACCCGGTTGCCGAGCAGCTGTCGACCGTGTGGGTGTCGGCACTGCCCGAGGAGGCCAAGGCGATGGCCGGCCCGCTCATGGCGATGATGTCGCAGATGGGTGGCATGGCCTTCGGCTCGCAGCTGGGCCAGGCGCTGGGGACGCTGTCCAAGGAGGTGCTGACGTCCACCGACATCGGCCTGCCGCTGGGGCCGTCCGGCGTCGCCGCCCTGATGCCCGAGGCCGTCGAGGCGTTCGGCGAAGGCCTCGAGCAGCCGCGCAGCGAGGTGCTGACCTTCCTCGCGGCGCGTGAGGCTGCCCACCACCGCCTGTTCAGCCACGTGCCGTGGCTGAACAGCCAGCTGCTCAGCGCCGTCGAAGCCTTCGCCAAGGGCATGAAGATCGACATGAGCGGGTTCGAGGAAATGGCCTCCGGCCTGGACCCGGCATCGCTGATGGGCGATCCGGCGGCCATGGAGAAGCTGCTGAGCCAGGGCATGTTCGAGCCGAAGGCCACCCCCGAGCAGGCGGCGGCGCTCGAACGGCTCGAGACGCTGCTGGCGCTCATCGAGGGCTGGGTGCAGACCGTCGTCACCGCCGCACTCGGTGAGCGGCTGCCCGGCACGTCGGCGCTGAGCGAGACGCTGCGTCGTCGTCGCGCCACCGGCGGGCCGGCCGAGCAGACCTTCGCGACCCTCGTGGGCCTGGAACTGCGGCCGCGCAAGATGCGCGAGGCCGCCACGCTGTGGGAGAAGCTGACCGACGCCGTCGGCGCCGACAAGCGCGACGCCGTCTGGCAGCACCCCGACCTGCTGCCCGGCGCAGCCGATCTCGACGAGCCCGCAGCCTTCATCGACCGGGCACTCGGCGGCGACACCTCAGACCTGGACCAGGCGCTGGCCGATCTGGAAAAGGACCTCAAGCGGGACTCGGGAGACGACCCCGCCGAAGGCTGACGAGCCTGTGGATAACTGATTCGCCGAATCGGCGTGCTGTTGGCACAGTTGGGCCATGATCACGTCCCGTCAGACCCTGAACCCGGCCATGCCGGTGTTGCAGCGGCCCGACGGGACGGTGCAGCTCGGCTGGGACCCGCGGCGCGCCATCGGCATTCGGCCACCGGACGGATTGACGGTCGGTGACCTGGCGGACCTGCTGCGCGGTATGCAGAGCGGCGTCGACGCCGAGAGCAGCCAGGCGCTCGCGCCGGCGGCCGGGCTGACCGACGTCGACGGCTGGACCGGCTTGGTCGACGCCCTGAACTCAGCGGGACTGTTACAGACGGCGCCGGATACCGGCCGGCGACCGGTATCGGTACGCATCCACGGCAGCGGTCCCCTCTCGGACCTGCTGGCCGGCGCCTTGAATTGTTCCGGAACCCGGGTGCGCACCAGCCGATTCAGCCACGTGGCCGTCACTCGGGACGCCGCCGATCTGGTGGTGCTGTCCGACTTCCTGGTCGCCGACCGCCGTCTGGTGCGCGACCTGCACCGTGCCGGGGTCCCGCATCTACCGGTGCGGATCCGGGACGGCACCGGGCTGATCGGTCCCCTCGTTCTGCCCGGGGCGACGAGCTGCCTGAACTGTGCCGACCTCCACCGCAGCGACCGCGACGCGTCGTGGCCGGTGCTGGCCGCCCAGCTGGAGGGCACCGTCGGCAGCGGCGACCGTGCCACCGTGCTCGCCACCGCGGCGGTGGCGCTCAACCAGGTGGACCGGGTGATCGACGCGATCCGCGGCGGCGGGAGCCGCGCAGAACCACCGCCGACGCTCGATGCCACGCTCGAATTCGACATCGGCTCGCGGACCACCGTGGTGCGCCGGTGGTCGCGTCATCCGTTGTGTGACTGGTGCGATCGACTTTCGTGACAACACGCGTTGCCATGTCGCTGCCGTGCACTCAGCAACGTCATGGATGATGTGAATGTGGCTGATATCAAACGGGGCAGTGTGGCACGCAACGCGAAGCTCGCCGGTCTGGCCGGCGGCATGGCGGGACGGGCGGCGCTGGGCTTGGGCAAGCGCCTGGCGGGCAAGTCCAAGGACGAGGTGACCGCCGAGCTGATGGACAAGGCGGCCAACCAGCTGTTCACCGTGCTGGGCGAGCTCAAGGGCGGCGCGATGAAGGTCGGCCAGGCCCTGTCGGTGATGGAGGCCGCGATACCCGAGCAGTACGGCAAGCCGTACCGCGAGGCGCTGACCAAGCTGCAGCGCGAAGCCCCGCCCCTGCCGGCCGCCAAGGTGCACCGCGTACTCGACGCACAGCTGGGCACCAAATGGCGCGACCGCTTCCAGTCCTTCGACGACACCCCGGTCGCGTCGGCCAGCATCGGGCAGGTACACAAGGCCGTCTGGTCCGACGGCCGCGAGGTCGCCGTCAAAATCCAGTACCCCGGCGCCGACGAGGCGCTGCGCGCCGACCTGAAGACCATTCAGCGTCTGGTCGGCGTCTTCAAGCAGCTGGCGCCCGGCGCCGACGTCCAGGGCGTCGTCGACGAACTGATCGACCGCACCGAGATGGAACTGGACTACCGGCTGGAAGCCGACAACCAGCGGGCGTTCGCCAAGGCTTACGCCGGGCACCCGCACTTCAAGGTGCCGGCGATCGTGGCCAGCGCGCCGAAGGTCGTCATCGCCGAGTGGATGGACGGCATCCCGATGTCGGTGATCATCCGGGAGGGCACCGTCGAACAGCGCGACCTGATGGGTACCCGCCTGTCGGAGCTGACATTCGATGCGCCGGCGCGCCTGGAGATCATGCACGGGGACACCCACCCCGGGAATTTCATGCTGCTGCCCGACGGCCGCATGGGCGTCATCGACTTCGGCGCGGTGGCGCCGCTGCCCGGTGGGCTGCCGACCGCGATCGGCGAGATGATCAGCCTGGCGCGGGACAAGAACTACGAGAAGCTGCTGCCGGTGATGGAGGATGCCGGGTTCATCCAGCCGGGCGAAGAGGTCCCGATCTTCGAGGTCGACAACATGCTGCGGCAGTACGTCGAGCCGATCCAGAGCGATGTCTTCCACTACACGCGGCGCTGGATCATGAAAATGGCTGCGGGCCAGTTGGACAACGGCGTGAACCAGATCAAGATGGCCCGTCAGCTCGACATGCCGCCGAACCTGGTCATTCCGCTGCGCGTGATCGCATCGACCGTGGCGATCTGCTGTCAGCTGGACGCCCACGTCCCCGTGAAAGCCATTGCCACGGAACTGGTTCCGGGCTTCACCCCCTAGTCAACGGCGATTACGCGGCCGCTCGGCGCCGGCGAGCGGCCGCGTAATGCACGCCAAACACGGTGTGTCGGCGTGCAAACACGGCCGCTCGCGGTTGGTGCCCCCCGGGGTTTGCGCGCGAGGTCATGCCGCGACGACGTCCTTACGCGGACGACCGCGCGGACGCTTGCGTGCGATGACGGCACCCCGTTCGAGGATCTCCCCGCCCCAAACACCCCACGGCTCTTCACGTTCCAGCGCCTCGTTGAGGCACTGGAGCCGGATCGGGCAGTCGGCGCACAGCGCCTTCGCCTGTTCCAGCTGAGTGGGGTTGTCAGCGAACCACATATCGGGGTCGCCGACATGACATGGCACCGCCAGCCTTTGTCGGCAAGTCTGGCTAGTCATGTCCTCATCACCTACTTCCTGGTCGTCTTGCGTCTCATCTGTCTGATGGATCGGTGACCAGGTGGTGGTTTTGAGGTTGTGCCCCAAAAACATTGGCCACGGATCCGGTGGTTTCGGGTCCGTGGCCAGGTTTTGGCTGTTGTGGGCGCTACCTAAGTAGTGCCTCGCTTCACGGACGCGAAGGTCTTGGCGTTGCGCTTGCGCTGCGGGATGTCGGCGACATGTCCAGCCGTCGCGAGACGTGCCGCCGGCATAGCGGCGGCTGCAGCGACAGCGGGAACGGCGGGGACGTCGACGATCTGATGCCAACCGGCGCCGACGCGCGATACCGCCTCATAGGCGGCAGCGGTCAACGGCGCACGGGAACCAGAGACAGCGAGGACAGCGCCACGGGACGCATCAAAACTGATCATCGGGGCCACCTCCTCAGCGGTCGACTGCGGATTCGCACGGTGCGAATTCGCGGGATTTCGTTGCGGCTTCGAGGCTAGACGTTACCACCAAAATCAGGCAAGCGATTTTTTGACCAGCAGTTTTGGCGCAATTTGCGTCATGTTTGGCGCAATTTAGTGGGACTAACGGGACGCGTTCACCAACGCCAGCACATCGGGTCCGTATTGCTCCAGCTTGCGCGCACCGATCCCGGGAATGGCCACCAGTGCGGCATTGTCGGCCGGCAGGGCCTCGGCGATCGCGATCAGGGTGTTGTCGGTGAACACCACATAAGCGGGCACCTTCATCTCCTGCGCGGTACGCAGGCGCCACTCCTTGAGCCGGCCGAGCAGCTCCTCGTCGAGGTTCGACGGGCACGATTCGCAGCGCCGCAACAGGATCGCGGTCGACGACGTCAACGCCGCGTTGCAGACCCGGCAGCGCGGCGCCGGACCCCGTTTACGTTGCGGCTGTTGGGGTTCCCGGCGACTCTGCGGTGTCAGCCCGTTGAGGAACCGCGAGGGCTTGCGGCTCTGCCGCCCGCCGGCGGCCCGTGCCAGCGCCCACGAAATCGTCAAATGCACTCTGGCCCTGGTGATTCCGACGTAGAAGAGGCGGCGCTCCTCCTCGACGGGTTCGCTGTCCGCGCCGTGTGACAGCGCGTGCGAGATGGGCAGCGTGCCGTCGACCAGGCCGACCAGGAACACCGCGTCCCACTCGAGGCCCTTGGCGGCGTGCAGCGACGCGAGCGTGACGCCCTGCACCACCGGTGGGTGCCGCGAATCGGCGCGCTGGCGCAGCTCGACGAGCAGGCCCTGCAGGTCCAGGTTGGGACGTGCCGCGACTTCCTGCTCGACCAATTCGACCAAGGCCAACAACGCATCCCAGCGTTCCCGGGCTTTGGTACCGGCCGGCGGCTCGGCCGTCAGGCCCAGCGGTTCCAGGAGATCCCGGACCAGCTGCGGCAGCTCGACCCCGGCGACGTCACCCTGGTGTCCCGCGGCGCGCTGCAGCGCCAGCAACGACTGCCGAATCTCCTGGCGGCTGAAGAAGCCCTCACCGCCGCGCACCTGGAACGCCACCCCGGCCGCGGTGAGCGCTTCCTCGTACACCTCGGACTGCGCGTTGATGCGGTACAGCACGGCGATTTCCGAAGGGGCCGTACCGGATTGGATGAGCTTCTTGATGGCGGCGGCGACGGCGTTGGCCTCGGCGACCTCGTCGGGATGTTCCCGGAACACCGGCTTGGGCCCCGGATCGCGCTGACCGATGAGCTGCAACCGGCTGGCCGCCATCCGGCCGGACGCCGCCGAGATCACCTGATTGGCCAGCGAGACCACCTGAGGCGTGCTGCGGTAGTCGCGCTCCAGCCGGATCAGCGCCGCATCGGGGAACCGTCGCGAGAAGTCGAGGAGGTATTGCGGGGTGGCGCCGGTGAACGAGTAGATGGTCTGGTTGGCGTCACCGACCACCGTCAGGTCGTCGCGCTCCCCCACCCAGGCGTTGAGCACGCGCTGCTGCAGCGGGGTGACGTCCTGGTACTCGTCGACGACGAAGCAGCGGTAACGGTCGCGGAATTCCCCGGCGACGGCGGCGTCGTTCTCGATGGCGGCGGCGGTGTGCAGCAGCAGATCATCGAAATCCAGCAGTGCCGATCCGTCGCGCCGGGCCTTGAGGCCCTCGTACCCGGCATAGACCGCGGCGACCTTGGCGGCGTCGAACGGGATGTCCCGCTCGATCTTGGCGACCTGCTCCGGGTAGAGCTCAGGACTGATCAGGGACGACTTGGCCCATTCGATCTCCCCGGCGAGGTCGCGCACGTCGTCGGTACTGGCCTGGATGCCCGCCCGGTTGGCCGCCTGCGCGACGACCGCGAACTTGCTGTCGAGCAGCTCCCAGCCGGTGTCACCGACCACGCGCGGCCAGAAGTACCGCAGTTGCCGCAGTGCCGCGGCGTGGAACGTCATGGCCTGGACGGCCCCGGTGCCTTGTGCCCCGTCGATCTCGTTTTCCAGGCTGCGAAGCCGGCCGCGCATCTCGCCCGCGGCGCGCTGAGTGAACGTCACGGCCAGCACCTGACTCGGCGCGACGTGTCCGGCAGCGACGAGATAAGCGATGCGGCGCGTGATGGTGCGGGTCTTGCCCGTGCCGGCACCGGCCAGCACGCACACCGGGCCGCGGGGCGCGAGGACGGCCTCACGCTGTTCGTCGTCGAGGTCCTCGAGGAGCGTGGACGGCGGGGCCTCGGCTGGCATGGCCTCCATCATGGCAGCCGGGTGTGACATACGAGGCACCGCCAGGCGGCATTACCCGGCGATCGGATACGTTGAGTCGCGTTATGAGTGCACTGATCATGTACAGCACGACCTGGTGCGGCTACTGCAAGCGGCTCAAGACCGCGCTGAAGGCCGAAGGCATCTCCTACACCGAGATCGACATCGAGCAGGACCCGGCGGCCGCCGAGTTCGTCGGTTCGGTCAACAACGGCAACCATGTGGTTCCGACGGTGAAGTTCCCCGACGGCTCGACGCTGACCAACCCCAGCATCAAGGACGTCAAAGCCAAGCTGAATTAGCGATTTGTGCACGATTTTCCGCGCCGAGCGCGGATTTTCGTGCACAAATCACTGAGCCGCCCAGGACTCGATGATCTCCCGGGCGATCGAGATCGAGCCGGGCAGCAGCAGCCGGGTGTCCGACGTGCTGTTCCAGTCGCCGTGCTCGAGGGCCTCGCGCACCTCGGCCCGGGTGAACCAGTCGGCCTCGGCGATCTCACCGTCGTTGAACGAGAACGGCTGCTCCGGATCGCCGATGGCGTGGAAGCCGACCATCAGCGAGCGTGGGAACGGCCAGGGCTGACTGCCCAGGTACTTGACGTCGGTGACGGTCAGGCCGATCTCCTCGGAGATCTCGCGCACCACACAGGACTCGAACGACTCGCCGGCCTCCACGAAACCGGCCAGCAGTGAGAACAGCCGCTCGGGCCAGTTCGTCTGCCGCGCCAGCACGGCGCGGTCGTGGCCGTCGTGCACCAGGCAGATGATCGCCGGATCGATGCGCGGGAACTCCTCGTGGCCGCCGATGCTGTTGACCCGCGCCCAACCGCCTTTTACGGGCTTCGTGGGCGCGCCGTCGATGGCGCTGAAGCGGGCGCTGTCATGCCAGTTCAGCAGTGCCGTCGCCGTCGAGACCAGCTGGGCGCTGATGTCGTCGAAGATGGTCCCGGCCCGGCGCAGGTCGAGCACCTCGACCGGCGCGTCCGTCCCGCCCGTCGGCTCCTCCAGTGCGGCGCGCACGCCCCACACGTGGCGGCCGTCGGGCATCCGGCCCAGGAACACCGCGTGCTCGTCGGGCTTGTCGCCGAGTTCCGCCGCGCGCCCGAGCACCACCTGGCCGCCGGAGATCAACACCTGATTGCGACGATCCACGCGCAGCAGCAGCGCGTCCTTCCAGCCGGCGATCGCGGCGTCGACGTCGGTTCGCAGGGTGTCGGCCCGGTCGGCGCCGACGCGGGACAGTAGCGGGACGTTACGCAGGGTGAAATCGCTCATCGCGGTTACCGTTCGACTTCGGCGTTGCGGATGTAGAGCAGCCGGTCCCCGGCCGCCAGGGCGTCGACCTCAGGGGCGTCGACCCGCAGCAGCCGGCCGTCGCGCACCACCCCGAGCACGATGTCGGTCAGGTGCCGCGGCGAGCCGCCGAGCTCCTTGACCTCGACCTCCCGTTCGGAGATCGCGAATCCGGCGTCAGGGGTGAGCAGGTCTTCGACCATCTCGACGACGCTCGGGGTCTGGGTCGCGATGCCCAGCAGCCGGCCGGCGGTCTCCGAAGACACGACCGTCGAGTCGGCGCCGGATTGCCGCAGCAGGTGCTGGTTCTCGGCCTCGCGGGCCGAGGCGACGATCTTGGCCTTGGGTGCCACCTCACGGGCGGTCAGCGTGACCAGCACGGCGGTGGCGTCCTTGTCGGTCGCGACCACGATGGACTTCGCATGCTGGGCCCCGGCCAGGCGCAGCACCTCCGACTTGGTGGCGTCGCCGACCACGGTGACCAGTCCGGCGGCGCGCGCCCGGTCCAGTGCCGCCGGGTTCTCGTCGACGACGACGATGTCTCCGGGTGCGACCTCGTCACCGACCATGGCCTGGACCGCGGTGCGGCCCTTGGTCCCGTAACCGACGACGATGGTGTGGTTGCGCACGGTGCTCCTCCATCGCTGAATCTTCAAGGCTTGACGAGACTGCGTGGTCAGCGTCTCGACGGTCGTACCGATGAGCACGATCAGGAACGCGATCCGCATGGGCGTGATCACCAGGACGTTCACCAGGCGCGCGCTCGGGGTGAGCGGCGTGATGTCGCCATAGCCGGTGGTCGACAGCGACACCGTCGCGTAGTAGATGCAGTCCAGGAGCGACATCTCGTTCTCCTGGGCGTCGCGGTAGCCGTCGCGATCGAGGTACACGACGAGCACCGCGGCGGCGAGCACCAGCAACGCGTAGATGACGCGGCGCACGATCCGGCGGATCGGACTGACGAACGCTTCCGGAATCTGCAGCACATCAACCAGATCCGCGTTCTGGCGGCTCGTGAGGTTCTGTTCCATCGCGGCCATGCGCCGCGACAACCTAACGCGAGCCATGCGACTCCATTATCTGGCGGAGACTCACCACAAGACGGCTCGGCACAGCACTATGTAACCATGACCGCCGCCAACAGCACTGACAACACCACCGCCAGCCAGGCGCCCGCGTACCGGATGGGCGCGCTGCTCGTCGGCATGGGCGCCCTGCATTTCGCCGCGCCCAAGCCTTTCGACGGCATCGTCCCGGAGGAACTGCCCGGCACCGCACGGTTTTACACGTACGCATCAGGCGTCGCCGAAGTAGCCACCGGCGCCGCGCTTCTGCTGCCACGTACCCGGAAGCTGGGCGCGCTGGCCGCTGTCGCACTTTTCATCAGCGTCTTCCCGGCGAACGTCAACATGGTCCGGCTGTGGTGGCCCAAGGGCTGGCCGGCCCGCATCGCGGCACTGGCCCGGCTGCCGTTGCAGGTGCCGATGGTGACCCAGGCGCTCAAGGTCTACCGCAACTCACCCCAGGCGAACTAGGCCCGCCAGCTCGTCGGCGCCGGGCAGGTCGGTGGGTGCCACCGTCTGCCCGGCGCGCACGTAGTGGAAGACCGCCCGCACCGAATCGACGGGCACCCCCTGGATGGACGACCAGGCCAGGCGGTACACCGCCAGCTGAATGGCCTTGTTGCGCAGGGTTTCCTGGGTCGACGGCGGATCTCCGGTCTTCCAGTCCAGCACGGTGTAACCACCGTCGGCGTCGGCGAACACCGCGTCGATACGGCCGCGGATCACCCGGTCGCCGATCACCATGTCGAACGGCACCTCGATGTCGGTCGGGGTGCGGACCGCCCACTCCGAGAGGGCGAACGCGGCCTGCAGGTCTGCCAGCTCCTCGGCGACGGCCTGCCCCAGCTCGGCGTCGACCGCACCGGGCAGATCGTCGAGGTCGAACAGCCGCTCGGCGGAGAAGTACCGCTGCACCCAGTCGTGGAACGCAGTGCCCAGCAGCGCCTGCGGGTCGGGCCGGGCGGGCAGCCGTCGCTGCAGCCGCTGCAGTGCGCCGGACCGGTCACTACCCAGGTCGACCAATGTGCTCACCGACAACTGCGGCGGCAGCTCGAGCGGACCGCGCTCCTGTGCCCGTTCCCGCTCGGCCAGCAGCGCGTCCACGTCGGCGGCCCAACCGTGCCGGTCGTCGTGCTCCTCGGCTCCTGCGGTGAGCGCGGCAGCCACCAGGGCCGCACCCCGGTCGACGTCAGCGCGTCGCGAACCGGCCGGGTCGACGGGCCACGAGCATTCGACGACGTTGTCCCGCAACGGGTTGACGGCATTCTCCGGGGGTGCGGGTGCCCACTGTTCGATCTCGCCGCAGGGGTCGCCCTCCTGCGCGGCGCGTTCGATGATGTCGCGCATCTCGATCAGGAAGTCGGAGGGTCCCGCGGGTTTTCCGGCCGTCGTCCCCCAGTGATACCCGGACAACAGCAGGGTGTCCTCGGCGCGGGTGAGGGCCACGTAGAGCAGGCGGCGTTCCTCGTCGGTGCGCCGCTGGTCGAGCAGGGCCTTGTGCGCGGCGATCTTGTCCGCCAACACCTTCCGGTCGTAGACGTCGGAGGTGTCGAGCACCGGCACGCCGTGTTCGGACAGCTCGGCGCGGTCGCCGCGCAGCAGCGGCGGCAGGTCCCCCGCATCGGTGAGCCAGGTGCGCTGCGACGCCGTCGACGGGAACACTCGGGCAACAAGGTGTGGCACCGCGACGATCTGCCATTCCAGGCCCTTGGCCGCGTGCACCGTCAGGATCTGGACCCGGTCCGAGGCCACCGTCACCTGTGCCGGTGCCAGCCCGTTCTCCACCTCCGCGGCCGCCGTCAGATATGCCAGTAGTCCGACGATGGGCGCGGCGCCGTCTGGGTCTACGGGCCGCGCGGCGTATCCCGCGACGACGTCGGCGAAGGCGTCGAGATGTTCGGTGCCGCGCCAGCCCTCGGAAACCCCACTGGCGGCACGGGTTTCGGCGTCGATACCCAGAACCCGACGCACTTCGGCAACCAGATCCGGCAGCGGCTGGTGCAGGTGCGCGCGCAGTTGGCTCAGTTCGGCGGCCAGGGCCAGCAGCCGGCGGTGTCCTTCGGGTGAATAGCGGTCGGCCGGGCCCGGATCGCTGATCGCGTCGGCCAGGCAGGCGTGATCGGCGTCGGGGGCGACCTGCGCGACGGCCTGCTCGGCGGCCGACCCAGACGTCCGCGCCGGGTCGGGCGCATCCAGTTCCGATGCGCGGCGCCACAGCGCGGCCAGGTCGGCGGCGCCGAACCGCCACCGCGCGCTGGTGAGTACCCGCATCGCGGCGACCCCGGCGGTCGGTTCGGCGACCAGGCGCAGCATCGCGACGACGTCGGCGACCTCGGGGATGGCCAGCAGCCCAGCCAGGCCGACCACCTCGACGGGCACCCCACGGGCTGTCAGCGCCTCGGCGATGGGCGCGGCGTCGGCGTTACGGCGTACCAGGACCGCGGCCGTCGGCACGGGCTCCCCTGCGGCCACCGCACCGAGGTACCGGCGGGCCAGGTGATCGGCAACCCAATCACGTTCGGCGACAACATCATCCAGCAGAGCGCACTGAATGGTTCCCGGCTCGGCGCCCGGCCGCGGCAGCAATTCGCGCACGCTCACGCTGCGACGCCGGGCCTCGGCGGACACCTCGTTGGCCAGCTTGAGTGCCCGCGGCGGGTTGCGCCAGCTGGTCCGTAGTTCCAGGGTCGGGGCCGGTGAACCGTCCGACAGGCGGAAGTCGGTGGTGAATCGCGGCAGGTTGGTCGCCGATGCGCCGCGCCAGCCGTAGATCGACTGGATGGGGTCTCCGACCGCCGTCAGCGCCAGGTCATCGTCGACACCGCCACCGAACAGCGACGACAGCGCGACCCGCTGGGCGTGCCCGGTGTCCTGGTATTCGTCGAGCAGGACCACGCGATACCGCTCGCGCAGCTGCGCGCCGACCTGTGGGGAGCGCTCGGCCAAGCGGGCCGCGGCCGACATCTGGCTGCCGAAGTCCATCACCTGCGCATCCCGCATTCGCTGGTGCACGGCATCGATCAGTGGCACCAACTCGGCCCGCTCGGTCTGGGTGGCCAGCAGGTTCAGCAGCCACTGGGTGGGCCCGCCGCGCTGACCCGGACCCCCGGGGAGCGTGAGGATGAGCCGTTCCAGCTCGTGATGGGTGTCCCGCACGGCATCGGTGTCCACGAGATGCTCGGACAGCTGACCGGCCAGACGCAGCACCATCTGGGTGATGGCGGCCGGGGACTTGTCGGTCTGCAGCTGGCCCGGGAAATCGGACACCACCCGAAAAGCCAACTGCCACATCTCGGTTTCGGTGACCAGCCGGGTGGCCGGCTCGATGGGCAACAGCAGCCCGTACTCGCGGAGCAGGGTGCCCGCGAAGGCGTGGTAGGTGCTGACGGTGGCGTGCTCGTCGGCCAGCGAGACACCGGGCAGCAGACCCGACCCCGCCAGACGGGCCAGCCGGGTGCGCACGCGGCGCAACAGCTGTCCGGCGGCCTTGCGGGTGAACGTCAATCCCAGCACCTGCGACGGTGTGGCGTAGCCGTTGGCCACCAGCCACACCACGCGCGCGGCCATGGTCTCGGTTTTCCCGGCACCGGCGCCGGCGATCACCACCAGTGGTCCCGGTGGCGCGGCGATGACCGCAGCCTGCTCGTCGGTCGGGGTGAACAGCCCGAGCGCCTCGGCAAGGTCGGCAGGGCTGTACGTCACGGGCATGCCCCCTTCGTACCTTGTGCCGGACACATGGCCCGCACCGGGCACGTCGCACACCCCGAGCCGACGCGCGCGACGAAGTGCGGCCCGGCCGTCGCCGCGGCGGCGTCGGTCACCCGCTGCCGCCACTGCGCCTGCGCCGTCTCCCCCATCGGGTCCTGCTCGCGTTCGGTGGCGCCGGTCTTGGCGGGTTTGGCCGGGTACACCAGTCGGCCACCGCCGGGCTGATCGCCATGCGGCACAACACCTTCGGCGATGGCGAGCTGGTACAGCGCGAGCTGGGCATGCTCCTGGGCATCGGCCTTGGTGACGGGGCTCTTACCGGTCTTGACGTCCACCACGACCAGACGGCCGTCGCGATCGCGCTCGAGCCGGTCGATGCGTCCCTTCACCTGAACCTGCAGCCCGTCGTCGGCGATCGTGCCGGCGACCTCGAGTTCGGTACCGACCTCGGTGAGCTCGCCGCGACTCTCCTGCCGCCACGTCGTGAACGTCGCCAGCATGGCGCGGTACCGCTCCAGCTCGTTGTCGGCGTACCAGTTCGAGTCGAAAGGCAACTGCTGCCAGACCTTTTCGAGTTCACCCCGCAGCTGGGCCTCGCTGCGACCGGAATCGGCGACCAGAGCGTGCACCAGCGAGCCCAGCGCCGACCGCAGATCGCGGCGGTCGCTGCCGCCGTGGCGCTCCAGCATCCAGCGCAGCGGGCAATCGGTCAGGGTCTGCACGGTCGATGGCGAGACGGTGACGACGTGGTCGTCGCCGGACCACAGCGGCTCGGCAGTGGACAGCTCCGTGCTGGCATACCACTGCGCCGGGTCGGCACCCGGCACGCCGGCCTCGGCCAGCCGGGCCAATTGCGCTGCTGCGCAGAGCCGATCGGACTCCTCGACCGCGCCGTCGGGCGCACACACCACCGATCGCAACCGGCCGACCAATGCCGCCGGCGACAACACCGCAGGCGCGTGCACCGGGAGCTCGTCGGCGTCGGAGTCGGTGCCGCCGGCCAGGGCCGCCAGCTCCTCGAAGAAGGTCGACGGCAGTAGCGCCTCGTCGCCGTTGTCGCTGTCGACGGCCGTCACCAGCACACGGTTGCGCGCCCGGCCCAGCGCGGCGACCAGCAGCCGGCGTTCCTCGGCCAGCAGCGGCGCGGTGGCCGACATGCCGCGGACGTCACCCACACCGTCGACGATGTCGAGCAGCTGCTGGGTCCCGAGTACGCCTCCACGCGGAACGGTGTTGGGCCACAACCCTTCCTGCAGGCCCGCGATGACCACGAAATCCCATTCCCGCCCCAGCGCGGCGTGTGCACTGAGGACCGCAACCTCGTCGGCCTCGGCACGCTCGGGGGCCGAACCCGACCAGGAGAGCGCGCGGACGTGGTCGATCAGGCCGGCGAGGGACGCCGCCGCGGTGCGAGCCACGTATTGATCGGCAGTGTCGAACAGCGCGGTGACGGCATCCAGATCGGCGTTTGCCGCGACCCCGGCCGCACCCGGGCGCCCGGCCGTGGCCTGCCACCGGCGCGACAGCCCACTGGCGTGCCAGGCCTGCCACAGCACGAACCGCGGGTCCTGGCCGGCCGTCGCCGCCCGGCGCGCCGCGTCGAGGACCGCGCGGACCCGCCGCACGGGCCGCGCCAGCTGGTCGGGCAGTGAATGATCAGTAGTCCCGGTCAGCGCGTCGACGAGCAGGTCACCGAAATCGCGACCGGTGCCGTCCGCGCGGCGCAGTGCACGGCGCAACTGGCGCTGCGACACCGGGTCCACCCGACCGATGGGGCCGGTCAGCAGGGCCAGCGCCCGGTCGCCGGTCAGCTGATCGGCGACGCAGTCCAGCACCGTCAGCAGCGCGCCCACGGCCGGATGCTGGGCCGGCGGTGCGGTCCCGGCCTGCTGCTGCACCGGAACCCCGGCGGCGGTGAGAGCCCGGGCCAACGCCGTCCCGGCGCTCGGCACCGATCGCACGATGACGGCCATCTGCGACCACGGCACCCCGTCGACCAGGTGCGCGCGACGCAAAGCGTCGGCGATCAACGCGGACTCGGCGTGCGGCGAACCCGCGACGCGCACCGACAGCGAGCCGAGCTCATCCGTCGTCGCAGGCGTCAGCGCCCGGGACGCGTCCACGCCGGGCAGCCGCCGCGCGACCGCGGCGACCGCCCCGGCCACGGCGGGCGAGCACCGGTGAGACTCGGTCAGCACCACCTGCGGCTGATCGTCGGGGCCGTACAGCAGCGTCGGCTCGGCGCCGCGGTAGCCGAACACCGTCTGGCTCGGGTCACCGGCGATGACCGTCAGCTGGGCGCCGGCCGCCAGCACCCGCACCAGCAGCGCGGCCTGCGGGTCGAGGTGCTGCGCATCGTCGACGAGCAGCAGCTTGATGCGGGCACGTTCGGCGTCCAGCAGCGCGGGATCGACGGCGAAGGCCTCGAGCGCGGCGCCGACCAGCTCGGCCGCGCCCAGCGCCGGCACCGTCGCCTGCGGAGCCGCCATGCCGACGGCGCTACGCAGCAGCATCACCTGCTCGTAGACCTGCGCGAACCGGGCCGCCGCCACCCACTCCGGACGCCCGGCCTTGCGCCCGATCCGGCGCAGGTCCGCAGGGTCGACGCCGCGTTCGGTGCAGCGGGCCAACAGGTCCCGCAATTCGGTCGCGAACCCCGCGGTGCCCAGCGCCGGCCGCAGGTGCAGCGGCCAGTCCACGCTCGCCTCGTCGCCGTCCTCCAGATCACCGGCGAGGAGCTCGCGAATGATGCCGTCCTGCTCGGCGCTGGTGATCAGGCGCGGCGGCGCGTCACCGGCGCGCTGCGCGGCCTGCCGCAACACGGCGAACGCGTAGGAGTGCAGTGTGCGGACCAGCGGCTCCCGGGTGACCTGGCCGGTATCGCCCAGCAGTGCCGACGTGATGGCGCCGCGGACCCGGCTGCCCAGCCGTGCCGAACCGGTGAGCAGGAGCACCGACTCCGGATCGGTCCCCGCCGCGATATGCGTTGCCGCCGTGCGGATCAGCAGCTCGGTCTTGCCGGTTCCGGGGCCGCCCAGCACCCGCACGACACCGCGCTGCCCGGGCTCGGTCAGGGCATTAACCGAGCCGGGCGCGGTGAGTGCGGAGTGCGGGGCGGCCATGGCAGGAATGCAACCACGGGGGTACGACAAGTTCGGCCGACGGCGACGCCCGGCCGCGATGTCTGGCAGCATCAACGGGGTGAGCTTGCAGGTGTACCGCTACGGACCGGCCCGGCCGGCACAGATCCTGGCCCTGCACGGCCTGACCGGCCACGGAAAGCGCTGGCAGACACTGGCGGACGGGTATCTGGCCGAATATTCGGTGCTGGCACCCGATCTCCTGGGACATGGCCATTCGTCGTGGGCGGCGCCGTGGAACATCGACGAGAACGTCGCGGCCCTGGCCACCCTGCTCCAGGACGAGGCCGACGGGCCGGTGGTCGTGGTGGCGCATTCGTTCGGTGGTGCGATAGCGCTCAATCTCGCTGCCGCCCACCCGCATCTGGTATCAGGCCTGGTGCTGCTGGACCCGGCGACCGGGCTGGACGGCAGCTGGATGAGCGAGATCGCCGACGCCATGCTCGGCTCCCCCGACTACCCGGACCGCCACGAGGCCCACGCCGAGAAGGTGAACGGATCGTGGGGCGAGGTCTCGGTGAAGTACCCCGGCGAACTCGAGCGCGACCTGGACGAGCACCTGGTCGCCCTGCCGGGCGGACGCGTCGGCTGGCGCATCAGCCTGCCCGCCATGATGTCCTACTGGAGTGAGCTGGCCCGCCCAATTGTGTTGCCGCCGCATGGCACACCGACGACGCTGGTGCTGGCCAAACGCACGCACCCGGCCTATGTCACCGGCGAACTGGTGTCCGGTTTGCAGGCCCGGCTCGGCGCTGACTTCGTGCTGACCGAATTCGATTGCGACCACATGGTGCCGCACGCCATGCCCGCCGAAACCGCCGATGTGATCCGGCGCCACCTGGTCTGATCGTGGCCGCTGTCACCGACGAACAGGTGGAGAGGGTGCGGGACCTCGTCGCCTCTATCCCGCCCGGCCGGGTGTCGACCTACGGCGACATCGCCGAGGCCGCAGGGCTTTCCAGCCCGCGGATCGTCGGCTGGATCATGCGCACCGATTCCTCGGACCTGCCCTGGCACCGGGTGATCAGCGCGTCGGGCCGGCCGGCCGCGCATCTGGCGACGCGGCAGCTGGAACTGCTGCGCGCCGAAGGGGTGCTGGCGGTCGACGGCCGGGTTCGGTTGCGGGAGTACCGGCACGAGTTCTGAGACCCAGCTCACCCGACGGTGATGGCGTCCAACCGTTCCTTGATGAAGTCCGCAGAGACCACCGGCGCCAGCCCCGACACCGCGCCGATGGGCGGCTGCAACGGGGTGATCAGTGCGTCGTGGTTGGCTTCGTAGAAGTAGATGAGCGACACCAGGTCTTCTTCCGGTGCGTGCGGTTGCGGCGGCAGCACGCGGTGGCGGCCGGACGGCCAGCGTCGTCCGCTCCAATATTCCAGCAGGTCACCGATATTCACCGTCAGCGCGCCCGGTTCCCAGGGGGCGTCCTCCCAGCCCTCGGCATCCGAATACACCTGCAGCCCGCCGGCGCCGGGCTCGCGGTCGAGCACCGTGACGGTGCCGAAATCGGTGTGCGGGCCGATGCGGAACTGCCCGGGCTCGGGTTCACCGACGACACTCACGGGCGGGTAGTGGTTGATGTTCATGGTCCACGTCGGCCGATCCGCCAGCGCGGCAAACGGATTCGCCGGCAATCCCAGCGCGTGCGCGAACAGGGCCAGCAGATCGTCGGACAGCCGGCGCGTCTGGGCGGTGTATTGATCCACCAACGTCTGCAGCGCCGGCACCTCGGCGGGCCATACGTTGGGGGCGAACCAGATTCGATCCACCTCCGGATCCCCGGTCGAGGTTTCCGCGCCGAGACTGAAACTCTCCTTGAGATCGGGCGGCGTCTCGGTGCCCTCGGCGTAACCATTGGCCTCGGCGCCCGGGCCGATCCAGCCGTGCCCCCCGACCGGCACCGAGTACCGCTGCTTCACCTCGTCGGGCAACGCGAAGAACTCCCGGCTCGCCGCGCGGACGGCAGCCGCCAGCCCCTGGTCCACGCCGTGACCGGTGACCACGATGAAACCCGCTCGCTGCAGACCCTCGTCGACTTCGGCGGCCACCGCATCGGCCTCGGCTCCGCCGGCATACCAGCGGGAAATATCCACTGTCGCAATGGCACTCATTCGCCGATATCCTCCGCCCACAATTCGGGACTGGCCGCGATGAACTCTTTCATCATGGCCACGCACCGGTCGTCGTCCAAAACCGTCACCGCCACACCATGTTCGGCCAGCCAGTCATGACCGCCGTGGAACGTGCGGGCCTCCCCGATCACCACCGCGCCGATGCCGAACTGCCGCACCAGCCCGCTGCAATACCAGCACGGCGAGAGCGTCGTCACCATGATGGTCGAGCCGTAGCCGCGCTGGCGCCCGGCCGCGCGGAACGCGTCGGTCTCGGCGTGCACGGAGGGGTCGTCGTTCTGCACCCGGCGGTTGTGGCCCGCGCCCAGGAGCTCACCGTCGGCACGAAACAACGCCGCACCGATCGGAATGCCGCCTTCGGCCAACCCTTTTCGGGCTTCGGCGACCGCGACGTCGAGCATCTGCTCAGGGGTCATGCGGAGGCGCATTCCGCGGCGATCTTCTTTCGACACAACACCAGGTACGCGACACCCGCGATGACGAAACCGACGAAGAAGGTGATGTCGCCGAGCTTCGGCACCGCCCGGGCGATGTAACCGACGAACTTCTCCTGGTTGGAGAACAACAGCACCGACAGACCCAGTCCCAGCGCGAAGGACAACAGCCCGGGCCAGTTCGAGTATGAGCGGTCGTACAGATACCCGGCGATCTGTTGCCCGCGGCGCAGATACTGATCGGCGAACACCACACCCAGCCAGGGCCCGATCCAGTAGGCAATCACCAGCAGGAACGCTTCATAGCTGTGCGCGGCGTCGGGCAACGCCCACCAGGCGATCAGGAAGCCGGCGACGCCGAAGAAGACGGTCACCAGCGCCCGCGCGATATGCGGCGGCAACGTGATCCCGATGGTCACGAAAGCCATTGCCCCGGAATAGATATTGAGCGCATTGGCGGCGATCGCACCGATCGCGATGGCCAGCAGAGTCGCCTTGGCGAGCCACGGCCCGAGCTCGGCCGTGAACGACGCGGTCGGATTGGCCAGGCTCGCGCTGCCGAACGTCGCCGATGCCGCCCCGACGATCTCCAGGACCGCGCACGAGATGAACAACCCGGTGGAGGCGAAGAACCCTGTCGCGAAAGTGGATACCGCCGACGGCAGATAGCGGGTGTAGTCCGCGGCGTACGGGGTCCAGCCGGCCGCGTAACCGAACGAGGTGCCGACGGTGAGCAGGAAGCCCCCGAGTCCGCCGACCCCACCCGATGGCGCCGGCGCACCCAGATTCGCATGCGCGAAAATGCCCACCGATGCCGCGCCGAAGACGATGACGAGCGCGGGGAACGACCACCGCTCGAATGCCTGCACCAGATTGTGGCCGAAGAACGCGAACGCGGTCTGCAACACCACGATGATGATCAGGCCGATCAGTGGCCCGAAGCCGAACAGGGTGGACAGGGCAAACGCGCCGCTGACACTGTTGGTGGCGAACCACCCGACGCCCGCCGTGATCGACATCAGCGTCGCCGGCAGCGCATTGCCCTTGAACCCGAACGCCATTCGGCCCAGCACCATCTGCGGCACGCCGTGCAGCGGTCCGCGCGCGGACAGGAAATAGTGCGCGATGGCACCCAGGCCCGTACCGATGACGATCCCGGCGACCGCCTGCCAGAAGCTCATGCCGAACGCGAGGACGGCCAGCATGCCGACGAACACCGTCGCGAATTCCATGTTGGGCGACGTCCACGTCCAGAACAGCTGACTCGGCTTGCCGTGCCGGTCCGCCTCGGCGATGAACTCGTTGCCACCCGGTTCGACCGCAGCGATCCGGTCCTTGTAGGTCCCGTCGGTGGTCGGTTCAACAGCCGTCATGCGAGGTAACTTTCCCACCGAACCGGGCACCCTGCCATTCGAACGCCGGCGCGCCCGCTACAGCACCAGGCGGACCAGGGCCGCGGTGCGGGCCAGACCCGGGAAGGCCGCCGCCGTCGACCGCGGGTGCAGCGCGTGCACGGCGAGCCGGAAGATCAAGGCGCGCAACAACATCTGCGGCCACTCCGGCAGCGATGCCCAGCGTTCGATGAGACCGTCGTCGGCCTCGCCCCACGACAGCGCGTCGACGACGACCACACCCGCGGCCCACGACGCCGGGCGCCAGTACGGCGTGATGTCGGTGATGCCCGGCGCGGCGGTGCCGGCGAACAGCACGGTGCCGTAGAGGTCACCGTGCACCAGCTGGCTCGGGTTGCGGGTCGGCTTGCGCAGCGACGCAAGCTGATTGATCAGTTCGACCGAACGACGGCCATCGGTGGTGCCGGGCGCCACCCGTGAGCCGGGCGGCAACGACTGCAGTGGCCGGTCCTCCCACGCGGCGCGGTCGGCGGCGATGAAAACGTCGACGTCGCTCCACGGCACCGCGGGCGGCTGCGTCAGGAAGCGCGGACGCTCAAGCTTGGCCGTCGCCTCGTGCAGACGCACCGCCGCCGAGACGATCTCGTCGTGCCGCGGTTCCGGGGTACCGGTGACGAACGTGTCGGCACGCCAGCCGGCGACGACGTAGCGGCCGTCGGTGGCACGCACCGGGCGGGCCAGCCGGACGCCGTCCACGAACAGCGTCTCGCGCACCTTGGCCGACCAGGACGCCCGCGCGTTGTCGGCGACCATGGACAGCACCACCTCGCCACAGCGCCAGCCGCCCTCCCAGCTCGAGCCGAGCGGCACCGGCCGGAGACCGGTCAGGCCGAACGCCGTGAGCACATGTTCGGGAGGACGGTCGACGGTCACCCGATCAGACTAAGGTGTGCCCGCCCATCCCTGACGTCAGTACATGACCATGTCGGGCTCGAGTTGCCGGGCCCAGGCCACGATTCCGCCCTGCAGGTGCAGCGCGTCGGCGAATCCGGCCTGTTTGAGGGCGAGCAGGGCCTCGGCCGAGCGGATCCCGGTCTTGCAGTACAGCACCGCGATCCGGTCCTGCGGCACGCGGGACAGGCCGGCGCCGGAGTCGAGCGTCGACTTGGGGATCAGTTCGGCGCCCGCGATGTGGTTGATGGCCCACTCGGCGGGTTCGCGTACGTCGATGAGGGCGACGGGCTTGCCGGCGTCAAGCATCTCCCGCAGCTCGAGCGGCGTCACCGTCGAGTCGGCCGCCGCGTCGGCCGCAGCGTCGGAGACCACGCCGCAGAACGCGTCGTAGTCGATGAGTTCGGTGATCTTCGGGGTCGCGGGGTCCTTGCGAATCGCGATGGTGCGGTAGGTCATGTCGAGGGCGTCGTAGATCATCAGGCGGCCCAGCAGCGACTCACCGATGCCGGTGATCAGCTTGATGGCCTCGGTGCCCATCACGGCGGCGACGGACGCGCACAGGATCCCGAGCACGCCGCCTTCGGCGCATGACGGCACCGTGCCCGGGGCCGGCGGCTCCGGGTAGAGGTCGCGGTAGTTGAGCCCGCGCCCGTCGGGGGCGTCCTCCCAGAACACCGACACCTGGCCGGAGAACCGGTAGATCGAGCCCCAGACGTACGGCTTGTGGGCCAGCACCGCGGCGTCGTTGACGAGGTAGCGGGTGGCGAAGTTGTCGGTGCCGTCGAGGATCAGGTCGTACTGCTCGAACAGCGGCACCGCGTTGTCGGCGTCGAGCCGGAACTCGTGCAGATTGACGGTGACCAGCGGGTTGATCTCCAGGATCGACTCGCGGGCGCTCTGCGCCTTGGGCCGTCCGATGTCGGACTGACCGTGGATGATCTGCCGCTGCAGGTTCGATTCGTCGACGACGTCGAACTCGACGATGCCGATGGTGCCGACGCCGGCCGCTGCCAGATAGAGCAGTGTCGGGGAACCCAGTCCCCCTGCGCCGATGACGAGCACGCGCGCGTTCTTCAGCCGTTTCTGCCCGTCGACGCCCAGGTCCGGAATGATCAGGTGGCGGCTGTACCGCGCCACCTCGTCGCGGGTCAGTTCGGCCGCCGGCTGCACCAGCGGCGGCAACGGGGATGCCATGCCCTCAACAGTAATCAGCGGCTTCACATGACATTTCGGGGCCGCTCGGCGGCGACGAGGGTGCGCTCCGTGTACGCCAGTAGCGGCGTGTTGGCGTACAAACACGGCCGCTCGCGGGAAAGGGGGCTCGCGCGGGAGAGACGACTAGGGAATGGGGTACGGCCAGGAGTTGACGTGGCAGGTCTTGCCGTCGGGCTTGACCGACTCCGGGTCGAACTTGGCGTCGTCGTTGTTGTTGGTCGAGAAGGTCTGCTGCATCATGATCGGCGCCAGCCCGCCGTTGTCACCGCAGGGCTCGTGCATCCGGAAGCCGAGGGCGTGCCCGACCTCATGGTTGATCAGGTACTGGCGGTACGAGCCGATGTCGCCCTGGAACGGCACCGCGCCGCGCACCCAGCGCGCCTCGTTGATGAACACGCGGGACTGCGCCTTGCCGCCGTCGGCCGGGAAGTACGCCGGGTTGAAGCACGACGACTCCAGCTGGATGTCGTAGCCGCAGCCCTCGCGCACCGTCATCGGCGAGGTCAGGGACACCCGGAAGTCAGGTGTCTCCGGCGACGACGCGTCGAGCCTGGTGAAGGCGAACTTCCCGTCGTGCGTCCAGCTCTTCGGGTTGGCGAGGGTTTCGGCGACCATCCGGGCAAACGCCTCGTCGCCGCCGAAACTGGTGGTGTCGACGCCGTCCTCCACCTCGACGGTGTAGGTCACCGACTTGGTGGTGCCCTGACCGATCTTGCCGGTGGTGCCCGGCACGATGTGCCAGGCCTTGGCGCCGGCCTCGGTGAACGGCCCGCCGTCCGGGAGGATGCCGGTGGGCAGATTGACGTCGAACTGCGTCAGGCCCTTGGGCGGCGCGCCGACGATCGCGGTGCTCGCCGAGTTGATGGTGGGCTGGCCGACCATCGGCACGTGCGGATGCGCCGGCGTGATCGGTTTCGGACCGGAGATGCCCTGGTAGACCACGATTCCGGTGACGACGGCCAGCGCGGGCAAGGCGTACGCGCGCCACCCGTAGGTGGATACGAAGCGACCCAGCCAGGATTGCTTGCGCCACTGCTGCCGGTCGTCCCGGTTGGACCGCAGCCGTCCGGAGTCCTCGGCCACCGGATCCCGCTGCGCACGCAAGGGCTCACGCCACTCATTGCGCACCACAGGGACGCGACCGGTGCCTCGGCCCGGGTCGTAGGTCACCGAACCAGGATGGCACAGAGCTGGGCGTACACCGGTAATGGCACGCCACCGGGTGTTCAAGTGGGACCGGACACAATCGCCGAACCGCTGGTAGCACGCGGATGGCGCGAACTAACGGTAGTAGTGTCGTGGCGATAAACTGCCGGGTCGGTCAACCTGAACAACACGTTGGGCGGCCATGAACAACAGGGGTCCAGACCGGTCCCTGAACAGTTGGTCACGGACATGTGTGCCGGACAATGCCAGATTGAGGACGTAATGAGCGAGGTTGCCAACACCTCAGACGCCAGAAGCACGCAAGCCGGAACCGACGGCACGCAGGGCGGCCCGACCACGAATCGACGGGGCAACCGCCTGCCTCGGGACGAACGGCGCGGCCAGCTGCTGATCGCGGCGAGCGACGTCTTCGTGGACCGCGGCTACCACGCCGCCGGCATGGATGAGATCGCCGAACGCGCCGGCGTGAGCAAACCCGTCCTGTACCAACACTTTTCGTCGAAGCTGGAGCTGTACCTGGCGGTGCTGCAGCGGCACGTCGACA
This sequence comes from Mycobacterium sp. 360MFTsu5.1, assembly GCF_000383495.1. Classification (NCBI taxonomy): domain Bacteria; kingdom Bacillati; phylum Actinomycetota; class Actinomycetes; order Mycobacteriales; family Mycobacteriaceae; genus Mycobacterium; species Mycobacterium sp. 360MFTsu5.1. Next base: position 198,752 of record NZ_KB911470.1, on the reverse strand, counting down.
ACCTGCTGCAGGGCGTCCGCGGGGCGCTCAGCGCCACCACCGACAACCGGCTGCGCCTGCGCGCGGCCGTCGAGGCCTTCTTCGACTTCATCGAGCACGACAGCCAGGGCTACCGGCTGATCTTCGAGAACGACTACGTCACCGAGCCGCAGGTGTCGGCCCAGGTGAAGGTCGCGACCGATTCGTGCACCGACGCCGTGTTCGACCTGGTGAGCAGCGATTCCGGGTTGGAGCCCCATCGCGCCCGGATGATCGCCGTCGGCCTCGTCGCGATCAGCGTCGACTGTGCCCGCTACTGGATCAACAACGACCGGCCGATCTCGAAGGACGCAGCCGTCGACGGCACGGTGCAGTTCGCCTGGGGCGGACTGTCACACGTTCCACTCACCCGCTGACGCGGCCCGAACAAGAAAACTGCCCCTTTCCGTTGTGGAAAGGGGCAGTTTTCTTGCGTGCGGGCGGAGTCAGTCCTTGCCGGTGACGCCGAAGCCGACCCGGCGGACGTCAGCCGCGCCGATCTCGACGTAGGCGATCTTGGCGGTCTGCACCAGGAACCGGCGGCCCTTCTCGTCGGTCAGCGCGAGCACGCCCTCCTTACCGAGCGCGTCGGTCACCAACTTCTCCACTTCCTCGGGAGTCTGCGCGCTGTTGAGGAACAGTTCGCGCGGGCTGTCGGTGACACCGATCTTGACCTCCACGCTGACCCCTTTCATTCGTTTTCAAGACTTCAGTCGAGCTGCTATCGAACTCTCCTCAGGAGGCTAGTGGACGACGGCGGCCGCGGTGGCCGCGGGCACGTTCGCCGTACGCGAACCACGCCCGGAGGTCACGACGTCGTCACAGTTGTCGGCCCGGAAACACCGCCCGGCGGCACCGCTTTTCGAGGTCGCGACAGGTCGTCTCGGCGCGCTCGACCGAACCGAGTCCCGACCGTTATCCGACGGCCAGCGAGCCGACCTCATCCGTAACTTCCGCACCATTAGCATCGACGAGGTAAGTGATACTCGACCGGGGAAAGTCGCCATGAGCAGGACATATTCGCGATATTCAACACCGTCGGGGGCGTCCACCGGCAGCTACGGGGACACCCCCGACTACCAGGGCTACGACCGCGGCTACAGCTACGGCTCCACCACCTATGGCAGTGGATACGGCAGCACCGACTACGCCGGTGACCGCAGCCACTCGTACGGCTCGTACAGCTCGTACGGCTCGTACGGCTCGGCCACCGACCTGGCCGACCGACCCACACGCGAGCACACCAGCACCTACGGCGACACCGATCGGTTCACCGCGGCCGACGCGGACTACGCCGGTGGTGACGCCGACGCGGCGTACGACTACGACGACGACGACGAGATCTACGAGTACGACGAGGGCATCGACCGGCGCTGGGTGTGGGTGGCCGGCGTCGCCGGCGCCATCCTGCTGGTCGCGGTCATCTGCACCGTCGTGATCCTCGGCGGCGGCGACAGTGGGCCCGTCACCGCGCCGATCACGCCGCCCAGCACGAGCCAGTCGGCAACGCCGACCGCCTCCGCGGCGCCGTCGACCGCGCTGCGCCCCCGCGTGACGGCGGCGCCGCCGACCGCGTCGCTGGCGCCCGAGACCGTCACGACCGTCACCCCGACCGCACCGGCTCCCACGCCGGCCGAGGCCGTCCCGCCGGTCGACCCCGCGGCCGTGCCCGCGGCACCGCTGCCGAACACGGTCACCTACCGGATCACCGGCAACAAGTCACTGCTGGACCTCGTGACGGTGATCTACACCGACGGGCAGGGTGCGCTGCAGACGGACGTCAACGTCGCGCTGCCGTGGGCCAAGACCGTCACGCTGAATCCGGGTGTCACGCTGAGTTCGGTGACCGCCACCAGCGTCACCGGTCAGCTGAACTGCTCGATCAGCGACGGTTCGGGCCAGGCGGTCGCCGTGCAAAGCAACAACACGATGATCACCACCTGCACGAAGTAATCACCACAGCACCGCGGAACCGGGTGTGTGAGCTCAGCCGAGGCCGAGTTCGCGCACCCGGTTCTTGTGTGTCTCCTGCAGGCGCTCGAAGAACTCGGTCATCTGGGTCAGGCCCTCGCCGCTGGACAGCACCAGGTCGACGAGTTCGTCGTGCTCGGCCATCACGAACTGCGCCTGTGTGATGGCCTCCCCCAGCAGCCGCCGCGACCACAACGCCAGCCGGTGCCGCTGCCGGTCGCTGGCGCTGACCGCGGCCCGCACCTCGGCCACCACGAACTGGGAGTGCCCGGTTTCCGACAGCACCGCGCGCACCACGTCGGCGGCCTCGGCGGGCAGCGAACCGGCGATCTCCAGGTAGAAATCGGCCGCCAGGGCGTCGCCGACATAGGTCTTAACGAGCGCTTCGAGCCAGGTGCTCGGCGTGGTCAGCCGGTGGTAGTTCTCCAGTGCCGGAGCGTATTTCGTCATCGCCGGGACGACGTCGACACCGCGGCGCAGCAGCGCCTCGCGCAGCACGTCGAAGTGCCCCATCTCGGCGGCGGCCATGCGTGCCAGGTTGATGCGGCCCGCCAGGTTCGGCGCCATCCGCGCCTCCTCGGTCAGCCGGTAGAACGCGGCGACCTCGCCGTACGCCAACAGGGCGAACAGCTCGTTGATACCGGGATGATCGCCGGACACCGCCGGCTGCTCCGGAGTTGCCGTCTGCTCGGGCAGCGCCTGGGACCTCGAAGGCGACGGGGAAGGCATGGCCCCAACTGTAGACCGCGACTCGCGTCACAGCCGACCGGCGATGCGACCAGCTACAATGGTCTCGGCTGTAGCCAGTTCCGGGCAAGTTCCGGATCGGGAAAAGGTCCGGCGCGGGCAACGCGCGACCGGCTGCGACCAAGGAAATGTGCGTGCACGTGTTGGCCCACCTCCATCCGCGACCGACGCGGTAGACGGTTCTCCAGCTCGCCGGAACACCCGGCTGATTTCGGCAGAACCGCCCCGAGGGCCCAAGTGTTGATCGTCAGACTCGTGCGCGCGTGGACAAACAGCGAGCACTGACTCCGATGACACTGGAAGGCATCCACGCCACCTCATGACCGCATTGACTGCAAAGACAACCGAAGAAAAAACATTCGCTGACCTCGGCGTTCGGGACGAAATCGTCCAGGCGCTCGCCGAAGACGGCAAGGCCCACCCGTTCGCGATCCAGGAGCTGACCCTCCCCTTGGCGCTGGCCGGCGACGACCTCATCGGCCAGGCCCGCACCGGTATGGGCAAGACCCTGGCGTTCGGTGTGCCGCTGCTGCACCGCGTCGCCTCCGATGCTTCGCTGCCGCTGACCGGCACCCCCCGCGCCCTCGTCGTGGTCCCCACCCGCGAGCTCTGCATCCAGGTGTACGGCGACCTGACGATGGCCGGCAAACACCTCAGGGCCGGCGGGTCCGGGGAACGCAAACTCCGCGTCGAAGCCATCTACGGTGGCCGTCCCTACGAGCCGCAGATCGAAGCCCTGAAGCAGGGCGTCGACGTCATCGTCGGCACCCCGGGCCGGCTCCTGGACCTGGCGCAGCAGGGCCACCTGCAGCTCGGCGGCCTGAGCGTCCTGGTCCTCGACGAGGCCGACGAGATGCTGGACCTGGGCTTCCTGCCCGACATCGAGCGCATCCTGCGCCTGACCCCGGATTCCCGGCAGGCGATGCTGTTCTCGGCCACCATGCCGGACCCGATCATCACGCTGGCCCGCACCTTCATGAACCAGCCGACGCACATCCGGGCCGAGGCCCCGCACTCGGCGGCCACCCACGACTCCACCAAGCAGTACGTCTACCGCGCCCACGCGCTGGACAAGGTGGAGATGGTCAGCCGCATCCTGCAGGCCAACGGCCGCGGCGCGACCATGATCTTCACCCGCACCAAGCGCACCGCCCAGAAGGTGTCCGACGAGCTCGCCGAGCGCGGCTTCAAGGTCGGCGCTGTCCACGGTGACCTGGGCCAGATCGCCCGCGAGAAGGCCCTCAAGTCGTTCCGCAACGGAGAAATCGACGTCCTGGTGGCCACCGACGTCGCAGCCCGCGGCATCGACATCGACGACATCACGCACGTCATCAACTACCAGATCCCCGAGGACGAAATGTCCTACGTGCACCGCATCGGCCGCACCGGTCGCGCCGGCAAGACCGGTATCGCGGTCACGCTGGTCGACTGGGACGAGCTGACCCGCTGGACGATGATCGACAAGGCCCTCAACCTGGACTGCCCGGACCCGGCCGAGACCTACTCCCGCTCGCCGCACCTGTACGAAGAGCTGGACATCCCGACCGACGTCACCGGTTCGATCGGGGCCTCTCGGGCCAAGCCCGCCAAGAAGTCGTCTGATCCCGAGGTCAAGCGCGAGTCGAGCGCCGACAAGGACCGCCCGGCCCGCAGCCGCAGCCGGTCCCGCCGCCGCACCCGCGCCGGTGAATCGGCCACGGGTCATGTCGAGGCGTCGGGTGCAGCCGAGGGCGACACCGCCGAAGCCGGTGCGCCGGCCGGCGACAGCCCCGCTGAGTCGAGCCACTCGGGTCGCCGCCGCCGGCGGCGTCGTCCGAGCAAGGCCGCGGCTCCCGAGGCCGCGGCCGTGGCAGCACCTGCCGCCGAATAGCCGCAGGCCGCCCGAGCCCTATGGTCAAACCGGAACGACGTACCAAAGCTGATCTGATCGCCGCCGCGGCCATCGTCGTGGTGGTCGCGGTCGGCGCAGCGCTGATCTGGTGGAACAGCGATGCGCGGGCCACCGTCAGCCGGCCCGCCGACCGTCCCGCACCGGCGTTGCACGCCGCCAAGACGGTGCCCTCGACGCTGCGCGAACTGTGGACCGCGGCCAGCGGCAAGACCACCCAGCCGTCGGTTGTCGGCGGTGTCGTGGTGACCGGCGACGGCGATGAGATGCAGGGCCGCGACCCGGCCACCGGCAACGCCTTGTGGAGCTACTCGCGCGCCCGCGAGCTGTGCGGCGTCACCACCGTGTACCAGTACGCGGTGGCGGTGTACCCCGACGGCCGCGGCTGCGGGCAGGCCAGCGCCATCGACGCGAGCACCGGACGCCGCGGACCCGCCCGCAGCAGCCTCGCCGACGCCGAGGTGAAGCTGTCCACCGACGGGACGACGATCCTGTCGTACGGCGACAGCCGCCTGGAGCAGTGGCGTTCGGACCTGGTGCGGATGATCAGCTACGGCTACCTCGACGCGGTGGTCAAACCCGGCGTCCCGGCCTCTCCCCTGTGCCGCTTGGTATCCGCCGCGGCCAGCTCGGCTTCGGTGGCCGTCATGGAGGCGTGTCCCAAGCAGAACGACCTTCGACTGACGCTGCTCAAGGCCGCCAAGGAAGAGGACCAGCCGGACGTCAAGCGGGTATCGCTGCCCGGCGTCAGCGTGGACTCGGACGCACAGGTCATCGCGGTGTCGGAGACCAAGGTCGCGGTCTACCTGCCGACGCCGCAGCCGTGCGTGAACATCATCGACGAAACCGGCAACACCATCGCCAGCACGCTGCTGCCTCATGCCGCGACGCCGGTGACGGCCACGACCCGCGTCGGCGACGTCGTCACCTGGTACACGGGCGACTCGGTGCTGGTCTTCGACAGCAACGGGCTGCGCTACAAGTACACCGTCAGCGCGCAGGGCGGGCAGGCACCGATCGGTCCGGCCACCATGCTGGCCGGACATCTGCTGGTTCCGGTGACCAGCGGCTACGACACGTTCGACGCGCAGAGCGGCGCCGGCCAGACGCACATCGCGCTCGCCCGGCAACCGGTCAACTCCGCGGTCATCCCGGCCCTGGCCGGTTCGGTGCTGCTGGAGCAGCGGGGCAGCCAGTTGGTGGCGCTGGGTCAGTGACCCGAGGGATCAGACCTCAGGGGTGAAGACGGGCAGCGCCTTGTTCTTCTTCCAGTGCTTGAGCAGTGACTGCGCCAGTTCGCGATAGGCGATGGCGCCCTTGTTCTTCCGGCCCGCGAGGACGGACGAACCCGACGCGCTGGCCTCGGCGAACCGCACCGTCCGCGGGATCGGCGGGGCGAGCACCACGAGGCTGTAGCGGTCGGCCACGTCGAGCAGGACGTCGCGGCTGTGCGTGGTGCGGGCGTCGTACAGCGTCGGCAGCGCGCCCAGCAATCGCAGGTCAGGGTTGGTGATCTGCTGCACGTCGGTGACGGTCCGCAGGAACTGGCCGACACCGCGGTGGGCCAGCGTCTCGCACTGCAGGGGCACGACGACGTCGCCTGCGGCGGTCAGGCCGTTGAGGGTCAGCACGCCCAGTGACGGCGGGCAGTCGATGATGACGACGTCGAACTGGTCGGCGATCTTCGCCAGCGCGCGCTTGAGCGCGTACTCGCGGCCGGCCCGCATCAGCAGCATCGCTTCGGCACCGGCCAGGTCGATGTTGGCCGGCAGCAGCGTCATGCCCTCAGCGGTCGAGACCAGCGCAACGTCGGGTTCCACGTCGCCGAGCAGCACCTCGTGCACCGAGACCGGCAGCTTGTCGGGGTCCTGGCCCAGAGAGAAGGTCAGACAGCCCTGCGGATCGAGATCGACGAGCAGTACGCGCTGCCCCTCTTCGGTCAGCGCTGCACCCAGCGACGCCACTGTCGTCGTTTTTGCGACCCCACCTTTTTGGTTGGCGACCGCAAGTACCCGTGTCACGGTGCCCATCCTGACACGCGGCCAAGTGGCGCCGCTCACCGTGGGGCAGAATCTCGGTCGTGAGTATTGGCGTCGACCCGGCAGGCGAACTGCTGACACACCGGCTCATCCTGCTCCGGCACGGCCAGACCGAATGGTCGCGCAGCGGCCGGCACACCGGACGCACCGACCTCGAGCTGACCGAGGAAGGCCGGCAGCAGGCCCGCAGCGCCGCCTCGGCGCTGGCCGAACTCAAGCTCGACAACCCCTTGGTGATCAGCAGCCCGCGGCAGCGGGCCGTGGTCACCGCCGAACTCGCCGGGCTGGACGTCGCCGAGACCACCGAACTGCTGGCCGAGTGGGACTACGGCGACTACGAAGGCCTGACCACGCCGCAGATTCGCGAGCAGGTGCCCGACTGGCTGGTGTGGACGCACGGCTGCCCCGGCGGCGAGAGCCTGGCCGACGTCAGCGCCCGCGCCGACCGCGCCGTGGCGCTGGCCCTGGACCACATGGCGACGCGCGACGTGGTGTTCGTCGGGCACGGCCACTTCTCGCGGGCCGTGATGACGCGGTGGATGGAGCTCCCGGTGACCGACGGCATCCGGATCTCCATGGCGGCGGCCTCGATCTCGGTGTGCGGGTTCGAGCACCGCGTGCGCCAGTTGGTCGCGCTCGGTCTCACCGGCCACCCCAACCCGTGCCTGCCCGAGTGACCCCGATTTTCGTGCTGGCAGGTCCCGATGGGGTGATGCTGGCGGACGGGCCGGCGCAGGCCTTCCCGAATCTGGACGACGCCCGGCGGGCACTGGCCGACGACGACGTACCGATCCTGGTGGGCGCCTTGCCTTTTGACCTCGACTCCCCCGCCGCGTTGATGGCGCCGGCGACCGTCACATACGCCGACGCGCTACCGTTCACCGATGATCGGCTGCCGGCGGTGCGGATCGCGGCCAGCCTGCCGTCACCCGACGAACACCGGGCCCGGGTCGCCGCCGCGGTACAGGCCCTGCGGGACCCGGCGGCGGGCCTGCACAAGGTGGTGCTGGCCCGGGCGCTCGAGCTCGTCGCCGACGACGCCCTCGACCCCTACGTGGTGCTCAGCCGTCTGGCCGACGACCACAGCGCCACAGCGTTTTTCACCGATCTCAGCGCCGCCGGTGCGCCGTACTCCGGCACCGCGCTGCTCGGCGCGAGCCCCGAACTACTGGTGGCCCGCCGCGGCGATGTGGTGACGTGCAAACCGTTCGCCGGCTCGGCGCCGCGGTCCGCCGACCCCGAGACGGACGCCGCCAACGGCGCCGCGCTGGCGGCGTCGGCCAAGAACCGGCACGAGCACCAGCTGGTGGTCGACATCATGCGCGAGGCGCTCGAACCGCTGTGCAACGAGCTCGACATCGCCGCCGAGCCGCAGGTGAGCGCCACCACGGCCGTCTGGCATCTGAGCACGCCGATCACCGGTCGGCTGCGCGAGACATCCACCACCGCACTGGATTTGGCCATCGCACTGCATCCGACGCCGGCCGTCGGCGGGGTTCCCACCGCGGCGGCGGCGCGGCTGATCAACGAACTCGAAGGCGACCGCGGGTTCTATGCCGGCGCCGTCGGCTGGTGCGACAGCGCCGGCGACGGCCGGTGGGTGGTGTCGATCCGGTGCGGACAACTGTCCGCCGACCGGCTGTCCATCGACGCCCGCGCCGGCGGCGGTATCGTCGCCGAATCGGACCCCGATGACGAAGTCACCGAGACCACAACAAAATTCAGGACGATGCTGACCGCACTGGGGGTAGCGCAATGATGGGACACCACAAATGACGACGATCATCCGCCCGGTGCGGCCCGGCGACGAAGTCGAGATCACCGCGATGATCCACGAACTGGCCGCGTTCGAGAAGGCCGCCGACCAGTGCACCGTGACCGAAGCCCAGATTCGGACCGCGCTGTTCGGCGGCGCCGAATCGGGCCAGGCCGCGGTTTCGGGTCATTTCGTCGAGGTCGACGGCCGGCCCGCCGCGTTCGCGCTGTGGTTCCTGAACTTCTCGACGTGGGACGGCGTGTCCGGCATCTACCTCGAGGACCTGTTCGTGCGCCCCGACTTCCGGCGCCGCGGCCTGGCCCGCAAGCTCCTGTCGACGCTGGCGCAGGAATGCGTCGAGCGCGGGTACACGCGGTTGCAGTGGGCGGTGCTGAACTGGAACGTCAATGCCATCGCCCTGTACGACGAGGTCGGCGGCAAACCGCAGTCCGAGTGGACGACCTACCGGGTATCCGGACCCGAACTGACGGCCCTGGCCCAGGGCTGATCCGGCCGCCGTTGACGTCCCGCGCAAATTTCTTCCCCAATTCCCTTCTGCACGTGGGCCTCGGCTGCCACCATCGGTGTTGATCCGCGGCCCGACCGATGAGGCCGGGCCGGCGAAGGGACGGCAATGCGATTCCAGCGTCGCCAACTGCTGTCCAGGGTGAGTATCCAGTCGAAGCTCGTGGTGATGCTGGTGCTGTGCACCATCATCGCGGCGACCGTCGTCGGCGTCATCGGGTTCCGCGCCGGTCGCGCCTCGCTTCGGGACTCGGTCCTGAACCGGCTCACCGAACTTCGGCAGTCGCAGTCCCGTGAACTCAAGGACCAGCTGTCTGATCTGAAGAACTCGATGATCATCTACGCGCGCGGCGCCCACACCCAGGGCGCGCTCGCGGAATTCACCGCGGGATTCGACGCGTTGGCGGACAAGCCCATCAGTCCGGCGCAGTCGCAGTCGATCACCGACTACTACACCAACACCTTCCTCAAGGAGGTGCAGCAGTCCAGCGGCGCCAAGCTGAACGTCGATCAACTGCTGCCGAGGGACAACGCCCAGCGGTACCTGCAGGCCAACTACACCGCCGTGCGGAAGGACGACGACACCGCGGTCAAGGTCGACGACGCCCACGACGGCAGCATCTGGTCCGCGGCGAACGCCCGCTATCAGGACTTCTTCCGCCAGATCGTCACCCGGTTCGAATTCCAGGACGCGCTGCTGCTCGACAGCCGCGGCAACGTGGTCTACACCGCGTACAAGGACGTCGACCTGGGCACCAACATCCTGACCGGACCATACAGCGGCTCCAAACTCCGTGGCGCATATGAGAAAGCGATGTCCGCCAACGCCGTCGACTACGTCGGCATCACCGATTTCGAGGTGTACCAGCCGGCGGAGAATGTGCCCACCGCCTGGATGATCACCCCGATCGTCACCGCCGGGCGCGCGATGGGTGCGCTCGCCCTGCAATTCCCGGTCACGAAGATCAACCGGCTCATGACGTTCGACCAACGCTGGAAGGAATCCGGCCTGGGTAACACCGGCGAAGTCTTCCTGGTCGGCCCCGACGACCTGATGCGCTCGGATTCCCGGATGTTCCTGCAGGATCGGCAGGCCTACAAGAACGATGTCGTCGCGGCCGGCACCCCGGCCGACGTCGCCGACCGCGCCATCCAGTTGGGCGGCACCACCCTGGTGCAACCGGTGCCCTCGACCACCAACAAGCAGGCCCTGCGGGGCGAGTCCGGAACCCGGCTGGCCACCGACTATCTCGGCCACGAGGTGCTGCTGGCCTACGCCCCCATCACGATTCCCGACGCCGAACTGCACTGGACCATCATCGGCAAGATCGACACGTCGGAGGCTTTCCAGCGGGAGACCGCGTTCACCAGGACCATCGTGTTGACGACGGTCGGCATCATCTTCGCGGTGTGCATCGCCGCGATGTTCCTGGCTCAGCTCTTCGTTCGGCCCATCCGGCGGCTGGAGGCGGGCGCGCAACGGATCAGCGCCGGCGACTACAACATCAACGTGCCTGTCGAGACGCGCGACGAGATCGGCGAGCTGACAGAGGCTTTCAACGAGATGAGCCGGAGCCTGACGGTCAAGGAGGAGCTGCTCGTCGAGCAGCGCAAGGAGAACGCCAAGCTGTTGACGCTGTTGATGCCCGAACCGGTCGTCGTGCGCTACCAGCAGGGCGAGGAGATCGCCCCGGAGGAGCACCAGAACGTCACGGTGATCTTCACCGAGGTCATCGGACTGGACCGGCTGCAGGCGCAGTTGACGTCACAGGGGTCACTCGCTGTGGTCACCGAGCTCGAGCGCCAATTCGACGCGGCCGCAGACAGCCTCGGCATCGAACGCGTCCGCGCGATCCGGAACGGCTACCTGGGCAGCTGCGGCCTCAACACCCCGAGGCTCGACAACGTCCGGCGGACCGTCGACTTCGCCCTGGAATGCCAACGCATCATCGACCGGTTCAACAGCGAGACCGGTAACCATCTGGGCCTGCGTGCCGGCATCGACACCGGCACCGTCAGCAGTGGTCTCGGCGGCGAGTACTCCGTCGTCTACGACATGTGGGGCGCCGCGGTCAACGTCGCGTACCAGGTAAAGAGCGGTTCACCGCAACCCGGAATCGATGTCACCGACCGGGTTTATCAGGCGCTGCAGGCCACCATGACCTTCACGTCTGCCGGCACCATGTCCGTCGACGGGCAGGACGAGCCGATCTGGCGACTGGTGGTGCCGGAATGATCGCCGACGTGCTCACCTCGGCCTGGTTCTACTGGGCCGTGGGCATCGCGGTCGGGTTGCCGATCGGGCTGGTCGTGCTCACCGAATGGCAGCACGCGCTGCGCCGCAGGCACAGCTTCCTGGTGCGGCCGGTGACCGTGCTGCGCAACTACCTGCTGCCGCTGGGTGCGCTGCTGCTGCTGTTGACCGAGGCCCGGCAGATACCGGCCGGAGCGACCTCGGTCCGCACCGTCGCAACACTTTTCGCGTTCGTCGTGCTGATCCTGCTGCTGTCCGGCGTGAACGCCACGCTGTTCCAGGGGGCACCCGCGGGGACCTGGCGCAAGCGCGTCCCGACGATCTTCGTCGACGTCGCCCGGTTCGTCCTCATCGCGGTCGGTCTGGCGGTCATCTTCTCCTACATCTGGGGAGCGAACGTCCGCGGCCTGTTCACGGCGCTGGGCATCACCTCGATCGTCATCGGCCTGACACTGCAGAATTCGGTGGGTCAGATCATCTCGGGCCTGTTGATGTTGTTCGAGCAGCCGTTCCAGATCGGCGACTGGCTGGACACCGCCGCCGCACGCGGCCGGGTGGTCGAAGTCAATTGGCGTGCAGTGCATCTGGAGACCGGCGCCGGAACCCAGATCACCCCGAACTCGGTGCTGGCCGGGGCGTCGTTCACCAACCTGAGCCGGCCGGCCGACGCGCACTCGATCACCGTGACAACCATCTTCTCGCTCGACGATCCGCCGAACCAGGTGTGCGCGTTGCTCACACGCCTGGCCGCAGACCTGCCGATGCGGCGCCCTGACGGCACCGTGTCGTCGACCCCCGCAGGTGGGCTCGAATATCAGACCACCATTCCCCTGCACTCCCCCGCCGACGACGGAGAGACGAAAAAGCTCTTCCTGCAATGGGTCTGGTATGCATCCCGGCGGGCCGGCCTGCACCTCGACGAGGCCGAGGACGTCTTCTCGACGTCAGAACGGCTGGCCGCGGCCGTCGCCGAAGTCGTCGCACCGACCCTGCGGCTCAGCGCCGACCAGCAACGCGAACTGCTGGGCGCGGCGAACCTGGAACGCTACGGCATCGGCGAACTGGTCCAACGGGTCGGCGAGGTACCCGAACGCATGACGTTCATCCTGTCCGGACGTGTTCAGCTGACCGCCGGTGGTGACGACGGCTCGGAGACCTTGATCGGAATCCTCGAGAACGGCAGCTATCTCGGCCAGAGCACATTGACCCGGCAGCCGGTCATCGGCAATGCCCACGCCCTCGACGAAGTCACCGTGGTGCACGTCGAACGCGACCACATCGAGACGGTGGTACAGCGGAATCCGGTGCTGCTACAGGAATTCGGCCGGATCATCGAAGACCGCCGGGCCCACGCCCGGCGCCTGCTGAGTGCCGACTGAAACCGTCACTCCCGCTTCGAGATCCACTCCACCGTGGACGGGCTGAACAACAACCCCAGCGTGACGATGGCGACGAGCCCGACGACGATGGCGTACTGCAGCTGGCCGGATTGGAAGACGTACCAGGCGACGCCGAGCAGCAGGAGGTTGGCGAACACCCCGATGCCGCGGCCCCACCGGCGCCCGGTGATCAGTGCCCAGCCGCCGGCGAGCACCGCCCCGCCGATGCACACCAGCCAGATCGCATTGCCGTAACCGTTGACGATGTGCTGGTCGGCGCCGGCCAACCCGCGCACCACGTACACCGCGGCCCCGATCAGGCCGAGCGCACCTTCGGCAGCCACCAGGAACCCGGCCCGGCGCACGGCCGGCGGATGGATCGTCGGATCACTCACTGCGACAACCGATCTGCCAGGTACCGCACCGCGAGCTCGTAACCGATGGGACCGGCGCCGGCGATCACCGTCTCGGCCACCGCCGACACGTAGGAATGGTGCCGGAAGGCCTCGCGCTTGTGGATGTTGCTCAAATGCACTTCGGCGACCGGCAATTCGGCTGCGGTGAGAGCGTCGGCGATGGCCACCGAGGTGTGGCTGTAGGCGGCGGGGTTGATCACGATGCCGACGCAGTCGGTGCGCGCCGCCTGGATCGCGTCGACCAGTTCACCTTCGTGGTTGCTCTGCACCGCGCGCACGGAGAAGCCCAGTTGCGCCGCGAGATCGGTGACGGCCTGCTCGATCTGCGCCAACGTGGTCGAGCCGTAGATTTCCGGCTGGCGAGTGCCCAACAGGTTCAGGTTGGGCCCGTTGACGAGGAGCAGGCGGCGATCGGTCACCCACTCACGGTACCGGCTGCGAACAGGCAGAATTGTCCGGTGCCGACCAACAATCCACCGTGTCGCTGCGATACCGGGGCCGAGTACGCCGCCTGCTGCGGCCCGCTGCACCGCGGCGAGCGTTCCGCTGCCACCGCGGTGGCACTGATGCGTTCGCGGTTCACCGCGTTCGCCCTCGGTGAGGTCGGCTACCTGCTGGCGACCTGGCATCCGGACACCCGACCGGCAGACCTCGATCTCGATGGCGCCGTTGTCTGGCGCCGGCTGCAGATCGTCGACACCGAGGCCGGCGGTGCGGACGACCCGACCGGCGTCGTGCAGTTCCGCGCGCAGTACGTGCGCGACGGCAGCCGGCATATCCTGCACGAGCGCAGCCGATTCACCCGCGGCGACGACGGCGGCTGGCTGTACGTCGACGGCGACTTCGTGGACTAGCCGCCGGGCGACCGAGTTGCCGACGGTCGCGGCGCGGATAGGCTCGTCACCCGTGCGTGCCGTGCTGATCGTGAATCCGAACGCAACCTCGACGACCCCGGCAGGCCGGGACCTCCTTGCCCATGCGCTGGAGAGCCGCGTCGACCTGACCGTCGCGCATACCGACCACCGCGGCCACGCCATCGAGATCGGGCACCAGGCCGCCGCTGACGGCACCGACGTGGTGATCGTGCACGGCGGCGACGGCACGGTGAACGAGGTGGTCAACGGCATCCTCGGGCACGCGAACGGCGTGCCGGGCGCCTCGAACACAGCCGTCGGTGTGGTTCCCGGCGGCTCGGCGAACGTCTTCGCCCGGGCCCTCGGCATCAGCCCCGACCCGCTGGAGGCGACGAACCAGCTCGTCGACCTGCTCAGCGACTACCGCCGCGGCGTGCCCTGGCGGCGCATCGGGTTGATGGACTGCGGTGACCGCTGGTCGGTGTTCACCGCCGGCATGGGCGTCGACGGCGAGGTCGTGGCGGCCGTCGAGGCGCAGCGGGCCAAGGGCCGCAAGGTGACGGCGTCGCGGTACATCCGGGTGGCGATCCGCGAGGCCGTGGGCAGTGCCCGCAAGCCCCCGCGGCTGACGCTGCACCTGCCGGACCGCGAGCCGGTTACCGGGGTGCACTTCGCGTTCGTGTCGAACGCCAGCCCGTGGACCTACGCCAACAGCCGACCGGTCTGGACCAACCCCACGACGACGTTCGAAACGGGGCTGGGTGTGTTCGCAACCACGAGCATGGGCATCTGGGCGAACCTTCGATTGCTACGACGGATGCTGTCGCGTACGCCACAGATCGAGGGTCCGCACCTGATCCGCGATGACGACCTGCCGTGGCTGCGCGTGACAAGTGACACACCTATCGCGTGCCAAATTGACGGAGATTTCGTTGGCCTGCGCGAAAGCATGACGTTCACGTCGGTTCCCGCGGCTCTGAATGTGGTCGCGCCCCCAGCAAAAGCCCAGTGACCAGCGATCTTGATAACACTTTGCAAAATTTAGGGCGCAGGTGGGCCAAGTGTAGTACAACTGGTTCAGGGGCCTGCCAACGCGGGTCCGCAGTGACATTGCCCACGAGTTAACGCGCCGCTATTGACATCTGTCCAGCCTGTGAAAACATCAGATGCAACAGTGCAGAAACATTTCGTGTGCACCCGTTAACAGCCGAAGTGAAAAAACATTGCGCGCTTTGCTGCGCGCCCAGTGAGGAGTGTTGACCATGGATTGGCGCCACAAGGCGGTCTGTCGCGACGAGGATCCGGAACTGTTCTTCCCCGTGGGAAACAGCGGCCCGGCCATCGCTCAGATCGCTGACGCGAAGCTCGTGTGCAACCGCTGCCCGGTGACCACCGAGTGCCTGAGCTGGGCACTCGAGTCCGGCCAGGACGCGGGTGTCTGGGGCGGCATGAGCGAAGACGAGCGTCGCGCGCTGAAGCGTCGCAACGCCCGCACCAAGGCCCGCACCAGCGTCTAGCCACGGCATTCGAAAAATGACCCCGGCGACGAGCCGGGGTCATTTTTTGTGCCACACGGTGCCGCGAGCGTGCCGTCAGATCGCGGATCTGCCGAAGATCGCGATCTGTGTGCACGCTCACGGTAGGTGACCCAGACGCGAAATAGCTTGTGCTGCCGGGCTATTGCGCTGTGCCTACTGCGCGGCCCGGCCGCTGTGCCTACTGCGCGGCCCGGCCGCTGTGCCTACTGCGCGGCCCGGCCGCGGCGACCGATCGGGACCCGCAGCACCACATCCGTGCCACCACCCGGCGCCGCATCCATGCTCAGCGTCCCGTCGAGAACCGACGACACCTGCGTCTGCACGATCTGCAGCCCCAGCCGGTCCGAGTTCTCGAGGGTGAAGCCTTCGGGCAACCCGTGCCCGTCGTCGTGGATCACCACATCGAGCCAGCGCGCCGACCGGTCCGACTTGATGGTCACGCTGCCCTGCTCGGTGGTCGGATCAAAAGCGTGCTCGATGGCGTTCTGCACCAGCTCGGTGATCACCATGATCAGCGCGTGCGCGCGGTCGGCATCCAGGACACCCAGATCACCCTCCCGCCGCACCCGGATGGGCGCGCCCAGCGACGCCAGGTCGTTCATCATCGGCAGGATGCGGTCGATGACCTCATCGAGGTTCACTTCCTCGTCCACCGATAGCGACAGGGCGTCGTGCACCAGCGCGATCGACGACACCCGGCGCACCGAATCCAGTAGCGCCTCGCGCGCCTCGGCGTTGTTCATGCGCCGGGACTGCAGCCGCAGCAATGCCGCCACCGTCTGCAGGTTGTTCTTCACCCGGTGGTGAATCTCACGGATCGTAGCGTCCTTGGACAGCAGCGCGCGGTCACGCCGCTTGATCTCGGTGACGTCGCGAACCAGCACCGCCGCACCCACGGCCTGCCCGCCCACGGACAACGGGATGGTGCGCAGCAGCACCGCGGCGCCGCCGGCATCGATCTCCATGCGCATGCTGGAGCCGCCCGCCAGCAGATCCCGGACGTGGTTCGCCAGTTCCTGCGCGTCGAAGGGATCGGAGATCAGCGGACGCGTGACGCTGATCAGGTTCTGCCCGTCCAGCTCGGTGGCCAGCCCCATGCGGTGATAGGCCGAGATGGCGTTGGGGCTGGCGAAGGTCACGACGCCATCGACATCCAGCCGGATCAGTCCGTCACCGACGCGAGGGCTGGACCGCGACATCGGCACGTCACCGACGTTCGGGAACGTCCCCTCGGCCAGCATGCGCAGCAGATCCCGAGCGCAGTCCAGATAGGCCCGCTCGAGTGGCGCCACCTTGCGGCGGTCGGCGAGCGCGGTCTGGTGCGTGAGCACCGCAACCACGTCATTGCCGTAGCGGACCGGGACGGCTTCCAGGTTCAGACGCGAATCACCTTGTACCGCAGCGCTTTCAGCTCCCCGGCCGATGAGCCCGGTCTCGAAGGCCGCCGTGACGGCGGGCATGTCCGCGGCAGAGTTGATGGTCCCGACGGCGTCGGCGAACAGCACCGTCAGCGCGGTGTTGGGCCGAATCTGGGCCACGCACACCAGTGCCCCGTCGTCGCGCCGGACCCACATGAGGTAATCGGCGAACGACAGGTCGGAAAGCAGCTGCCATTCACCGACCACGGCATGCAGGTGGTCGACCGCATTGCCGGGCAGGACAGTGTGCTCGGCGAGCAGATCACCGAGTGTGGACACGTCGCGTTATCCCGTTCTGGGGCTTGCCTAGCCGATGACGGCGATGAGATCGCCGGCCTGGATCACGTCGCCGACAGCCACGTTGACGGACGTCACCGTGCCGGCGACCTCGGCCAGCACCGGAATCTCCATCTTCATCGACTCGAGGAGCACCACCGTGTCACCCTCGCCGATCTGGTCGCCCTCGCGAACCACGACCTCGAGCACACTGGCCACGATTTCAGCGCGAACGTCCTCGGCCATCTTCACCCCACTCGTCTATGTATCTGCACACAGGCGGTGCCTGCGGCCTCTATTGCACCACAGCACCACGGTTTGCAATTGGGTGGCGTGGCCGTGCGACACTGTAGGGCGAGCAACCGAACCTTTGGAGGACCATCATGGCCAAGCGTGGCCGCAAGAAGCGTGACCGTAAGCACTCGAAGGCCAACCACGGCCGGCGTCCCAACGCCTGACCTACGCCTTCAAAAACCGCCCGGCTCCTGACGGAACCGGGCGGTTTTTCGTTGTCAGCCTCTGACGATGGTCGTGCGGCTGATCTCGAGCTTGAGGCGCGCTCGCAGGCCCTCAGGGGCCTTCTCGCCGCTGCACTTGGTGGCGATCAGCGCCTTCACCCGCTCCTCGATGCCGTACTGGCGCAGGCAGGTGGGGCATTCCTCCAAGTGGAACCGCAGCTTGTCGCGCGTCTCCGTGGTGCATTCCCCGTCGAGCAGCGTCCATACCTCGGCGATCACCGCGGCGCATTCGGGATGCTCTGGGTCGACCGGGCCGATCGGCGGCTGGAAGTCGTGCCCCTCGGGGCGGGTGAACTCGTCGCCCATCAGGACACCTCCTGGGTGTCGAGGCTCTCTCCACGGAGGAAGCCCCTGTCCCGGGCGACGCCCGTCAACAGTTCACGCAGCTGCTTGCGGCCACGGTGAAGCCGGGACATCACCGTCCCGATCGGGGTATCCATGATTTCGGCGATCTCCTTGTACGGGAAGCCCTCGACGTCGGCGTAGTACACCGCCATCCGGAACTCTTCTGGCAACGCTTGCAACGCCGCCTTGATTTCAGTGTCCGGCAGCGACTCCAGCGCTTCAACCTCAGCTGACCGCAGACCGGTCGACGAGTGCTCGGCGTTAGACGCCAGCTGCCAGTCGGTGATCTCGTCAGTCGGGTATTCCGCCGGCTGCCGCTGCTTCTTGCGGTAGCTGTTGATGTACGTGTTGGTCATGATCCGGTACAACCACGCCTTGAGGTTCGTGCCCTCACGGAACGAGTGGAAGGCCGAATAGGCCTTCACCATGGTCTCCTGGACCAGGTCCTCGGCGTCCGCAGGATTGCGTGTCATGCGCAGCGCGCCGCCGTAGAGCTGATCGAGCAGCGGAATCGCATCGCGCTCGAACCGCGCCGTCAGCTCCGCGTCGCTCTCGACCGCGGAACCCAGCCCGTCGATGTCGGTCATCGTGATCGAGACCGTCCCTTCTGTCGCGGCGCCACGCAACAGGTCCGGTAACTCGACCGGACGTTCCAGACATGCCGTTGGCACCTGTGTCCCCTTCCGTCCGATCCTAGAGGCTGCGACCGACAAGTTCGCGAGCCATTAATTGACCATGCTGACGGGAGTAACAGCACCGCACCACACAGTTGTTCCCGGCCTCTACGCTTGCCAGCCATGGCGAGCGCGGCAACCCCGGCGATCAAGGCCCTGCAGGCCGCGGGAATCAGCTACGAGATTCGGCAGTTCCGGCACGACCCGCGGGCCACGTCGTTCGGCGACGAAGCGGTCACCGAACTCGCCGCGGACGGTTTCGTCGCGGCGCAGATCTTCAAGACGCTGGTGCTGGCGATCCCCGGCGGCCTGGCCGTCGCGGTACTGCCCGTGCCCGACAAGCTGTCGTTCAAGGCCGCCGCGGCAGCGCTCGGCGTGCCCAAGGCCGAGATGGCCGAGCAGGCCGCCGCGCAACGCGCCACGGGCTACGTCGTCGGCGGCATTTCCCCATTGGGTCAGCGCAAGGCACTGCCGACGGTCGTCGACGAGTCGGCGCTGAGCTGGGACCGGGTGCTGTGCAGCGCGGGCAAACGCGGATTGGACCTCGTGCTGGCCCCTGCCGACCTGGTCACGGCCACCTCGGCGGTCACTGCCGAGATATGTACTCCGCGGTAAGTCCGGCGGCATAGGGTGTGCGCATGACACTGTCCGGGAAGACCATGTTCATCTCCGGTGCCAGCCGTGGCATCGGCTTGGCCATTGCCAAGAAGTTCGCGGCCGACGGCGCGAACGTCGCGTTGCTCGCCAAGACCGCCGAGCGCCATCCCAAGCTCGACGGCACCGTCTACACCGCGGCCAAGGAGATCGAGGAGGTCGGCGGCCAGGCGCTGCCGATCGTCGGCGACGTCCGCGATCCCGACTCGGTGACTGCCGCCGTGGCCCAGGCCGTCGCGCAGTTCGGCGCCATCGACGTCTGCGTCAACAACGCCTCGGCCATCAACCTCGGCTCCATCGAGGAAGTCCCGATGAAGCGCTTCGACCTGATGAACGGCATTCAGATCCGCGGCACCTACGCCGTCTCGCAGGCGTGTATCCCCCACATGAAGGGCCGCGAGAACCCGCACATCCTGACGCTGTCGCCGCCGATCCGGATGGAATCGGAGTGGCTGAAGCCGACCGCCTACATGATGGCGAAGTATGGAATGACGTTGTGCGCGTTGGGTATCGCCGAAGAGATGCGCGAGGCCGGCATCGCCTCGAACACGCTGTGGCCGCGCACCCTGGTCGCCACCGCCGCGGTGCAGAACCTGCTCGGCGGCGACGAGGCGATGGCCAAGGCCCGCAAGCCCGAGGTGTACTCCGACGCCGCCTACGCCATCTTCAACAAGCCGGCCCGCGAATACACCGGGCAGAGCCTGCTGTGCGAGGACGTGCTGCTGGACTCCGGCGTCACCGACCTGTCGGTGTACAACTGCACGCCGAATGCCGAACTCGGCGTCGACCTGTGGGTGGACACCCCCAACCCGCCCGGATACACCGGCCCCTAATCGGTGGCCGGGCAGATCTCGACACCGGTGACCATGGGCGGCCACGCCACCGTCACCTCCACGAGAGCGGCCAGCGGCGCGATCGCGGGAAACGCCCGGTCCCACTGTTTCTGCACCTGCTGCACCGCATGCGGGTGCAGAAACGTCCAGGCCATCCCGACAAGCAGGTACGGCAGCGCCATCCACAGCAGGAATTCGGCCATCGCACCGACGCTGACCCGCCGGCTGAGCAAGCGCCGCATCAGATCAACGCCCCATCCCGGCGAATCTGCCTGCGTACGTAGGCCAGCAGCACGTAGCTACCGGCCTGCCGGACGAACAGCGGCAGGAACCGGTTGACGAATGCGACGAGCCGGAACAGCGTCTCGAACAGATACTGGCGGCCGCTGCCCCACGACATCCGCATCGCATCGCGGAACACCGGCGCCAGGAAGCCGCCCGTGAGGAACGCCAGCAGCGGCCGAAACGGCAGGGCCAGAACCGGATTGATCATCTTGAGCCGCACCAGATCGGTCAGATAGGCGCGGACGGCGTCGTCCATGGCGACCTTGGCGCAGGCCGCGGTCCAGTAGTCGTCGAACTCGGCCCGGGTCGCGGGCCACTGGTCGTCGGTGACCTGCAGCGTGGTGCCGAGCGGGGCGGCCGACCGGTAGAACTGTTCGGCCAGTTCGGGTGTCAGCTCGCCGCGCAGCAGTTGGTAGACGTCCTCCATGCCGACGAACAGGCACGCGGCGACCCACATCTGCAGGTCGCGGTCAAAAGCGTTGTAGCGCACCGGGCTGTCGGGGCCGGACTGCACCTGGCGGTGCGCGGTGTCGACCGCCTTGCGCATCGCCGCCCGGTCCTCGTCATTGCCGAGGATGGCCACCGCGAGGTACTGGAACGTGGTGCGGGCGCGCTTCCACGGATGTTTGAGCAGGTTCCCCGAATCGACCTTGCTCTCCACCACGCCGTGCCCGACGCCCGGCCACGACAGCTGCATGATGACGTTGGCGGCGCTGGCGGCCGCGCCCCAGAAGTCGGCGGCATCGGCGATGGTCACCGGGTACTCGTCCCAGCGCGACGTGCGCCGCCGAATCTGGATGCGGCAGTCCGCGAGGGTCAACGCGGGTGAATCGCCCGTCATGGCAGGCACATGTTCGTCAGCAACAGCATCGGCCAGAACACCACCGTCCGAGCGAAGACCAGCACCCGCTCGAGACCGTGCGCCGCCTCGAACGCGCTGGTGTGGGTCACGGCCCACAGCACGCCGAGCACCAGATACGGCGCGGCGAGCATGGCGGCGGTGCCCAGCCACTCCGCGATCGTCATCTCGAAACCGAATATGCCCGGAGCACGTTCTTCGTCGTCGGTCATGGTGCTTTCAACCTAGGCATACAGTGGCCGCATGTCGACGTGGTCAGTCGGACGGTATGAGGCCGTCGCCGAGTTCATCGCACCCATCGCCTTCGAGGTGGTCGACGCGGTGCCGCATGGGCCCGGGACCGCACTGGTCGATCTGGCCTGTGGGACCGGTAACGCGTCGCTGTATGCGGCCGGCCTCGGCGCACAGGTCACCGGTGTCGACATCACGCCGGAGCTGCTCGCCATCGCCGCCGCCAAACCCGGCGGCGACGCGGTCAACTGGGTCAGTGCCGACGCGTCGGCGACCGGACTGCCCGACGCCTCCTTCGACGCCGCGGTGTCCAACATGGGCGTCATCTTCGTCGAACCGACCGCGATGGTCGCCGAGCTGGCGAGGCTGCTCAAACCCGGTGCTGCCCTCGGATTTTCGACATGGGTCAAGGCCGGTGACAATCCGTTCTTCACCCCGGTCGTCGAGGTGCTGGGACAACCGGAGCCCGGCCCGTACTCGCCCGATCAGTGGGGTGTACCCGAGCTCATCCATGAGCGGCTGGATGCCGATTTCGCCGACGTCGCGATCGAAAACAGCGTGCTCGTCTGGCAATTCGGCTCGGTGGCGGACGCCCTACGCTTCGTCACCGACGAATCCCCCATGCACGTCACCACGTTGACCTATCTGGACGACGAGACCCGGAGCCGACTCATCGCCGCTTTCACCGCGGCGTTCACCGCGCACGAAGCCGCCGACGGCACCGTCGCCTTCGACGCGCCGTACGCGGTGATCACGGGACGTCGCCGGGGCTGAATTCAGTTGGCCTGATACAAGATCCCGCGGGCGATGGCCTCGCGGATCTCGGGTAGCGCCGCCTCGGCGAGCGCGTCGGCGTCGACACCGTGATGCGCGGCGAGCAGTCCGATGAGCGTGCCCAACGGCACCTCGCCCCGGCAGCCGGCCAGCAGCGCGGTGAACACCTCGTCCACCCCGAGGACCGCGCCCGGCCCGCCGGGACGACGGACGGCGCACCCGATCTCCTGCCAGCCGTCCGGACCCGGCAGTGAATGCTGTTCCAGCAGTACCGGAGCGGTCGACAGCCGGGCGGCCAGCAACGCCTCGTCCGAGGTGTCGCGCAGGTAGGCCCGACGGGCGAAGAACGCCTCCACCTCGACACCCGTGATGGGTTCGTCGGTGATCTCCTCGAGGATCTGTTCAGGCGCTTCACCCGGACGCGGCACGCGCAGCGAGATCAGCCCCATGCCGATCCCGGTGATGCCCTCGGCGTCGAACCAGTCCAGCCAGTCCGCGCCGCGCTGTGCGATCTGTTCCGCGGACTCGCCCGCGTCGGCCAGCCACAGCGACACATAGCTGACCGGGTCGGCCAGTTCCCGTTGCACCACCCAGGCGTGCAGCCCGGTGCCGGCCAGCCAGTCCTGCACCCGGGCCCGCCAATCGTCATCCCGGACAATCCAATTGGCCATGATCTGGGCGGTGCCACCGGGCGTCAGGTAGTTGCCGACGTTCTCGATGATGGTGCGGCACAGCCCATCTCCGGCCACGCCCGAATCACGGTAGATGTAGTCCTGGGCCCCCGCGCCCACCACGAACGGCGGGTTGGACACGATCAGGTCGAACCGCTCCCCCGGCACCGGCTCGAACAGGCTGCCGGCCCGCAGATCCCAGGACATCCCGTTGAGGCCCGCGGTGGCCCGCGCCAGCGTCAGTGCCCGCGGGTTGGTGTCGGTGGCCACGATGTCGGCGCAGTGCCGGTTCAGGTGCAGTGCCTGGATGCCGCAGCCGGTGCCCAGATCGAGCGCGCGTTGCACCGGGGTGCGAATCACGGCCCGGGCCAACGACATCGACGCGCCGCCGATGCCGAGCACATGCTCGTGCTCGACCGGCCCGCCGCGCAGGGCGGCATCCTGGTCGGAGACGACGAAATAATCGCGAATCCCGTCCGAATGTGGGCGGATGTCGAGGGCCGCCCGGACCGTGTCGTTCACCTCGAGCACGCCGGCCGCCGCCAGCTCGTCGAGGCCGGCCGACGGGAACGCCGCCTGCACCGCGTCCACCGGTTCGTCGGTGCCGAGCAGGAACAGGCGCACCAACGTGGCCAGTCGGCCGCCGTCTGCCGTCGCCCGCAGCGCCGGCCACCACACGCCGCGACCCATCGCGGCGTTCGCGTCGTCGCCGAGCAGTTCGGCCACCCCGTCGGTGGTGTATCCGGCCGAGCGCAGATCAGCGCCGAGGGCTTCCACCAACAACGGGTCCAGTGCGGTCAAAACAGGGTTCCTTCGGGTTCGTTCTTCGCGGGCTCGATCAGTTCGGGGCCATTGTTGCGAATGCTGTTGACCAACTTGGAAACCTCGCGGGTGACGATGCGGTCCAGGTCGCCGTGCCCGCGCAACAGCCCTTCGTCGATGGGCGCGTCGGGATCCAGCCAGCGGTCCCAATCGGCGGCGCTGATGGTCAGTGGCATGCGGTCGTGGATGTCGGCCAGTGGCCCGACCGACTCCGTCGTGATGATGGTGCAGCTGACGAGGGGAAGACTGTCTTTGGGCGCGCCGGCGGGCCGCCACGTCGTCCACAGGCCGCCCATGAACAACAGCTCGTCGTCGGCGGCATGCATGTAGAACGGGGTTTTGGTCGCCTTCTTGCCGTCGGCGGCCGGGTTGGGCCGCCACTCGTACCAGCCGTCCATCGGGATGAGGCAGCGCTTCGATTTCGCCGAACCCCGGAACGCCGGTGACGTGGTCAGTGTCTCGGCGCGTGCGTTGATCAGCAGCGGCCCCTTGGTGTCGGGCGCGCCGTCGGCCGTGGTCTTCACCCACGGCGGGATCAGGCCCCAGCGCATCGACCGGATCCGGCGGGTGGCCTCGTCGTCGGGTTCGGTATGCCGCCGCACCACGGTGCTGATGGTCGTGGTCGGCGCCACGTTGTAGTTGGCCTGGTCACCGCCGTCTTTCGCGGCCTCCGAGGCCTTGGCGGCGGTCTCGTCGAGCGCCTGGATTTTCTCGGCCAGCAGCGCCGGGTCGGTGGTGACTGCAAATCGCCCGCACATACCAGGCAGGATAGGGGCATGGAACTCTGGCCCGCACCGTCGGTGACCGGTCCGGTGCAGGCCACTGTCACCGTGCCGGGATCGAAGTCGCAGACCAATCGGGCGCTGATCTTGGCGGCCCTCGCCGCCCCCCAGGGCACCTCCACCGTCAGCGGCGCACTGCGCAGCCGCGATACCAACCTGATGATCGGCGCGCTGCAGGCCCTCGGCGTGACCATCACCGGCGAGGACACCGAGCTGACCGTGGGCGGGGCCGTCTCCCCTGCCGGCGACGTGCGTATCGACTGCGGGCTGGCCGGCACGGTGCTGCGGTTCGTCCCGCCGGTGGCGGCCTTGGGTACCGAGACGGTCGTCTTCGACGGCGATGAGCAGGCCAAGACCCGCCCCATCACGCCGCTACTCGACGCGATGCGCGGCCTCGGTGTCGACATCGACGGCGACGGCATGCCGTTCACCGTGTCGGGCACCGGCTCGGTGGCCGGCGGCGAGGTCCGGATCGACGCTTCGTCGTCGTCGCAGTTCGTGTCCGGACTGTTGTTGTCGGGAGCCACTTTCCGTGACGGTCTTACGGTCATCCACACCGGTGCGACGGTGCCGTCGCAGCCGCACATCGAGATGACCATCACGATGCTGCGCGAGGCGGGCGTCGAGGTCGACGACAGCGAGCCCAACCGCTGGTACGTGGCGCCCGGCCCGATCGCGGCGCGGCACTGGGCCATCGAACCCGACCTGTCGAACTCGGTGCCGTTCCTGGCTGCGGCCGCGGTGACGGGCGGCACGGTGCGGCTGGCCCACTGGCCGCAGCAGAGCGTCCAGCCGTCCGGTGACATCCTCGAGCTGCTGGGCAAGCTGAATACCGATGTCCGCGTTGTTGATTCGCATCTGGAGGTCCGGGGCGCGCAGAGCTACCCGGGCTTCGAGGCCGACCTGAAGGCCGTCGGCGAGCTGGCGCCGTCCATGGCCGCGCTCGCCGCGCTGGCCAGCCCGGGTTCGGTGTCGACGCTGTCGGGCATCGCGCACCTGCGTGGTCACGAGACCGACCGCCTGGCCGCACTGACCAACGAGATCAACGGGCTGGGCGGCCAGTGCCGCGAGACCGACGACGGTCTGGTCATCACGGCCGTGCCGTTGCACGAAGGCAAATGGCGGTCCTACGCCGACCACCGGATGGCCACCGCCGGCGCGATCATCGGCCTGCGGGTGCCCGGTGTCCAGGTGGAGGACATCGCCACCACGGCCAAGACGCTGCCCGACTTCCCCGGTATGTGGGCAGACCTGCTGGCCGGGAAATAGCTTGCGGGAGTACGACGAATCAGATGTCCGAGTGCGCTCGGGCAAGGGTTCGCGTCCCCGCACCAAGAACCGGCCGACCCACGCCGACGCCGAAGCGGCCATGGTCGTCACCGTCGACCGCGGCCGCTGGGGCTGTGCGCT
Source organism: Mycobacterium sp. 360MFTsu5.1 (assembly GCF_000383495.1). Taxonomy (NCBI): domain Bacteria; kingdom Bacillati; phylum Actinomycetota; class Actinomycetes; order Mycobacteriales; family Mycobacteriaceae; genus Mycobacterium; species Mycobacterium sp. 360MFTsu5.1. Next base: position 172,815 of record NZ_KB911470.1, on the reverse strand, counting down.
GGACGGCAATCCGGACCACATCGTCACCGCGATGCGGGCCCGCGAACTGGGCCGCACCCCGATCGTCGTCGGCGACTCGGTGGGCATCGTCGGCGACCTGTCGGGCAAGCCCGACACCCTGGCCCGCATCGTCCGCCGCGACGAACGCCGAACCGTGTTGCGCCGCACCGCCGATGACACCGACCCCACCGAACGGGTGGTGGTCGCCAACGCCGACCAGTTGTTGATGGTCGTCGCCCTGGCCGATCCCCCACCGCGCGCCGGGCTGGTGCAGCGCGCCCTGATCGCCGCGTATGTCGGCGGGCTACGGCCGATCCTGTGCCTGACCAAGAACGATCTGGCACCGGCCGAACCCTTCGCCGCCGAGTTCGCCGGCCTGGACCTGACGATCATCACGGCCGGCCGCGACGATCCGCTCGACGCCGTCGCGCCGCTGCTCGAAGGCAAGGTCACCGTGCTGCTCGGCCATTCCGGCGTCGGCAAGTCGACGTTGGTGAATCGCCTTGTGCCCGAGGCAGACCGGGCCACCGGCGAGGTGTCGGGCGTCGGGAAGGGCAAGCACACCTCGACGCAGTCGGTGGCGCTGCCGCTCGACGACGGCTGGGTCGTCGACACTCCGGGCATCCGGTCCTTCGGCCTCGCGCACATCCAGCCCGACGACGTGCTGATGGCGTTCTCGGACCTCGCCGAGGCCATCGAGGACTGCCCCCGCGGCTGCGGGCACATGGGGCCACCGGCCGACCCGGAATGCGCGCTCGACACGCTCACCGGCCCGGCCGTCGACCGCGTCGAGGCGGCCCGTCGTCTTCTCGCGGTGCTGAACGAGCCGACGTACTAGCGGGCCACCAGCATCGTGGCGCGGTAGTCCGGCAGCGCGATGGTGCCCGGCGTCTCGGGATACGGGTCCAGCGACCGCAATTCGACGGTGTACCCGCCGACCGTCTCGGTCAGGTGGGTCTGTCCCGGTGCGGGATTGGTGTTGAACTCCAGCGTCGTCGGCTGCCGGCCGTCGGGTGTGACGATGACCGCGATCCGGGCCGCGCCCGTCCAGACGCATGACACACGCGTCGGGCAGCGCGAATCATCAAGTACCCGATCGAATTTCAGCCGCAGCCCCGCGCCGTCGACCACCGCGTCCTGCCCACCGGCCAGGACGAACTCGTGGCCGAGTTGCACGGTGGTGGTGTCGGGCCGAGCCTGCCCGGGCGAGCAGGCGACGGCGATCGCCACCCCCGGCACGACCAGGAAACGCGAAAACCCCCAAAACCTGGTGGTTTTGGGGGTTTTCACCGAACTTGCTAGGCGGCGGCGCGCTTGGCCCGACGGCGACCACGCACGGTGGCGATGGCCGTCTTCAGACCGCGCTTGTTGCCGGTCGCCGGGTCGACGGCGCCGAAGCTCTCGTCGAGCTCGACGAACATCCGCTCGCTCCGGGTCTCCGGGGCATCGTCGACGGTGTCGATCAGATACTTGTCCGGCACCGACAGCTTGGCGATGGTGCGCCACGTCTTGCCGTACTGCACCAGGAAGTTCCCGGTGGTGTAGGGCAGGTCGTACTTCTCGCACAGCGCCCGAACGCGGATCGAGATCTCGTACAGCCGGTTGCTGGGCAGGTCCGGGTACAGGTGGTGCTCGATCTGGTGGCTCAGGTTGCCGCTCATGAAGCGCAGCACCGGACCCGAGTTGAAGTTGGCACTGCCCAGCATCTGGCGCAGGTACCACTCGCCCTTGGATTCGCCGACCATGTCGGTCTTGGTGAACTTCTCGGCGCCATCGGGGAAATGGCCGCAGAAGATCACCGCGTTGGCCCACACGTTGCGGATGACGTTGGCCAGGAAGTTGGCCTTCATCGTCGACTTGAACGTGGCACCCGGGGACAGGGACGTGAGCGCGGGGTACGCGACGTAGTCCTTGGTCAGCTGGTGCACGGCCTTGGTGCTGAACTCACGCACGCGAATCATGGTCGCCTTGCGGTCGTCACGGCCCTTGAAGATCTTGCCGAGCTCCAGGTGCTGCAGACCGACACCCCACTCGAACAACAACGCCAGGACGGTGTTGAACCCGAGGTTGAAGAGGTGGTGCGGCTTCCACCTGATGTCACGCGTGACGCGCAGCAGGCCGTAGCCCACATCGTCGTCCATCCCGAGGATGTTCGTGTACTTGTGGTGCATGAAGTTGTGGGTGAATCGCCAGTGCTTGGAGACCCCGTTCATGTCCCACTCCCACGTCGAGGAGTGAATCTCGGGATCGTTCATCCAGTCCCACTGGCCGTGCATGACGTTGTGGCCGATCTCCATGTTCTCGACGATCTTGGCCACGCCCAGGGTGCTTGCCCCGGCCCACCAGTACGCCCGCTTCGAGCTGCGCAACAGCAGCAGGCGGCCGGCCACTTCGAGAGCACGTTGTGCCGCGATGGTGCGGCGGATGTACCGGGCGTCGCGGACGCCGCGGGATTCTTCGATGTCTTGCCGGATCGCGTCCAGCTCAACGCCCAGAGCCTCGATATCGGCTTCGGTCAGGTGCGCGAACTCAGGTACGTCAGTGACTGCCATATCGACCTCCTTCCAGTTACCTACGCTAGCGTAACCTACTCAACCGTAGGTTGCTAGACAGCAAATTCTATATTTCCCAGATCTGCGGTTTTGTTAAATATCCAGCACGCAGTCGCCGGCCGCAGCCGAAACGCACGTCTGCACCCGGCTTCCGGGTTCCCGTTCCTCTCCGGTCCGCAGATCCCGCGCGTGGCCCTCCAGCAAACCCACCACGCAGGACTGGCAGATACCCATCCGGCAGCCGAACGGCATCTGCACACCGGCCTGTTCGCCGGCCTCCATCAGCGATGTCGCCGCGTCGGCGACGACGGTCTTTCCGCTGCGCTCGAACGTCACCGAACCACCGGTGCCCTCGACCGCAGCCCGCGATGCCGCGAAGCGCTCCAGGTGCAGCCGCACCCCGAGTCCCGCTGCTTCGTATTCACGCTCGGCGTCGTGGAGCATGGCCTCCGGGCCACACGCCCACGCTTCGCGCGTCCGCCAGTCGGCGACTTCCTCGTCCAGCTTGGACAGGTCCAGGCGTCCCTCGGTCCGGGTGGCCCGCACGCGCAACTGGTAGCTCGGGTGATCCTTGGCCAGCTTCGCCAATTCGTCGGCGAAGATGACATCGGCCGCCGTCGGGGCCGAGTGCAGGTGGACGATGTCGGTGATCTGGTCCCGGCGCGCCAGGGTGCGCAGCATGGACATCACCGGGGTGATGCCCGACCCCGCGGTCAGGAACAGCACCTTGCCCGGCGCGGGGTCTGGCATGACGAACTCGCCCTGCGGCGCGGCCAGCCGCACGATGGTGCCGGGCGCCACGCCACCGACCAGGTGGGTGGACAGGAAGCCCTCGGGCATGGCCTTGACCGTGATGGTGATGGTGTGGTCACCGCGCGATTCCACAGGGCTCGAGGTCAGCGAGTACGAACGCCACCGCCAGCGGCCGTCGACCAGCAGGCCGATGCCGATGTACTGACCCGGGTGGTAATCGAAGGAGAAACCCCAACCCGGCTTGATCACCAGGGTTGCCGAATCCTCGGTTTCCCGTCGGACGTCGACGACCTTGCCGCGCAGTTCGCGCGCCGACCACAGCGGATTGACCAGTTTGAGGTAGTCGTCCGGCAGCAGCGGCGTGGTGATGCGCCCGACGAGGGTGCGCAGTGCGTGCCAGCCCGGCCGCTCCTTGGCGCCGGCAACCTTGGGCCGCACCGTGTCGACCACATTCGCCGAGACCTTGATGGTGTTCTTGGCCACGTTCACTCCCGCTCAGGTGGTCACTACTGATCGCGTCCCGACCAGCTCGTCCTAACCTACGGTACCGTAACCTACGCGCAAGTAGCTACCCCTGCAGGCCAGGCGCAAGGGCTACAGCAGCTCCAACAAAAACGGTAACTCCTGAGCGGCGTACCACGCCAGATCATGATCCTGAGCATCTCCGACAGTGAGCTCGGCGTCCTCGTCACCGAGGTCGGCGGCGTCCACGACGGCCACCGCAGCAAGCACCGCCGGCTCAGCCGCCGAGTTGTCGACGTACGCCGCGATCACGTCGGCCAGCTTGATGGGCCCGGCCAGGCGCACCACCGCGTCGTCCAGATCGGGGCGCACCGTCACGTCGTCGGCCTCGGCCACCAGTACCGCGCGCCGCGGCGGCAATCCGGCTTCCTCGCCTGTCCCTTCGCCGACCCCCTCGCCGGCCAGCAGCCGCAGCGACGCCAGCGCCGCTTCCTGCAGCGCGATCTCGCCCAGCTCGTCCTCGTCGCCGTGCGCGTACGCCTCACGCAGGGTCGGCGTCACCGCGAACGCGGTACCGCTGCGGGCCGGCATCACCCCGTCTGCCACGAGTTGCGTGAGCATGGCCAGGGTCGCCGGAATGTAGACGCGCACCAGGGCACTCTAGAGGGATTTCTCGGGATCGCCCATCAGCTCGGCCACGTGATCTGGCACATAGGTGGTGAGTTCGCGCGACGGCCGGACGTACGTCCCCGTCACCACCGGACGCTCCGGCAGCTCGACCTTCGCGTGGTCGACCGCGGTGTACGGGATCGTCGACAACAGGTGCGCGATCATGTTCAGCCGCGCGTGCTTCTTCACGTCCGATTCGACGACGAACCATGGGCTCTGCGGGGTGTCGCAGTGGACCATCATCTGGTCCTTGGCCCGGGAGTAGTCCTCCCAGCGGTACACCGACTCGAGATCCATGGGCGAGAGCTTCCACTGCCGGACGGGGTCGTTCAGGCGGGACCGGAACCGCTTGAGCTGTTCCGCGTCGGACACCGAGAACCAGTACTTGCGCAGGATGATGCCGTCGTCGATCAGCATCTGTTCGAAGATCGGGGTCTGCCGCAGAAACAGTGCATGTTCCTGCGGGGTGCAGAACCCCATCACCGTCTCCACGCCGGCCCGGTTGTACCAGGACCGGTCGAACAGCACGATCTCGCCTTTGGCCGGCAGGTGCGCGATGTAGCGCTGGTAGTACCACTCGCCCCGTTCCCGGTCACTCGGCGCGGGCAGCGCCGCGACCCGGGCGATGCGCGGACTCAGGTATTCGGTGATGCGCTTGATGGTGCCGCCCTTGCCCGCGGCGTCGCGGCCCTCGAAGACGATGACGATGCGGGCGCCGGTGGCACGTACCCACTCCTGCAGCTTCACCAGCTCGGTCTGCAGCCGGAAGATCTCGGCCTCGTAGACATCGTTGGGGATCTTGCGGGTCCGCTTTTTCGACGTCATCAGCGTGCCGCCTCCCGCAGCTCGTCGAGCGCTTCGCGCAGCAGGCTGGGAAAAACGTCGACGTCACTCATGGCCTCACGGTCGGCGTTGATGCCGTAGTAGAGGCTGCCGTTGTACGATGTGATGCCGAGCGCCAGCACCTGATTGTTCAGCAGCGGCGGCACCGCGTAGGTGTCCAGCAACTTGGTGCCCGCGACGTACATCTGCTTCTGCGCGCCCGGCACGTTGGTGATCAACAGGTTGAACTGCCGCGCCGGGAAGCTCGTCGCGACGCGGGTGCCCATGGCGTGCAGCGTCGGCGGTGCGAAACCCGACAGCGTGACGATGGTGCGCGCGTCGACCGGGGTGGTCGTGGTGGCCTGCGTCTCGGTGGCGTGCGCGATCTGGGACAGCCGCACGAGCGCGTTGTTCTCACCCACCGGCAGGTCGACCAGGAACGGCGTCACCTCGCTGATCGCCTGCCCCGGGCCGGCAGTCTCGAGGTGGTCGGTTTCGGGGTACACCGACATCGGCGCCATGGCCCGCACCGTCAGGCCCGTCGACACCGACTGACCGCGGGACATCAGCCAGTTCCGCAGCGCGCCGGTCACCACCGACAGCACGACGTCGTTGACGTCGCACTCGAAGCGCGTCCGCAGCTGGCGGTACTCCTCCAGCTCGTGCTTGGCGACGGTGAACCGCCGGTTGCGCGACACCGTCGCGTTCAGCGGGCTGCTCGGTGCGGTACCCCGCACCAGCGTGCGCGCCATGTCGATGACCCGCCGGCCGGCCTCGACGAACTGTTCGGTGCTCGAGATCATGTCCGCCGCCGCCGACTGCACGGCGGCCAACTGCGCCGTCGGGCGGGTGACCCACTCCCCGATTGCGCCCAGCAGCAGCGAGGCGTCGCTGGGCTCGCGGCCCGGGATCCAGATGTCCTCGCCGAACTCGGGCGGCTTCTGGGTCCGGTCGGCGATGACGTGCCCGATCTCCAGCGCCGTCATGCCGTTGACGAGCGCCTGGTGGGTCTTGGTGTAGATCGCCAGGCGATTGTCGGAAAGCCCTTCGACAAGGCACATCTCCCACAGTGGCCGCGTCTTGTCCAGCGGCCGCGAGCCCAGCCGGGCCACCAGATCATGGAGCTGGGCATCACTGCCCGGAGACGGCAGCGCCGAGCGCCGGATGTGATACGTGATGTCGAAGTCGCGGTCGTCGACCCAGACCGGCCGGGCCAGGCCAAGGGTGACCTCGCGGACCTTCTGCCGGTAGCGCGGGATCTGCGGGAGCCGGGCCTCGACGGTCGCCAGCAGCGTCTCGTAGCTCAGGCCGGCTCGCGGTCGCCGCAAGATGGACAGCGTCCCGACGTACATGGGTGTCGATGAGTCTTCCAGCCCGTAGAACGACGCGTCCGACGCCGACAACCGGGTCACCATGCAGCCGCTCCCCCTTCACCTCCTGAACGACCCCGTCACGGTATCCCCGGGACCGGTCCCCCGCAGCACCGGATCGGCGAATTGGCGTCGAGCACCTGGTGAAACCGGTGCGATGATTTACCCGTCTGCGACTCTCCAGCAGATGCGTCTCATGCACCTGACCGACCGCTGGAGAGATTTCATGACCGCATCGACCCGCATCGACGTCGACCTGACCGCGCCGATCGTCGACTACGAGCCCACGCCGATCGAGACGGGCGCGACGGTCCGGGCGCCAAACCGGCTGCAGGTGGTGGCCGATCCCGAACCCGGCCGCGTCACCGAATCCCCCGCCGAATCTCGGCTCGAGGTCACGCCACCCAGCGCCGCGCTGATGTTCGCCGACGCCGCACTGCGCCGGGTCCTGGAGGTCAGCGACCGTCGCCGGCCGATGGCGCAGCTGCGGCCACTGGTCACCGCCACGCTGTTCGACGCCATGTCGTCGTGGCCCAGCCGCACCCGGACCGACGGCACGGCCGCGCTACGCCGGGTGCGGCTACGCACCGCCCGCGAACAGGACGGGCTGCCCACGGCTGTCGAGGTGTTCGCCACCTTCAGCCGCGGACCACGACTGCACGCCGCCGCCGGGCGCATCGAAATGCTCGGTGGGCGTTGGCAATTCGTGGCCCTGCAGCTGGGTTGAGCGGGTTACCGCCGCTTCTGCTTGCGCGCGGCCTCGCGACGTTCCCGGCGCGAGCCCGGGCCGGCCGCGTGCCGGCCACCTTCGCGACGAACCTCCGCGGACCCGTCCTCGGCCGGACCGCTGTAGGTCATGGCCGGAGCCTTGTCCTCAATTCCCTTGGCGCGCAACGCGGCCGGCGCGGCCTGCTCTTGCGCGGCGTTCTGTTCGGCCTCCGCGGCGAACTGCGCGAGCCCCTGCGGCGCGGCGACCGGGGCCACCTGCGGCGCCTGCTGAGCCTCGACCTGCACGTTGAACAAGAAGCCGACCGACTCCTCCTTCAAGCCTTCGAGCATGCCCGTGAACATGTCGAAGCCCTCGCGCTGGTACTCGACCAGCGGGTCGCGCTGCGCCATGGCTCGCAGACCGATGCCTTCCTTGAGGTAGTCCATCTCGTAGAGGTGCTCGCGCCACTTGCGGTCGATGACGTTCAACAGGACGCTGCGTTCCAGCTGCCGCATGGCACCGGGACCGGCGATGGCCTCCAGGTCGGCCTCGCGCTTCGCGTAGGCCTTTTCGGCGTCGGCGATCAGCGCGTCGCGCAGCTCGTCCTGGGTCAGCTCGCCCGGCTCGCCGACCGCGTCCGAGTCGATCAGGTCGTGGTAGTCCAGGCCCACCGGGTACAGCGTCTTGAGCGCGTCCCACAGCTTGCCCAGGTCCCAGTCCTCGGCGTAACCCTCGGCGGTGGCGCCGTCGACGTACGCAGTGACGACGTCGACCAGCATCTTGTGGGCCGTGTCCTGCACGTCCTCACCCTCGAGGATCGCCTTGCGCTCGCGGTAGATGACCTTGCGCTGCTGGTTCATCACCTCGTCGTACTTGAGGACGTTCTTGCGGACCTCGAAGTTCTGCTGCTCGACCTGGGTCTGCGCGCTCTTGATCGCGCGGGTCACCATCTTGGCCTCGATCGGCACGTCGTCCGGCAGGTTCAGCCGGGTCAGCAGCGCCTCGAGGGTGGCGCCGTTGAAGCGGCGCATCAGCTCGTCGGACAGCGACAGGAAGAACCGGGACTCGCCCGGGTCGCCCTGACGGCCGGAGCGGCCGCGCAGCTGGTTGTCGATACGGCGGGACTCGTGCCGCTCGGTGCCCAGCACGTACAGGCCACCGACCTCGCGAACCTTCTTGGCCTCTTCCTCGACCAGCTCCTTGACCTTGGGCAGCTCCTGGTGCCAGGCCGCTTCGTACTCTTCGGGCGTCTCGACGGGATCCAGGCCGCGCTTGCGCAGGCGCGCGTCGGCGATGAAGTCGACGTTGCCGCCCAGCACGATGTCGGTACCACGACCGGCCATGTTGGTGGCGACCGTGACGGCCTTCAGCCGGCCGGCCTCGGCGATGATGCTCGCCTCCTGCTCGTGGTACTTGGCGTTGAGCACGTTGTGCGGGATGCGGCGCTTGGTGAACTGCTTGGACAGGTACTCCGAGCGCTCGACGCTGGTGGTACCGATCAGGACCGGCTGGCCCTTCTCGTAGCGCTCCTGCACGTCGTCGACGACGGCGATGTACTTCGCCTCTTCGGTCTTGTAGATCAGGTCGGACTGGTCCTGGCGGATCATGGCCCGGTTGGTGGGGATCTGCACCACGCCCAGCTTGTAGATCTCGTGCAGCTCGGCGGCCTCGGTCTCGGCGGTACCGGTCATACCGGACAACTTGTCGTAGAGGCGGAAGTAGTTCTGCAGCGTGATGGTGGCCAGGGTCTGGTTCTCGGCCTTGATCTCGACGTGCTCCTTGGCCTCGATGGCCTGGTGCATGCCCTCGTTGTAGCGGCGGCCGACCAGCACGCGGCCGGTGAACTCGTCGACGATGACGACCTCACCGTCGCGGACGATGTAGTCCTTGTCGCGCTGGAACAGTTCCTTGGCCTTGATGGCGTTGTTCAGGTAGCTGACCAGCGGCGAGTTGGCGGCCTCGTAGAGGTTGTCGATGCCGAGCTGGTTCTCGACGAACTCCACGCCCGCCTCGTGCACACCGATGGTGCGCTTGCGGATGTCGACCTCGTAGTGGACGTCCTTCTCCATCAGCGGCGCGATGCGCGCGAACTCGGTGTACCAGTTGGACGCGCCGTCGGCCGGGCCCGAGATGATCAACGGGGTACGGGCCTCGTCGATGAGGATCGAGTCGACCTCGTCGACGATGGCGAAGTTGTGGCCGCGCTGCACCATGTCGTCGACCGAGTGCGCCATGTTGTCGCGCAGGTAGTCGAAGCCGAACTCGTTGTTGGTGCCGTAGGTGATGTCGGCGTTGTACGCGGCACGACGCTCTTCCGGCGTCAGTTGCGACAGGATCACCCCGACCTCCAGGCCGAGGAAGCGGTGCACGCGGCCCATCCACTCGCTGTCGCGCTTGGCCAGGTAGTCGTTGACGGTGACGACGTGCACGCCCCTGCCCGACAGGGCGTTCAGGTAGGCCGGGAGCACACAGGTCAGGGTCTTGCCTTCACCGGTCTTCATCTCGGCGACGTTGCCGTAGTGCAGCGCGGCACCACCCATCACCTGAACATCGAAGTGACGCTGGTCCAGCACGCGCCAGGCCGCCTCGCGGGCGACGGCGAAGGCCTCGGGCAGCAGGTCGTCGAGCGACTCGCCGTCGGCGATGCGCTTCTTGAACTCTTCGGTCTTGCCGCGCAGCTCGTCGTCAGACAGCTTCTCGACGTCATCGGACAAGGTGTTGACATAGTCGGCGACCTTTTGCAGGCGCTTGACCATGCGGCCTTCACCGATGCGGAGCAACTTCGACAGCACGCTTTTCCCCTGTGGGTCTGGAACGGATATACGTCAGCGGGTTAGACGTGACCATCGTAGGTGACCGGGGGAATCGGCAGATAAGAGTGCGCCCCCGGCGGTTCGGCCGGGGGCGCAGCACTGGAAACTCAGGACAGGCGGATCAATCCGTAGTCGTAGGCGTGTCTGCGGTAGACCACCGTCGGCCGATCGCTCTCCTTGTCATGGAACAGGAAGAAGTCGTGTCCGACCAGCTCCATCTCGTACAGCGCGTCGTCGACCGTCATCGGGTTGGCCGGGTGCTCCTTCACGCGGACCACCTGGCCCGGAACGTGGTCATCGACCTCGGCGGTGGCCGCCTGGTTCGGCACCTCGGGCAGATCCTCGGGCGGGACGATGGACGTCGCTTCGGCCAGACCCACCGGGGTCTTGTCGCCGTAGTGAATCTTGCGACGGTCCTTGCTGCGCCTGAGCCGATTCTCGAGTTTGCCGACGGCCGATTCGAGGGCCGCGTAGAAGCTGTCCGCGCAGCCTTCGCCGCGAACGACCGGCCCGCGCCCGCGTGCCGTGATCTCGACATGCTGGCAGTTCTTGCGCTGGCGCCGGTTCTTCTCGTGGTCGAGTTCGACGTCGAAAAGGTAGATGGTGCGATCGAAGCGCTCCAATCGAGCGAGCTTCTCGGAAACGTAGATGCGGAAGTGTTCGGGGACCTCGACGTTGCGGCCCTTGACGACGACGTCGGCGTGCGGTTCGGGCGCAGGCTCGGCATCGTCGGCAAACATGGTCGAGCGGGCAGAATCCACGGATTGGGTTGTCATGCTTAGCAACTCGCTTCTCTCTCGCAGTGCACGTGTGTCTCTTCTTGCACACGGTCTGAACTACGCGCCGAGCGGGTCTGCAAGTCGCCGCAGCCCGGCGCAAGGTGTTGAGTACTCACCTCCTACCGCTGTCAGCGATTTGGTACCGAGTGAATATGTCGGTACCGCCGTGAGGCTTCACGGGTGGTTGCAGCCGACGGTAGTCCGAGTTCACCTAGTCGTGCCACCGATTTCGCATACCGGTTTTGAGAACTTCATATCGAGTTGATGTAGGTACTGCTCCGGCCGTGTCGCACCGCCCAGAGGCTCACGCGTGCGCTATTGCGAGCACCGCCGCCACCTGCGTTCCGGATGTTTGCAGGACCCGAACCGCCTCGGCTGCCGTCGTACCCGTCGTCACCACGTCGTCGAACACCACCACCTCCCCGCGCACCGGAGAACGCAGCCGCACCCGGCCCCGGATGTTGCGCTGTCTTTGTGCGCTGGAGAGTCCGACGGAGTCTCTGGTGAAGGCCCGCATCGCCAACGCCGGTTCCACCGTCACGCCCGGTAGACCCGCGGCCGCGGCGCGGGCGATCTTCGCGACGGGGTCGCCGCCGCGGCGTCGGGCGGCCAGGCTCCGGGTCGGCGCGGGAACCACCGTCAGCGGCGGCACGATCAGGCCCCAGACGATCAGGGTCCGCATCGCCGTGGCGACCGCGTCGGCCAGCGGCCCGACGAGGTCTGTTCGGCCGTGTTCCTTGAGGCCCACGATGGCCCGTCGTCTGGCCCCGGCGTAGCGCCCGAGCGCCAAGACCGGAACCCCGGGGTCCTCCCGCGGCGAGACGACGTGCGGCTCGTCGGGGCGGACGGTCAGTTCCGCCGCGCAGGCCGGACACCAGCGGGTCGACGGCGCACCGCAGCCACCGCATTCGACGGGCAGAACCAGGTCGAGCATGGCGCCAGCATTGCGCGGGGGTACGACACCAGTTGGTGCCGGTTCACCCCCGCTTCTGGCCATATGCTGGGAATCAGCTGAATGGGGGGGTACATGGGGCGGCTCGAAGTTGAGGTGTCGGCGTTGACGGCTGCCTCGCAACGGTTCAAAGACGCGGCGCAGCAACTGCAGGACGCGCTGTCCAGCGTGGATTTGGAAACCACCCAGTTGTTGGGGTCGGGCTGGAAAGGTGGCGCGGCAACAGCTTTCGGGACGGCATGGGACGGCTGGCACAACGGTGCGGGCCAGGTCGTGCGCGGGTTGCAGTCGATGGGCGACATGCTGTCGCTGGCCGGCAAGGAATACGCCAAGACCGACTCCGACAGCGCGGGAGCGTTGCGATCGGCAATGGGAGGCGGCGGTGGTGCTGCCGGCGGCGGTGGTTCCGGCAGTGGTTCGGGCCCCAGTGCTGGTTCCGGTTCGGGTGCAGGTGCGGCCGCGTCTGGTAGTTCGTCTGGCGGCGCTGGTGGAGCCGAGCAGTTGGCGAGTCTGGCCCAGCAGATGGTTGGCGCGCTGGGACAGGTCGGCCAGGCGGCCGGCGGGTTGTCCGGGGCCGCCGGCCAGGCCGCTCAGTTGGCCACCGGGATCGTGCAGGCCGCGACCCAAGCCGCGGCGCAGGGCCAGCAAGGTGGCGCGGAGTCCGCCGGCAAGGATGCTGCCGACGAAGGCAAGGCCGGTGAAGACGAAAACGACAGGGACAAGGACAAGGACGAGAAGGACAAGGCCGAGGACGATCGCGACGGCGAATCCGAGGGCGCTGCAGGGCCTTCGGATGAGCAGCCTGGATTGAAAGCTCCCGTCGTCGACGGCCCGCCCGATGTCACAACGCCCGTTGAGTCACATCCAGTCCGGCCGCAGACGCGACCCGCTGACGGCCCGGAGGTGTGAGCGTGCTTGTCGTCGATTTCGCGGCCATGGAGGGCGCGATCACCCATCTGGAGCAGTTCGGGAAAACCGTCCAAGAAGTCTTGGAGGACGTCGACCAGGCGATGGCGGTGTTGCACGCGACCTGGCATGGCGAGGCCTCGGACGCCCAGGCCCAGTTTCAGCAGCAGTGGGAGGACGGCGCACGCCTGATGAACGAGCAGCTGACGAAGTTGAAGGGCGTTCTGGCCGGGGCGAAGAAGAACTACACCGACGCCGCCTCCCGAAACGGAGAGATGTGGGATTAGTCGCGGTCGACGGGGGATGCGGTGCCCGGCCGCATTGAAGTTGAGCCCGATGCGCTGATCGCCGCGGGTCAGATTGTGCTGGCAGCCGGCGAGCAGTTGGGTGCGCTGTCGGAGGCAGTAAAGCCCATGGTCGCCGAGGGTTTGGCCTCGGGCTTCGACCTCGCTGGCTTCAACATGGGCGTGCAGTACGGGCGGCAAAGCCAGGAGTTCACCAACACGTTGGCCACCGCGGCGAACGCGTTCAAGAGTGTCGGCTACCGGCTGATGGCATCGGGCTACAACTACCGCAATGCTGATGAGGCGTCCACGATCGGCGGGCCGGGGCCTTCTGGAGGGCTGGGCCCTGCGCCGCAGGAATCCCACCCGGGGCAGGCCGCGCGAGTGCCGCAGAACTTGCTGGTTCCACCGCCGCCCAAATGGAACCTGATCACGATGTTCCTGCCGCTGAATATGTGGCCCAACGGTCATGCCGGATTGATGAAAGTCACTGCTGCGCAGTGGCGCAACTTCGCCAACGGGTTCAAAGTCTTCGAGTCCATGCTGGCTGCACCGAAGACAGTGGTCGGCGCCCAGCACTTAGACGAGTCCGGAAAGATGACGGAGGCGCTCAACAAACTCGGCACCAACATCACCGCCTTGACGGAAATTTCCGACAACGTCGCCAAGGCGGTCGAGGATTACGCCAACGAGGTCCAGGAAACCCAGAACGCGATCCGCAGAATTCTGAATCGGATGTCCCTGAGCGGTCTGTACGACGCCGCGAAAGACATCCTCACCGGTGACGGCATGAAACTCGTGCGGGAGGTCGCCAGCGACATCAAGGCGTTGTGGCACAACTTTCAAACCATCGTCAAAGCAATCACCGGACTGCTGGGTGAAGCGCTCACACTGCTCGGTGAAAAAGTCGAAGAGTTCCAGAAGCTGATCCGCCCGGTGCTGATCGCTGCGTTCGGCGAGGACATCGGCGGCGCGTTGGCCGAAGGGGTCAAGTTCTACACCGATGTGCAGGTCGGCCTGATATCAGGGCTGGTCGGGACCGTCTCAGGGCTTGTGTCGCTGGCAGATTTCGACACCTGGAAAGGGATGTACGAAGTCGCCACGATGATCGCCAAAGATCCGTCCAAGACCGACGACGTGCTCATCGCGATGGGGAAACAGTTTGTCGCGTGGGACAAATGGTCGGGCGATCACCCCGGGCGGGCGTTGGGTGAAGCGGGTTTCAACATCGGGTCGTTGTTCGTTCCCGGCGGAGCACTCAGCAAGACCGGGTCGGTGGCCAAGGGCGCAAAGCTCGCCAAAGATCTGGCCAGCGGGGAACGGAAGCTGTCCGACCTCGCCAAGTTCGGATCCCGCGGCCGCGGCTCGGTCGACGCGGGGGACTCCCCTGGCCTGGAAGGCCTTAGCGATCTCGGCAGCCGCACCCAGGCCCCGCGCTTTGACGCCGGGGCGATGCCTGAGATCGGAGACGCCCCGCGGCCACCCTCGATCGGTGACTCACCTGCGGGTACACCGCGTGGGCTGGGTGGGCCACCAGACCCACCCGGTCCCGATCACACCCCGGTACGGCCCGGCGGGGACGGACCCGGCCAGCATTCGGGCCCGCAGGAACACACATCGGGGCCCGCCGATGCTGGGCCGTCCCGCAACGAAGGGCCCCAATCATCTGGTGGGCCATCACATTCCGGAGACGGTCCGCAGTCGAACAGTGGCCCTGGCACCAACGGTCAAGGCTCCCACGGCCCCAGCTCTGACGGTCCGCGATCGAGTGAACCACCCGCCGCCGGCCACACCCCATCGGATGCGTCGTCGGGGCCGTCGCAATCGCAGCATTCCCCGCAAACCTCCACGGACACAAGCGCACACGACCAGAGCAACAATTCGCCGGCCCACGATCAGCGGGGCGGCCACGACACGGCCGGCTCCAACGACACCGGCGGCCACACGCCAAACGACACCGGACACCGCAGCGACGCCGATAGCCGCCCCAGCGATCACACCTCCGGTGCGGAACGCCACTCGGGCGGCGGTGAGCATCCCGCTAGCGGCGAAAATCATTCCCCCACAGATCATTCCCGCACCCACGACTCGCCCACCACCGATGGTGCGCACCGCACCGATCACACCGCGCCGTCGCACCTTACTGACGCTCCCGTCCACCGCGATACGGGCACCAACGCCTCGACCAACTCACTGGCCAACGCGATGAACATGGGCGGCCCCATCGGACCCATGGGCCACCATTCCCCCGGTGGCCACAGCTCGAGCCCGACCAGCAGTCACACTTCCACCCCCAACGCGGAGCGACCCGCGGGGTCCCCCACTCCACGCGATACCCCAGCGAAAAACTCGCCGCCGCAGCGGCCACCAGAACGAACCGCCGCCGCCGGTCCAGCACGCGACACCAATCCCAGCCCTCCGGTGAAACCCACTGCGGCACAAGGAGAATCACACGCTCCCGAGCGCAAGCAGCCTGGTTCCGAGCAACCTCAGCGACCGTCGGCTCCGTCAGAGCCTCATCACGATTCAAGCCCGCGCACCGATCAGGGCGCGCAGAACCCGCGGCCCACCGCTGAGCACCCGCAACCCACGCCAAGCGGTCCCCACACTGAGGATCACGCTCCGAACGGAACACCGAGCCACGCCGGCGACCGATCCGACGCGCCACGGCCGGACCCGGTTGATGCGGTGATGCCGGTGCTCGACCGGCACGGCGTGACCCTCAACGAGTTCATCGATTGGCAACGAACGGCCGCGGTCGTCGGTCGCGAACACCTGGCCGAGCACTTCAGTCGTGAGCAATTGCAGGTGATGTACGAGGCACGGATGGCCCATCCGCATCCTGGCCCCAACGACACCATTCAGAAGGTCGTCGGCGACAGCGTGGTGGACTCGATCTTGAATCAGGTCCGGAACCCCGGTGCGCCTTACAGCACGAACCCCAACTACCACGCCAATGACGTTGGCGGGTGCGTCTCCGTGCGGTCAGATGCCGATGGGCTACGAACCCCGTCTGACCTGCTACACGGCCTGCGTCTGGACTATGGGGAATGGTCGCCCTATGAGGTATTCACTACCACCGATCATGCTTACGTCATTGAAGGCCGCACCCGAGCGGGTGAGTTCTCAGTTCCAAATGGTCACGTCACCGCCCATCTCGGCATATCCGACGAACTCACCCGCGACTTGAGTAGCGGAATGCCACCGCACACTGGCACCGGGTATACCGGCGCAGAACATGGCCTCAACCCCGAATACCAACTCACACGCGGCAAGTGGGAGCCCGGAGCGACGCTCGTCCGCATCGACCCAGACGGATCGCGCCATCCGGTCGCGGCGCTCGACGAATCCGGCAAAAACTGGGTATCTACCAAGGAACCCGGTGATCACGTCGTCGATGGTTGGCCACAGCACAAGGGCGGCGACTGGGTCTTCCCGGATTCCACGCAGCACGGGCCACACCCAGAACCGCCCGATGCGACGCACCGCAGTCCCGAACTGGGCGACACTGGGCCACCTCCTGATCGACATTCCAGCACGGGGGCCCCAGATGCGTTCCGACACTCCGCTTTCGAGACCCCCGCGGGCGCCGCATTCTTCGACCCGGCGGATTCACACATGCGCTCGGCGGCCGGCGATGTTCCGAGATTCCCCGGTGAGTTCACCGTCGACGTACACGGCGATCACCACAGCGTGTCGGTGTACGACAGCGCCGGTAATCAGCATCGACTCTCGCCACACGATTTCGCCGATGCGATACGTAACAGCGGATGGGATGGGCAGACGCCCATCCGACTGATGTCCTGCGACACCGGCGTGGGAAATCACTCGTTCGCCGCTAACCTGGCCCGTGAGCTCGGTGTGCGCGTCACGGCACCGGACCGGCCGGTATGGAGTTATCCCGACGGGCGCCCACCAGTGGTCACCGGTTTCGATCGCGGCCCCGACGGCGAACGCGTGCCGCGAATCCCACCCGATGGCAGTTGGCACCAATTCGAGCCCGACGGCACCACACGGCAGGTACTCGACTCGCCAGAACCGCAGCACGTCGAGGCGGACGGTCATCACGCCGACGAAAGTCCCGACGGCTCAGACCCACAGAGCCGCGCCGGGCGCGAGATCTCCGACGATCCGATTGATGGCCTGGAGGGGCGGCACCCACCAGCCAGCCTCCAGGAAAAGGTCGACGATTCCCGGTATCGGGAGAAGTATTACGACGAGGTGCGCACTCGCGATTCGCTGCGTGACGACAGCGCATCCACCGAGCCGGAATACCGGCGCAGAAACGAGAACCAACTCGACTTCGACGGAGACCAGGTACCGCTGATCCGCCGCGACGAAGGCGGCGCTCCGGTAGCGGTGCCAGACGGCTACGAGCGCGCAATCTTGGCAGACGGCGAGACGCTTCTTCATGAAGCCACTCCACAAGAACGCCATGACGCTCAAGGATTGATCGACCGCCGCGAAGCTGCCCGCGAACACGTTGTCGCAGCGGATGCCGCGTACCAGGCAGAGCGAATCAGCGGTGTCGAGGCGTCCCCCGAGACGATCAGTGAACGTCAGGCCGCATTCACTGAGCAGACCGCCGCCGGTGAGGCGTTGGGCGAGCACGCGGCCACCCATGCCATGGAGAACAGATTCCCTGGCAGCCAGTTCGACGTGACACCACTGCAGGAAGGGCAACGGGGCCCAGCCACTTTCGACCACGTCTACGAAGTTCGGGACCGCGAGAGCGGCGAGACACGCGTGGTCGTCGTGGAGGCCAAAGGACCCAGCGGACACCTTGGCACCCGCCTAGGCTTCGACGGGGTCAGCTACCAGCAAGGACATCGCCAGTATGCCGCGAGTGTCATCGATGCAATGAGGAACCATGGGCCGGAAGGACGACAATTGGCGCGTCGCCTGGACGCAGCATTGCAGACCGATGCGCTCGATTACTATTTGGTAAGAGCACGGGTGGATATCACCCCAGGTGGCGCCGAGTACGGCGGATTCCGCATGGACCGATTCGCGTTGGACTAGAACGGGGCGAGTGAAATTGCGATGCTAGTGATTAATCGGCACCAGATCGATCTGGATGACATTGAACAAAGAATCCAGGAACTGTTTGAAGACATCGATTTCACCCGAGGTCTGATCGAAGCGAAACCTCAATTGACGGAGCGGCTCTTTACCTACTCCAGCTGGATCGCGAATTATTCATCGGTCGAAGATCCGGACGCAGCACTCCTACGCATCTGGGATGCGACGTGGATGGCGATGCAAGCCGGCTCAGCGATGTTCCTCAACGCAAACAACAAGGACCGCGACATCGAGTTCACGCTCGGCTTCGATGACAAGGTCGCCACCACCGGCACCGGTCCGAACTCCAGCGCGACAGCCGGAAAATGGCTCGCTGCAATGTACTTCGCGATCGCCTGCCGCCGAGACGACCGCATAACATCCCTCTGCGCAACTCCCGTCGAGACGCTGCGAGCCGCCGGTGCGGCGTACGACGAGTACATCTACGACTGGGTGACCGCATTCCAGAAGTTCTTCCGCCGCGACGACGACGTTGTTCGGGCGATCATCACCGCAATGGAGGGCGCAGACCCGGAACGCGTGAAAATTGCCAAACCAGAACTACTGTTGCTGCTGTTGTATCCCCCGATCGAATTACTGTATTGCGTCACCCAGGGCAACGCCGAAGAATTCAACACCCGGCTGGCTCGGGCAATCGAAGACCACAAGAAGTTCTGGTCAAAAACCGCCGACAGACGCCGAGACGTCGAGGGGTTCATCGCGTGGGGTCCACTGGCGATGGCGTGTATTGCCCACGACATGGGCATGGCAATTACCGTCGAAACGCCGTACCTACCGAAGCACCTCATACTCGGCAGCCGCGCAACCGAATCACAATTCATCAGACAAAGCCGCCAACGCCGTGAATCATCCGCCAACGGACCGACCGAAGGAGACATCTAGGTGACAAAAGCCTTATCGGTCTCTCGGCCCGATCCCGCTGCCCCAGAGGGAGTTTCGCCCGACGCTTCGCTCCCCCGGCTCTCACGCGAGGACGCCGCACGGGTCGCCGACTATCTCGACGCCGGTGCGGTCGTGGCACGCACCACCGCACGGGCCATCGACCCCTGGTTGAACCCGCCGGCCGCCCAGGTGCCATTGACCAAGCGCACCGACGGCGTCTGGCGCTGGGACGACGAAGTCAGTTACTACGTCCGCAACTACGGGCTCTCCCCCGGCGCCGAATTCCTCAACTACCTACACCAACGCAACTTCACCCCACCCACCGTCAGCCCCGAACAAGTCAGCGCCGTCATCGACGAACTCTTCGGCAACCCGACCCAACCGCCACAACCGCTACTCGCCCTCGACGGCACGCAACTACTGCCATGCGGTTACTACTGCATTTATCAGGGCCGCGCGTTCCACTGCGACCAGTACCGCCAACAAGTCCGCTTATCGGTAGATCCCGGAGAATCGATACCCGATGGATTCGAACCGAAAGATGACCGCAATGCCGGACCGCCGGCAATCGCCTACAAAACCGTCCCCGTCGCTGATATCACCGCCTTCTACCGCGCAATCACCACCTGCTGGTACAAAGGCGACCCGTTCTCGGTCGGGACGATTATCGGTACACGGTTTTACCTGAGCATCGGCGGCGGGCGCCGCGAAAAACTCGTGCGTCCAGAGCCACCTCATCCCACCATGAACGAGTGGGCTCAATTCCCCAATGCAGAGGTCCTCGGTATGGGGGAAATATCTGCGCAGATCGACATCATCGAAGCAGCCCGACTCACTATGGCGATCGTGCCCTATCGCGTGGATGGCGATTACCTCCTACCGGTCCACAACCCCACCAGAGGCCGCTACGCGGTACCGAAAGCCGACGAAATCTTCTACTTCCCCTCACCTCAAGACAGCCCCTACCTCCCCGCCAACGACGCCATCACCACCATCACCGCCTACCTCGCCGCCCACGACCCCAACTACCCCACCACCGGACTCACACCCCAACGACTACGCGACGGATGGCGCCTCAACCCCACCACCGACGTACCGACGATCTACTACATCGCCGACGACAAACACATCATCACCGCACCCGCCACCGCACCAACCACCCACATCGACAGCCAACTGTCCGCCGAATTCCGCAACCGCCACCCCATCGTGAACCCACCACCAGCCCACGACACCGGCACCGACATCTTCGACTGAGCCAAGTCAGCCCAGCACGATCGAGTCCCCTTGGACCTTGACGGCCTTGGCCTCGAGCGGCTTCTTGGCCGGCCCCTGCGCCACCGTCCCGTCGAGGTTGAACTTGCTGCCATGGCAGGGGCACTTGATGGTCCCGTCGACGATCTCGCTGACGGTGCACCCCTGATGCGTGCAGATGGCCGACATGCCCTTGAACTCGCCCGCCGTCGGCTGCGTCACCACCACCTCGCCGACGATCACGCCCGAGCCCACCGGCACCGCCGAGGTCTTGACCAACCCGCTGTCAGCCGCCGGCGTCGTCCCACCGCCGGGCGTCGTGGCCGGGGTCTGGCTGGCGGCGGCGGGCGGCTTGCCGTAGGTCTGGCATCCCGCTATCACCGTGGCGCCCAAGGCGATTCCCGTACCGGCCAGCACCTCGCGGCGACCCAGCTTGTCAGCAGCCATCAGAACTTCAACCCCTCTCCGACGAAAAGCCACAGCGCCGAGGTCAGCCAGAGGTACACCAGGCTGGTGAACACCGCCCCGCCGAGCACTGGGATCGCCCAGCCCGGAAGACCTTTGCGCGTCAACAACAGCATCTTCGCGACGAACGCGCCGTAGAAGAAGCAACCCAGCAGCGAATGCGTGAGCACCCGGACATCGGTCGTCTGGAAACCCACGGCATACAGGCAGTGCACCGCGACCGGGACGGTGGCCAGCACGGCCAGCCGACCCGACCACACATGTGCGGCACCGATCCACGTCGGTGCCTTCACCGGCAGCCTGCCGTACATCACCAGGGCCGAGAACACCTGGAACAGGCCGAGAGCCGCGGCCAGCGTGGCCAGCCACGCCTTCGCGTACAGCCCACTCGAGAAGCCGGCGAAGTTGACCGAAAAGAACTTCGGTTCATGGACCGATCCGAACACGCCCAGCCCGACCGCCACCACGGCCCCGATCAACAGAGCGACGACGAATCCAGCTCCGCGCGAGGGGATTTGGGCGCGCTGCGTCGGCGCGTCCGCCGCTGGGTCAAATGCCATCACTGTCGCCCTCCACGCGCTTGGCGTCCGAGGTCAGCGTGGGGGCCGGTGACGTCGCACCGTCGGCCGAACGCTGCACACCCGTCACCGCCTTGTCCGCGCCGACGATCCAGCTGTTTCGCACGCCGTTGTTTCTGGCTCACGTACAGGCCGGCCGGTGGCTGCACCGCGAAAGCGGTGAATGGCCAACTCTTTTCGCCGATCGTCAAGGTGCCCGCCACGCTCTTGCCGTCATGGCGGCCCTCGAGATGGCTGGTCTTGTCCTTGCTCGTCAGGTTGACTACACCCGCATCGGCCGGCCCGCTCAGCCAGGTTTCGACGGCCTTGCCGTCGCACGCGTAGGCGCGGGCGGCCGCGCCCTTGACCGAGATGTCCAGTGTGATCACGCCGGCCTTGGTCTCGACCTTGCCCTGGTAGTCGGCGGCGGCCGGGAAGGGCACCGCAGCTGGGGTGGTCGCGATGGGCGGTGCGGCCTGACTCGTGGGCGGCGCGGCCTGGCTGGTCGATGGCACCGGTGCCGCTGGTTGCGACTCCTTGGACACATTCACGGCATAGATCCCGATGCCCAGGGCGGCGACCGCGCCCAGGGTAACGAGCGGACCCGCTACCTTCATGTTCACTCCTCATCGGCTGTGAACCCGATGGCAACAATGATCCACCCGCGGTGACACGCGCTCATCAGATTCGGTGAGATATCGGGCCAATTTCAGTTAACGATTGGCCGACTCAACCGGAACAACGGAGCCGAGTCACAGAAGGTTCAAAGCGACTTTTCAGCCGGGGAGCACGGGCAGTGCGCCCGCGACCATCAGCGGCCGGACATCGGTCCACATGAGGTTGTTGTCCGCTGCCGAACCCGACAACTGGAGAACGCCGCGTTGGTCGGCGAGGTACACCGTCGAGGTGTTCGCCGCGACGGTGGACACCGGGACCACCAGGTTCCGGGTGGGTCCGTCGGAGTTCACGCCGTCAAGGTTGACGTACGACACGGGGTGCGCGCCGTCGGTACGGGTCACCACGATGTCGTCGCCGGTGCGCCAGGACAGCGACAAGGCCGTATTACCCAGGCCGTAACCGAGGCGGCGTGGATAGGTCAGCGCGAGCTGTCCGCCCTCACGCTGCTCGACGCTCGCCAGGATCACCTGGCCATTGATCACCATCGCGGCGCGGGTGGCGTCGCGCGACAGCTGCAGTCCACTAATCGGCCCGGGGAACTTGGTGGCCACCGCCGACGAGTCGACGGGGATGCGGGCGGGTTGGCCCGACGCCGCCTCCTGGATCGCGCGCACGACGTTGGTGCCGTCGACCACGATCCAGATGGCGTCGTCGAGCGACCAGCTGGGACGCGACAGCGTGTGCGCGTCGAGCGCCTGTGCGGCGTCGCCGTTGACCGGACCCACCCACAGGGACTGCGCCATGTCCGGGGCGCCCGGCCGCAGTGTCACCACCGAGGCGACTTCCTGGCCGCTGCGCGACAACGCCGCCGAGGTCTGGCCCGGCAGTTGGCCGAACGCGCCGGCAACCCGCGGCGCGTTGTCACCCTCCAGCGACACCAGCGATCCCCCGGCCAGGGCATGCAAGCCGGCCGCGGCGCCGGGGTCGGCACCCGGATCGGTGGCCGCGACGTCGGAGGTGTTCCAGCCTTCGGCGAAGCGGTCGTCGAGGGCGGCGCCGTCGGCGTTGATCACGTACGGGCCATTCACCCCGGCCCGGAACAGCGTCCAGATGATCTGTGCCGCAAGCAGTTGCCGGCTGTGCGGGTCGGTGGTCGACAGGCTCTCGAGGTCGATGCGGGCGCCACCATAACCGCGTCCGACACCCGTCTTGCCGCCGTCGGCCCGGGTCACCGGGCCGCGCAGCCGCAGCGGTGCGGCCATCAGATTCCGTACGCTGCTTGCCATCTCGGGTCGCGGCCCGGACAGCAGCTTGGTGACGAGTTCGGTGGCGAGTTGGTCGGGGTCGGACACCGCGACGTAGCGCGGGTCGGGCACGACGGTCTTGCCGGTCGGGTCGACGAAGTACAACGTGTCCCGCTTGTAGGTGGACTGGAACTGCTGCCAATCCAGGAACACGCCGTTGGGCAGCTTGTCGATGCGCCAGCCGCGCGGCGTCTTCACCAGGTCGATGGGTCCCGGGTCGGGCAGCGCGCCCTCCCCCGTCTCGAACACCCCGACGTCCGACAGCGAACCCAGGATGTCGGCGTGCATGGTCACCGAAACCTTGTCCGTGCCACGGGTTTCCACGAACACGACGCGGTCGATCAGCAGGGCGCTACCGGCGTCGTCCCACGACCGGGATGCCGATTCGGTGAGGAACTGGCGCGCCGCCAGGTGCCGGTTCGCGGGATCGGCGGTGGCTTTGAGGAATTCGCGCAGCAGCAGGTCCGGGTCCATACCGGGCGACGGCGTCGGCAGGTTGCGCGGGGCCGGCCGGTCGACGGTGCCCACGGCCTGTGGCGCCGACGAACTGGGTACGCCGGCGCACCCCGTCAGGACCAGCATCAGCACCGCGCAGAGTGCCAGTGCCCCTTTCACGATGCGTCCCCCGCGGGCAGTTCCCCGGACGAGAGAGCCGTAACCGATTTGGGTCCAGTGGGTTTGAGGGGCAGCGGGCTGGTGGTCACCTTGTGACCGCGCACCAGCGGCAGCGTGAGACGGAAGCAGGCGCCGTGGCCGGG
Source organism: Mycobacterium sp. 360MFTsu5.1 (assembly GCF_000383495.1). Lineage (NCBI taxonomy): Bacteria > Bacillati > Actinomycetota > Actinomycetes > Mycobacteriales > Mycobacteriaceae > Mycobacterium > Mycobacterium sp. 360MFTsu5.1. The sequence continues at coordinate 148,824 of NZ_KB911470.1, read as the reverse complement.
TTCGCCCCAGGCCTCCAACCGCCCCTGGTGCAGGCGCGCGTCTTCGATGCTGATGGCCAGGCCGAGGCCGGTGCCGCCGGAGCGCCGCACCCGCGAGGGGTCGGACCGCCAGAACCGGCTGAACACCATTTTCTCCTCGCCCGGTCGCAGACCCACGCCGAAATCGCGGACCGTCACTGCCACGGTATCCACATCGGCGGCCATCTTGATCTGAACGGGCTTCTTCTCCGCGTGGTCGATCGCGTTGGCGATGAGGTTGCGCAGGATGCGCTCGACGCGGCGCGGATCCACCTCGGCGATGACGGCTTCGTCCGGAAGATGCACGGCGAGTTTGATGTTCGCGTCGTCGGCGAGGTGGCCGACGTTGTCGAGCGCGCTCTGTACGGTGTCACGCAGGTCGACCGACTCCACCGACAGCTCGGCCACACCGGCGTCGTGCCGGGAGATTTCCAGCAGATCGGCCAGCAGTGTCTCGAAGCGGTCGAGTTCGTTGACCATCAACTCGGTCGAACGCCGCAGCGCCGGGTCGAGTTCCTCGCTGTGGTCGTAGATCAGATCCGCGGCCATGCGCACCGTGGTGAGCGGCGTCCGCAGCTCGTGGCTGACGTCAGAGGTGAAGCGGCGCTGCAGGTTTCCGAACTCTTCGAGCTGGGTGATCTGCTTGTGCAGGCTCTCGGCCATGTCGTTGAACGACACCGCCAGGCGCGCCATGTCGTCCTCGCCGCGTACGGGCATGCGCTCGGTGAGGTGCCCCTCGGCGAACCGCTCGGCGATGCGCGACGCCGACCGCACCGGCAGCACGATCTGCCGGGCCACCAGCAAGGCGATGGCCGCGAGCAGGCCCAGCAGCACGATGCCACCGGTGGCCATGGTGCCGCGCACCAGCGCGATGGTGCTCTCTTCGTTGCTCAGCGGAAAGATCAGGTACAGCTCGAGGTTGGTGACCTGTGACGACGTCGGGCTGCCGACGATCAGTGCGGGACCGGAGAACCCGTCGGTGTGCACGGTCGCGTACTGGTAGCTGACCTGGCCGGCTTTGACGAAGTCGCGCAAGGAGTTCGGAATCTCCCCCACCGGCCCGGCCGACGTGGCCGCGCGCGGGCCGTCACCCGGCACCACCAGCACCGCGTCGAACGCACCGGCCAGCCGCGAGCCCGAATCGACCTTGCGGTCGATGAGGGTGTTGCGCGCCAGCTGCAGGCTGCTGTTCAGCGAGCGCGTCTCTTCGCCGCCGACGATGCCGCTCACCGTCGTTCGGGCGTGCTCGACCTCTTCGGTGCCGGCCCGGACCTTGGCTTCAAGAATGCGGTCGGTGATCTGGCTGGTCAGCACGAAACCCAGCACGAGGATGACCGCAAGGGACAACCCCAGCGTCAGGGACACCACACGCAGTTGCAGTGAGCGACGCCAGGCATAGCCGACCACCCGGCCGACAGCGCCCAGCCCGCGCACGAAAGCGCCCGAGCCGAAACCGCCACGGATACGCCGTCGGGATCCCCAGATCACCGGCGCCCTACGGTCTCAGGCTCGGGCTTGACGAGCCGTCCGATCACGGCGGTCCGGCCTTGTATCCCACTCCTCGAACGGTGAGCACCACCTGCGGGTTCTCCGGGTCCTTCTCGACCTTGGCCCGCAGCCGCTGCACGTGGACGTTCACCAGGCGGGTGTCTGCCGGATGGCGGTAGCCCCACACCTGTTCGAGCAGCACGTCACGAGTGAAGACCTGGCGCGGCTTCCGGGCGAGCGCCACGAGCAGGTCGAACTCCAGCGGAGTCAGCGAAATCTGCTCGCCCTGCCGGGTCACCTTGTGGGCCGGCACGTCGATGTCGACGTCGGCGATGGACAGCATCTCCGCCGGCTCGTCGTCGTTGCGGCGCAACCGCGCGCGCACCCGCGCCACCAGCTCCTTCGGCTTGAAGGGCTTCATCACGTAGTCGTCGGCGCCGGACTCCAGGCCCAGCACCACGTCGACCGTGTCGGTCTTGGCAGTCAGCATGACGATCGGCACGCCCGAGTCGGCGCGCAGCACACGGCACACGTCGATGCCGTTCATTCCGGGCAGCATGAGGTCCAACAGCACCAGATCCGGGCGCAGCTCGCGGACCGCGGTCAGCGCCTGGCTGCCGTCACCGATGACGGCGGTGTCGAAGCCTTCGCCCCGCAGCACGATGGTGAGCATCTCGGCCAGAGATGGGTCGTCGTCGACGACCAGAATGCGTTGCCTCATGGCGTCCATGGTGTCACCACATCGCGATAAAGCTGTGATCTCCGATGGGTGTTTTGCCTCCAACCTGACAACTTGCTGGTAGGGGCGGCGGCCGAATCACCCCAGCAGCCGGCCGGCCAACTCCCCCGGGTCGACGTCCGGAGCGACCAAAGCCCAACGGCCGACCCAGTTTTCGGCCGCGAGCGCGGTGTACACCGCTGCGGTCCGGCCCTGCAGGCCACCGTCGCGCTCGTAGGCGTCGCGGGTTCGCGTCACATCCTGAGCTTCCCGGCGCGCCGCCCTTTCCGCGGCAAGGTCGGTCGGCACATTCAGATAGAGCTGCCAATCCGGCACCGGCAGCGCCAACCGCTCGAACTCCAGCTCCCGCACCCAGGCCACCACCTCCCCGCCCGCGCCCTGATGCAGCCGGGCCGCGCTGTAGGCCGCATTGGAGGCCACGTACCGATCGAGGATGACAACGTCGTGAGTGCTCCTCAGTTCCGCGATCTCGGCCTTGGCGCCGGCGCGGTCGAGCGCGAACAGCATCGCCATGGCGTACACCGACTCGGCGAGGTCGCCGTGCCGGCCATGGAGCGCCTCGGCCGCGATATCCGCCTCGACCGAGCGACCGTAGCGCGGGAACGCCACGGTGGTCACCGACTTGCCGCGGGCCTCGAACTGCGCCCGCAGCCCCTGGGTCAGCGTGTTCTTCCCCGCACCATCGACGCCTTCGATTGCGATCAGCACGTGGCGAGACTAGTTGCTGGATTCGATATATCTGATGCGCGACGTCACAGAAACATCGCAGAAATCACGTGGTGACGCCCGCTCAGTACTTTCGCGCGATGGCGACCACCATGCAACCGCCGAAAAGCGAGATGATCCGGCTCGCGAACAAGCCACCTTGGTACAAGTCGCTTTTCGTGCAGCTGCTCGTCGCGATCGTCGCCGGCATCCTCGTCGGCTGGCTGCAGCCGAAGGTCGGCGCCGACCTCAAGCCGCTCGCCGACGGCTTCATCAAGCTGATCAAGATGCTGATCGCGCCGATCATCTTCTGCACCGTCGTGCTGGGCATCGCACACGTCGGCGACCTCAAGTCGGTCGGCCGGATCGGCGTGAAGGCGTTGATCTACTTCGAGGCGGTGACCACCTTCGCGCTGCTCTTCGGGCTGGTGGTCGGCAACATCGTCAAACCCGGCGCCGGTTTCCACGTCGACGCCGCCACGCTGGCGAGCGGGGCCGACGCGATCGCAAAGAAGACCCAGAACAAGGAACTGCCGCACACCGTCGATTTCCTGCTGAACATCATCCCCGAGTCGATATTCAAGGCGTTCACCGAGAACAACCTGCTGCAGGTGCTGTTCTTCGCCGTCTTGTTCGGGCTCGCGTTGGCGAAGTTCGGCGAGAAGGGCCCGCCCGTCGTCCTCGAGATCGTCGACCACCTGAGCCACGTGTTCTTCACCGTCATCGGCTGGGTGATGCGACTGGCGCCGCTCGGCGCCTTCGGAGCGATGGCCTACATCATCGGCCAGTACGGCATCGGCTCCCTGAGCAGTTTCGCCAAGCTGATCGGCTGTTGCTATCTCGCGGCCGCGCTCTTCATATTGGTGCTCGGGGCCGTCGCGAAGGTCTTCGCGGGGGTGAACTTGTGGAAGTTCGTCGTGTACATCAAGGACGAGTTGTTCCTTGCGCTGGGCACTGCCTCCACCGAGGTCGTGCTGCCGCGCATCATGGCCAAACTGACCAATGCCGGATGTTCGCGCACCACCACAGGACTGGTGGTGCCGACCGGGTACTCGTTCAATCTCGACGGAGCGACCCTCTATCTCTCGATCTGTGTGCTGTTCCTGGCCCAGGCGCTGGGCGTGAACCTGAGCCTCGGTGAGCAGATCACCGCGGTGCTGGTGCTGATGCTGACGTCGAAGGGCATGGCCGGAGTTCCCGGGTCGTCGTTCCTCGCGCTGTCAGCGACCGTCGCCGCCATCGGCCACGGAGCCATCCCGGTCGCCGCGGTGGCCCTGCTCCTGGGCGCCGACCGCATCATGGACTCGATGCGCGTCTCGGTGAACCTGCTGGGCAACTGCGTCGCGACGTTCGTGGTGGCCAATTGGGAAGGGCAGCTCGACAAAGACCGTCTGCGCAAGGTGCTCGACGGCCAGGACGTTCCGCCGCTCGAAGAGCCTGACCCTATTGGGGATGCGGCTGCAGGCGGTCCTTCTAAGTCCGCGACCTGATCGATATACAGCTCAGGGTCCTTCCCCGACTTGTCTGCGGCTTCCGGGCGCGAGGTAGAGGCAAGCGCTACGTTGAATGGCGTGCCGCACATGCGATCAGTCGTGACTAAGCATGGCTGAAATCGGTATTGATGCTGGGCGAGCCAAGGTCATCGCGGAAGCAATTCTCGCCGAAAATATGACCAACGGAGGCGTGCCCTGCGTACTGGTCGGAGAACCCGTCGACTACGAATTTTGGTGGGTACAGGGATACCAAAGTCGAGCATTCATCGAAGATGATGACGCGAACGCAGTTCTCGCCGGCAACGGACCAATAGTCGTTCCGAAGGACGGCTCGGCACCATTCCAGCTCTCAAGCGCACTGCCCGCCGCGGTACAGATGGAACGTATTCGTGCGGCACAGCCGGACTCCGGTGCGTGATTCTCACGCCTGCATGAGGGCTGCGACGTTGCCCAGGCCCTTCCCTGCGACGTGGGTGTACCGGCCCGCATCGGACTCATAGGTGAACACAGCTCTGCGGCCGGCGACTTCCACAGACCACCCAGAAGCGTCATGCTTCGGCCTAAAGCCCTCGGCCGCGCCGGCTGGAAAGATGTCCCCCAACCCATGATCAGCGCGCCAAATGCTCCCCAAACACATCAGGACGTATGCGTCGGCGTCCGAAAGACTGTCGAATCGACCGCGCGTCGAGGCATTTCCGCGATCTGTTTTCACTACGAGATACCCGGTGCCATCACGCCGGACTTCATATCCGATCTCCATACCGGCCCAGCCGTGGACGACCCGGGTGTCCGAGGCATGAAGCAGCATCCCTGCCCTTGCGGCCCACTCCGACAATAGTTCGGTGTCCTCCACGAGCCCATTCTGGCGAATTGTGTCAACCGCCGACCGTCCCGCTATGGACGGACAACGACCGAGCCGCCGCGACCAACGATGACCCAAGGAGAACAAACGTGACGCTCACCGAATTGGCGAGGGCTCTGGAATCAATCGGGGTCTCACCTAAGACCGTCGCGCTCGGTGGACATGCGGACTACGCGTGGTCTGTTGAGCAATCACCTGAAGGCAGCTGGGAAGTGTATTGGTACGAGCGAGGCACCAAAAACGGTTTGGTGCAACTTCATACGGAATCGGATGCCTGCTTCCAACTCCTCGGACGCTTGGCCTACAGCCAGCTGCTGGCTGGCGTCATCGAGGCGAAGTAGCCCTCCTATCCGCACGTGACAAGCGTGAATACCCCTGAAAGTCATGCCTTTTCAGGGGTATTCATGCCGCACTCAGAGTGGCGGCGGGATGTCTTGTTGCTCTGCTGATTCGGCGGCCGCGGCAGCCTCGGCGGCTTCCCGTTCTTGGCGTTCCTTGCGTTGGCGGTCGAAGGCTTCTCGGGCGGCCTCGTGCTCGTCGATGTCGGCTTGGTTGAGGGCGCGTTCGTAGGCGATCTGTTGGGCCTGGTTTTGGGCGCGGGTGCGGCGGCGGATGGGCATCATGATGCCCCGGCCGGGGGCCGGTGGGGTGTCCAGATCGGGGGCGTCCGGCGGCAGTGGGTTCGGTAGTGGGGTGTCGGTGATCGTGCGGGGGAACAGGATTCGGCTTTCGGGCACGCTGGTGTAGGTGTGGCCGGTGGGTGCGGTCCACACGATGGTGCCGTCGGGTTGTTGACGGTCCTGCCACCCGTCGGGGCCGCCGTAGAACGTTTTGAGCAGGTGGTGTTTGCGGCATTTCGGGCTCAGGTTGCCCGGATGGGTCGGCCCGGCCGGCCACGGGATCGTGTGGTCCACATCGCAGTGGGTGGCGGGCTGGTCGCAGCCGGGGAACATGCATGTCATGGCCCGCATGCGGACGAACTCATCCATCGCGACCGAGGGCCGGTACCGCGGCACCCCGTCCAGATCGGCGGCCGAGGCGACGGTGCGGACCTTGGCGCCGCGGGCCACCAAGTCCGCGAGCACCGCCGGTGGCACCACGCCACCGCCGAGGACATAACCGACCGGTGTGCGTACAGGGGCAGGGGGTTTAGCGGGAGGTGTGATGGGAGCGGGACTGGGCGTCGCATGAGCTCCAGGGGTGGGCGTCGCGTCGCTGGCCGGTTCGAACGCGGGAGGGGGCGGGGTTTCGACGGGCCGCGTATCGGCCGCCGGTGCCGGCCCGGGCGTGGACATGGGCGCCATGGCATCCGCCGGCGCGGGCTCGGGTTCGGCTGTGAAGAAATGCTCGGGCGCAGTCTCGGGTGTGAACACCGGCTGAGGCGGGGCAGGTGCAGGCGATACGAGCGGCACCGCCGGATCCCCGTGCAGCAGCGGGTCAGCCACCGGGACCGGCAGAGAATCGGTGAGCACATGAATCATTACCGCGGTGGCCCGCGCATCCGGTCCAGCCGCCGGGCAGTCGGGATTACCGCACTGGCAGGCCAGCCGATCCCCACGAGCCGCCAGCACCCCCAGCGCATCGGCACGGCGCTGCCCGAAAGTGCGCGGATCGTTCTCACACACCTGCCGAGCCATCTCAGTCAGCACCCGATCCAGCAGCTCGGCATCGGTGGCCAACAGTGCACCCCAGATCGACGCCACCCCGGTCTCATCATCAGGCTTGCCGATCCCGACCCCGCGGCGGCGGGCCGCCGAGCGCACCTTGATCACCGCAGCCGGATCGAACTTCTGCACCCAGCCGTCGATCTTGCGTTCAATCTTCTTGCGGGACAACCCCGCCCACTCACACAACGCCCCCGCCAGGGCGGCATCAATGACAGCGAGAGTGTTGAGGTCCTCCACCAGGCGGGTGCGCCAGCAGATCAGCGACACCGTCCGCGCCGACACGCCACCGTCGGCGAACACCGCCGCCACCCGAGGTAGGCGGAAGCGCAACGCGACCGCGATCGACAACTGCCCCGACGCTTCGCGCTTCCCCAGCCCCAGCGCCGCTCCGACTTCGGCGACGGCAGCATCCCAGCCATCGCACGCCCACCACTGCCGGCCATCCTGATCGTCGACACGCAACATCGCCAGGTCGGCAATGGCCGTGAACTTCCCCGA
>NZ_KB911470.1:0-141344 GCF_000383495.1 Mycobacterium sp. 360MFTsu5.1 | reverse complement strand
GATCATCGACACGCAACATCGCCAGGTCGGCAATGGCCGTGAACTTCCCCGACTCGGCGATATTCGACACCCGGGCGAAATGGATCATCGCGTCGACCACGGAGACGTCGTGCACGAGAACTCCCGTGCCATCGACGCCCACATGTTCGAACATGTGTTCGAGTCTACCGTCAGATCCGGAATCTGTCACGAAAACGGCGAACACACCGATAACCCCTTCAGGACACAATCGAACGTTTTCCATCGCTCCTACGTGTCATTGGGTATAGGACCGGAAGGACCCTGAGATGCGTACTGCACTAATAACTCTCATAGCTCTCACCGCCACTGCTGCCGTACTGGCCCCCGCCGCACCGGCAGCCGCAGAGTCGGCGATCGTCACCATCGGCCAACTGGAGGCCGAGGGATTCCACGTGAATGTCGACCGGGTCGGTACCGCTCCGCTCGATCAGTGCGTGGTGACCAGCGTCCGTAACCCGCAGGAACAGACCCGGCTCATCCGCGTGGACGGCCCCGGCAACCGGGACCAGATCATCCGCGTGGTGGTACGACGGACCATCACGGTGTCGCTGGATTGCAGCCGCTAGCCCCGGGACTCAGTTCGCGATCACCGGCAACGTGATCGACGACGGATGGGCGGGGTCGTGCAGGATCGTCTGCGTCGCAACGACGGTCGCCGCATCCCGCCCGAACGGCGCACCGGTGTTGGGATTCGGCGCGAACTGCGGGTAGTCGCTGCTGGAAATCTCCACCCGCACCCGGTCCCCCGGCTTGAGTTGGTAACTGGTGGGCCAGATTTGGATGCGGTACTGGTACGCCTGCCCGGGGACGATCGGCGTCGGCGCCGACAACGAGTCCCGGAACGATGCCCGGAGAATCCCGTTGTTCATGTTGATGGCCGTGCCGTCAGGCTTGACCACCACCAGCTTGGCCGTGAAATCGGTATCCACAGCTGAGGATTGGGCCCAGAGCGTGACACTGGCCGCACCGGTGATCTCGGTGTCATGTGAGACCGGATCGCCGGTGTACACCAGCACGTCGGATCGCTGTTCGACCGGTGTCTGGTCGTACGGCCCTTGCGGACCGGACTTCGCACCGCAACAGGAGTGCCCGCCCAGGCTCGGCGCCGGATTCAGCGGATCGTAGGTGTAGGAGTCGGGTGGCTGCGGTCCGGGCAGCACCGGCAACAGCTTGCCGTCGCGGTCCGCGCTGCCGCCGGCACCGGAGAGGTAGTAGTTGATCCATTGTGTCTGCGGCAGTGGCCAATTGGTGGCCGTTTTCCAGGTATTGGCGCCCATGGTGAAGTAATCGACCCGGGGCTTGCCCGCCACCCCGTTGTCGACGCCCTTCAGGAAGTGGTCGAACCAGGCCAGCATCAGCTCATTGATCGGGCTGTTGCCCACCGCCCCAATGTCCTTGAGCATCGGGGCGGGTTCGGAATCGGGCCGTCCCCACGCGACGTGGTCCCACGGCCCGATCACCAGCCGCTGGTTCGAGCGCGCAAAGTCGTTGGCGCCGTGGGCCACCATCCCGGCGAAGTTCTCCACGCCGCCGGCCAGGAACGCGTCGTACCAGCCCTCGAAGTGCAGCACCGGAATTCGCACCGCCGGATACCGGTCGCGAATGCTGACCTGCTGCCAGAAGACGTCGCGCGTGTTGTGCCGAACCCAGTCGAAGTACCACGGCGCCACCGCCGGATTGTGCGGCTGCATCGGTGGCAGGTCCTGCTGCGGACGGAAACTCAGCCATCGCGTCGGATCGGCCCCGGCGTCCCGCAACAGCCGCTCGGCTTCACCGTCCCGGCGGTTCTGCGCGGCGCCGAGAGCGATCGACTCGATGGCCCACGGCTGCACGAACGCCAGCCGGAACTCGCCGCCCTCGTAGGTCCAGCCGTCGTAGTAGTCGGAGGCGGTGTTGGCGGGCGCGATCGTCACCAGATGCGGCGGCGCCGTCACCGCCGCAAGCCATTGCGTCGCACCGACATACGACGATCCGTACATCGCGACCTTGCCGTTCGCCCCGGGCAGGCCGGCGGCCCATTCGACGGTGTCGTAGCCGTCGGCCATGTCGTTGGTGAACTCGCTGAACACCCCGCCGGAACTCCCCTGGCCCCGAACATCTTGAACCACAACGAGATAGCAGTGCGAGGCGAACCAGTCCGGCGGCTCATAGCGCTCCGGCGAGGTCTGCGCCCCGGACTTGCCGTACTGCGTGCGCATGAGCAGCACCGGCACCGGGTCAGAAGTCCGGGGACGGTAGACATCGGCGCGCAGGACGACGCCGTCGCGCATGGTGGCACCGACATCGCGTTCGGTATCGACGGCGCATGAGCCCCGACCCGTCGCAGCAGGGAATGGAGAAGCGAGCGGACGGTCCGCGCCACAGGCAGCCAGCAGAGCCAGCACCACCACGAACGCCGTCACGCGGATCAGAGCGCGCACAGCACCACGCTAGACGGTTACGACGGCGCCGGTCCGCCCGACTTCGTCGTGAGCACCAGGACGTTCGCGTCACGGTCGAGGAACGCCTGCGTGGTCATGCCCGGACCGGAGAAGTGGTTGTTGAGTTCGGGCCCCGAAAGGTACGGACCGCCGGGCAGTTCCGACTGCAGAATCTTCTGCACCGTCGGTTGCCGGTCGGTATCGGTCGGGTGGTATTCCGCCAGCAGTCGAGTGGTCTCCGCCGGGGGCAGCTTGATGACCGCGTCGATCCAGTTGACCTTGCCGGCCAGGCTGGGATCGCCACTGTTGTTCCAGGTGACCCACACCGCCTCGTCGGGTTTACGCAGCTGCGGGAACTGCCAGACCAATTGCTGCACGTCATGCCGGACCATCTCCGGCGGTATCGGCGGGCCCTTCACGGCAGGCGACGCGGAGCCGAAGATGTCCAGGCTGCCGAGATTGACACCGTCGCAGCCGGTCAACGTGACGCCGGCCACAGCCAGCAACGCGAGGGGTGTTCCCCATCGGTTCTTCCGCATTGCCGACGTCCCTTCACGAGGGTGCCCTGGTGTGCGGAAATTCTAACGCCGAGATCCGCTCGCCAGCAGATCTTCAGCAAACATCGGAATGTGGCGCCGAACACAATATTGTCGCGGACTGCAATATACGGGCGGCGATTCTGCCGGCGGTCAGCTAATTCCTCGATGTATGCCGAGACCGGAAAAAGCGAAAACCCCCAATTCCCGTGGGAATTGGGGGCATTCGAGTGTGCTGGCGCGGACAGCGCAAACAGACCGCGAACAGACTCAGTAGCGGTAGTGCTCCGGCTTGTACGGGCCGTCGACGTCGACGCCGATGTACTCGGCCTGATCCTTGGTGAGCTTGGTCAGCGTGCCGCCGAGAGCCTCGACGTGGATGCGTGCGACCTTTTCGTCGAGATGCTTCGCCAGGCGGTAGACCTCGTTGTCGTACTCGTCGTTCTTGGTCCACAGCTCGATCTGGGCGATGACCTGGTTGGAGAACGAGTTCGACATCACGAACGACGGGTGTCCGGTGGCGTTGCCCAGGTTGAGCAGACGGCCCTCGGACAGCACGATGATCGACTTGCCGCTGTCACCGAAGGTCCACAGGTCGACCTGCGGCTTGATGTTCAGCTTGGTGGCACCGGACTTCTCCAGCGCCGCCATGTCGATCTCGTTGTCGAAGTGGCCGATGTTGCCCAGGATGGCCTGGTTCTTCATGGCCTTCATGTGGTCGAGCAGGATGATGTCGTAGTTGCCGGTCGCGGTGATGACGATGTCGGCGTCAGCGATGCCCTGCTCGACGGTGACGACGTCGAAGCCGTCCATCAGCGCCTGCAGCGCGTTGATCGGGTCGATCTCGGTGACCGCGACGCGCGCGCCCTGGCCGGCCATCGACTCGGCACAGCCCTTGCCGACGTCGCCGTAGCCACAGATCAGCACCTTCTTGCCACCGATCAGCACGTCGGTGCCTCGGTTGATGCCGTCGATCAGCGAGTGGCGGGTGCCGTACTTGTTGTCGAACTTGCTCTTGGTGACCGAGTCGTTGACGTTGATGGCCGGGAACGCCAGCTCACCCGCGGCGGCAAACTGGTACAGCCGCAGCACGCCGGTGGTGGTCTCCTCGGTGACGCCCTTGACCGACTCGGCGATCTTGGTCCACTTGGTCTTGTCGTTCTCGAAGCCGTTGCGCACGAGCTCCAGGAAGACCTTCCACTCGGCCGAGTCGTCTTCCTCGGCCGGGGGCACGACGCCGGCCTTCTCCCACTGCGCACCGCGCAGCACCAGCATGGTGGCGTCGCCGCCGTCGTCCAGGATCATGTTCGCCGGTTCACCCGGCCAGGTCAGCATCTGCTCCGCGGCCCACCAGTACTCCTCCAGCGTCTCGCCCTTCCAGGCGAAGACCGGGGTGCCCTTGGGCTCCTCGACGGTGCCGTGCGGGCCGACGACGACGGCCGCGGCCGCGTGGTCTTGGGTGGAGAAGATGTTGCAGGACGCCCAGCGCACCTCGGCGCCCAGAGCGGTCAGCGTCTCGATCAGCACCGCGGTCTGCACCGTCATGTGCAGCGAGCCGGAGATGCGCGCGCCCTTGAGCGGCTGCACGTCGTGGTATTCGCGGCGAAGCGCCATCAGACCGGGCATCTCGTGCTCGGCGAGGCGAATCTCCTTGCGCCCGAACTCGGCCTCGGACAAATCGGCGACCTTGTAGTCGATGCCGTTACGGACGTCTGCCTTCAATTCCGTCATGGATTAGAGCCCCATTCATTCGTTCCACTGGAGTGACCCCATGGCCTGCGGGCTCGCGGGACAGGCGCCAGGGAACTACTCGAATGGCGCGCTGACGGCTACGGGGTATCCCCACTACCGTAACGGTCGGCGAACGGCGTCATGAGCCGGGCCAGGTCAGCGGCCACATCGTGGTCCGCTTCCGGCGGCATTGACACGTAACTGATCGCCAGCCGGACGATCGCCCGCGCGAGTACCCCGGCGTCGTCGTCCGAAATCTGCACCCAGCTGCCGCGGAACGCCTCGGTGAGACGCTGCGAGCAGTGCGAGATGATCGGCGCGCTGTCGGTGGTGATGATCTGCAGCAGATCGGGCTTGGCGACGCCGGTGAGCAACGAGATGACCAGCGGATCGGACGCCGATTCGGTGAAGAACATCCGGAAGCCCTGCAGGAAAGCGGACTCGATATCGCCGACGTTGGCGTAGATGGCGTGCTCGACGGCGTCGACCAGGCGGTCGGCGAGGCGCATCGCGTACCCCTCGGCCAGGCCCTGGCGCGAGCCGAATTCGTTGTAGATGGTCTGCCGGCTGATGCCGGCCGCACGCGCGACGTCGGACAGCGTGATCGATGACCAGTCCTTGGCCAGCAACAGCTCTCGCATGCCGTCGAGGATCGAGTGCCGCAGCAAGACCCGGGAGGCCTCGGCGTACGGCACCCGAGGTGCCGCGGGGCGCGGCACCTCGGGTCCGTCCGGTACTGCGGCCGCGGCGGTCACGACGCCACGACCTCCACCATGTCGAAGTCGGACTTGGCGGCGCCGCAGTCCGGGCAGCTCCAGTCCTCGGGGATGTCGGCCCAGCGGGTGCCGGGGGCGATGCCGTCCTCCGGCCAGCCCTTCTCCTCGTCGTACTCGAAGCCGCACTGCAGGCAGACGAACTTCTTGAACGGCTCGCTCATGAACTCACTCCTACTGACTCGAAATCGACCTTCTCGCGCACCGCGCAGTCCGGGCAGCACCAGTCGTCGGGGACATCGTCCCACGCCGTGCCCGCCGGGAATCCTTCACGCGGAGCGCCTTTGGCCTCGTCGTAGACATAACCACAGCCCGGGCACTGGTAGGCACTCATGCGGCCGCACCTGCCCCGTACTTGGCCAGCACCTTGTCGCGCACCCGGGGGTGGACGTTGACCTTGGTGATGTCGCCGTCGTAGTGCTCGATGACCCGGTGGTCCATCATCCGGCGCCACAGCGGCGGGATGTACGTCAGGCCGATCAGCGTCGCGTAGCCACTGGGCAGGTTCGGTGCGCCGTCGATGCTGCGCAGCGTCTGGTAGCGACGCGTCGGGTTGGCGTGATGGTCGCTGTGCCGCTGCAGGTGGTACAGGAACAGGTTGGTGACGATGTGGTCGGAGTTCCAACTGTGCACCGGGGCGCAGCGCTCGTAGCGGCCGCTCTCGGTCTTCTGCCGCAGCAGGCCGTAGTGCTCCAGGTAGTTGACCGACTCCAGCAGGCTGAACCCGTAGATGCCCTGGATGAGGACGAACGGGATGAGCGCCGGACCGAACACCGCGATCAGGATGCCGAAGAACACCACCGACATGAGCCACGCGTTGAGGACGTCGTTCTTGAGGTAGGTGCGCGGGTCCCAAGGGCTGCGGCCGAGGCGACGGATGCGCTGGGCCTCCAGCTCGACCGACGACTTCAGGGCGCCCCACACGGTACGCGGCAGGAACTCCCAGAAGTTCTCACCGAAGCGCGCCGAGGCCGGGTCCTCCGGCGTGGCGACGCGGACGTGGTGACCGCGGTTGTGCTCGATGTAGAAGTGGCCGTAGAACGTCTGCGCCAGGGTGACCTTGGCCAGCCAGCGCTCCAGGTTCTCCTTCTTGTGCCCCATCTCGTGGGCAGTGTTGATGCCGACGCCGCCGAGGACACCGACCGACAGCGCGACACCGAGCTTGGCCCACCAGTCCAACCCGCCGTCGAAGCCGAGCCAGCTCAGGTCCTTGGCGGTGAACAGGTACGCGCCGAGGATGACGCTGGCGTACTGGAACGGGATGTAGACGTAGGTGCAGTAGCGGTAGTACTTGTCGTTCGCCAGCTGCTCCATCATCTCGTCGGGCGGGTTCTCCCCGTCGGGCCCGAACTTCAGATCGAGGATCGGCAGAAGCACGTAGAGCAGGCCCGGGCCGATCCACAGCGGCACCTGCGCGAGCGCATGCCAGCCGGCCTGGTTCAGTGCCCAGATCAGCGGGAGCATCACGAACAGCGCAGTGGGCGCGATCAGGCCCATGAGCCACAGATGGCGCTTGCGATCGCGCCACTGCTCAGTGTTGACGTCGGATACCTCGACTGACACGGGTCCACCTCCATTGGTTGGGCCGACAACTTGTGATCTTGACTATAGATGGCATTTTGTCGCCGGTCTAGACAATAGAGGCATTTTTGTAAAACGGCTTGTGGCAGCCGTCACCGCCGCAGGTGACTGCGGTTTTAGGCGGCGTCAGCCGCGGTAGAGGTCGGGCTCGATGTAGATGATGCGAGCGTTGGGCACCGCGGCGCGGATGGTGACCTCGGCCGCGTCGATCGTGGCGGCCACGGTCGCCAGATCGGTGTTCGGCGCCAGCGCGATCTTCACGCCGACGAGCATCTCCTCCGGCCCCAGGTACTGCGTCCGCAGGTGGATGACGCGGTCGATGTGCGGCGTCTGCTCCAGTGCGTTGCGGATGGCGCCGGTCTCGTCGACCGTCGCGCCCTCACCGATCAGCAGGCTCTTCATCTCGACCATCAGCACCACCGCGATGACGCCCAGCAGCACACCGATCGCCGCGGTACCGACGCCGTCCCACACCGGGTCACCCGTCAGCATCGACAGGCCGACACCGAACAGGGCCAGCACCAGACCGATCAGGGCACCGGAGTCCTCCAGCAGCACCACCGGCAGCTCCGGGTTACGCGAGGTCCGGATGAACCGCCACCAGCTGCCGGCTCCCTTGAGCGGACGCGATTCCTTCACCGCGGTGTAGAAGCTGTAGCCCTCCAGCCCGATCGCCACGACCAGGATGGCCACGGCGACGATGGGCGACGACAGCGGCTCGGGGTGGGTGATCTTGTGGTAGCCCTCGTACAGCGCGAACATCGCGCCCAGGCTGAACAGGACCAGCGCCACCACGAACGAGTAGAAGTAGCGGCTGCGGCCGTAGCCGAACGGGTGCAGATGGTCGGCGTCCTTGCGCGCCTGCCGCTGCCCCCACAGCAGCAGCCCCTGGTTGGACGTGTCCGCCAGCGAGTGCACCGACTCCGCGAGCATCGACGAACTGCCCGTGATCAGGAAGCCGACGAACTTCGCCGCCGCGATCCCGGCATTGGCCAACAGTGCCGCGATGATCGCGCGCGTACTCCCCGAGGCCGACATGACCTGCCCTTTCGTAGGTTTTTTCTAGATCCCCACCGTCGCACGGAACACCGTCGACGGCTCGTCAGCCACCAACCGCACGGGGCCCTCCCCGGCGGCGATCCAGACGGCGGCCCCCTTGTTCAGGGTCAGCTCACCACCTGCGGAATGCACCTGCACCCGGCCCCGCGTGCCCAGCAGAATCTGCGGGCCGGCGTGCCCCCGGGGCACCTCAACCTCGGCGCCCACCCGGTCGTCGTCGATCCGCAGGATCGACACCGCGAATTCCGGTGCGGGCGTGTCGAAAACGTCCTCGACACCGTCGTCGGTGGGCCGCGGATGGATCGGCCGACCGTCGGTCGGGGTGAAGTCGAGCACCCGGAGGAGTTCCGGCACATCCACGTGCTTGGGTGTCAGTCCACCGCGTAACACGTTGTCGGAGTTGGCCATCACCTCGAAACCCATGCCGTGCAGGTAGGCGTGCAGGTTGCCGGCGGGCAGATAGATGCCCTCGCCCTCGACCAGGCTGATGCGGTTGAGCAGCATGGCGGCCAGCACCCCGGCATCGCCCGGGTACCGTTCGCCGAGTTCGAGCACCGTCTTGGCCTCGGCCGCGAATTCGGTTGCCCCCGAACGGATGTAGTTCACCGCGCCGTCGAGGACGGCGGGCACCAGCACGTCGAGATCGGGCTGCGGCAGGGTGATCCAGGTCGTGAAGACGGCCCGTAGGCCCGCCGCGTCCGACTGGCCGGCCAGCAGGTTGATGTACGGATCGAGGTCGGACACCGCCAGCGCCCGCATGAGCTCGACGGTGCGGGCCACGGGCCGAAAGCCGGCGAGCGCCTCGAACGGGCCGAGGGCCACGATCAACTCGGGCTTGTGACTGCGGTCCCGGTAGTTGCGGTCGCGCGCGTTGAGGGCAATGCCTTGGCGCTCTTCACGATTGAAGCCCTCGGCAGCCTGTTCGGCACTGGGGTGCGCCTGCAGCGACAGCGGTTCGTCGGCGGCAAGCACCTTCGCCAAGAACGGCAACGACTCACCGAACCGCGCCAGGACCTCGGGCCCCAGCTCGCCGGCGGGATCGGCCCGGATGACCTCCAGCAGCGACACGTCCCCGTCGGCCGTCTCCAGCCGCGCCGGGTCCCCCGGGTTCGCACCCAACCACAGTTCGGCCTCGGGATGCGCTGTGGGACTGGGCCTTCCGGCGAATTCGGCCAAGGCGGTACGGGACCCCCAGGCGTAGTTCCTGACCGCGCCTCGTAGCAGATGCACTATGTCTAACCTCGAACCAGTTTCAGGTACACGGCCGTCATCTCCAGCCGGACCGCCAGCATCGCGATCTGTTGTTCCAAGCGACTACCCGGCACCTGCAGCCCCGCATCGGGCACGTCGTCGGCGCTCAGCACGTCGACATCGCCACCGAGCGCGTCCATCCGGGCGATCACGCCGGGACGCTCCTCGTCGGCACACAGCACGACGGTGCGGACCCGGGCCGGCACCGGCCCGTCGATCTCGGGGTCGTGGAAAAGCGCGTCCTCGTAAGACATTTCGACGGTCTGGCGGCCGAGCCCGCCGTGCAGCGCCACCAGGGCGTCGGAGCCGCCGGTCGCGGTCACGAGCTGATGGGCCACCCGCAGCAGCACCGTCGCAGCATGGCGGACCAGCGCCAGCATGGCCGCGCCCTCACCGGCCAGCACCACCTGCCGGCCCGACATCCGCTCGGCCAGGTTCTTGGCCGGGTTGGTGAAAATCTCGCGGGTCGCGCTGTTGCGCAGGGCCTCGGCGTCCAACTCGTCGGCCAGGGCATCCAGGTCGATGCGCAGCGCCGGGTCGACGACCATCATCGTCGCCAGGCCCGCGGCCAGGTAGCGGGTGAGGCCGAAGTCGTCGGGCACCGACAGTCGCGGCGGCAGCACCACCGCGCGGCCGGCGGCGGCATCGCGCAGCGGACCGTCGTTGGGCGCCACCACGATCACGCGGGCACCGCGGCGCACCCCGGTCGCCACTGCCGTCACCAGCGCCGGGTCGGCCGCGTCGTCACCGGCCACCACCACGACGTCCAGTGCGCCGATCCACGGCGGAATGTCCGGGGTGACCACGAGCGGGATCGGCGACGTCGCGCCGAGCGCGGCGGCCAGCACGGTCCCGGCCGCACCGGACGCTCCCGATGCCCCTCGTCCGCACACCCACGTGACGGTCCGCGGCCGTTGATCCGAGCGCAGTTCGTCGAGTTCGCCTTCAGTGAGCGCCGCGGCGACCGCGCGGGTCTGCGCACCTGCCATCGACGCCGCCCGCAGCAGGCCGTCGCGGTCGGCCGCGATCAGACCGTCGACATCGTCGAGGTCGAGGGTCGCCGGGGCGGCACTCATGGCAGCGACCCACCAGTGCGCCCGCTGACCGCCTTGATCTGCGCCGCGATGTGCGCCACGATCTCGTCGACCTCCACACGCGTGCGGGATTCGACGTTGAGCCGCAACAGCGGTTCGGTGTTGGAGCTGCGCAGGTTGAACCAGCGCCCGTCGCCGAGGTCGACGGTCACGCCGTCGAGTTCGTCGGTCGAGACGATGTCGCTGCCGTACGACGTGAGGACCGCCTGCACACACGCCGGTGCGTCGGCGACGGTGAAGTTGATCTCGCCCGACGCCTCGTACCGCTGGTACTTGGCCATCAGTTCGGACAGCGGACGGTCCTGTTCCCCGAGTGCGGCCAGCACGTGCAGCGCCGCGAGCATGCCGGAGTCGGCACCCCAGAAATCGCGGAAGTAGTAGTGCGCCGAATGCTCGCCACCGAAGATCGCGTTGGTCTCGGCCATCAGCGCCTTGATGTACGAATGGCCGACGCGCGAGCGCACCGCCGTGCCGCCGCGCTCGGCGATCAGCTCCGGCACCGCCCGCGAGGTGATCAGGTTGTGGATGACGGTCGCGCCGGACTCGCGGGCCAGCTCGCGATCGGCGACCAGCGCCGTCACGGCCGACGGTGACACAGGGTCGCCCTTCTCGTCGACGACGAAGCAGCGGTCGGCGTCGCCATCGAACGCCAGACCGATATCTGCACCGTTCTCCACAACGTGCTTCTGCAGGTCGACCAGGTTGGCCGGGTCCAGCGGGTTGGCCTCGTGATTGGGGAACGTGCCGTCCAGCTCGAAGTACAACGGCAGCAAAGTGATGGATCCGACGGTGCCCAGCACGGCCGGCGTGGTGTGCCCGCCCATGCCGTTGCCGGCGTCGACCGACACCCGCAGCGGACGCAGCGCCGACACGTCGACCAGCGAACGCAGGAAGGTGCCGTACTCGGCGAGCACGTCGCGCTCCTCGACCTTGCCCGTGACGCCGTCGTGACCGGGCACGCCGTCGGTGACCTCACCGCTGATTTCGGTCAGGCCGGTGTCCTTACCGACGGGCTTGGCGCCCGCCCGGCACAACTTGATGCCGTTGTAGGCGGCCGGGTTGTGGCTGGCCGTGAACATGGCGCCCGGGCAGTCGAGCAGACCCGAGGCGAAGTAGAGCTGGTCGGTCGACGCCAGCCCGATCCGGACCACGTCCAGACCCTGGGCGGTGACCCCGTCGGCGAATGCCGCCGCCAATGACGGTGAGCTGGGCCGCATGTCGTAACCGACCGCGACCCGGGTGGCGCCCTCGGCGCTCATCAACCGGGCGAACGCACCACCGACGTCGGCGACGAACGACTCGTCGATCTCCTCGCCGACCAGCCCACGCACGTCATATGCCTTGATGACACGCTGTACAGAGGCAGCTGGCCGAGACATAGCCCTCCCGATCTCATCGTTCGCAGACCACTGCATACCGAGGGTCTGTGACAGTCAGCCTATCGGCTGACCCATGTGCCCGCGGACGGTCGGTGGGGTTCGGTAGGACTTGGGTCGCTAACTCTCAGGCGGATCCGGCAACACCCGCAGATGACCGCGGCGTCGCCCATTGTGTTGCGTGCGCGGTGCGGGCGGCGCCATGACGGTGCCGCCGGGCGTGCCGGCGTGGCTGCCGGGCAGCGGATCGGTGAAACCTGTTGGGATGCCACCGCGAGATGGCGCGTCGCGCCCCTCGCGCACCGCGTCGGCGAGCGCGACGAGGTCGTCATCCTCGGAGGGCGTGGGCAGCGGACCGGCGTGGCGGACCAGCTCCCATCCGCGGGGTGCGGTGATGCGGCTGGCGTGCGACACACACAGGTCCCACGAATGCGGCTCCGACACGGTGGCCAACGGACCTACGACTGCCGTGGAATCCGAATAGACAAATGTCAGCGTCGCCACGGCGTAGTGCGGGCAACCTGGCCGGCAGCAGCGACGGGGAACATTCACTCGGCGAGATTATCGCGCCGCCGACGCGCCCACCGCCGGACACGCGCGTCGCGGGCGCGTCGATCTCCAACCGTTACTATCGGCCGATGGCCCACTCGCGTGTGCGCCGCCGTCGCGGCATGCGCGGCCCGCTCCTCCCCCCGACCGTTCCCGGATGGCGCAGTCGCGCCGAGCGATTCGACATGGCGGTCCTCGAGGCCTACGAACCCATCGAGCGCCGCTGGAGCAATCGGGTGTCCGGACTCGACGTCGCGGTCGACGAGATTCCGCGGATCTCCCCCAAGGATCCCGATGCCATCCAGTGGCCGCCCGAGGTGATCGCCGACGGGCCGGTGGCGCTGGCGCGGCTCATCCCGGCCGGGGTTGATGTTCGGGGTAATTCGACACGGGCGCGAATCGTCTTGTTCCGCAAGCCCATTGAACGGCGGGCGAAGGACTCCGTTGACCTCGCCGACCTGTTGCACGAAATTCTCGTGGCGCAGGTAGCCACTTATCTCGGCGTTGAACCGTCGGTGATCGACCCGACCATCCTGGACGACTAGGCCGGTCGATCTACCCGCGTGCGCGGTACGTCAGATGACGCCGCGCTTGATCCGCCGGCGCTCGCGCTCCGACAGACCGCCCCAGATGCCGAAGCGCTCATCGTGCGCCAGGGCGTACTCGAGGCACGCGTCGCGCACCTCGCAACCCTGGCAGATGCGCTTGGCTTCGCGGGTCGAGCCACCCTTCTCGGGGAAGAAAGCCTCGGGGTCGGTTTGCGCGCACAGGGCGCGCTCCTGCCACTGGTCTTCCGTGAGCTCGGGATCGTTGTCGATGTGATCAGGCACCAGACTCAACTGCGGCCGTCCGCCGACGACGTGCTGAATAGGTCCGGTGTTCGTGTGCGGTGCGGTCCCAACAGAGCCGAGCATCCGCCCGTCGAACTGCACCACGTGATCGAAATCTGCGTGTTCGTAAGACATTTGCCGCCTCCTCCCCTGCTTTACGTAGTTTTCAAACGGAGTCCAACTACTTGCCCTGCGTGCCGTGAGTGGCGATCAATATTCGAACAAACGGTCGAATCTCGGTCTGCTGCACCGGAACCGGTAAACAAACCGGGAATGACACTGTTGTGATTACACACGGGTTAGCTGCCACGGTCAAGCGGATGAAGCGCATTTCCTACCATCTTGTGACCTGAATACGGCGCGTCGTTACCGCGGCGTGTCGCGATAGTGACCAATAACACGCTGCCGCACAACGCAGTTGGTAATGGCGATAACTGATACGGCTGTTACTCAAGTGAATACTGAGGTTCAAAGTTTGCTGCGCGCCGAATTGCCTTCCGGGCGCGTCATTCCACCCGCGCGTCATCGCCTAGGGTGAGTCGACGTGAAGGTCACGGTTCTGGTCGGTGGCGTCGGCGGCGCTCGTTTTCTGCTCGGCGTCCAGAAGCTGCTGGGGTTGGGTCAATTCGCCGAACCCGGTGCGGAGCCCTCCCCGCACGAACTCACCGCGATCGTCAACGTCGGTGACGACGCCTGGATGTTCGGCGTGCGCATCTGCCCCGACCTCGACACCTGCATGTACACCCTCGGCGGCGGCATCGACCCCGAACGCGGCTGGGGCCACCGGAACGAAACCTGGCACGCCAAGGAAGAGCTCGCGGCGTACGGCGTGCAGCCGGACTGGTTCGGACTCGGCGACCGCGACCTGGCCACGCACCTGGTGCGCAGCCAGATGCTGCGGGCCGGCTATCCGCTGTCGCAGGTGACCGAGGCGTTGTGCGACCGCTGGCAGCCCGGCGCCCGGCTGCTGCCCGCCAGCGACGAGCGCAGTGAAACCCACGTGGTGGTAACCGATCCCGAATCGGGCAATCAGCGCGCCATCCACTTCCAGGAATGGTGGGTGCGCTACCGCGCGCAAATCCCCACCCACAGCTTCGCGTTCATCGGCACCGAGAAGGCAAAGGCTGCACCGGGAGTCGCCGACGCCATCGCCGGCGCCGACGTCGTGCTGCTGGCTCCGTCGAATCCGGTCGTCAGCATCGGCGCGATCCTGGCGGTGCCCGGCCTGCGCAGCGCGCTGCGGTTCACCCCGGCTCAGGTGATCGGCTACTCCCCGATCGTCGCCGGAAAGCCGTTGCGCGGGATGGCCGATGACTGCCTCAAGGTGATCGGCGTCGACAGCACCTCCGAGGCCGTTGGCGCGCACTACGGCGCCCGCAGCGCGACCGGCATTCTCGACGGCTGGCTCATCGACGAGGGCGACCACGCCGAGATCGACGGTGTCAACGTCAAGGCCGTGCCGCTGCTGATGACCGATCCGGCGGCCACGGCCGAGATGGTCCGGGCCGGACTCGAACTGGCCGGGCTTCAGCTGTGACCGAGCATGGCGCCGCGGCCGCCATCGAAATCCTTCCGGTGCCCGGGCTTCCCGAATTCCGCCCCGGCGACGACGTGGCCGCCGCCATCGCCGCTGCCGCCCCCTGGCTGCGCGACGACGACGTACTGGTGGTCACCAGCAAGGTGCTGTCCAAATCCGAGGGGCGGATCGTCGCCGCGCCGACCGACCCTGACGAGCGGGACGCCCTGCGGCGCAGGCTGATCGATGACGAGGCGGTGCGGGTGCTGGCGCGCAAGGGCCGCACCCTGATCACCGAGAACGCCATCGGGCTGGTCCAGGCCGCCGCCGGCGTCGACGGATCCAACGTCAGCACAACCGAGTTGGCACTGTTGCCGGTCGACCCCGACGGGAGCGCGGCCCGGCTGCGCGCCGGCCTGGCCGAACGGCTGGGCGTGACCGTCGCCGTCGTCATCACCGACACCATGGGCCGGGCCTGGCGCAACGGCCAGATCGATGCCGCCATCGGCGCGGCCGGACTGGCCGTGCTGCACGGATATTCCGGTGTCCAGGACACCCACGGCAACGAGCTGCTGGTGACGGAGGTCGCCATCGCCGACGAGATCGCGGCCGCCGCCGACCTCGTCAAGGGCAAGCTCACCGGCATCCCGGTCGCCGTGGTGCGGGGCCTGTCACCGCGCGACGACGGCTCGAACGGCCGGACCCTGGTGCGCGCCGGGGAGGAAGATCTGTTCTGGCTGGGCACCGAGGAAGCACTGGCCCTGGGGCGCAGGCAGGCTCAGCTGATGCGCCGTTCGGTGCGTACGTTCAGCGCCGAGCCCGTGGCACCGGAGCTCATCGAGGACTCCGTCGCCGAGGCGCTCACCGCGCCCGCGCCGCACCACACCCGGCCGGTGCGGTTCGTCTGGGTGCAGGACCACGACACGCGAATCCGGTTGCTGGACCGCATGAAAGACAAGTGGCGCACCGACCTGACCTCCGACGGGCGCCCGGCCGACTCCGTCGACCGGCGCGTGGGCCGCGGCCAGATCCTCTACGACGCACCGGAACTCGTCATCCCGTTCCTGGTTCCCGATGGCGCGCACAGCTATCCGGACGCGGCGCGTACGGAGGCCGAGCACACCATGTTCACCGTCGCGGTGGGCGCGGCCGTGCAGGGACTGCTGGTGGCGCTGGCGGCGCGCGACGTCGGCAGCTGCTGGATCGGTTCGACGATCTTCGCCGGCGACATCGTGCGCGCCGAGCTCGAGCTGCCGGCCGACTGGGAACCGTTGGGCGCCATCGCCATCGGTCACTTCCCGGAGAGCGACGAGCCACGCCGGCCGCGACCACCCGTGCCGACGGACGAACTGCTGATCCGTCGATGAGCGAGTCGTTGCACGCCTCGGTCGTCTCCGCGTTGCGCGACTGGGCGGCACCCGATCCCGATCAGGACACCCTGCGGCACGCCGTCGCCGCCTTCGTCGAGGCCCGGCCCGACGCCTGCCGGCGCGCCTGCGTACCCGGGCACATCACGGCGTCGGCATTGGTGCTCGACCACACCCGGACCAAGGCCCTGCTCACGCTGCACCCGCGGTTGGGTCGCTGGGTTCAGCTCGGCGGTCACTGCGAGGACGTCGACACCGACATCCGCGCCGCGGCACTGCGCGAGGCCACCGAGGAATCCGGTATCACCGGACTGGAGATCGCCGAGTTTCCCGCGGCGCTGCACGTCCACGCACTGACGTGCTCACTGGGCGTCCCGACCCGGCATCTCGACGTGCAGTATCTGGCCATCGCACCGGAGCACGCCGAAATTCACTGCAGCGACGAATCGCTGGATCTGCAGTGGTGGCCCCTGGACGCGCTACCGAGCCCGGACCCGGGCCTGGAGCGGCTCGTGCGGGCCGCTCAGACGTCCGTCGAGTAACGAATACCGCCGTCCGGGATGGTGACACCGGGCCACACCCGCGCGCCGCGCAGCAGCTCGCACCGGGCGCCGATGTTGGCACCGTCACCGATGACGCCGTCACGGATCAACGCCCGCGGGCCGATCCGGGCGCCGAACCCGACGATGGACCGTTCGATCACCGAACCGGCCTCGATCTTGACGCCGTCGAAGATCACCGCACCGTCCAGCCGGGCGCCGGCGCCGATCTCCGCGCCGCGGCCCACCACGGTCCCGCCGATCAGCAGCGCACCGGGCGCCACCGCGGCACCTTCGTGCACCAGGCTCTCGCCGCGGTGCCCGTCGAGTACCGGCGACGGTGCGATGCCGCGCACCAGATCCGCTGAGCCACGGACGAAGTCGTCGGGCGTGCCCATGTCACGCCAGTAGCTGGCGTCGACGTAACCGCACACCTTGAAACCGTCGGACAGCAGCTTCGGGAACACCTCGCGTTCGACCGATACCTCACGGCCGGTGGGGATCTCGTCGATCACCGCACGCTGGAACAGATAGCAGCCCGCGTTGATCTGATCGGTCGGCGGGTCCTGCGTCTTCTCCAGGAACGCCGTCACCACACCCTCGGAATCGGTTGGCACACAACCGAACGCGCGCGGATCACTCACCCGCACGAGGTGCAGCGTGACATCGGCCTGCCGCTCGCGGTGGCTGGCGACCATCGCGCCGAGATCCAGCCCGGAGAGCACGTCGCCGTTGAACACCATGGCGGTCGGGTGGCGCAGCTTGGGCGCCACGTTGGCGATACCGCCACCGGTGCCCCGGGCCTCCTCCTCGACCACGTACTCGATCTCCAGGCCCAGCTTGGAGCCGTCGCCGAATTCCGCCTCGAAGACCTCCGCCTTGTAGGAGGTGCCCAGCACCACGTGGCGGATACCCGCGGCGGCGATCCGGGCGAGCAGATGGGACAGGAACGGCACCCCCGCCGTCGGCAACATCGGCTTGGGCGCCGAGAGGGTCAGCGGGCGCAGTCGTGTGCCCTGCCCACCCACCAGGATGACCGCGTCGACGTCAACCGGATTCACCGCGTCACTCAACTCGCGTCCTTTCAAGCCTCGAGGTCATCGCCGGTAGCCTAGTTCGCCCGGCGGCGCTTACGCCTGGAATTGCCCACCACCGCGCGCTCGCGCGCGCCCAGCGCCGACTTGATGGTCCACCGCAGCGGGGCCTGCCACCAGTGCGGATGCCGGTCGGCAAGGAAGGTATAGGTACTGCGGTGGTGCGCGGCCAGATTGCGGGCCGGGTCCCGTCCTGTGGAATGTCCCTTGTCGTGCAGGATTTCGGCGGCCGGGACGTACACGTTCTGCCAGCCGCCGCGCGCCAGCCGGTCCCCCAGGTCGACGTCCTCCATGTACATGAAGTAGTTCTCGTCGAATCCGCCGATCTGCCGGAACGCCTTGGTGCGCAACAGCAGACACGAACCCGACAACCAGCCGACGGCGCGTTCGCTCGGCTCCAACCGGTCCTGGCGGTAGGCCGCCGTCCACGGGTTGGATTTCCAGAACGGGCCCACGACGGCGTGCATGCCGCCGCGGATCAGGCTCGGCTGATGCCGCGCCGACGGATAGACCGAGCCGTCGGGGTCGCGGATCAGCGGGCCCACCGCGCCGGCCGCCGGCCACCGCGCGGCCCCGGCGAACAACTCGTCGATGCTGTTGGGCCCCCACTGCACATCGGGGTTGACCACGACGAAGAACTCCTGGTCGACGATGCTGTCGGGCGTGTCGAGGTAGGCCGACACGGCACGGTTCACCGCGGTGCCATAGCCGAGGTTGCCACCGGTGCGGAACAACTCGACGTCGGCGTATCGCTCCAGGGCGGCCTCGGGCGCGCCGTCGGTCGATCCGTTGTCGGCCATCACCACCAGCAGGCGGCGTTCCGTCGCGTGGGCCAGCGTCTTCAGGAAACGGTCCAGATGCGCACCGGGTGAATAGGTCACCGTCACCACGAGCAGCGGGCGGTCCGGTTCCGCTCCGGAAGGCTGCTCGATCACGGCCTAGAGGTTAGCGGGCCGACGGCCGTACCCGCACCAGGGTGTGACCCGCCGAGCCCCGGGCTACCGGCCACGGCAAGCGCTCACCAGTAGCCTGTCCTGGTGCCAGGTCGACTGTTCCGCATCCTCGCCGTCATGACGACGGTGCTCGTGATGGTGGGCACCGGCGTGGCCTGGAGCAGCCTGCGTTCGCTGGAATCGGGCATCAACCGCATCAGCACCGCGGCCCTCGGCGGCGGGGGCGACGACGGCGCCGTCGACATCCTCCTGGTGGGTATGGACAGCCGTACCGATGCGCACGGAAATCCCTTGTCAGAGGACGAACTCGCGACGCTGCGCGCCGGTGACGACGTGTCCACCAACACCGACACCATCATCCTGGTGCGCATCCCCAACAACGGGCGCTCGGCCACCGCCATCTCCATCCCGCGCGACTCCTATGTGCAGGCGCCCGGGCTGGGCAAGACCAAGATCAACGGCGTCTTCGGTCAGGTGAAGCTCGAGAAGATGAAGGAACTCGTCGAGGAGCAGGGCGAGGACGCCGCCACCGCCGAGCCGAAAGCCGTAGAGGCCGGCCGCGAAGCGCTCATCAAAACCGTGGCAAAGCTCACAGGCGTGACCGTCGACCACTACGCCGAAGTCGGGTTGCTCGGCTTCGCGTTGATCACCGACGCCCTCGGCGGCGTCAACGTGTGTCTGAAGAACGCCGTCGACGAACCGTTGTCGGGCGCCAACTTCCCGGCCGGCTGGCAGAAACTCAACGGCCCGCAGGCCCTGAGCTTCGTGCGGCAGCGCCACGATCTGCCCCGCGGCGACCTGGACCGCGTGACCCGCCAGCAGGTGTTCATGGCGTCGCTGGCGCACGACATCATCTCCGGGCAGACCCTGTCCAGCCCCAGCACCCTGAGTCGCCTCCGGAACGCCGTGCAGCGCTCGGTCGTGCTGTCCGACGGTTGGGACATCATGGATTTCGTCCAGCAGATGCAGAAGCTGGCGGGCGGCAACGTCGCGTTCGCCACCATCCCGGTGCTCGCCGAGGACGGCTGGAGCGACGACGGCACCCAGAGCGTCGTGCGCGTCGACCCCGCACAGGTGCAGCAATGGGTGGCCGGTCTGCTGCAGGACCAGGCCGAGGGCAAGACCGAAAAACTCGCGTACACCCCCGGCAACACCACCGTCGACGTCGTCAACGACAGTGACATCAACGGACTGGCTGCGGCGGTGTCGGAGGTCCTGACCGAAAAAGGCTTCGTCGCAGGCAAAATCGGCAACAACGAGGCCGACCATGTGCCGTCGAGCCAGATCCAGGCCGCCAAGTCGGACGATCTCGGGGCGAAGGCCATCGCCGAGCAACTGGGCAATCTGCCGGTGGTGGAGAACGCCTCGGTGCCGAGCGGCGCGGTCCGGGTCGTGCTCGCGCACGACTACGCGGGCCCCGGCTCCGGCCTGGAGGGCGGCAGCCACACCGTGACCCAATCGTCTGCCGACACCAGCGATTCCGGCTCGAGCACCCCGGTCCCGCCGTCGCCCATCATCACCGCGGGCGCGGCCGACCCGAAGTGCGTGGACTGACCGTGACCAACCTGTCCAGCGCGATCCTCGACCCGCTGCTGCGCGACGACCCGGCCGGGCCGCGCATCACCTACTACGACGACGCCACCGGCGAGCGCATCGAGCTGTCCGCGGTGACGCTGGGCAACTGGGCCGCCAAGACCGCCAACCTGCTGCGTGACGAACTCGGCGCGGGTCCGGGCAGCCGGGTCGCGGTGCTGCTGCCCGCGCACTGGCAGACGGCGGGCGTGTTGTTCGGCATCTGGTACATCGGCGCGGAAGTGGTTGTCGGAGAACCGCTTCCGACGCAGTGCGACATCGCCCTGTGCACGGCCGACCGCGTCGACGCGGCCGACGAGACCGGCGCCGGCGAGGTCGTCGTGCTGTCGCTCGATCCGTTCGGCAAGCCCGTTCCTGACCTCCCGATCGGCGTCACCGACTACGCGACGTCCGTGCGGGTGCACGGCGATCAGATCGTGCCCGAACGCACCCCGGGTCCGGCGCTGGCGGGCCGCTCCGTCGACGACGTCCTCGCCCTGGCCCGAAACGATGCGGCGGCAAAGGGATTCACTGCCGGCACCCGGCTGCTGTCGACCGCCCCGTGGGGCACCCCCGACGAACTCGTCGCCAATCTGCTGGCGGTGTTCGCCGGCGGCGCCTCCCTGGTGCAGGTGGCCAACCCCGACGCGGGCGCGCTCGAGCGGCGCCGCGCGACGGAGAAGGTCACCGCCGACCTTTAGCGCCTGACGTCAGCGCAGCAGGGCGCGGGACATCACGACCCGCTGAATCTGGTTGGTGCCCTCGTAGATCTGGGTGATCTTGGCGTCGCGCATCATGCGCTCCACCGGGAAATCGACGGTGTAACCGGCACCGCCGAACAACTGCACGGCGTTGGTGGTCACCTCCATGGCCACATCCGAGGCGAAACACTTGCTGGCCGCCGAGATGAAGCCCAGGTTGCCTTCACCGCGCTCGGCGCGCGCCGCGGCGTTGTAGACCATGAGGCGGGCGGCCTCGGTCTTCATCGCCATGTCGGCGAGCATGAACTCGACCCCCTGGAACTGGCTGATGGACTTGCCGAACTGCTTGCGGTCCTTGGTGTACGCGATCGCGGCGTCCAGCGCGCCCTGCGCCACCCCGACGGCCTGCGCGCCGATGGTGGGGCGGGTGTGGTCGAGCGTCGCCAGCGCGGTCTTGAAACCGGTGCCCGGCTCGCCGATGATGCGGTCTCCCGGAATGCGGCAGTTCTCGAAGTACAGCTCGACGGTCGGGCTGCCCTTGATGCCGAGCTTGCGCTCCTTCGGGCCGATGGTGAAGCCCTCGTCGTCGATGTGCACCATGAACGCCGAGATGCCGTTGGCGCCCTTGTCGGGGTCGGTCACCGCCATCACGGTGTACCACGTCGACTTGCCGCCGTTGGTGATCCAGGCCTTGGCGCCGTTGAGGATCCAGTCGTCACCGTCGGCCTTGGCGCGCGTGCGCATCGCGGCGGCATCACTGCCGGCCTCGCGCTCGGACAGCGCGTACGACGCGAGCTTGCCGTCGACCAGGTCGGGCAGCACCTTGCGCTTCAGATCGTCGGAACCGCTCAGGATCAGGCCCATGGTGCCGAGCTTGTTGACCGCGGGGATCAGCGACGCCGACACGTCGACCCGGGCCACCTCTTCGATGACGATGCAGGCGGCCACCGAGTCCGCACCCTGGCCACCGAACTCCTCGGGCACGTGCACGGCGTTGAAACCGGACGCCGTCAGCGCGTCACTGGCCTCCTGAGGGAAGCGGGCCTGCTCGTCGACCTCGGCGGCGTACGGAGCGATCTCCTTCTCGGCCAGGGCCCGAATGGCGGCCCGGAGCTCCTGATGCTCTTCCGGCAGCTGAAACAGATCGAATGACGGGTTACCGATAGACATTGATGGCTCCTTGCCTGCCCATGTGGCGAGATGCGGGTTGCTACTCGCCGGTAACTTTACCGCCCCTGACCCGACACCTTCTGCAGCCCACGGACCAACTCGCGGTAAGTGCGGTGATAGACGGTGCGCAACGTCTCGCTACGGCGCAGCACGTCGACGGCCGTCACAGGGCCCAGCAGCAGCACCGGGTGCCCGGCGAAAACCGACGTGGTGTGCTGGATCCGCGACGAGCGGTGCGCCGCCGACTCCAGTTCGGCCTGGTAGTAGTCGCAGAACTCCGGCTGAGTGAAGAACACCTTGTTGAAGCCGATCGCGAACGGGGCCAGCCCGGCGCCGTCGTCGAGGTACTTGAGCGTGCCCACCGCGACACCGGGCCAGAACTCGTTGAAGACGTCGTCGGCGATGACGATGCCGCCGTCGGCCAGGGTGGCCTCGGCGAGCTGCATGTCGCTGTAGACGATCTCCTCGGTGTGCCCACCGTCGACGCTGAAGAACCGGATGGGCCCGCCGGCCTCCTCCAGCAGCACCTCGGGCGTCAGCTTCGTGGAGTCGCCCTGGTGGATCACCACGCCGTCCATCGACGACCACACGTCGACGTTGCTGGTGAACTTCGCCAGATCACCGGCCCCGGAACCGTCGATGTTGAGGTCCTGGTCACCGAAAATGTCGATGGCGACGGACTTTTCGTCGTCCCGCTGCAACAGGTTCAGGCCGATGAACAGCTTGCCGTGGTGCACACCGATCTCGGCGACCGCGCCGCCGACGGACCTGGCCCGCTGGGCCTCGTCCAGCGCACCGGCGACCAGGAGCACCTCAGGCTCCATGAATCCCGTGACGAGCTTGTGGCCGACGCTGCGGTACCGCGCGAATGAAGATTTCATCGATCGTGAGCTTACTTGCCCAGCAACCGATTACGCAGCGCCTCATCCTTGTCGAGCACCATCTGCTCCAGGTCCGCCTGGAACCGCTGCATCCGGGCCCGCAATCCGGCATCTGCCGACCCCAGGATGCGTACCGCCAGCAGGCCCGCGTTACGCGCGCCGCCGATCGACACCGTGGCCACCGGCACGCCGGCGGGCATCTGCACGATCGACAGCAACGAGTCCATGCCGTCGAGACGGGCCAGCGGCACGGGCACACCGATCACCGGCAGCGGAGTGGCCGACGCCACCATGCCGGGCAGGTGCGCGGCGCCACCGGCACCGGCGATGATCACCTCGACACCGCGGTCCGCGGCGGTCTTGGCGTAGTCGAGCATGCGCTGCGGGGTGCGGTGCGCCGACACCACGCCGACCTCGAACGGCACCTCGAACTCGGCGAGCGCGGTGGCCGCGTCCTCCATCACCGACCAGTCGCTGTCACTGCCCATGATCAGGCCGACGCGCGGTCCCACCCGGTCACTCATGTCCACTCCATCCGTCGGTCCACTCAGCGTGCGACAACCAATGCGCGGCCCGCACAGCGCGCTCGCGTACGTCGGCCACGTAGTCCGGGTCATCGAGCGAGCCGCCCGGCGCGCCGACGATGTTGACGTGACCGATCTTCCGGCCGGGCCGCTCCCCCTTGCCGTACAGGTGCACCCGGGCCTCGGGCAGCCGGCCGAACAGGTGGTGCAGCCGCTCGTCCATCGACATCGCCGGCTGGACGGGCGCGCCCAGCACGTTGGCCATCACCGTCACCGGGGCCAGCGGCGCCGTCGACCCCAGCGGGTAATCCAGCACCGCGCGCAGATGCTGCTCGAACTGGCTGGTCGTCGCGCCGTCCATGCTCCAGTGCCCGGAGTTGTGCGGCCGCATGGCCAGCTCGTTGACCACCAGCGCACCGTCGACCGTCTCGAAGAGCTCGACCGCCAGCACGCCGACCACACCGAGCTCATCGGCGATCCGCAGCGCGAGCTGTTCGGCCGCAGTCGCCACCGCGGGGTCCAGCTGCGGCGCGGGCGCGATCACCTCGACGCAGATGCCGTCCTCCTGCACGGTGTGCACGACGGGCCACGCCGCGCCCTGCCCGAACGGCGAGCGCGCGACCAGCGCGGCCAGCTCGCGGCGCATGGCGACCTTCTCCTCCACCAGCACCGCGACGCCGGCGGCCAGATAGCCCTCGGCGGCGGCGCGGGCCTGCGCCACGTCGTCGGTCAGGGTGACGCCCTTGCCGTCGTAGCCGCCCCGGCTGGCCTTCACCACGAGGCCGCCACCGACCTCGGCGGCGAGTTCGTCGATGGCATCGAGATCAGCGGTCGAGGCCACTTCCCGGTAGCGCGGCACCGGCGCACCGAGATCGGCCAGCCGGCGGCGCATCACCAGCTTGTCCTGGGCGTGCACCAGCGCCGCCGGCGGCGGGGCCACGTTGACCCCTTCCGCGACGAGGGTCTGCAGCAGCTCGGTGGGCACGTGCTCGTGATCGAACGTCAGGGCCGACGCACCTGCGGCGACCTGGCGCAATGCCTCGAGGTCGGTGTGCGAGCCCAGCACCACCGCGGGGCTCACCTGGGCGGCCGGCTCGTCCGCGGAAACTGCCAGTACCCGCAGGGTCTGGCCGAGCGCGATGGCGGCCTGGTGGGTCATGCGGGCCAGCTGGCCGCCACCGATCATTGCCACGACGGGGGGTTGCGTCACGGCGCCTAGTTTGTCACGCACCCGGGGTGTCCCCCGAATCTGCCTATGCGGACTAGCTACCACCCGCTACCTGCACGGGTACGTGAAATGCAGGTCGTTTCCGTAAACTGGCCGCTTATGTCGTTCACCGAGGCCACCATCGCGCGGCTCCCGCGAGTGATCCGGCCGTTTGCCGAGCGGCATCACGAGCTCATCAAGTTCGCCATTGTCGGCGCCACGACGTTCGTCATCGACTCGGGCATCTTCTACACCCTCAAGCTCACGGTGCTCGAGCCCAAGCCGGTGACCGCCAAGATCATCGCCGGCATCGTCGCGGTCATCGCGTCGTACGTGCTGAACCGTGAATGGAGCTTCCAGAACCGCGGTGGCCGGCTGCGTCACCACGAGGCACTGCTGTTCTTCGCCGTCAGCGGCGTCGGCGTGCTGCTGAGCATGGCCCCGCTGTGGGTGTCCAGCTATGTGCTGCAGCTGCGCCAGCCCAACGTGTCGCTGACCATCGAGAACATCGCCGACTTCCTGTCGGCGTACATCATCGGCAACCTGCTGCAGATGGCGTTCCGCTTCTGGGCGTTCCGGCGCTGGGTGTTCCCCGACGAGATGGCCAAGCATGCCCCCGACATGACGCTCGAGGCGACGATCACCGCCGGTGGTTTCGCCGAGGCCTACGACGAACTCGGCGACGACCCTCAGCTGGGCGACTCCTCGGAACCCAAGGTGTCGAAGACTTCGTGATACAGCAGCGAGTGGACCTGCTCCACCCGCGGAATGTCATGGAATTCCAGGGGATCCTGCGACGCCGACTCGATGATCAGCGTGCCGGTGCGCAGTATCCGGTCCAGTAGCTGGTGCCGGAACTCCACACTGTTGATACGTGCCAGCGGAATGTCGATACCGGACCGCGTCAGCACGCCGCGCCGGAACATCACCCGCCGGTCGGTGATCACGAAATGCGTTGACCGCCAATTCAGGAACGGCCAGACGGTGAGCCAGCCGATCACCACGAGCCAGACCACACCGATCACCGCGAAGATGATGTTCTTGGCGTTCGAATCCCAGTTGGTGTGATTGACCACCGCCGCGACGAACGCCGCCAGCGCCGTCCCGGCCAGCAGCACCAGCACCGGCCCGATCAGTCGCTTCCAGTGCGGGTGCCGATGCAGCACAACATGTTCGTCGGCCGCCAGCACGTTGTCCGGGTAACCCATACCCAGACTCTAGGCGGTGCTCAATCGGTGGCGGGCCGCAAATGGACGACGTCACCCGCCGAGACGGCCACCGGTCCGTCGGCCGAATCGATCACCAGCGCACCACCGGCGTCGATTTCGGTCGCCTGCCCGACCACCTCACGCCCGCCGGGCAATTCGGCCCGCACCGACTGCCCGAGGGTGGCGCTGTGCTTGCGGTAGATGGCCAGCAGCTCGACGTTCCCGCCCGCGCGCCACTCGGCGATCCGCGCGTGCAGGCGGTTCAGCAGCGCCACCGCCAGCTGCTGCCGATCCGGTTGTGCCACACCGAGACTCAACAGCGAGACGGCCACCGGGTCGGGCAGTTCGTCGGCGGCGAGCGACACGTTCAGCCCGATCCCGACGACAATGACGGGCGCCCCGCCGCCCGGCGCCGCGACCTCGGCGAGAATCCCCGCCAGCTTGCCGGTGCCCACCAGCACGTCGTTGGGCCACTTGAGTGCGGCCTGTACGCCGGCCACCTCGGCGACGGCCTCGACGACAGCCACCCCCGCCGCCAGCGACAGCAGGCCCCAGGTTTCGCTCGGCACGTCGGTGGTGTCCACCGCGATCGACACCAGAATCTGCGACCGCGGCACCGCCGTCCAGGTGCGGCCCTGGCGGCCGCGTCCCGCGGTCTGGTCCTCGGTGAACAGGGCCACGCCCGCGACGTTCTCGCCGGACTGTGCCCGCGCCGCCAGATCGGCGTTGGTGGAACCGGTTTCGGCCACCACCTCGACCCGCCAGCCGTCGCCGACGGACGCCTGGATCGCCGCGGCGTCCAGCGGCAGCAGCTCAGCAGTCATTGGTTACCTTCTTCCCGGCGAACCGATCCGCCATCCAGTCGAGCATCTCCTGCGCCGCGGGCGGGTTGTGGCCACCCCGCGGGTCGAACTCCGTCGTCACCGTGCCACCGAGCGAACACGCGCGCCCGATGGCCGCCTTCGTCCACGTGGAATCGATGAAGGGGTCCTGACCGCCGTACCAAACGTACAGCGGCGCCGTCAGCCGTCGCTGCGGAATTGCCCACGCCTGCAAGAGATCCTGCAGCCGCTGGGCCGCATCCGGCGAAACCGGGAGGAAGTCGCGCGGCCCGAGTTGCCCGGCGGCGACGGCCCGTTTGTAGGCCGCGCCCGCGCTGCAGTCCGTCAGCACGTTCCAGTATCGGGAGGCACCGCCGTGCCGGTAGTCGTCGCGGTTCAGGTCGGGGTGCAGCCGGGCCAGTGATTCGATCAGCGCCTGCAGCACCGGTCGCTGCTCGCTGGTCAGTGTGCCCGTCTGCGATTTCGCCACCAGGCCGCTGATGTCAGCGGCGGGCGCGATCGCGACCGCGCCGACCAGCTTCAGGTCCGGCGCGTAGGGCTCGGCCTGTTCGTCGGCGGCCCACGCCGCGGCGCCACCCTGGGAGTCGCCGAACGCCGCCCACGTCGTCGAGACGTCACCGAAGACATGCCGCGCGGCGCGGACCGCGTCGATCAGGTTGAGACCGGCGGTGCGGGCGTCGGAGTACGGGTGTACGCCCTTGACGCCAAGCCCCTGGTAGTCCGGCAGCGCGACGGCATAGCCGAGATTGACGACGACCTTTGCGATGGGCAGCAGGTTCATCAGCGTCGGCGACAGCGACGGCCCGCAGTTGTTGTCGATGCCCAGGGTGCCGTGGCCCAGGGCCACCACCGGCCAGCCGTCCCTGGGTGCCCGGCCCAGCGGGGTGAGCACCGCGCCCGAGACGACAGTCTGCGCGCCGGTGTCACCCGAGGTGGAGCGGTACACCACGCGGGCGGCGCGCATCCCCTGGCCGTTGAAGGTACTGGTGACGCCCGGCATGGTCGTCGCCGACAGGAGGGTGCCCGGACCCGAGCCGGCGAGATCGGCCGAACCGATCGGCTCGGGCGCGCCGGACAGCGGGATGAACATGTCCAGGGTCTTGGAGGCCGCGATCAGGGCCAGCGGCCGCAGGTAGGTCGCGGCGGTGAGACCACCGACGACCAGGACGGCCACCACTATCCACGGCAGGGCTTTACGCATCACTGGGGATTATTCACCGGCGGTCGCCCGCCCGGGCTCAGTAGGCGCCAGAACCGCCGATGATGGTGCGGAAGGTCTTGGCCGCGATCAGCAGATCGTTGGTGATCGACCAGTTCTCGACGTACGACAGGTCGAGTCGCACCGAGTCCTCCCACGACAGGTCGGCCCGTCCGCTGACCTGCCACAGCCCGGTGATCCCGGGCAGCACCAGCAGCCGGCGGCGCACCTGCTCGTTGTACGTGTCGAACTCGCGGCGCAGCGGCGGGCGCGGTCCGACGACGCTCATGTCACGGCGCAGCACGTTGAAGAACTGCGGCAGCTCGTCGATGCTGTAGCGGCGCAGGTACTTTCCGACCATCGTGACGCGCGGGTCCTCGTGAATCTTGAACAGCACCCCGCTGCCGCTCTCGTTGAGGTCCAGGCTGATCAGGTCGTCGACCATGCGGTCGGCGCCCTGCACCATGGTGCGGAACTTCGTCATCTGGAACGGCTTGCCGTCCAGGCCGATTCGCTCGGAACGGTAGAAGACCGGGCCGCGGCTGGTGAGCTTGATGGCGATGGCCGACAGGATCATCAGCGGCGCGGTCACGGTGAGCGCGAACAGCGCGACGAAGACGTCGAAGGCGCGCTTCTGGAGCTTCTTGGTCCCGCTGTACTGCGGACGCTCGACGTGGATCAGCGGCAGACCGGCGACCGGACGCATGGTGAGCCGGGGACCGGCGACGTCGATGACGCTCGGCGACACCACCATGTCGATACCGAGCTTGTCGAGCTCCCAGGACAGCTCGCGCATGCCCTCGGGCCCGAGGTGATCAGTCGTGGTCAGGGCGACGGCGTCGAAGCTGGCCTGCGAGATGGCGTCGGAGACCTGGGTCTCGTTGCCGAGCACCGGCAGCTCACCGACCCCGGCGACGTCGAACGTGCCGCCGGCGGGACGCCCGGTGAGGCAGACGCCGCGGACGGAGTAGCCGTACCACCATTCGCGGTGCAGCGACTGCACCAGGTTGCTCACGGCGCGCGGGTCACCGACGGCCAGCACCTCGGCGACGCACTTGTTGCGCCGGCGCAGCCGGGCGAGCACCCGCCGACAGATGGTCCGGCCGACGACGAGGCCGACGAGGCCGAGCGGCAGCGCGACGGCCAAGTAGCCGCGAGCGTACTCAGGGCGGAAGATCATGAGTGCGACGGCGATGATGCCGACGGTGGCCAGGGTCGCGGAGAACACCCGGCGGTACTCCTCGACGCCGGCGCCGACGATGCGCGGCGACCGGGTGCGGTACGCGGCCAGCATCGCCAGCCAGATGACGGCGACGAACGCCGACAGCACCGAGTAGTACGAGAAGACGTGCAGGTACGTCGAAGTGAATTCCAGGGAGGCGTCCGGTGTACCGAGCTTGACGAACTGGGCACTCGCCAGGGCCAACACCACCACGACCAGATCGAACGCGATGAGGCACCACCGGTACCGCGTCTGCCAGGCGCGGTCAGCTAAAGGTGCGACGGCCCGTACGGGAGGCGCAGGAGAAGCCTCGGGAATGAAGAGTTCTTCTGCCACTGACACTGACGCCTACTCCCTCCCATTTGCTGGCTGTTCGCTATAGCCCCCGCTCAGCGAACTGCGACTACTATCGCATCGTTTGCTCGAAAATACCACCGATCGGAAAAATAGGCAGGTCAACCGCAGCGTCCCTGCAGCGCGGCCTTAGCGAACCCGGCAAACTGATAGAAGAACGTCAGCTCCCACCCGATCGGCGAGAAGTCATAGTCCCTGGGCAAAGCCACCGCAACCACCGAACCGTGGTCGGTGGAATAGCACTGCCGGAAGATCAGGCGGGCGCGCGGCAGGTGATACCGCCAGCTGACCACGATGATCCGGTGCCAGGACCGGCCCTCGGATAGCCGGCGCATCATCATGGCCTCGCCGCGGGTCGTCAGGATCTCCGGTTTCCGGCAGATCACCTCGATGTCCGCCGCCGGCGCGCAGGCGCTCTTCATCTGCGGGTCGCCCGGTAGGTACGGGTTGGACAGCACCACCGTGCGCGCCCAGCCCTGCCGGGCCAGGCTCAGCCCGTACTGTTCGCGGCCGTCGTGTTCGCCGGCCAGCACGATGATCGCGTCGGCCCGCTGCAGCTGATCGGACCTGGCATTGGCGAACAGCACCACCCCGGCCAGCCCGACATCGACGAGCAGGACGATCGTGACCACGCCGATGACGCGACGAATGATTCGGCCGAGGTCACCGCGCGCCATAGTCCGCCAGTTGTTCGGCGCACATCTCGCGGTACTGCTGCCACATGCGGCGA
The DNA here is from genome assembly GCF_000383495.1 of Mycobacterium sp. 360MFTsu5.1. NCBI lineage: Bacteria > Bacillati > Actinomycetota > Actinomycetes > Mycobacteriales > Mycobacteriaceae > Mycobacterium > Mycobacterium sp. 360MFTsu5.1. Next base: position 111,045 of record NZ_KB911470.1, on the reverse strand, counting down.
CCCAACTCGCGCTGCCCGGCGGCGCTGTAGTGCCGGTCGTCGGGACTGTTGTACGAATCACGCGGGCCCGGCACGAAGGTGGTCAGTGGCCAGCGGTTCGGGGTGTCGGCGTGCACGGCGTCGATCGCCGCGTAGGGCTTGCCGCTCAACTCCATTTCCTCGGGCACCATCTGGCCGAGCACGAACGGCAGGCCCTCGCCGTACCGCGCGCGCATGTCCCCGATCAGCGAGTCGAGCTTCACCTGGTACTGCGCGCCGGAGATCAACGGCACGTCGGTCTCGCCCTGGTGCCAGAGCACGGTGGCGATCTCACTGCCGGGATACCGCGCAAGTGCCGCGTCGATGGCCTTCACGGCCCGTTGGTACAGGTTCACCCGGGTCTTGCGGTCGGCCGGATCCCAGGTGTGCCCGTTCTTCGGGGTGAACGAGGTGTCACCGCGGGCACCGGGGATCAGCAGCACCGGACGCCCGGTGTCCTCGGCGAGTTGTTTGGCGAAGGTCGGGCCGAAACCGACGTATTTGCAAGGAATTTCGTGCAGCAGCGGCTGCGTCGCCAGCACCGCGGTGCCTTTGGACGGCCCGCACATGGCCCACTGGTGCACCAGCGGATGCGGCCGGTCCAGCCCGTCGGGCTCGACGGGCAGTCCCATGCCGAACGCGTTGGACTGGCCCAGGATGGGCAGGATCAGGTACGGCCGCTCGGGCTCGCCCACCGGGGTGCCGCGGGGCGCGATGAGTCGCTTCACGATGCATTTCGCCTCGATCAGCAACTGCTGATGAATCGGGCTGTCGCCGTCGGGATTACGTGGTCCCCTGCGCAGGACAGTCATTGACCGCCTCGCCTCCCCTGAATCGTTCTGCCAGCCACCGCAATTGACCCGGTCCGTCAATATCGGCATGCCCACCGTCCGGCTGGAAATTCCAGACCACCGTACCGCCCAGCGAACATGCGCGGGCGATGGCGGCCTTCGTCCATTCGGGGTCGAGGAAGGTGTCCTTGCCGCCGTAGACCACCGACATGGGAGCCGACAGCGGCTGCTGCGGCAGGGCCCAGTCGTGCAGGTAGCGACGCAGCCGGTCGGCGGCCGCCGCGTCGACCGGCGCCAGGTCGGTCGGTCCGATCGCATCGATGGCGGTGGCGCGGTAGGCGACGTCGGGCCCCGAGCACGCCGACAGCACCTTCCAGTACCGGGCCGCCGCGCCCCTGCGGTAGTCGTCGCGGTTCAGGTCGGGATGCAGCCGGGCCAGTGACTCGACGATCGCCTGGAACGCCGCTTCCTGGTCCTTGGTCATGGTGCCCGCGACGGCCTTGTCGACGATGCCCGCCACATCGGCCGACGGCACGCTGGCGGCCGCCCCGATGAGGTCGAGTTCGGGCGCGTACGTGCGTGCCTGTTCGTCGGCGGCCCACGCCGCGCCGCCGCCCTGCGAACCGCCGAACACGGCCCAGCGGTTGGAGATGTCGCGGAACGTGTGCCGCAGGGCGCGGACGGAGTCGATGACGTTGCGGCCCGCGGTGCGGCTGTCGGTGTAGGGATGGACGCCGGGCGCCCCCAGCCCCTGGTAGTCGGCGAGGGCCACGGCGAAACCGAGGTTGACGAAGCCCTGCACGAACACCACGTTGCCGAGGAGATTCGCCGACAGTGACGGCGCGCACGGCTGGTCGATGCCGGTGGTGCCGTGCGCCAGCGCGATCACCGGCCAGCCGCCGTCGGGAGCCTGGCCCCGGGGCGTGAACACCGATCCCGACACCACCGTCGGCGCATCGGTGTCACCCGATGTCGATCGGTAGACCACGCGGGCGGCCTGCAGATCCTTGCCTTCCACCGAGTTGGTCAGTGCCGGCATCGTCATGGCGCTGATCAGGCTGCCCGGGCCCGAGCCCGTGAGGTCGGCGGTGCGGATCGGCACCGGGTCGCCGGCACCGCCGTGCCGCAGCTTGTCCAGGGCCCAGCTACCGACCTGCCACATCACCGGCAACGACGCCGCGATCAGGAGCACTGCCGCGAGCGCGGCGCCCCACTGGATCGCACGACGCATTCAGGACCACCTGGTGCGGTACCGCTTGGCGAATTTCATGACGGGCTCTTCCACCGCGTAGTACGTGACGGCCGAGACCACCAGTGTCACCGCCAGGACGAGCGCCACGTTGCGCAGCATGCCGGGCACGGTGTCGCCGGCCATCAGGCCCCAGCGTCCCAGCAGCAGCATGAGCGGGAAATGCCAGAGGTACGCCGACAGCGAGACCTTCCCGACGAACCGGAAGGGCGCCGTGTCCAGCAACTCGGCCAGCCCGGACCGCTCGCCGCGGAACAGCGGCGCGACGATCACCAGGATGCCCAGCGCGCACAGCACGGCCAGGGCCGACGTCGCGTAGGGGTTGGCCAGTGCGATCAGCCCCAGCATGACGATGCCCGCGGGGAACATCGCCAGGAAGCTGTACAGGCGGACGCGCCGGCTGAGCGTCTCGCGGATCGCGTTGTGCTCCATGGCCACGACCAGTACCGCGGCGGCCATGCCGAACGCGAACGTGTCGGAGTTGGTCAGGAAGGTCTTGGTGTACACCGCGACCCAGTTGGCGCCCCAGTTGATCTCCGTCGGATCGGTCAGGTGCAGCGCCGAGATCATCCACGGCACGAAGGCCCGGCCGATGAATCCCAGCGCGATCAGCAGCGCCGGGCCGAGGGTCACGACGACCCATGGCCGCAGGTTCGACCGCCGTCCGAGGGCGAACAGCAGCATGCCCAGCAGCGGGATGGAAAGGTAGAAGGCGTATTCCAGCGTCAGCGACCACGACGGGTTCAGGCCGGTCTGGAAGTACTTCGGGATGTAGGACTGCATCAGGGTCAGGTTGGCGATCAACTGCCACGGGTCGGTGATCATGCCGGTGCCGTCTTCGGTGCGGGTCGGCTGCAGCGACGCGTTCTCGATGTAGACGATCTGCAGCAGGTAGTTGCACAGCAGGAAGATCACCAGGTACCCGGGCAGGATGCGGGCGATGCGGTGGACGGCGAAGTTCGCGGTGCTCGGCAGTTCGCGCTGCTCGATCAGGTTGCGCACGTAGGGCAGGAACAGCAGGAACCCGCTGAGCGCGTAGAAGAAGATCAGCGACAGCCCGACCAGGTTCGTCTTCCAGTGGTAGGCCGTCTGCGGCGAGTAGTGCCCGGTGACGTGCATGACGGCGACGCCAAGGCACGACAGCCCGCGGGCGCCGTCCAGCCCGATGATGCGGGCCCGGGTCCGGACCGGTGCCGAGGTCGGCGCGTTCACTGTCCTGCTCCCTGCGTGGAATTGAATGACGGACAACTGTTCTGGGCGGGGACGCCGTCGAACCGGTCCTTGATCCAGTCGTAGGACATCGCCACGTCGATGTCGGCGTGCCCCTTGGTCGGCTGGAACATGATGTCGATGACGTCGCCGAGGCGGCACGCGGCGGCGAGTGCCCTGTTCGTCCAGTCTGGCAGCAACAGCGTGTCCTGGCCGCCGTACAGCACCAGCATCGGCGCGGACGTCGGTTCCTTGGGCAGGCTCCGCTTGGCCAGCAGCTCCTGCAGCGTGGCTTCCGCCTGCGGGTTCGCGGGCCGCAGGTCGTCGGGCGTGATCTTGTCGATCGCCGCGGACCGCGCGGCGGCGTCCTCGGTGCGGCACGAGGCGAGGACGTCCCAGTGCTCGACGATCTCGCCGCGGCGGTAGTCCGCCAGGTTCAGCGAGGGGTTCTCCGTCGCCAGGGCGGCCAGGATCAGTTGCAGGATGGCGCCCTGCTCCTTCGACAGGCTGCCGGCCGCGGCGCCGGCGGCCAGACCGGTGAGATCGGTGGCCGGCGAGAGGCTGACGGTGCCGACGAGGTTCAGCCCGGTGCCGTAGCCGGCGGCGAGTTCGTTTGCGGCCCAGGCGGCTTGGCCGCCCTGGGACACCCCGACGGCCAGCCACCGGTCCGACGACTCCGGTACCAGCTTGTGCGCTGCGCGCGCGGAGTCGATGACGTTGTAGCCCACCGTGGTGGCGTCGGCGTACGGATGGCCGGCGGTGCCCGGGCCGAGCCCCTGGTAGTCGGGCAGGCTCACCACGTAGCCGGCCTTGACCAGCGTGGTGATCGGCATGGACAGCCCCTGCAGCGTCGACGAACCGGACGGCCCGCACTCGCTCTGCATGCCGGACGTCGCGTGGCCGAAGACGATGATGGGCCAGCCGCCTTGTGGTGGCGTCCCGTTCGGCACGAACACCGCACCCGACACCTCGGTGTGGTCGCCGGTGATCCCCGACGTCGACGTGTACGCGATGCGGGCCGCCAGCGACACGGCCGATTTCAGGCGCAGGTCCAGCGTCGGGAACGTCGAGGCCGACACCAGTGCACCGGGCACCTGACCGGCGCCCGTGGTGTCAGGTTTGAGGTCGATCCCCGGAATCGTAAGGGGCCCGGCCTTTTTCGGTGACGAGTCACTCTGGCAGGCCGGCGCGGTCAGACACACCGCGGCGAGCAGGCCCACGGCGACCACACGCCGCAGCCGCCGCGAGTTCATCCCGACGTCCCGGCGGTCGCGTCACCGATCACCCGCTCGAGGTGCCGGCGACTCAGTACCCGGTCGAAGATCAGCGCCCGCGCGATGACCGCGATGACACACAGCGCGAAACCCAGGACCGTCCCGGTCATCACGTAGGACCAGACGGTGCCCACCCGCTCGGCGGGGCTGGCGTCGTCGATGACGACGAGCGTCGCGCTGGTACCGGCGACCAGGGCCAGCCGGTTGCCCACCGCGACCATGTCGTTCACGACCTCGTGCGCGATCTGCGTGGTCTGGTCGGCATCGCCGCCGGTGACGGTGACGTTCAACATCGCTGTGGCACTGGGCAATATGACGATCCGCGCCGCGAGTTCCTTGTCGGACTCGATGAGGCCCAGCTTCTGGATGATGGGCGCGGTGATCTGGGAACTGGTGGCCAGGTTCCGGTAGGTCTCCATCAGGCCGAGCATGCCGGCGTCGCCGTAGTAGGCGTCCAGGGGCGACGCGCTGCCCTCGGATCTGACGAACACCGAGGCCGTCGACCGGTACTCGGGCTTCGCGTTCTCCCAGCCGACCCAGCCCATCAGTGCGCTCGCGATGGTGGTGACGAGCACCAGCACCCAGCTGTTCTTGACGAACAGCACGTAGTCGCGCACCCGCGGCACTCCGGTCGGGGTGATCACGTCGCCCCCACGCAGACGTCGGCCACGCGCTCGCCGTCGAACCGCGCCTGCAGCCAGGCCAGCGCGTTCTGCATCGTCTGGTCGTTGATCTGGCCGGTGTCGCCGACGCCGCGCATCACCACGATCTGCTGGCCGCGGGCACACGCCGCCGCGGTGGCCGTCAGCACGCCGGCCGCCGGGTTGACGGTGTCGGCCGTGCCGAACGCCACCAGCACCGGCGGATCATTCGGGCCCGCACCGGCACTGGGCAATGCCACGGCCCCGAGGCGACGCTTGAGGTCGGCGGCCGCGGCCGCGTCCTTGGCCTGGAAGTCGTTGGGCGTCAACTGATTCAGCGCCAGCTGGGCGGCCGCGACGTCGCGCGGTGCGCAGTCGACCAACAGGTCCCACTGGTCCTTCAGTTTCGCCGACCGGTGCGCGTCGAGGTCGAAGTCGGGCTGCATGGTCTCCAGGCTCTGCAGCGCCCGGATCTGCAGCCGGTACTGATCGGCGGTCGCCAGTGCGGCGGTGCGGTCCGGGTCGGCGAGCGGCGCCAGATCGGCGATCGGGTTGACCGCCACCGCGCCCACCATGTTCATGCCGGCGCCGTAGCTGCCGTTGCGTTCGGCCGCGGCCCACGCGGCCAGGCCGCCTTCACCGGCGCCCAGCGCACCCCAGTTGGTACTGGTGGACGGCGCGGCGCGATGGATCGCGCGGGCAGCGTCGATGATGCTGTTCCCCAGGCTGTTCGCGTCCAGGATGGAGTGCTGCCGGGCACTGGAGCCGGGGTCGATGCCCAGCCCCTGGTAGTCGGACAGGGCGATGGCGAAGCCGCGCCGCAGATACACGGTCATCCCGGTCGAATAGCCCCAGAACTGCGGCGCGAGGGTCGGCGCGCACTTGGGCAGCAGCCCGGTGGTGTCGTGCCCGAACGAGATGATGGGCCAGCCGCCCTTGGGCGGTGGGCCCGGGGGCACCGCGATCAGGCCGCTGACCTGGATGGGACGGCCGTCGACGCCACTGGTGGACCGGTACACGATGCGCGCCGCGGTCGCGCCGGCCTCGTCGAAGCTGCGGTCGCCTTTGACGGGCTTCAACTCGACCAGGGAACCCGGGCCGTCGTCGGTGAGATCGGGCGGCGGTAGCGCCTCGGCCCCCGGGAACATCGGGGTCAGGTCCCGGGTGGGACGCACGTCGTCACCCGGTCGCGGCGGCACCGGGCCCGACTGGCCGCACGCAGCCACGGTGACCAGCACTGCAGCCAGTGCCAGTACCGTGCGCCGCAACTCAACCTGACGCATCACGGCTTCTGGTGCGCCGCCGTCTTGGCCTCGGACTGCGGCGCAGCCTTGGGGGCGGCCTTGGGTGCCGCTTTCTTGCTCTTGCCGTCACCGGACTTCGGGCCGTCGGACCCGCCGATGTGGAGCTTGAACTCGACCGGTTCGTCGGTGGCGACCGAGCCGATCAGCACCGCGTTGGCGGACTTCAAGGTCTGCACGGCCCGGGTCAGCGCGTTGCTCGTGGTGTGGCGGATGCGGCCGACCAGCAGCGCACCGTCCGACAGCGCGGCGGCGACGGCACCGTCGTTGTACTTGCCGAGCGGCGGCGTATCCACGACGACGTAGTCGAACTGGCCGGACAGGTCGGCGAACAGGCTCTCGGTGTGGTCGCCGGCCCACAACTCGCCGGGACGCGTGGTGGCCGGACCCGCGGGCAGTACCGCGATCTGATGCTGACCGACGGAGACCTCGGGGATCAGGCCTTCGGCGACGGTGTTCTCGCCGACCAGCACGGTGCTCAGGCCGCGGTCGGCCGCGCCCTGACTGGCCGCCGGGGTGAGGTCCAGACGCTGTGCCACCGCCGGGTTGCGCAGGTCGCCGTCGACCAGCACCACGCGCTTGCCGGTCTCGGCCAGCACGGCGGCCAGGTCGATCGCCACGGTGGTCCGCCCGTCGGACGGTGACGGGCTTGCCACCGCGATCACCCGAGCGGGCTCGGAACGATTTGCCGGCACGGTGAACCGCAAATTGTTGCGGAGCTCGCGCAGCGCCTCCGGGTAGGCGCCCTCGGCGGTCAGGTCGACCACCGGCGCATGGCTGCGGGCCGAGTCTGCGGGCAGCGCGCCGATGAGCAGCGAACCGCTGGCGTCGGCCACCCGGTCGCGGCCGCGCACCCGGCGGTCGACGATGCCGAGCACGATGGCCGCCAGGAGACCCAGCACGGTGCCACCGGCCAGACCCATCCCGATGCGGGTGACCATCGAATAGCCGAGGGGCTTGGTCGGGTAGCCGGCCTCGTCGACCACGATGGCGCCCGCGGCGGGGCTGCCGCCACGGCGGGACGTCTCCAGCTCTCCCACCAGGCCGGCGAGCTGATCGGCGACCGCGCTGGCGTAGGTCTGGGCCTGGCCCGGGTCCTTGTCGGTGACCGAGACCTGCAGCAACACGGTCTTCGGCAGCGGGACGGCGGTGACCTTGGCCCGCAGTTCGTTGGCCGAGATGGTCGCCTTCAGCTGGTCCACGGCGCGGGCGGCCACCTGCTCGCTCGTGGCGAGGGTGGCGTAGGAGTTCACGCGGTCCTGGGAGAACAGGTTGTTCTGGTAGGCCTCCGTGACCGACGTGCCGTTCTGGGTCGCCACGAAAAGCGTCGCGCTGGACTGGTATTCGCGATCACCGAATTCCCACCACGACCAGCCCGCGACACCTCCGACAACCGCCAGCGCCACGATCGCCCACCAGTACCGGCCGAATATCCGCAGGTACTCTTTGATCTCCAAGGTCGTGCCCCTTATTTCAGCAATGCGACGGCTCACAGATTAACGGCTGGGAACCGGACCGACCATTCAGACGCGCCACGGGTCCGGGCAACCTGCTTGAGCTTAGCTGGTCGAGCTGAGAACATAGTCGACATGAACGCCCGTTTGGGTCAACTCGGCAATCTTAAATCATCGGCCGGGATTCTGGCCGTGATCGTGGGCTTGGTCTGGTTGGCGACGTCTTTCGGCCAGCTCACTTTGTTGGGCATTGTCGCTATTGCCGCAGTGGTTGCCGGCATCTATGTCGGTTTACGGCATCCACTGTGGTTCTTGTACGGATTGGCGGTCGTCACCGGCGCCCTGCCTTTCGGATATTTCCCCGGTGTTCACGTCCCCTTATATCTGCCGTTCGCATTTGGTGCGGTGATCGCGTTGTTCGTGCATCCGCGACTGGCGCGGCCCATTCATCCGATGGAATGGTCGATCATCGCGCTCGTCATCACGTCGATCGCGTCCGTCGCGGTAACCGGCGTCGGCATGGGCGACATCATCCAGATCGTCCGGTGGTCGGTCGTGACGCTCGTGGCGATCGCACTGAGCAGCCTGACGTCCGAGCATCTGGAGAAATTCGGCCGCATATTCGTCTACGCGACGTTGTTCAACGCCGTATTCGGCTTGTACATCGTGGCTTTCGACCCCAACCAGACGTCGTTCAGATACCTGCGCGTCTTCGGCTATGCCGCGGAATACACCGCCACCCGCTTCGCTTTCACCGACGGCGGCATGGCGCGTTCCATGCGCCTGGGCGGCACCTCGGTCGATCCCAACGCCGAAGGCATCGCGCTTGTCGTCTCGATCGCCGTCGCGCTGGTCGTGCTGGCCGGTTGGCAGCGCATCGTGGTGACCGGCATCTTCGCGGTCGCGTTGCTGCTCACCCTGAGTCGGGCCGGCATGTTCACCGTCGTCGCCGGGGCGCTGCTGGTACTGGCCTTCCACACCATGCGGGCGCGAGACCGTGGGCTGGCCATCGCCGCCATGATCGCCGCCGTGGGCCTCGCGGCGGCGATACCCGAGGTGCGCACCAGATTCGCGCACTCGTTCAGCAGTGACGACGTCGGCTCCACGTCGCGAATTGATGCCATCCGCGAATTCCCCGACACCATGGCCGGTTACTGGTTGTTCGGAAAAGGCTGGAACCGGCTCGAATTCCGGGACGGCAACTACGCGTTCGTCCTCAACCATGTGTCGAACGCGCCATTGCTGACGATTTACCGCGGCGGCATCTTCACCGGTCTGGCGTTCTTTGCGATCATGCTGATCGGTTGCGTCATGAGCTACCGGGCGATCCGCTCCAATTCATTTCCGTGGGCGGTGTACGGCGGCATCTTCATCGGATTCTGCGTTGTCGCGCTCCAACTCGACCACCCGGTGGTCGGTATCCCGCCCGCCACACTCAAATTCTCGATTTTGCTGGCATTCCTGGTGCATATAGACCGAGAACGCCGAGATCAGATACGGCGACACGCCCAAGCAGATTCACAGCAAATGCCCATTTCTGCTGCACACTGAGGGCGCGTTTGCGCCTCGCGACGCACTTCATAGGTGAAGGGCGGTTGCACGATGCCCGGGAAGCGCCCCCGACGATCCGCCCGCCGTTTCTCGAGCGTGGCATCAGCGATCGCCGGCAGCATGGTCTGCGCCCTCATCGCCCTGACCGGCATCCCGGGGGACGCCCCTGAGCGGGTCAGGATCGCCGAGCGGGCCAACGTCGTCAACCTGCCGACCACCATCGGCTTCGCCGACTCCGACATCTACGGCCTGTCACCCGACGATGTGAACCGGACGTTGGCACTGATGGCCAACAACCGCGTCAACACCATCCGGTTGATGATCCCGTGGGCCGGGGTCGAACCCGTCCTCGGCCAGCTCGACTGGAGCCTGGTCGACAAGACGGTGAATGCCGCCGCCGCCATGAACATGTCGATCATCGCGTTCATCAACGCGACCCCACCCTGGGCCATGTCGCAGGGCGGCCTGCCACTGAGCAGCCGGCCGTCGGACCCGGACGCCTACGGCGCGTTCACGGCCAAGGTGGCCACGCGTTACAAGGGGAAGATCTCCGCGTACGAGGTCTGGAACGAGCCGAACGCGGTGTTCTTCTACAGTCCCGCACCGGATCCCGCGGGCTACACCGACCTGCTGAAGTCGGCCTATCCGCGCATCAAGGCCGCCGACCCGAACGCGACGGTGATCGGCGGCGTCGTCGGCGCCGTGGTGGACTTCGGCTCATGGTCGATCAACCCGGTGCGCTTCATCGCCGGGATGTACGCCGCCGGCGCCAAGGGGAACTTCGACGCGCTGTCGTTCCACCCGTACAACTACAACCTGAAGTTCTCCGACGGCATGCTGATCGCGAATTCACCTGTGCTGCAACTGGTTCAGATGCGCCAAGTGATGATCGACAATGGCGATGAGGAAAAGCGGATCTGGGCCACCGAGTACGGCGAGCCCACGTCGGTGGTCAACGAGACCACGCAGGCCGCGTACCTCAAGGACATCTACACAAAATGGCAGGAGATGCCGTACACCGGCCCACTGATGATCTACACCACGCGTGACCGGAAGACGGGAAGCAACCAGGCGGACGCCACCGTCGGGCTCTACCGCAGCGACTGGACGCCGAAGCCGGCGGCCGCGGAACTGGCGGCGACCATCGCCGCCGGCGTACCGAAATCCCCCGAGTTCCAGCGCTTCTCGCAGATCACGGACCCCGCGCACGGCTCGGTCCTGAGCCCGGTGTTCAAAGCCACCAAGACGGTGTGGGCGCAGGTCCGCACGGTCAACACCATCTACGAGCTGCCGAGCGGCTACGTGTCCTCGCCGCGCCCCGTGGCCGACATCGCGATGCAGCGGAATTCGGTGCCCGCGAGCGTGTTCGCCAACGGCCAACAGGACTTCACGGGTGGCCAGGCGTTCCGGGTCTGGTGGTCACCCGAGACCGGCGCCCACTGGGCCTCGAGCGCTTTCGCGCAGGCCTGGAAGCCGCAACTGGGGTTGGCCACCAGCGACGAGCGCTACGTCAACGGCTCCAACCGCGTCGACTTCCAGCACGGTTACATGGTCTGGGCACCGTGGGTCGGCGTAAAGGTCTACTACACCTGAGTCCCGCCGCGGAGCAGGTCGGCAACCGCCTTGTGCGGCAACCGGTCCTGCCACCGCTGCCGGTTGATCTCGTACAGCTGGTTCCCGAGGTCGACGGCGGCCGGCACCTCGGTGAGCAGCCTGCGGCACTCGGCGATGAACGCCGCGTCGTCGTCCAGCGGGCGCAGCCCGAAGATCGGCCCGAGTGATCCGATGGCCGCGGTGGTGGCGACGGCCGGCAGCCCGATCCGGATGGTGTCGAGCAGCTTGACCCGGACTCCCCCGCCAGTGCGGATCGGCGCGATCAGGGCACGGCAGGTGCCGAGGAACGCCCCGAGATCGTCGACGAAGCCGAGGTCTCGGACCCCGTCGGGATACACCGGGTCGGCCGCACCCGGTTTCTTGGCTCCGATGATGCACAGTTCGGCGCCGGGGATCCCGGCGGAGATGCGCGGCCACAGTTCGAGGGCGCGCAGGAACCCCTCCTGGTTGGGTGGCCAGTCGCGGGTGCCCATGAACACCAGCCGCGGCGGGGACGCCGCGATGTCGACCTGCGTACCGGGCGGCATCGTGATGTCCATGAACCGGGCATCCCGGACGCCGTTGTCGCGGTAGTACTCGGCTTCCTCGGCGTCGTAGGTGCTGACGGCATCGGCCGCGCGCGCGACGCGCAGTTCGTCGCGGACCAGCCGCGGTTCCTCGATGCGCCCGAGCGCGCCGCGCGACGCCCGCCAGACCAGCGACTCACTCACGTTGGTATTGACGACGAGTCGCTTCCTCCCGAAATGCCTGCTGCGGAAGAACGATTCGGCCATGTAGCTGTGTTCGGCGACGAACACGTCGGCGTCGCTGCGGTCGATGGCGCGGACCAGTTCGTCGGTGTCGAACCGCACGTGCACCAGGCTGAGCCGGCGGCGCAGGGAGTCGACGAGCAGTCGGTGCGGGCGCACGGCCGGCTTGTGGACGCGTTCCAGCGGTAGGCCGCCGGGAATCAGGTCGGCGGTGATGGTGCCGGGTTCGGGCGACAGCGCGATGGCCGACACCTCGAAGGAGTCGGCGGCCAGCTGCATGAGCATCCGGGCCAGCGCGACGTCACCGGTGTGTTCGAGCACCGGGTCCTTCGACAGGATGAAAGCGGTCTTGGGCGTGGTCATGAGTCCACCACGTCGCGGGGCCGGTAGACCGCCCAGGTGAACCCGGCGAGCATGATCGCGTCGGCGACGGTAGCCGCGATGGCCGCTCCCACCGCGCCCAGCGGCGTCAGCGTCGCGAGGGCGGCGACCATGCCCAGTTTCACCGGCACCAGGCCGACGGCGATGGTGAGCCGGAAGACGTCTCGCCGCTGGGTGTACAGGATCACCTGCAGCACGAAGATGCAGATGCGCAGTGCGGCGAAGCCGCCCATGATCATCATGGTCGTGGCGAGCTGGGCGGGTGCCCCGAAGGCGAACAGGAAGCCGCCGATGATCAGCAGCAGCGAGCCGCCGAGCGCCGCCATCCGCAGGATGTTGCGCAGCGGTGGGGCCGCGGACAGGTCGCCGCCGCTCTCCCGCAGCGGCTCGTGATAGGTCATGCCGAAGGACTGACCGGCGGCCGCCACCGCGGCCGCGACCACCCACGCCAGCTGGTAGTAGCCCGCGGCCGTGGTGTCCACCAGCGTGCCGAGCAGCAGCACGTCGCCGCCCAGATACAGCGTGGTGCCGAGCATTTCGCCGGTCAGCGCCGCGATCAACCGCGGCGGCCCGGGCGGTGCGGGCCGGTGGCCGACGGCCAGCTTGGCACCGACGAGCAGGATCAGCACGTAGGGCGTGCAGTACAGCAGCGAGGCATGGGTGAGCGTCGGGTGCGCCGAGGTGTACAGGTACACCGCGCCGATGCCGGCACTGGAGAACTGCCGCGCCGTGTCGAGCCGATACACCTTGTCCGGGTGGCCATCTCGCGCGGACTGGCTCTTGACCACGTTGAGGGCGATCTCGCCGCCGGCCACCATCAGGCCGAAGCCGATGACGTAGTTGACGTCGAACGTGACCGCGCCGGCAATGACCAGGCCCACCGCGACGAGATAGCGCATGGTGCGCTCACGCAGGAAGTGCTCCTCGGATTCCCGGATGGCCCGGACCGCGAAGGAATTGTCGACGGTGTTGCCGACGATGCCGTTGAGCACGGTCGCCATGGCGTACAGGCCGTATTCGGAGACACCCAGCCGCTGGACGAGGATCAGCGTCCACAGCAGGCCGACCCCGCGGCCGCCGTAGATCCAGACCAGGGAGATGAGCGTCTTCGCCACATTGCGGGTGGGCGCGTCGGGGGCAGTCAGGTCACACGCTCACAGATGCTCGGGTCAACAAGTCGGTCCACACGCGGCCGAACGCCTCGGCCGTCCGCGGCCCGGAGCAGGCCTCGCGGTAGGCCTCGACGTGCCGGCCGAACTCGGCCAGCCGCTGGTCGTCGGAGACGAGGGACACGATGGCCTTGGCCAACGACGACGCCACCTGTTCGGGGTTCTGGTCGCCGATGCGGACGACGAGGGCACCGGCGCGTTCGTCCAGTTCGGCCAGGGCGCCGTAGTCGGTGCACACCACCGGGGTCCGGTACGCCATCGCGTGCGCGACGGAGCCGGACGCCGGGTAGGTCTCGGCGTAGAAGTGGCGCTTGCCGTACGGAATCACCACGGCCCGTACCGAATCGAAGAACGCATCCTCGGCCGGACCGTCGACCGGGCCGACGATCTCCACCCCCGGCCCACCCGTCAGCGCCTCGGTCCCCCGGCCCGCCACGCGGATCACGACGTCGTCGGGCAGCTCCCGGCGGATGCGGGCGATCTGCTCGAACCCCTTGCCCCGGTACACATGCCCGAAGAAACCCACCGCCTTGGGCCGCTCGGCGAGCGGGCGCAGCCGCGGCCGTTCGGAGATGATGTGCGGCACGGCGGCGACCGTGGTGGCGGGGTAGGTGGCCTTGATGGAGTCCGCGCCGATCTGGCTCAGCGCGACCATCGTCCGGTCCCCGTTGACGATGCCCTCGATCCGCCGCGACAGCGGACGCAGCGGGTAGTGCAGGCCATGCATGACGAGCCGGTGCTGCGCCACGAACCGGGTCCGCGCCGGCCACCAGATGCCTTGCGGCGGATCGTGAACCGTCGCCGTCACCGGCACCCCGCGCAACCCCGCGATGGACCAGAACGCCGACACCGCACCGGCCGCCAGCTCCGCATGCACCAGCACGCGGCCCGGCGTACCGCCCGCCACCAACTCGGCGACCGCACGCCGGTGAGCCCGCACCTCGGCTACCGTCTCGGCGCCCGGACCCAGGGTGCGACGTTGTACGACCTCACCGAACAGCGGCCGTACGGCGTTGACGAAGTTCTCGGCGTAGTCGCCCACCGCGGTCTGGCCTTCGGCCGGACCGATGTAGACCAACCGGTACTCGCGCAGATCGACCGGCATCAGCAGAACAACGGCCGGTACTTTGCGCTGTAGCCCAATGCATCCGGATTACGCTTGGCGAACACTTTGGCGGGGTTGCCGCCGACCACGTCGAGCGGGGCCACATCCTTGACCACGAGCGCCTGTGCGGCGACGACGGCGCCGCGGCCGATCAGGGCGGGCAGCACCATGGCCCGGCTCGCGATCCAGACGTAGTCCTCGATCACCGTCGGGATCGGGATCGGCAGGAAGTCCGGGTGGTTGATGTCGTGCCCACCGCCGAGCAGGTGGACGTCGCTGGCGATCGTCACGTTGTCGCCGATCCACAGGCCGGCCCGCGCGTCGAGCAGGCAGCGGAAACCGATGGTGGTGCCGTTGCCGATCGTCAGGAATTCGATGTCCAGGATCGTGGTGCCGCGCATGATGGTCGACCACTCACCGATGGTGGCGCCGAACAGCCGCAGGAAGCCCTGGCGGATGGTGTGCGACGGGATGTGCGTGATGAACATGTTGAACAGCAGTTCGCCAATTCGGTTGCGCGCCTTGCGGCCCACGCCCATGCTCTGCATCTTGTAGTAGGTGACGCGGCCGTCTTCCCCGAGTTTCCATTCCGGATCCGGCGGCAATTTCAAGGTCGGCGCGGCCGCTTTCTTGCGTGCCACATCTGCTGGGTCTGCCGTTGCCGGCTCGCCAATCACGTTGTTCGCTCCCGTCGTCCCGGATTCCGAGTTAACCACAGTGTTTCGGCCTAGTCAGTGCAGCCGGCCCTGGCGCGCCAGCATCTCCGACCACTTTGCGGCGTAGGCGGCGGCGACGTTCTCCGGCGACCGCTCCTGGCGCGTCCGGTCGGCGTTCGCCTCCAGTTCCTTGAGCCGGGTTTCGTCATTGAGCAGGGCCTCGATGGCCGCCGAGAACCCGGCCGGCAGCGCCTTCGGGTCATCGGAGTCCATGGGCACGACGACCGCGCCGGTCTCGGTGCCGAACTCCGCCAGCGAGCCGTAGTCGGTGCACACCACCGGCGTGCGGTAGGCCATGGCGTGGGCCGCGACCGACGAGGCGGGGTAGGTCTCGGCGTAGAAATGGCGCTTGCCGTACGGAATCACCACGGCGCGCACCGAATCGAAGAACGCGTCCTCGGCGTCACCGTCGACGGCACCCACGATCTCCACCCCGGGGCCACCGGGCAGTGCCTCGGTCCCCCGGCCCGCCACGCGGATCACGATGTCGTCGGGCAGCTCCCGGCGGATGCGGGCGATCTGCTCGAAACCCTTGCCCCGGTACACATGTCCGAAGAAGCCCACGGCCTTCGGGCGTTCGATCACCGCGCGGACCCTGGGCCGGTCGCACACGAGGTAGGGGGCGTAGGCCACGTCGGTGTTCGGATACACGTCGCGGATGGACTGCGCCCCGATCTGGCTCAGCGCGAACAGCGTCCGGTTCCCGTTGACCGCGCCCTCGAGCATCCGTGACACCGGGCGCAGCGGGTAGTGCAGGCCGTGCATCACCAGCTTGTGCCGGGCCACGAACTTCGTGCGGCCCGGCCACCAGATGCCTTGTGGCGGATCGTGCACCGTCGCCGTCACCGGCACCCCGCGCAACCCAGCGATGGACCAGAACGCCGACACGGCACCGGCCGCCAGCTCCGCATGCACCAGCACCCGGCCGGGTTTCCCACCGGCGACCAGGTTCGCCACCGCGCGCCGGTGCCCCAGGATTTCCCGCGCGCTGTCGGAACCCGGCCCCAGCGTGCGGTGCTCGACGAGTTCGCCGACGTGTGGCCGCAGCGCCCGCGTCAGGTTCTCCGCGTAGTCGCCCACCGCCGTCTCGTGGTCCGCCGGACCGACGTACACCAGGCGGTAGTCCTTCAGCGTCGCGACCGGAGTCGCTTCTGGCGCCATCAGTACCCGGCCAGCTTGTCGACCGCTTCATGCAGTCGAGCGCTGAACGCGTCCTCGGTGAACTGGGAGACGTGGTGCTTGATCTTCTCCTGATCCCACGTCGCCGACTCGAATCGGTCCAGCGCCTCGCGCACCGAATCCGGTTGTGGTTCATCGAAATACAGGCCGGTGGTGCCCTCGTCGATGGTGTCGAGGAAGCCGCCGAACCGCAGCGCGACGCTCGGCCGGCCCCACACCCCCGCCTCGATGGGGGTCAGGCCGTAGTCCTCGAAACTCGATGACATCAGCGCTCGGCAGTTCTTGTAGAGCCAGGCCATCTGCCCGTCGGTCAGGTTGTGGAGCATGGTCACATTGTCGGTCTTCATCGACCGCAACCGCTCGGCTTCCGGCCCGTTGCCGACCACCACGAGCTGCCGGTCGCTGCCGGCAAACGCCCGCACGATGACGTCGACGTTCTTGTACGGCAGCAGCCGGCACACGACGAGGTAGAAGCTGCCATCCGGATCGCTCAGGTCGACCTTGTCCTCGAGTTCCTCGACGGGTTCGACAGCGTACGACCGCGACATCGCCACGGGCGCGAACATCACCTCGGCGTCGATGTCGTAGGCCTTCTTGACGTACCCGCTGATCATGGTCGAGATCGCGAGGTACTTGTCGGCCGCGAGCGCCTGCCGGCGGTCCCAGTCCAGCAGGCGCTTCTTGGTGAGCTTGAGGCCCAGGCGCTTGAGCGGGTTGGCGTGGTCCCCGAGGTAGGCCTCGGTCTGGTACAGCCAGCGCGCCGGGTTGTAGCAGTAGATGAGCTTCTTGCCGTTGGTGCGGAAACCGTGCGACCAGCCACTGCAGCTCGCCAGCACGATGTCGGCGTCGACGTACATGGACTCGGCCACGCGCGGATAGAGGGGCAGGGCGGCCCGGTGGTACTTGCGGGCCAGACCGACCTTGTTGAGCGCGGACACCCGGATGTCCAGGTCGGCAAACTCCGGGTAGGTCAGCTCGGGGTCGTACAGCATCGTGTACAGCGGGGCGTCCGGGAATGCCTTGGTCATCGAGAGGACAACTTTTTCCGCGCCGCCGAACTGGGTCAGATAGTCGTGGGCGATGGCCACCTTGGGCCCGTCCACTCCGTCGTACTTGCGCGTCGAATGCACTGTTGAGTATCCCTCTGCGCCGATCCGGTGATCGTCTCGCGGTCGTGAAGTCAGCTACCCGCAAATGCCGGGCACGCATATCGAACCGCAAACTAACGCAATTGACAAGCTAAATGCATCGCGCCTGCGCAGGACGCGCCCGCGACGGTGCGCACACACCGGCTCAGCTAAGTGCAATTCACCACCGGAAATCTGCCGTCCGCGGTTCCACGACCGGGCCGTAACGCCTGTTCACGGCCATGCCGACCAGGCAATTCGCCGCCTCCGAGAGAAGGCTCGGCGTCGCCGCGCTCACGACTCGCCCAGCAAATACCACAGCCTGAACGGTGTTCAACGCGAGTTCTGGGCGGGACCAGCGCGCGAAGTGTATATTGACTTACCAGCAAACTGCTGACGCAGGACGTGCAAGCCGCGGGGGCGGAAGAATCTATGAACGGTGCGCAAATGAGCGGTACACACGTGGACGTCCATTACAAGGACCTGGACACCCTGTGGCAGGGCTACGACGAGTCTGTCCGCACCTTGGCCGAGCGCGAGGGTGTCAAGGCCGTCGCCGAACTCGGTGGCGGCGCCAACCCCATCATCGGTGGCGACGACTGGAGCTTCGCCGACGAGCGCGTCGTCATCGACATCTCGGCCACCGAACTGGCCAAGGCCAACAGCCGCGTGCACACCCGCGTCGCCGATCTGTGCAAACCGATCGACAACGAGCTCAATGCGTACGACCTGGTGTTCTCCAAGATGCTCTGCGAGCACCTGCCCGACGCCCGCACGTTCCACGAGAACTGCTTCAAACTCCTTCGCCCAGGCGGACTTTCGGTGCATTTCTTCCCGACACTGTTCGCGTTCCCGTTCGTGGTGAACCTGCTCATCCCCGAGCAGGCGGCGCGCACCGTCATCAGCAAGCTGCAGCCCGGCCGGTTGCAGAACCCGCACCACGAGAAGTTCCCGGCCTACTACCGCTGGACCACCGGCCCCACCCAGAAGGCCATCAAGCGCTACGAGAGCGTGGGTTTCCAGGTCGAATCCTGGTCCGGCGCCTACGGCCACGGCTACTACCGCGTGCTGCCGCCGCTCGATGCCCTCGAGCGCGCGAAGAGCCGTTTCCTTCTTAAGCACCCGGTGCCGGCGCTCACGAGTTTCGCGGCTGTGGTCCTGCGCAAACCTGCGTGACCCGCCGAGTGAGCACCCCACCTTCACAACTTTCTTAGAGAACCGTTAACATCGTCGCCATGACGAGCGTGACCGAGCCACCGGTGGACAAGGCGATCGACATCCACACCACCGCAGGCAAGCTGGAAGACCTGCGTAGGCGTACCGAAGAGACCCTGCACCCCGTCGGCGAGGCCGCCGTGGAGAAGGTCCACCAGAAGGGCAAGCTCACCGCCCGCGAGCGCATCCTGGCGCTGCTGGACGAGGGCTCGTTCGTCGAACTCGACGCGCTGGCCAAGCACCGCAGCACCAACTTCGGCCTGGCCGACAAGCACCCGCTCGGCGACGGTGTGGTCACCGGCTACGGCACCATCGACGGCCGCGAGGTCTGCATCTTCAGCCAGGACGCCACCGTCTTCGGCGGCAGCCTCGGTGAGGTCTACGGCGAGAAGATCGTCAAGGTCCAGGAGCTGGCCATCAAGACCGGCCGCCCGCTGATCGGCATCAACGACGGCGCCGGCGCCCGCATCCAGGAGGGTGTGGTCTCGCTCGGCCTGTACAGCCGCATCTTCCGCAACAACATCCTGGCGTCGGGTGTCATCCCCCAGATTTCGCTCATCATGGGTGCCGCGGCCGGTGGCCACGTGTACTCGCCCGCGCTCACCGACTTCATCATCATGGTCGACCAGACCAGCCAGATGTTCATCACCGGACCGGACGTCATCAAGACCGTCACCGGTGAAGAGGTCACCATGGAGGAGCTGGGCGGCGCCCACACCCATGAGGCCAAGTCCGGCACCGTGCACTACGTCGCCTCGGGCGAGCAGGACGCCCTGGACTACGTCCGCGACCTGCTGAGCTACCTGCCCCCGAACAACTACGCCGAGCCGCCGCGCCTGCCCGCGCCGCCGCACCCGGGCGCCGTCGAGGACAACCTCACCGAAGAGGACCTCGAGCTCGACACGCTGATCCCGGATTCGCCGAACCAGCCGTACGACATGCACGAGGTCATCTCGCGCATCCTCGACGACGACGAGTTCCTCGAGATCCAGCCCGGCTACGCGCAGAACATCGTGATCGGCTTCGGCCGCATCGACGGCCGCCCGGTCGGCATCGTGGCCAACCAGCCGACGCAGTTCGCCGGCTGCCTGGACATCAACGCCTCGGAGAAGGCCGCGCGGTTCATCCGCACCTGCGACGCCTTCAACATCCCGATCATCATGCTGGTGGACGTCCCGGGCTTCCTGCCGGGCACCGAGCAGGAGTACAACGGCATCATCCGCCGCGGCGCCAAGCTGCTGTACGCCTACGGTGAGGCCACCGTCGCCAAGATCACCGTCATCACCCGGAAGGCCTACGGCGGCGCGTACTGCGTCATGGGCTCCAAGGACATGGGTTGCGACGTCAACCTGGCGTGGCCGACGGCCCAGATCGCCGTCATGGGTGCCTCGGGCGCGGTCGGCTTCGTCTACCGCCAGGAGCTCAAGCAGGCCGAGAAGGACGGCGTCGACGTCGACGCCCTGCGCCTGCAGCTGCAGCAGGAGTACGAGGACACCCTGGTGAACCCGTACGTCGCCGCCGAGCGTGGTTACGTCGACGCCGTGATCCCGCCGTCGCACACCCGCGGCTACATCGCCAACTCGCTGCGGCTGCTGGAGCGCAAGATCGTCCAGACGCCGCCGAAGAAGCACGGGAACATCCCACTGTGAGCGGAGCGAACGATTTGGCAGATGTGAGCGCCGACAACACGTCCGAAGCTGAGGCCCCCGTGGAAGCCCCTGTGGCCCCGCTGTTCCAGGTCGTCAAGGGCAACCCGTCCGATGAGGAGCTCGCCGCGCTGGTGACGGTGCTGGCCAGCGCCTCGGGCGCCGGCGGTGCCCCGGAGACCGGTGACCGCAACGACTGGGGCCACCCGGTCTCCAAGCTGCGGTACGCGTACACCAGCTGGCAGTTGGTGACCCTGGTGGAGCGGACCTTCATCCGGCGATGACCCGGATAGTGCTGGGCTCGGCCTCCGCGGGCCGGCTCAGCGTGCTGCGCAAGGCCGGTGTCGAACCGGTCGTGCTGGTATCCGACGTCGACGAGGACGCGATCATCGCGTCTCTCGGCGACGCCCGGCCCGGCGACGTCGTGCGTGCCCTGGCGACAGCCAAGGCGCAACGGGTCGCCGAATCACTCGATGCGAGCCTGTCGTCGGATTGCGTTGTCATCGGCTGTGATTCGATGCTCGAGTTCGACGGCCGGCTGACCGGCAAGCCGGGCACCCCCGATGTGGCACGGCGGCAATGGAACTCGATGGCCGGCCGCAGCGCCGTCCTGCACACCGGCCACTGCGTCCTGCGCCTGACCGACGGCGCCGTCACCGCTCAGGTCAGTGAACTCGGCTCCACCACAGTGCGTTTCGGCGAACCCACCGCCTCGGACCTGGAGGCCTACCTCGACACCGGCGAACCCCTCTGGGTGGCAGGCGCTTTCACCCTCGACGGCCTGGGCAGCTGGTTCATCGACGGCATCGACGGCGATCCCTCGAACGTCATCGGGCTGAGCCTGCCCCTGCTGCGCCGCATGCTGGCCCAGCTCGGCGTGTCCGTCGCCCAGTTGTGGGCCGCCAACCGGCCCGAGTAACTTTTTCCCGAATCCACCTATCCGCAGCGCATCCCGCGCCGAATTCCTGGTGACAAACCAGGAAGGACGGCACGGTGCGGCGGATAGCAGTGATCGGCAGCGGCATATCGGGGCTCACCTCAGCCTGGGTGCTCGCCCGCGACGCGGAAGTCACCCTGTTCGAGGCACAACCGCGGTGCGGTGGCCACGCGCACACCCATGAGCTGACGGCCCGCCGCGGCAGCGCCGCCGTCGTCGGCGTCGACTCCGGCTTCATCGTGCACAACGACCGCACCTATCCGACGCTGCTGCGGCTGTTCGCCGAACTCGGTGTCCGGACCCAGGAATCCGACATGTCGATGTCGGTCTGCTGCGAAGGCTGCGGCCTGGAGTACGCCGGCGCGAAGGGGCTGACGGGCCTGTTCGCCACACCCGGCGCGGTGGTCTCCCCGCGTTACCTGCGCCTGCTCGCCGAGGTGACGCGTTTCCACCGGCTCGCCCGCGCCGAGCTGGCGCGCGGCGTGGCAGATGGTCAGACACTCGGCGAATTCCTCGGCGCCGCAGGGTTTTCCCGCTACTTCGTCGCGCATTTCATGGTGCCGCTGGTCGCGGCGGTCTGGTCGTGCCCGCCGGACGTCGCGCTCGACTACCCCGTCGGCTACCTGCTGGCGTTCCTCGACCACCACGGCATGCTGACGGTGTTCGGTTCACCGACATGGCGGACGGTGACCGGAGGTTCTGCGCGGTATGTCGAAGCGATCACCGCGCGCCTGCCGTCGGTCCGCCCCGGCGTACCTGTACGCACCGTCACCCGGACCACCGACGGCGTGCTCGTGCGTGACGACGCCGACCGGGTGGAGCCGTTCGACGCCGCCGTCATCGCGACCCATCCGAATCAGGCCCTGTCGATCCTCGACCGGCCGACGGCCGACGAGGTCGACATCCTCGGCGCCCTGCGGTACTCGATCAATCACACTGTGCTGCACACCGATACGTCGCTGCTGCCGCGTCGCCGGGGCGCCCGGGCGTCGTGGAACTACCGGATGCCGTCGTGCACCGTCCAGGCCGACGAGGTCCTGGTCAGTTACGACCTCAACCGGCTGCAGCGACTCGACGCGAGCACCGACCGGCGGTTCGTGGTGACGCTGGGCGGCGGCAGCCGGGTCGACCCGGGCCAGGTCATCGCGACCATGCTGTACGACCATCCGCAGTACTCCCCCGAGTTCCGCGCCGCGCAACAGCGGCTGCACACGCTCGGCGATCACCGGTTGGCGTTCGCCGGCGCGTATCACGGCTGGGGCTTTCACGAAGACGGCGCGGCCTCGGGCGTCGCCGCGGCCGAACGTCTCGGTGGTACGTGGAGCGGCCCGGTGCCGCCCCTGCTGCGGCCGGCGGGGAATGTCGTATGAGCCCACCACAGATCGTGCGAACCAGCATCCACCACAGGCGGACCGTGCCGGTGCGGCACGCGTTCACCTACCGCAGCTACAGCTGGCTGGTCGACCTCGACGCCGTGCCCGAGTTGCCGCGCCTACTGCGGCCGTTGGCCGGCTTTCACGCCGCCGACCATGCCGGCGATCCGAACCGCACACTGCGTGAGAACGTCGAGGCCTATCTCGGTGACCACGGCATCGACCTCGGCGGCGGCCGCATCCGAATGCTGGCCAATGCCAGGGTCTTCGGCTTCGTGTTCAATCCGCTGACCGTCTACTGGTGCCACGACGCCGCCGGCGCACTGGTGTGCGCCATCGCCGAGGTGCACAACACCTACGGCGGACGCCACCGCTACCTGCTGCGCGCCGACCATCGCGGCGAGGTCACCGTGCCGAAGGCGTTCTACGTGTCGCCGTTCAACCCCGTCAGTGGCCGGTACGTGCTGCGGGTTCCCGAACCGGCGCGGGGCCGGCTCGGCGTGGCGGTCACGCTGCTCGACGCGGCCGGCGAGGTCGTCATGACGGCCACCTGGACCGGGTCCGTTCACCCCGCCCGTCCCACAACCGTTCTGACCACCGCACTGGCAGCGCCGCTGGCGCCGCTGCTGGTCCTCGCCCGCATCCGCTGGCAGGGCGTGCGCCTCTGGGCGCGCGGACTGCCACTGCATCCCCGCCCACAGGAGGCCGCCCTATGACGAATCAACTCCACGACGGTGCCGCCGCGTACGATCCGTTTTTGCCGGCCAGGTGGACCGAAATCGCCCAGGTGCCAAGCGGTCTGCGCACCCGGCTCGGCACGCCCGTCACGCGTGCGTTGTTCCGGGCCGCGGTGCGGGACCTGCCGGTTCGGGTGGAGTATCCGGACGGCACCGTCCAGGGTGCGGCCGGCGCCGATGATCCGGCCGCACCGCGAATGTTGTTGCACCGCCCCGACGATTTCTTCGGCCGGATCGCGAACAGTGGCCTGATCGGCTTCGGCGAGGCGTACATGGTCGGCGACTGGTCCGCACCTGAGCTCACCGCCGTACTCACCGCGCTGGCGTCCCGCATCGACACGGTCGTGCCGGCCGTGTTCCAGGGACTGCGCTCGGTGCTGCTGCCACGGACCCCACGCAACCACCGTGGGGCGCAAGCGGATACGCGCGCGAACATCGCCCATCACTACGACCTGTCCAACGAGTTCTTCAGCATGTTCCTCGATCCGACGCTGACCTACTCGTGCGCGCTGTTCGACACGCTCGACCCGCCGCCGGCGTGGCGCGACCTGGCGGCCGCGCAGCACCGCAAGATCGACCGGCTGCTGGATGCCACCGGCGTCGGCGCCGGCACGCGGCTGCTCGAAATCGGCACCGGCTGGGGCGAATTGGCGATCCGCGCGGCGCAGCGTGGCGCGCACGTACACACCGTCACACTGTCGCGCGAGCAGCAGCTGCTGGCTCGGGAGCGCATCGCCGCCGCCGGGCTGTCGGACCGGATCACGGTCGAGCTGTGCGACTACCGCGACATCACCGGCACGTACGACGCAATCGTCTCCATCGAGATGATCGAGGCCGTCGGGTATCGCTACCTACCGGCGTACCTGCGCACGCTCGAGCGTCTCCTCGAGGCCGACGGCCGGGTCGGCCTGCAGCTGATCACCATGCCGCACAAGCGCATGCTGGCGTCCCGCGACACCTACACGTGGGTGCACAAGTACATCTTCCCGGGCGGGTTCCTGCCGTCGGTCAAGCTCATCGAGAAGTCGGTCAGCACACATACCGCACTGCGCATCACCGACCGGCATTCGTTCGGACCGCATTACGCCCACACGCTGCGACTGTGGCTGCAGCGTTTCACCGCCAACAGCGCCGGCGCCGACGCGCTGGGGTTCGACCGCATCTTCCGGCGGATGTGGCGCTTCTACCTCGCCTACTCCGAGGCGGGCTTCGCCTCGGGCTACCTGGACCTGCACCAGCTGGTCCTGCAGCCGAAGGCGCGATCGTGAGCACGCCGCCCGGATCCGACGGGTTGCGCCAGATCGCCCCGGTTCCCACGCCGCCGTGCGACGATTCCCGCATGGATGGTGAGCCGGACCGCGCAGCGCTGCTCACCGCGATCGCTGACGGCGACAGAACGGCTTTCACCGAGTTCTACGACCTGACCTCGCCACGGGTTTTCGGCCTCGCCTACCGCGTCGTGCGGGACCGGACCCTGGCCGAGGACGTCGTGCAGGAGGTTTTCCTCCAGGTGTGGTCCTCGGCGGCACGGCAGTACGACCCCGCACTGGCCAGCCCGATCGGCTGGCTCATGACGTTGACCCACCGCCGCAGCATCGACCGGGTGCGCTCGGAACAGTCGGCCGCCGACCGCAACCACGCCTACGGCGCCTCGAACCTCGGCCGCGAGCACGACACCGTCGCCGACGAAGTGGGACAGCGACTCGACGAGCAGGAGGTCACCGACTGCCTCGACGGATTGACCACCGTCCAGCGCGAAGCCATCGGCCTGGCGTACTACAGCGGCCACACCTACCGGGAGGTCGCCGAGCACCTCGACGTCACGCTCCCCACCATCAAGGCCCGTATCCGGGATGGCCTGATCCGCCTGAAGAACTGCTTGGGGGTGGGCACCGATGCCTGACAGCTACACCGACGACGAACAGCAATTGCTCGATCTGGCGTACGTATACGCACTCGACGCGGTGTCCGAGGCCGAACGTTCGGACATCGCCGGCCGCCTCGGCATCGCCGCGCCGCACACCGCGCAGGCGTTCGCCCGGATCGTCGGCGACACCCAGGAGACCATGGCACTGCTCACCGCGAGTGACACCCTGACGCCGCCGGCCGAACTGCGCGCGCGCATCCTGCAGGCGATCGGTATCCAGTCGGCCGAGCGCAGTTCGGATGAGTTGGCGCTCAGGCGAACCCGGCGACGCCGGTTGCTCGTCCGACTCGCGGCGGCCGCCGCGGTCATCTGCGCGATCGCCATCGGCACGACGGTCGTCGCCGACCGCTTCACCGAGCACCCGGGACAGCCGACGGTGTCGCAGGTGCTGGCCAACCCGGACGTCCGCACGTACTCCGCACCCGTCGCCGGGGGCACCATCACCCTCAGCGCGTCGCAACAGGCGAACGCCGTCGTGGTGGCCATGGCGGACGTGCCTGCGCCACCGGCAGGCCACGTCTACCAGATGTGGTTCATCCCGGCGTCGGGCGCGCCGCGGTCCGCCGGCACCATGAGCGCGGACACCATGCCACCGCCCGGCGGCGAGGTGATACCCGCACTGGACGCGGCCGCCAAGGTGGCCGTGACGGTCGAGCCGGGCTCCGGGTCCAGCCAGCCGACGAGCACCCCGGTCGTCGTCGTCTCCCTGACGTGACGGCCATGGTCCGCGCCTTCTTCGACGATCTCCTGGACCGCACCGTCGTGTTCGGCTACTCCCGCGTGGGACTGGCCGTGCGGCAACAGTTCTGGCAGACACCCGAACTGCCGGGCGAGGCACTCGCCGGCCGCACCGTGCTGGTGACCGGGGCGAACTCCGGTATCGGCAAGGCCATCGCCACCGAACTCGCGGCGCTCGGGGCGACGGTGCTGATGACGGTGCGCGACCGGGCCCGCGGCGAGGCCGCCCGGCGCGACGTGCTCACCGACGTACCGGGAGCCAAGGTGGCGGTGGAGGTGTGCGACGTGTCGCACCTGGCCGCGGTCCGGTCGTTCGCCGCGGACCTGCTGTCCCGGCGGCCACGGCTGGACGCCGTGATCCACAACGCCGGGGTGATGCCCGAGGCGCGGACGGAAAGCGCGGAGGGACACGAGCTTTCGCTGGCAACCCACGTCCTGGGCCCGGTGTCGCTGACGGAGCTGCTGCTGCCGGCGCTCACCGCCGCGCCCGACCCGCGGGTGGTCCTGATGTCCTCTGGCGGTATGTACACCCAGTCGCTTCCGGTCGATGACATCGAGTATCGGCGCGGGCATTACCGCGGCGCCACGGCGTACGCGCGCAGTAAGCGCGTCCAGGTCGCGTTGACGCCACTGCTGGCGCGGCGCTGGCCCGAATTGATGGTGGCCGCCATGCATCCCGGTTGGGCCGACACCCCGGGCGTCGCGCAGTCACTGCCGGGGTTCCGCCGCCTGACGCGCCCGATCCTGCGGACGTCCGAGCAGGCCGCCGACACCGCGGTCTGGTTGACGGCCACCGAACCCACCCCGGTTTCCGGACAGTTCTGGCACGACCGCCGCATCCGCCCCACGCGCTACCTGCCCACCGGCCGGGACGACGACGCCCAGGTGCGGCAGGTGTGGCAGTACTGCGCCGCTGCCATCGGTTTGTGAGGACTTGCCGCGCAATCAGATTCGTTCGAGTTCGCGGCGTAGTCCGCGCGCCCCGTCGTCGAGAAGGTGTGCCACCGCGAGTTGCAGCAGGGGCTCGATCCACCGCAGCCACCCCTGGAACGCGAACCTGATCCGGTAGGTGACCTCGGTGCCGTCGGGGTGCGGAGCCACGGTGATGGTGTCGCGCGCGACCAGGTACTGATTGACCCCGCGCAGTTCGATCGCCTGCCCCGGCGTCAGGCTGGTGACTTCGTATGTGATCTCCGACGTACGGCCGGCGAAGCGGGACGTGTTCGCGTAGCGGGTACCCACGCCGCCGTCACCGGCGATGCGTTCGGTGTGCACGGTGCCGGGGTCCCACTGCGTCGTGGTCGTGAAGTCCGCCAGGTACGCGAAGACGGCGTCCGCAGGCGCGGCCACCACCACCTGACGCTGCGCGTCGATCATCGGGCCGCCTTCCCCAGCTGATGGCGCAGGCACTGTTCGAGATCCGGGCGCCGGAACCGGTGTCCGGCGTCGATGAGCCGGCCGGGCACGACGCGCTGACTGGCCACGGCCAGCTCGCGCGCCCCCTGCCGGCCGAGCAGCAGCGCCGGCCCGAGGGCGGGCACGGGCAGCACGGCCGGACGGTGCAGCACCCCGGCCAGGGTCCGCGTGTAGTCCACGTTGCGGACCGGTTGCGGGGCAACGGCATTCACCGGACCGGACAGCCCGGCGTCGACGAGGGCGCGGTGGTACACATCGACGAGGTCGTCGATGTCGATCCAGGACAGCCACTGCCGCCCGTTGCCGAGCGGGCCGCCGAGACCGGCGGCGAACAGCGGCCGCATCAGTTGCAGCGTGCCGCCGCGCGGCGTCTGCACGATCCCGGTGCGGACGTTGACGACGCGCAGTCCGGCGTTGGTTGCAGGCGCCGTCGCCGCTTCCCAGTCGGCGACGACGTCGGCCAGGAACCCGTCGCCCGGTTGCGCCGATTCGTCGAGGTGTTCGTCGGCCCGGTCGTCTCCGTACCAGCCGATCGCGGACGCGCTGACGAACACCGATGGTCCGTCCGTCGCCGCCGCGGCGCACTCGGCCAGCCGGCGGGTCGGCTCGATCCGGCTGTCACGCACCGCTTTCTTGTGCCCGTCGGTGAAACGGCCGGCAATCGATGCGCCCGCCAGGTGCACCACGGCGTCGATGCCGTCGAGCAGATTCTCCGCGGGTGCGTCGGGATCCCAGCGGCGTTCGGTGTCGTCGCGTGGTTCGCGGCGCACCAGCCGGATGACCCGGTGGCCACCGGTGGACAGGAAGGCGGTCAGGGCGCTGCCGACCAATCCCGATGCCCCGGTCACCGCGACCGAGCCGGGACGCGCACCGTGTTCGCGCGCCCACTGGTGAGCGGCCAGGTCGTCGCTCAGTTGGCGATGGCGGTAGCGGAACGTCGACTCGAGCAGGTTCCCGGGTACCGGCGCATCGACGCGGTCGGTGACCCGGGTGCGCCCGTCGCCGACGGCGTCGAAGCAGTGTTCGTGCCGCCAGTGCCCGACCAACTGTGTTGGCAGCGAACGCAATCCGTCGCGGCTCAATTCGTCGACGAACCGTGCGGGCGGCGCATAGTCGGCGGGATTGTGTTGTGCGTTCCAGCGCAACCCGCCCGGCAGGCCGAGCACGGCGCGCCCGTCGGCCAGCGACGCCGCTTCCGCGACCACGCTCATGGGCTGCCACGGCGGCAGCATCCGGTGGATGGCCCCCGGCCGCGCATGCCAGGCGAACACGTCGTTGCGTGGCGCGTCGACCACACTGCTGTACTCGATTCCCATCAAACCTCCGAGTCGAATCGGTCTCAGTGGGATTCGGAGCCAACCGGCCGGCGGATGGGTCTGCTCAGTTCACCGGCTTGTAGCTGAACGACACCTTGCCGTCGGCGACGTCGGTGACCGTCAGGGTGTAGGCCCGGTTCTGGCCGCCGACGACCGCGGTGCACCGCTGCGTCGCCCCGACCTTGCTGTCCACATCCCCGGCGCACGTGACGGTGCTCGGGCTCTGGCCCAGCTGCGAGGCAAGGGAACTCTCGGCCACCGACTTCTCCAGCACGGGCGTCAGGCCGTAATTCATTGCGAGGCCGGACACTTCGCTCACCAGCGCGGTGCGCCGGCTGGTGAACCCGTCATCGGTGATGTCGCACAACGCCACCGCGCCCTGCTTGCCCTCCAGTCCCGACAAGCACGTCACCGAGTCCGGGGCCGCCTTGCGGGTGCGGGTCACCATGTCCGCCACGGCCGCCTCCAACTGCGTCTTGGAGACCGCCGGGGTCATCGAATAGCTGACCTTGCCGCCCTCGACGCCGGACACCGTGATGGTCGGCTGGATGCCGTAGGCCGGTGACATCGTGACGTCGCACCGCGTGCTCTGCCCGACCTTGGCGATGAGGCCGCGTTCGCAGATCACCGCCTGCGGCGGCTGGCTCGTGAAGGCGTCGTGGATCGCGCGCTCCAGCGACGCCTTGTCGACCATCGGCAACTGCGCCGACGGCTTGGCCTGGACGGCTTCGGGTTCGGGGCGCGTGAGGCTGTAGACCAGCGCCGCGAGCCCCGTCAGCAGCAGCCCAGCGATGACGACCAGTGCCAGGATGCGCGCCCTCATACCCGCTATTGTGCCCGGGCTACATCAGGTCGTTTGCGGGCACGTCATTTCGGTGCTCGCGGTACCACGCCACGGTGCGCGCCAGACCGTCGTCGAGGGCCACCTGCGGCGACCAGCCCAGCGCCCGCATCTTCGAGATGTCCGGGCACCGGCGCGGTGTGCCGCCGGCCTGCAACTCGCCGGGCTTGATCTCGAGCTCGACACCGACGGCCCGGCCGATCCGCTCGGCCAGCTCGCGGACGCTGAGTTCCTCATCGCTGCCGATGTGGTAAACCTCGCGGTGACCGCCCTTTTCGTACATCGTCAAGATGCCCTGGACGATGTCGTCGACGTAGCAGAACGAGCGCGTCTCGCTGCCGTCACCCTGGATCGGGAAGGTCGGGTTACCCGCCTCCTGACAGCCCAGCGCCCGGAGGATGAACTGCGGCTCCACGTGCTTCCACCCCATGTTCGGCCCGAACACGTTGTGCGGCCGGAAGACCTGCACCTGCCGGTAGTGGTCCTGCCCGTAGTTGAAGGCGATCAACTCACTGACGATCTTGCCGCCGCCGTAGGAGTACCGCGGGTTGAGGCTGTCCGGCAGCATCAGCGGGATGGTCTCGGGCGTGGGGATGATCGCGGGCGTCTGGTAGACCTCGGCGGTGGAGGCGACGATTAGGTCGGGCACCCCCGCGGCGCGGCCGGCGTTGGTGACCGCGAGCGCGCCGCGCAGGCCGACGTCGAGGACCAGTTCCGGTTGCTTGTAGAAGTTCTCGGTGCCGTTGATGGCGGCCAGGTGCATGACGACCTCGGCGCCGGCGAACGCCTTCTCGAGGGCGTCCTGATCGCGGACGTCACACGTGAAAAGCTCGACGTCCGAAGCGACTTCGGCGAATCGGCTGGCATCGCCGCGGACCATGGAGTCCACGACCGCGACCTGCCAGCCGTCCCGCACCAGCCGCTTGACCAGGTAGGCGCCGATGAATCCGCCACCACCGGTGACCACGACCTTCTTAGACACGCTCGACGACCTTTCCGCTGCGGCCCACGGCGAAGTAGCTGTCGCCCAGCTCGGTGGCCGGCAGGTGGCTGTAGTGGTTCCAGTAGTCGAAGACGAAACCGTCGGGGCTGATGAACTCGCTGATGGTGCGCGGCGAGATGGTGCCCAGCGACGGGTGGTTGTTGCCGAGGACGACGACGTCCGCACCGCTCACCGCGTCACCGAACCGGTTGTACACCTTGTGCCCCGGGAACGCTTCGGCCAGAACATCATTCGGCGTGACGGGGTCGTAGACGCCGATCTCGGCATCCGGGTGCGCGGCCTTGAGCTCGTTGAACACCTTGATGGACATCGACCCGCGCAGGTCGCTGGTCTCGGGCTGGCCCTTGAACGCCATGCCCAACAGGTTGATCTTGAGCGGCCCGTCGGCACCCAGCTTCCGGCGTGCGATCTCGCTGGTGATGAAGCGCACCGTCTCGGCCGGCTGACGCTCGTTGACCAGACGGCCGGCGGCGGTGATGTCCAGCGTGACGCCGCGTTCGCGCACGCTCTCCATCAGGATGTGCGGGTCCTTCTCCAGGCACGGGCCACCCACCAGACCCGGCAACGGGATATTGGTGCGGTTGTATCCGAGTTTGCCCGCCGAGATCACCTCATAGGCGCTGACACCGAATGCGTCGCAAATCCGGGCGACTTCGTTGGCAAACGCGAATTGAACATCGCGGAACGTGTTGCTCACCAATTTGATGATCTCGGCGGTCTCGATATCGGAGACCAGCACGATCGAGCTGGTGAGTTTCCGGAATACCGCGGCGGCCCGGTCGGCGACCGCCGGGTCGTCGGCGCCGACGATCTGCGGCAGCTCACGCAATTCCTGCAGCGCCTTGCCTTCCAGGGTGCGCTCGGGGCACATCGCAATGTCGAAGCTCTTGCCGCTGGCGGCCAGCATCGGCGCCACCACGTCGCGGGTGGTGCCGACCTTGACCGTCGACCGCAGGATGACCAGCGCGCCATCCTGCATGTTCCCGGCGATGTCACGGGCCGCGGCCTCGATCATGTCGACACGTGCGACACCGTCCGCCGACAGCGGCGTGCCGACGGTGATGATGTACGTGTCGCACGAGAAGCTGTCGTCAAATGCGGTGACGGCCTTCAGTTTCCCGAATCGGGTGACGCCCTCGAGGGCGTCGGGCAGGCCGGTCTCCGTGAAATGCGGCAAACCCTGATTGGTCATATCGACCAATTCCTGGCGGGTCTCGATTCCGATGACGGAGTTGCCGGCCTCGGCCAGCACGGTGGCCAGCGTCAGCCCCACATATCCCAGGCCGATGATTCCGACGTCGTATTTCTCTGGCAAATCCTCAATCCCTCCGGTCAGCCCTGTGGGAGACGGCTGATGTCATACCGCAGCGGTTGTCGCGCAAACAAGTTTCGACCTTACGGGTCGGCGGCGCATTTCGGGCCTAGGTACGCTCACAGTGTGCCGCTGCCCGCAGACCCACATCCCGCTTTCGCCACCTATGCGCATCCCGATCGCCTGGTGACCGCCGACTGGCTGTCAGGCAACATCGGACGCCCTGGTTTGGCCATCGTCGAATCCGACGAAGACGTCCTGCTGTACGACACCGGCCACATCCCCGGCGCCGTCAAGATCGACTGGCATACCGACCTCAATGACCCGCATGTCCGCGATTACATCGACGGTGCGCAGTTCGCCGCGCTGATGGATCGCAAGGGCATCAGCCGCGACGACACCGTGGTGATCTACGGCGACAAGAGCAACTGGTGGGCGGCCTACGCGCTGTGGGTGTTCACGCTCTTCGGGCACCCGGATGTCCGCCTCCTCGACGGTGGCCGCGACCTGTGGATCACCAACGGCCGCGACACCACCCTGGACGTCCCGAGCAAGCAGACCACGGGGTACCCGGTGGTCGAGCGCAACGATGCCCCGATCCGCGCCTTCAAGGACGACGTCCTCGCGATCCTCGGCAAAGAGCCGCTCATCGACGTCCGCTCGCCGCAGGAGTACACCGGCGAGCGCACCCACATGCCCGATTACCCGGAGGAAGGTGCGCTGCGCGGCGGCCACATCCCCACCGCGCGGTCCATCCCGTGGGCAAAGGCCGTCGACGACAGTGGACGGTTCCGCAGCCGCGCCGAACTCGATGAGCTGTACGGCTTCATCTCCCCCGACGACAAGGCCGTCGCCTACTGCCGCATCGGCGAGCGCTCCAGCCACACCTGGTTCGTGCTGACGCACCTGATCGGTCTGCCCGCCGTCCGCAACTACGACGGTTCGTGGACCGAGTGGGGCAACGCGGTGCGGGTGCCCGTCGCTGTCGGCGAGGAACCGGGGCCGGCGCCGGCATGACCGTCCCCGCGGCCCTGGCCGAGGTGGTGTCGGATTTCGCAAACGTCCAGGGACAGGACAAGCTGGCGCTGCTGCTGGAGTTCGCCAATGAACTCCCGCCGCTGCCGGCGACGCTCGAAGAAGCCGCCATGGAGCCGGTACCTGAGTGTCAGTCGCCGTTGTTCCTGCACGTCGACGCCGGCGACCCCGAGCATGTGCGGCTGTACTTCAGTGCACCGGCCGAGGCCCCGACGACGCGTGGTTTCGCGGCCATCCTCGCGGCCGGCCTCGATGGCCTGCCGGCGTCCGACATCCTCGCGGTGCCCGACGATTTCTACGCGGACCTTGGCCTGGCCAAGCTGATCAGCCCCCTGCGGCTGCGCGGCATGTCGGCGATGCTGACGCGTATCAAGCGCCGCCTGCGCGACGCCGTGTAACTCGGGTACGGCTCAGAAGAACGGCAGCTTGAACTTGCCGCTGTAGTGCAGCGCGTCCGGGTTGCGCTGCCCGATGATCTTGCCGGGCACGCCGCCGACGATGCCGAACGGCGGCACCTCTTTGTTCACGACGGTGTGCGCGGCCACCACGGCGCCGCGGCCGAGCAGGCACGGCAGGATCATGGCGCGCGTCGCGATCCACACGTGGTCGTCGATCACGATGGGGTCCGGCGGGTTGGGCGCCGGCACGAAGTTCGGGTGATTGATGTCGTGCCCGCCGGCGATGATGTGCGTGTCGCTGGCGATGACGACGTCGTTGCCGATCGCGATGCCCGCGCGCGCGTCCAGCAGGCAGCGGAAGCCGATGGACACCCGGTCACCGATCACCAGGTACGGAATCGACCAGACGCTCGTGCCGCGGTTGATCGCGGTGTCCTTGCCGATCTTCGCGCCGAACAGCCGGAGGTAGCCCAGCCGGATGAAGTGGAACGGGATGTGCGTGACGACCGAGCTGTAGAACAGCGCGGCGTAGGTGTCCCGGATCCGGTGCCAGAGGGTCTCGCCGGGCAGCTCGTGCTTGAGGATGTTGCCGTCCTCGTCGGTGACCCATTGCATCTTCGGTGGGATGCGGACGTTCGGGTTGACCGCTCGCTTGCGCGCGATCAATTCGGGGTCTGAGGCCTGCGGCTCGACGAACAACGGTGTCCCCTTACTCGTGGCTCCCCGGCGGGTCCGGTGCGGCATCAGTATCACCCAAGCAGATGTTCGGTGAGAAAGCGCGGGTCAAGCGGGTCGCTTGGGCAATCTCTAAGAAAACGTCCCGGCGCCCGCGTATCCCGAAGTGGGGATCCGCCGGTTAGGCCTTACACTGCACGCGATACATTCTTAAAGACATTTCTTAGAGAACCGCCGTCAGGAGGCACTGTGGCCAACCACGCCAGTTCCAAGATCTCCAAGGTGCTAGTCGCCAACCGTGGAGAGATTGCCGTCCGGGTCATCCGGGCTGCCAAGGACGCCGGACTGGCCAGCGTCGCCGTTTACGCCGAGCCGGACGCCGATGCGCCGCACGTGCGGCTTGCCGACGAGGCCTTCGCCCTGGGCGGACAGACCTCGGCCGAGTCCTACCTCGTCTTCGACAAGATCCTCGACGCCGCTGCCAAGTCGGGCGCCAACGCGATCCACCCGGGCTATGGCTTCCTGTCCGAGAACGCCGACTTCGCCCAGGCCGTCCTCGACGCCGGGCTGATCTGGATCGGGCCGAGCCCGCAGTCCATCCGCGACCTGGGTGACAAGGTCACCGCGCGCCACATCGCCGCCAAGGCCAACGCGCCGCTGGTGCCGGGCACCCCGGACCCGGTGAAGGACGCCGACGAGATCCTGGCCTTCGCCAAGGAGCACGGCCTCCCGATCGCCATCAAGGCCGCCTTCGGCGGTGGCGGCCGCGGCATGAAGGTCGCCCGCACCATCGAAGAGATCCCCGAGCTGTTCGACTCGGCCACCCGTGAGGCCGTCGCGGCCTTCGGCCGTGGCGAGTGCTTCGTCGAGCGCTACCTGGACAAGCCGCGCCACGTCGAGGCCCAGGTCATCGCCGACACGCACGGCAACGTCGTCGTCGCCGGTACCCGCGACTGCTCGCTGCAGCGCCGCTTCCAGAAGCTCGTCGAGGAGGCCCCCGCGCCGTTCCTGTCCGACGCGCAGCGCAAGGAAATCCACGAGTCGGCCAAGCGCATCTGCAAGGAAGCCGGCTACTACGGTGCGGGCACCGTCGAGTACCTGGTCGGCCAGGACGGCCTGATCTCGTTCCTCGAGGTCAACACCCGTCTGCAGGTGGAACACCCGGTCACCGAGGAGACCTCGGGCATCGATCTGGTGCTGCAGCAGTTCAAGATCGCCAACGGCGAGGCCCTCGACATCACCGAGGACCCGACCCCGCGCGGCCACTCGTTCGAGTTCCGCATCAACGGCGAGGACGCCGGCCGCGGCTTCCTGCCGGCCCCCGGCCCCGTCTCCAAGTTCGAGGCGCCGACCGGCCCCGGTGTCCGCATGGACTCGGGTGTCGAGACCGGTTCGGTCATCGGTGGTCAGTTCGACTCGATGCTGGCCAAGCTGATCGTCACCGGCGCCACCCGCGAAGAGGCCCTGGCCCGCTCGCGTCGCGCGCTGGCGGAGTTCAACGTCGAGGGTCTGGCCACGGTCATCCCGTTCCACCGCGCTGTGGTCTCCGACCCGGCCTTCATCGGTGACGGCGACAAGTTCGACGTGCACACCCGCTGGATCGAGACCGAGTGGAACAACACGGTCGAGCCGTTCACCGGTGGCGAGGCACTGGACGACGAAGACGCCGCGCCGCGTCAGAAGGTCGTCGTCGAGGTCGGTGGCCGTCGCGTCGAGGTGTCGCTGCCGGGCGACCTGGCCATCGGCGGTGGCGGCGGTGGCGCAGCCACCGGTGTCATCAAGAAGAAGCCGAAGCCGCGCAAGCGTGGCGCTGCCGGCGGCAAGGCCGCCTCGGGTGACTCGGTCACCGCGCCGATGCAGGGCACCGTCGTGAAGGTCGCCGTCGAGGAGGGCCAGCAGGTCTCCGCGGGTGATCTGATCGTCGTGCTGGAGGCCATGAAGATGGAGAACCCGGTGACCGCGCATAAGGACGGCACCGTGACCGGCCTGTCGGTCGAGGCCGGCGCCGCCATCACGCAGGGCACCGTCATCGCGGAGCTGAAGGACTAGTTCTTTCTGTCCGCCGGGTGGCCAGTTCTCTGGTCACCCGGCGGATTTTTTTCATCATGGAACCCATCGAGATCAACGCCGGCGCCTGGTATCTGCGCGCCCTGCGTGCCGACGACCGGATGGATGACCGGCCGTCGCTGGCGGATTTGGGTGAGCACTCCCCCGATCACGTCGAAACCCGTACGGCGCAATGGGAATCCGACACGTTGTACTCGTGGGCGGTCTGTGAGCCGACGACCGGTGAGCTGCTCGCCGAGATCACCTTGGACCCCGCCACGCGGGAGATTTCCGTACGGACCCGCACCGGGTTCGACGAAGCCGCCGCGACGGGCGTCGAGTCGGTGCGCCGCTTCGCGGCCGCGATGCTGGGCTGACAAGTCACTAGAACAGCAGCACCGGCAGGCTCATCGTCAACACGATGGACATGAGCAGCAACAGGAACCAGCCGGCGCCCTGCCAGGCCCACCAGACCTTGTCACCCCGCCAGGCCCGATACGTCCGGACAAAAGCCCATACCCCGCTACCGAACAGGAACAGCGGGCCGGCCAGGGCCAGGACGGTGCGATACGGCATGGTGCAGGCGGCGGTGTCGTAACCATGGCAGTGCCGGACCCAGACGGCCGCCAGCACCATGAACCCGACGCCGAGGCTCCCCATCACCAGAGCGAATCGCGCGGCCTGATGCACGCTGGGATCGTCGTCGCGAAAGCGATCGGTTGTCGGGCTGAGCATCGTTATCACCGCCAACCCCAGTATGCGCCTGGTGGACGCTAGGGCGCCAGCCCGCCCTCGGCGATCCGTTTGATCGCGGCGAGACGCCGGTCCCATTGCCTGCCAAGGGTTTCCAGCTCGTTGCCCAGCGCGCTGAGCTTGGCACCCAGCGCCCGGTAGCGAATCTCCCGGCCCACTTTGACGGGCTCGACCAGCCCCGCGTCGGCCAGCACCGACAGGTGCTTGGCGATGGCCTGCCGACTCACGGGCAACCGACCGGCCAGGGCGCTCGCCGACAGATCGTCGGCGCCCAGCTCGGTCAGGATGCGCCACCGCGTCTCGTCGGCGAGCACCGCCAGCACCGCCGGCATGTGGGTGTCGGTCACACCGACGCCTGCAGGTACGCCACCAGGTCGTCGAGCTCGGCCGTCCAGCCGCCGCTGTTCTCGGAGTACGCGGTCTGCGGGTCGGCCAGGTTCTCGAAGCCCGTCTCGCGCAGATCGAGCCGGGTGCCGCCATCGATCTCGGTGAGGTCGAAGCGGACGACCGTGGAGTTTTCCGGGGTCGGGTCGGCGTCGGCCTCACGGTGCGCCCACCGATAGACCAGCGTGTGCGGCGCCTCGGCGCTTTCGACGACGACGCGGAACTTGCCGTGGGCGTTCCAGCCGAAGAACCCGGTGCCGCCGGGGATCGGCTCGAGTTCGGCTGCGTCACCGAACCATTGGGCGATGAGCTCGGCTTTCGTCAGGGCATCCCAGACTCGCTGGATCGGCGCGTTGATGTCGATGGTGCGGGTGATGTCCAGCGTGTCCATGATTCCCCTTCGAGTGGCGTTATGTGCAACTCCACAGTTGCACACACGCACACGTACTGCAACCCTCAGATTGCACTTAGCGTCGCGCGCCGCTCTCGCAACAGCATCAGACCGATGGTGCCGAACACCAGATTGGCGGCGATCTCCAGAATCGCGGTTACCCACGAGAACGCCGTCACGCGCGCCCACGCCGGCGCATTGATGAAGCTGTCGCTGAAGAATCCCCATTTCGGAAGCAGGTGTGCCGCAGTGAATCCCACCGCACCGGCGTAGCCGATGCCGACTGCCGCGAGCGGCGCCCACCGGTTCCGCTTGAACACCAGCCCGATCGTGACGGCCGCGAGGATCAGCTGCACCGTGCCGCCCACCATCACCGCCGGCGGGATGACGTTCATCCCCCGCCGCAGGTGATCAGCACCGTGCAGCAGTAGCGCGACCGCCAAAAGGCCTGCAGCCCAATCGAAGTTACGTTGCCAATTCCTGGAGTCACCAGTCATGCGGATCACCTCTACTACGCACGGTAGTAAATCGACGCGATCCTGTAAAGACCTGTCAGGGGCTGGCCCTACGATGCCTGGCGTGCGGATGAAACTCTTGGGCGCGGCCGGGCTGGCCTCGGGCGGCGCGGCGTATCTGCACGGCTGGACGTGGGAACCGGCGCTGGGCGTGGCCGTCGGCGTGCCGCTGCTGCTCGCCGCCGTTCCACACGTCGTCACCGGAATGCGCACCCCGAGCCGCCACGAGGATCCCGTCCACGACATGTCCGGCACCGAATTCGAGGACTACATCGCCCGGATCGCCCGGTCGTGCGGCGTCCCGGTCATCATGACGGAGCTGTCCGGGGACTGGGGCGTCGACCTGATCGTCGGCACGCGGCCCAATCGCCTTGCCATCCAATGCAAGCGCCTGTCCCGGCCCGTCGGCCCCGGCGCCGTCCAGGAGGTGGTCGCCGGCGCACCCATGCAGGACTGCGCGCACACCATGGTGGTCACCAACAACGAGTTCACCCCGGCCGCAAGGAAATTGGCGGAGCTGCACGACTGCACCCTCGTCAGCGGCACCGAGCTGACCCGGCTGCGCGGATTGATCCGGCAGCAGGTCCTAGAGCGCCGCTAGTACGTCCCGCACCGCCTGGACGGCTTCATCGATCTCGGTCCGCGACACCGTCAGCGCCGGCCGGAACCGCACGGAGTCGGTGCCACTGGCCAGCAGGATGACATGGTGCTGCCACAGCCGCTTGATCACCTCGTCGCGCTGAGCGGCCGACGGCATGCTGAACGCACACATCAGCCCGCGTCCGCGCGGATCGAGTACCAGTGACGGGAATTCGTTTGCCAGGCAACGCAACTGACCCACCAGATACCAGCCCATCCGCACGGCGTTGTCGATCAGCCCGTCGGCTTCGATGACCTCGAGGATGCGGCGGGCCCGCACCATGTCGGTGAGGTTGCCACCCCAGGTGGAGTTGATCCGCGAGCTGACGCGAAAGACGTTGTCCGCGACGTCGTCGACGCGGCCACCGGCCATCACGCCACACACCTGGGCCTTCTTGCCGAACGCCACCACATCCGGCGTGACGCCCAATTGCTGGTAGGCCCATGGGGTTCCGGTCATACCGACGCCCGTCTGCACCTCGTCGAAGATCAGCAGCGCGTCGTACTCGACGCACAAATCCCGCATCGCGGCGAAGAACTCGGGACGCATGTGCCGGTCACCGCCCTCACCCTGGATCGGCTCGGCGATGAAGCAGGCGATGTCGTGCGGGTACGCCTCGAAGGCCGCCCTGGCCTGGCGCAGCGATTCACGTTCCAGCGCAACGATATCCACGCCGGGAGAAACCACCGGCGCGTCGATGCGCGGCCAGTCGAACTTCGGGAACCGGGCGACCTTGTTGGGGTCGGTGTTGGTCAGCGACATGGTGTAACCACTGCGACCGTGGAACGCGCCACGCAGGTGCAGGACCCGGGTGCCCAGCGCCGGGTCGATGCCGCGCGACTCATTGAGCCGGCTCTTCCAGTCGAAGGCGACCTTCAACGCGTTCTCCACCGCCAGCGCCCCGCCGTCGACGAAGAACAGGTGCGGCAGCGCCGGGTCACCGAGCACACGCGCGAACGTCTGCACGAAGCGCGCCATCGGCACGCTGTACACGTCGGAGTTGCTCGGCTTGTTCACCGCCGCCTGCGCCAGTTCGGCGCGGAAGGCCGCGTCGGTCAGAGCCGGATGGTTCATCCCCAGCGCCGACGACGCGAAGAACGTGAACATGTCGAGGTACCGGGTGCCGTCACGCGCGTCGACGAGATACGAACCACCCGACCGGTCCAGATCGAGCACGAGATCCAGACCGTCGGTCAGGATGCTGCGCCCCAGCACGTCGCGAACGTCGCGGGCGCTGCCCGCCGACAGCCCGTCACCAGAAGTCAGAACAGCGGTCATGCCGCCATCCTAACGCAATATTTACAGCTTCCGCGACCTATAGCAGGAACTATTCCGGTAGCGACACGTGATCATCGTAAAAAGTCTGTAAGATGATGGTGCTTCGCGTGCGAACGTTGGCGACCGTGCGGATCCGCTGCAACAGGCCCTCCAGCGCCCGCGCCGAGGCGACCCGCACCAGCAGGACGTAGCTCTCCTCGCCCGCCACCGAATGGCAGGACTCGATTTCGGGGAAAGGCTGCAGCCGCGCCGGGGCATCATCAGGTTGGGAAGGATCGAGTGGGGTGATCGCGACGAACGCCGACAACATGTGGCCGACGGCCTCGGGGTTGATCCGCGCCGTGTATCCCGTGATCACACCGCGGGATTCGAGCCTGCGCACGCGCGACTGCACCGCCGACACCGACAGCCCCGCGGCCGTCGCGAGGTGCGCCAGCGTCGCGCGGCCGTCGGCCATCAGCTCCCGCACCAGGATTCGGTCGACATCGTCAAGTTGCTCGGCTTCGGCCATGGCCGGAGACTACCCGCAGGTCATGCCATGACGGTCCAGACCTGGGAGCTGCGCGCCGCGTTCGCCGCCGCCCTGTCGCGCATGTACGGCACCGAGGTTCCGGCGTACACGACGCTGGTCGAGGTCAGCACGGCCGTGAACCGCGACTGCGCCACCGACGGCCGGCTCGGTTCCCTCGACCGCGTCACCGCCGAACGCCACGGCGCGATCAGAGTCGGCAGCCCCGCCGAACTCGCCGACGTCGCAGACCTTTTCGCGGCCTTCGGCATGTACCCCGTCGGGTTCTACAACCTGCGCGAGGCCGCCTCACCGGTGCCCGTGGTCTCCACCGCATTCCGTCCCATCGACGCGGAAGAGCTGGACTGCAACCCGTTTCGGGTGTTCACCTCGATGCTGGCCACCGAGGACGCCCGCTTCTTCTCCCCCGATCTGCGCGACAGGGTGCAGCGGTTCCTCGGGCAGCGCCAACTGTTCGACCCGGCGCTGATCGCCCAGGCCCGCCGGATCGCCGCCGACGGCTGCCCGGACGGTGATGCCGAGGACTTCGTGCACCGGTGCACCGCCGCTTTCGCGTTGTCGCGCACGCCGATCGACAAGGCCTGGTACGACGAGCTCAGTGCGGTCTCCGCCGTCGCCGCGGACATCGCCGGCGTGGCCACCACCCACATCAATCACCTGACGCCACGCGTACTGGACATCGACGAGCTGTACCGACGGATGACGGCCCGCGGCATCACCATGATCGACGCGATCCAGGGACCGCCGGCCACCGACGGTCCGCCGGTCCTGTTGCGGCAGACGTCGTTTCGGGCCCTGGCCGAGCCCCGCACGTTCCGCAACCCTGACGGCACGGTGTTCGACGGGAGTCTGCGGGTGCGCTTCGGCGAGGTGGAGGCCCGCGGGGTGGCGCTGACCCGCGCCGGCCGGGAACGCTACGACACCGCGATGACCGATCAGGAACACTGGGACCGGTACTTCCCCGGCACCGACATCGAGATGGCGGCACAGGGCCTGGCCTACTACCGCGGCGGCGATCCCACGAAACCCGTTGTCTACGAGGATTTCCTCCCCGCCTCTGCCGCCGGCATCTTCCGGTCCAACCTCGACCGGGATGCGGAGCCGGCAGCTGCCGACGACCACACCGACTACAGCCTCGACTGGATGGCCGGCGCCATCAGCCATCACATCCATGACCCGTACGACCTCTACGAGAAAGCGGCATCATGACTTCTGTGCAGAATCAGCTCTTGCCCACCGCCGATCAACTCCGCGACCGCGTGCGTACCGCGCTGCAGGCCGTCGGCGCCCACGTCACGCTGGGCGAGCCCGGCGCCCACGGCTTGCACGCCAGCACGCCCATCACCGGTGAGGTGCTCTTCACGCTGCCCGAGAGCACCGCCGAGGAAACCGACACAGCGATCGCCGAAGCGGCGCAGGCCTTTTCCACCTGGCGCACCACGCCGGCGCCGGTCCGCGGCGCGCTCGTGGCCCGGCTGGGTGAGCTGCTCGTCGAGCACAAGGCCGATCTGGGCACGCTGGTGACCATCGAGGCCGGCAAGATCACCTCCGAGGCGCTCGGCGAGGTGCAGGAGATGATCGACGTCTGCCAGTTCGCGGTCGGTCTGTCGCGCCAGCTGTACGGGCGCACCATCGCCTCCGAACGGCCCGGACACCGGCTCATGGAGAACTGGCACCCGCTCGGAGTCGTCGGCGTCATCACCGCGTTCAACTTCCCCGTCGCGGTCTGGGCCTGGAACGCCGCCATCGCGCTGGTGTGCGGCGACACCGTGGTGTGGAAGCCCTCCGAACTCACCCCGCTGACCGCCGTCGCCTGCCAGGCGCTGCTGGAGCGCGCCGCAGCTGATGTCGGCGCCCCCGCGCACGTCGGTCGATTGGTGCTGGGCAGCCGCGACATCGGCGAGCAGCTGGTCGACGACCCCCGCGTGGCACTCCTGAGCGCGACGGGATCGGTGCGGATGGGTCAGGAGATCGGCCCGCGGGTGGCCCAGCGGTTCGGCAAGGTGCTGCTGGAACTCGGCGGCAACAACGCGACCATCGTGACGCCGTCGGCCGATCTCGACCTCGCGGTACGCGGCATCGTGTTCGCCGCCGCCGGCACGGCCGGGCAACGGTGCACGACGCTGCGCCGCGTCATCGCGCACCACAGCGTGGTCGACACGTTGGTGCAGCGGATCGTCACCGCGTATCAGAGCCTGCCTGTCGGCGACCCGGCTGCCGAGGGGACGTTGATCGGGCCACTGATCCACGAGCGGTCCTACCGCGACATGGTGGGCGCGCTGGAACAGGCACAGGCCGAAGGCGGCGAGGTGACCGGCGGTGAGCGGGTCCAGCTGCATCCCAGCTCGTACTACGTCACGCCCGCGGTGGTGCGGATGCCCGGGCAGACGGCCATCGTGCACCAGGAGACGTTCGCGCCAATCCTGTACGTCCTGACCTACGACACCCTCGATGAAGCCATCGCGCTGAACAACGCGGTGCCGCAGGGCCTTTCGTCGGCGATCTTCACCACCGACATCCGGGAGGCCGAACGCTTCATGGCCGCCGACGGGTCGGACTGCGGCATCGCCAACGTCAACATCGGCACGTCGGGTGCGGAGATCGGCGGCGC
Organism: Mycobacterium sp. 360MFTsu5.1; assembly: GCF_000383495.1. Taxonomy (NCBI): domain Bacteria; kingdom Bacillati; phylum Actinomycetota; class Actinomycetes; order Mycobacteriales; family Mycobacteriaceae; genus Mycobacterium; species Mycobacterium sp. 360MFTsu5.1. Next base: position 67,801 of record NZ_KB911470.1, on the reverse strand, counting down.
GTTCGGCGGCGAGAAGCAGACCGGTGGCGGCCGCGAATCCGGCTCCGATTCCTGGAAGGCGTACATGCGCCGGGCCACCAACACCGTCAACTACTCATCCGAGCTGCCGCTGGCTCAAGGCGTCCAATTCGGCTGAGGTAGACATGAGCCCGTGAAGATCGAAGGTGCGGTGGCTGTCGTCACCGGAGCGGGCTCGGGCATCGGCAGGTCCATCGCGACGGCACTGGCGGCCGCGGGCGCATCGGTCGTGGCCGGCGACATCAATGCCGAAGCCGCCGCCGAGACGGCCGCGGGCTACGGCGGTGTCGGCATCGGCGCGGACGCGTCGTCGGTCGACGGCATCGCGACGCTGCTCGACGCCGCCCGCGCGACCTACGGACCCGTCGACATCTACGTCGCCAACGCCGGCATCACCGGCGAACCCGGGCTGGGCGACGACGAAGCCGCGTGGGACCGCATCATCGACATCAACCTGCGCGCGCACATCCGGGCCGCCAAAGCCGTTGTGCCGGAATGGGTTGAGCGCGGCGGCGGACACTTCGTCGCGGTGGCCTCGGCCGCCGGCCTGCTCACCCAGCTCGGCGCGGCCGGGTACAGCGTCACCAAGCACGCCGCCGTCGGGTTCGCGGAGTGGCTGACCATCACCTACGGCGACCAGGGCATCGGCGTCAGCTGCGTCTGCCCGATGGGCGTCGACACGCCCCTGCTGCGCGGCATGACCGACTCCCCCGACGCCGCGATCCGCGTGGCCGGCAACGCCGTGACCCACGCGGGCAACGTCGTCAGGCCCGATGGTGTCGCGGCCCTCGTCGTCCAGGCCGTACAGGACGGCACGTTCCTGGTCCTCCCGCACCCCGAGGTACTGGAGATGTACCGCCACAAGGGCGCCGACTACGACCGCTGGATCGCCGGCATGCGGCGGTACCAGCGGACCCTCTGACCTGCGATTTGTGCACGATTTTCCGCGCTGACCGCGGATTTTCGTGCACAAATCCCTCAGGCATGTCAGACCCGCCGGGCAGTATGGACACGTGAATCCACTCGACAGGTTCAGTGACCTGACCCGGGAGTGGTTCGCGGCTGCCTTCAGCACGCCCACCCCGGCCCAGGAGCAGGCCTGGCAGGCCATCGCCGACGGCCACAACACGCTGGTCATCGCCCCGACCGGGTCCGGCAAGACGCTGGCGGCGTTCCTCTGGGCCATCGACCAGCTGGCACAGCAGCCCGCCAACACCAACGGCGCCAAGGGCACAAAAGTCCTCTACGTCTCGCCGCTGAAGGCCCTCGCGGTCGACGTCGAGCGCAACCTGTCCACGCCGCTCACCGGCATCACGCGGGTGGCCGAGCGGGTGGGCGCACCGGCGCCCGGCATCACCGTCGGCGTGCGGTCGGGTGACACCTCTCCCGCGCAGCGGCGCCAGCTGATCGCGACGCCGCCGGACATCCTGATCACCACACCCGAGTCGCTGTTCCTGATGCTGACGTCGGCGGCCCGCGAGACGCTGGCGACGGTGCGGACCGTCATCGTCGACGAGGTGCACGCCGTCGCGGCGACCAAACGCGGCGCGCACCTCGCCCTGTCGCTGGAACGCCTCGACGAGCTGCTCGACCAGCCGGCCCAACGCATCGGCCTGTCCGCGACCGTCAAGCCACCCGAGGAGGTCGCCCGCTTCCTGTCGGGAGCCGCGCCCACCACCATCGTCAAACCACCGGCCGCCAAGACCTTCGACCTGAGCGTCGAGGTACCGGTGCCCGACATGGCCAACCTCGACGGCGGCACCATCTGGCCCGATGTCGAGGAACGCATCGTCGACCTGATCGAGTCGCACAATTCGTCGCTGGTGTTCGCCAACTCCCGGCGGCTGGCCGAACGGCTCACCGCGCGGCTCAACGAGATTCACGCCGCGCGGTCCGGCATCGAGCTGCCCAATGAGCGAAACCCACAGATCGGCGGGGGCGCGCCGGCCACCATCATGGCCAGCGGGCAAACCTTCGGTGCGCCGAGCCTGCTCGCCAAGGCCCACCATGGCTCGGTCAGCAAGGAGGCGCGGGCGCAGGTCGAGGACGACCTCAAGAGCGGCCGCCTCAAGGCCGTCGTCGCCACGTCGAGCCTGGAACTCGGCATCGACATGGGTGCGGTCGATCTGGTCATCCAGGTCGAGGCGCCGCCGTCGGTGGCCAGTGGTCTGCAGCGCATCGGGCGCGCCGGCCACCAGGTCGGCGAGATCTCCGAGGGCGTCCTGCTGCCCAAGCACCGGACCGATCTCATCGACTGCGCCGTCACCGTGCAGCGGATGCGCGCCGGCGAGATCGAGACCCTGCAGGTACCCACCAATCCCCTCGACGTGCTGGCCCAGCACACCGTCGCGGCGGCCGCCCTCGAGCCACTCGATGCCGACCGCTGGTTCGACGCCGTCCGCCGCAGCGCGCCGTTCGCCGCGCTGCCGCGCAGCGCCTTCGAGGCGACGCTCGACCTGTTGGCCGGCAAGTACCCTTCGACCGAGTTCGCCGAGCTGCGGCCGCGCCTGGTCTACGACCGCGACACCGGCACCCTGACCGCCCGGCCCGGCGCGCAGCGGCTGGCCGTCACGTCCGGCGGTGCGATCCCGGACCGCGGCATGTTCACCGTCTACCTGGCCACGGGTGACGAAAAGCCTTCGCGGGTAGGCGAACTCGATGAGGAGATGGTCTACGAGTCGCGGCCCGGCGACGTCATCTCCCTGGGCGCCACCAGCTGGCGGATCACCGAGATCACCCACGACCGGGTGCTGGTGCTGCCCGCGCCCGGCCAGCCCGCGCGGTTGCCGTTCTGGCGCGGCGACGCCGTCGGCCGTCCCGCTGAGCTGGGCGCGGCCATCGGCGCGTTCACCGGCAAGCTCGCCGGGCTGCCGCGCGCCGAGTTCGACGAGTACTGCAGCACAATGGGTTTCAACGACTACGCCACCGACAACCTGTGGCAGCTGCTCGACGAGCAACGGCAGGCCACCGGCACGGTACCCACCGACACCACGTTCGTGGTGGAACGGTTCCGCGATGAGCTCGGTGACTGGCGGATCGTCCTGCATTCGCCTTACGGGCTGCGGGTGCACGGGCCGCTGGCGCTGGCGGTGGGTCGACGGATCATGGAGCGGTACGGCATCGACGAGAAGCCCACCGCGTCCGACGACGGCATCGTGCTGCGCCTGCCCGACACCGGGGAAAACCCGCCCGGCGCCGACATTTTCGTGTTCGAGGCCGACGAGATCGAGCCCATCGTCACCGCCGAGGTCGGCGGGTCGGCACTCTTCGCATCGCGTTTCCGCGAATGCGCGGCACGGGCGCTGCTGCTGCCGCGGCGCCATCCCGGCAAGCGGTCGCCGCTGTGGCACCAGCGACAGCGGGCCGCGCAGCTGCTGGACATCGCCCGCAAGTACCCGGATTTCCCGATCGTGCTGGAGACCGTGCGGGAATGCCTGCAGGATGTCTACGACGTCCCGATGCTCATCGAGTTGATGCGCCGTGTCGCACAACGCCGGATCCGGGTGCTCGACGTGCAGACCGCCACGCCGTCGCCGTTCGCCGCGTCGCTGCTGTTCGGTTACGTCGGCGCGTTCATGTACGAGGGCGACAGCCCGCTCGCCGAACGTCGTGCTGCCGCACTGTCGTTGGACGCCACGCTGCTGGCCGAGCTGCTGGGCCACGTCGAACTGCGCGAACTGCTCGACCCCGACGTCGTCACCGCCACCATCCGGCAGTTGCAGCACCTGACGGAAGACCGTGCCGCCCGTGACGCCGAGGGCATCGCCGACCTGCTGCGGTTGCTCGGGCCACTGAGCACCGAGGAACTCCGGCAGCGGTGCACCGCAAGCGATGTCGAGGCCTGGTGCGCCACGCTGCAGGCCGCCAAGCGCGCCGTGGCGGTGACGTTCGCCGGCCAGAGCTGGTGGGCCGCCGTCGAGGACATGGGCCTGCTGCGCGACGGTCTCGGCGTCGCGGTGCCGGTCGGCGTGCCGGCCAGTTTCACTGCCGCGGTGACCGACCCGCTGGGCGAACTGCTCGGCCGCTACGCCAGAACCAACGGGCCGTTCACGACAACCCAGGCGGCGGCCCGGTTCGGCCTCGGTCACCGGGTGACTGCCGATGCCCTGAGCCGGATGGTGCTGGACGGCAAGCTCATTCGCGGTGAGTTCACCGATCTGCCGGACAGCGTCGACCAGCAATGGTGTGACGCCACGGTGCTGAAGATTCTGCGGCGCCGGTCGCTGGCCGCGCTGCGGGCCCAGATCGAGCCGGTGAGCACCGCCGCGTACGCCCGGTTCCTGCCGGCCTGGCAGCAGTTCGGCGATGCGCGCGGCATCGACGGCCTGGCATCGGTCATCGAACAGCTTGCCGGCGTGCCGATTCCGGCATCCGCCGTCGAACCGCTGGTGTTCGGTCAGCGGGTGTCGGACTACCAACCGGCGATGCTCGACGAACTGCTGGCCTCCGGTGAGGTCACCTGGTCAGGTGCCGGCCAGATCGGCGCCAACGACGGCTGGGTCGTCTTCCACCGGGCCGACACCGCGCCGCTGTCGCTGGCGCCGGGTACGGAGATCGAGTTCACCGACACGCACCGCGAACTCCTGGACACGCTCAGCAACGGCGGCGCCTACTTTTTCCGGCAGCTGGCCGCAGAGGACAGCACCGACGCGAAACAGGCGCTGTGGGAACTGATCTGGGCCGGCTGGGTCACCGGCGACACTTTCGCCCCCGTCCGGGCGCTCCTCGGCAACGCGGGGCGCAAACCCGGAGGATCGCACCGGCAGCGGCAGCAGCGCCCGCCCCGGCTCAGCCGCTACAGCGTCGCCCGGCCACAGGCCCGCACCGTCGACCCGACGGTCGCCGGCCGGTGGTCGGCCCTGCCGCCCGCCGAGCCGGAATCCACGACGCGGGCACACTTTCAGGCCGAGCTGCTGCTGGGCCGCTACGGCGTCGTCACCCGCGGCGCGGCCGACGGCCTGCCCGGCGGATTCGCCACGCTGTACAAAGTGCTGACGGCGTTCGAGGAGGCCGGGCGCTGCCAGCGCGGGTATTTCATCGAATCCCTTGGTGGCGCGCAGTTCGCGGTGGCCTCGACGGTGGACCGGTTGCGCAACTATCTCGACAGCGTCGACCAGAGCAGCCCCGACTACACCGCCATCGTGCTCGCCGCCACCGACCCGGGCAATCCCTACGGCGTCGCCCTGCCGTGGCCCGACGCCGCCGGGCATCGACCGGGCCGCAAGGCGGGCGCACTGGTGGCGTTGGTCGACGGCGAGTTGGTGTGGTTCCTCGAGCGGGGCGGAAAGTCGTTGTTGTCGTTCGGCGCCACGCCGGAACAACAACGCGCGGCGGCCGGTGCGCTGGCAGAGCTGGTGAGCACCGGGCGACTGCAGTCGCTGTTGATCGAGAAGGTCAACGGGGAGGCGGTATTGGCTCCCACCCCCGACGCCGCGCAGGCCGAGGTCCACGCCGCGCTGGCCGACGCCGGTTTCTCCCGGACGCCGCGGGGTCTGCGGCTGCGCTGATCCGATGGGTGGAGTTAGATCTCTCTAGATCCTGCACGCTCACGGTCCACTGCTTACGATGTGATGAGCTCGGAAATCATCGGCCGGCGTTCACACGCCGGTCGATGTGACGAGCGTCGCCGCCAGTCCACCTACCATCTAGTTAGGTTAGGCTAAGCTGGTTGATTGCGTCGGCTGCCGGCCTGGCCGCGTCGGCCATGGCGGGTCGCTCAACGACGAGAACCCACGGGACACGCCGGTATGCGGCTGAAGGGTTTGAGGAGACGCGATTGCCCGGACTGTACGACCCGGATCAGGACAAGAGCAGTTGCGGTGTCGGCTTCTTGACCCGGAAGGACGGCGTCCAGACTCACGACGTCATCCGCAAACTCCACGAGGCGTTGTGCGCCGTACCGCACCGCGGCGGCATGTCCTCCGAAGGCGTGGGCGACGGCGCGGGCGTCAACCTCGATCTGTCACTGCGATTCTTCGCCGAACTCACCAATCGGTCCGACCTACGCCTCGGCCAGTTCGGCGTGGGCAACTTCTTCCTGCCGAATGATCCCGCCCACCATGACGAGGCCGAGGCGGTCATCGAGAAGGCACTCCTTGACCAGGGTTTCGAAATTCTGCTCAAGCGCGATGTCCCCGTGGATGATTCCGCAATCAGGGCCGCCGCGACGAAGTATCAGCTCCCCATCCGGCAGTGGGTGTTCCTGTCGGATTCGGATCGCAAGATCCACGATGCCCTCATGGCCATCGAGGCGATCGCCTACACCCGCCCCGAACTGCTTGGCCTGTACCCGCTTTCGTTGAGCGCGCGCACGCAGGTGCTCAAGGGCCGGCTCAACTCGAACGAGGTGGTGCCCTACTTCCGCGATCTGTCCGATCCGCGGATGGAGGTGCACTCCATGTTCTTCCACACCCGCTTCTCCACCAACACCGCGCCCAATGCCACCATGGCCCAGCCGTTCCGGTTGATGGCCCACAACGGCGAGCTCAACACCGACAAGAAGAACCGGCTCTCCGACAACGCGATCGCCCGGGCCCACAACCGCGCCATCATCCGTCCCGCCGGACAATCGGACAGCTGCCGGCTCGACCAGACGCTGCAGCACCGGGTGCTCGAGGACGAACTGGACCTCGTCACGGCCGTGGTCGCCATGATGCCCCCGGCATGGGAGAACGACACCACACTGTCGCCTGAGGTCCGCGCCATGCTCGAGTACTTCAGCCTCTACGAGGAGAAGAACGACGGTCCTGCCGCACTGATCTTCGGCGACGACCGGTTCATCGGCGCGCGCCTCGACCGCTTGGGACTGCGCCCGCTGCGCACCGTGGAGACCGCCGAATATCTGGGCGTCATGTCCGAAGCAGGGCAGGTGTACTTCCCGCCGGAGGAAGTGATCAAACGGGGCCGCATCGAAGCCGGCGGAATGCTGTACTACGACCACAAAGAGCAGCGGTCGTACGGTTCTACCGAAGCCCTGGAAATACTTGCTGCACAACATGATTACCCCGAAATGCTGGCGCGGGCCCGGGTCAACCTGGCCGACCTGCCCGCGGTGCCGCCGGAAAGCCAGCTCTCCCCCGCCCGCTACAACGGCGACCTGAACCGCTATCAGCGCTACGTCGCCTATTCCATGAGCCAGGAAGATTTCAAGTTCCTGATGGACCCGATGCTGGCCACCGGGCAGGAGAAGATCTCCGCGATGGGTTACGGCGCCGCGATCAACGCGCTGTCCAATCACGAAGGCGGCATTGCCCGGTATTTCTCGCAGCGGTTCGCTCAGGTCACCAATCCGCCGCTGGACAGCATCCGTGAAGCCGACGGCATGACGCTGCGGGTGGCACTCGGCGCCAAGCCGGGTAGCGGCGGCACACCGGCGCCGCAGATCGTCATCCCGTCTCCGATCCTGTCGCACCTGGACATGCTGATGATCCGAGACCAGAGCCACACCCCGGTGCGGGTATTCGGCATGCGGTACCGAGTGGCCCTCGATGGCGGGCAGTACAACGCCGACGTTCTGGTGCACGCGATCGACAAGCTGTGCGATGAGGTCGAAGCGTTCGCGCGCGAGTCGGGCGGCATCGCCGTCATCTCCGACCGTCACGTCGAAAGTGCCCGGGCGCCGATGCCTCTCACCATCGTGGTCTCGGCCATCAACCAGCGGCTCATCGAAGAAGGCCTGCGGCTGCGGGTGTCGCTGATCGCCGAGAGCGGACAGCTGGCGTCGTCGCATCACATCGCGACGGTGCTCGGGTTCGGCGCGTCCGCGGTGTATCCGCTGACGGTGCAGATGCGCGCCGAGGAGAAGTTCGGCCCCGACGAGCAATCGGTTGCCGCCGCCTACAAGCGTTTCGCCAAGGCCGCGGAGAAGTCGTTGATGAAGACCATGGGCCGCGTCGGCCTGTGCACCGTCGAAAGTTACATCGGCGGTGAGTTTTTCGAGCCCAACTACCTCGACACCGCAGGGCCGGTGCTCCGCAAGTACTTTCCGAACGTCACCGCGGTCGTCGGCGGCGTCGGATTCCGTACGCTGTCCGACACCTCGGCTGAGTGGCATAACCGCGCCCTGCAGGTCAGCACCGAGAAAGACGTGCCGCTGCTCGGCCTGTTCAAGGAACGGGCGGAAGGCGCCGGGCACTCGTACGGCACCACGGCCGTGCGGGGATTCGTCGACATGACCGAGGAATCCATCGCGTTCGACGACGCTGCGCGGCCCAAGAATGCCGACATGGCCGACCCGGTGTTCCTGCGAACGCTGCCATTGAACCAACTCGAAGGTGCATTCGGTCTGAACGACGAGGCCTACCGCAACAACAGCTTCGAGGAACTGACGCCGCGAGCCATCAACAGCTTCGACATCACTCCCGGCTACCGCAGTTTCGTGTTCGCCATGAACGACGAACGTGCCCGCCGGCCTGCAGCTCTGCGCGACGTGCTGGCGTTCCCTGCCGACGTCACCTTCGCCACCACGGCGGACGAATTCCGTTCCGAGATGGGCAAGTTCGCTCGCTTCGGCAACAACTCCTACCTGGTGCGCGGTCTGACGGTAGAGCGGATGGGAGACGAGTTCACAATCCGGCTGAGCCACTCACCGGAGCGACTGCAGGCACTGGCGGACTCGTTGGTGCAGCGGTTCGGTGAGGAAATCATCGACCACCGGATCGACGACGACCGGCTGTGGCTCGTCGCTCGTGCGAGAGCTCGGCATTTCCTGGGAATGACGCAGACCGCGCCGGAAGCGATTCCGCTGGATTCGGTCCAACCGGCCGATGAGATCGCGGCCACGCTCACCTCCGGCGCCATGAGCCACGGTGCGCTGGTGGCGAACGCCCACGAGGCCGTCGCGCACGGCACCAACATGGTGGGCGGTCTGTCGAACTGCGGTGAGGGCGGCGAGCACATCAGCCGCTACGGCACCATCCGCGGCTCCCGCATCAAGCAGTTCGCCTCGGGCCGCTTCGGCGTGTGGGCCGGCTATCTGGCCGATCCGATGCTCCGCGAGCTGGAGATCAAGATCGGGCAGGGCGCCAAACCCGGTGAGGGCGGCCAGCTTCCGGCCCCCAAGGTGACGGTACAGATCGCGGCCGCCCGTGGCGGCACCCCCGGCGTCGAGCTGGTGTCGCCACCGCCGCACCACGACACGTATTCGATCGAGGACCTGGCACAGCTGATCCACGACTGCAAGGCCGCACGCGTGCGGGTGATCGTCAAGCTGGTGTCGAGTGAAGGCATCGGAATCATCGCCGCCGGTGTCGCCAAGGCCGGCGCAGACGTCATCAACGTGGCCGGCAACACCGGTGGCACCGGCGCGGCCGCCGTCACGAGCCTCAAATACGCGGGCCGCTCGGCGGAGATCGGCGTCGCCGAAGTGCATCAGGCCCTGGTGGCCAACGGGATTCGGCAGAAAGTCGTCCTGCGATGTTCAGGCGCGCACCAAACCGCCAGTGACGTGATCAAATCGGCGCTACTCGGAGCGGACAGCTACGAGTTCGGCACCACCGCCCTGATGATGCTCAAGTGCGTCATGGCAAAGAACTGCAATATCAAATGCCCGGCAGGCCTGACCACCAACGCCGAGGCGTTCGAGGGCGATCCTCGTGCCTTGGCGCAGTACCTGCTCAACATCTCCCATGAAGTCCGCGAAATTCTCGCCACGCTCGGGCTGCCGTCATTGCAGCATGCCCGCGGCCGCAGCGACCTGCTGCACCTGCTGGATCACCCGTCGAGTATCGGCCAACTCGATCTGCGGGCAATGCTCGCCCCCGCAGAGGGTTTCGTCCCCGAAGACCCGATCTACATGGAACGGGACTACTCCGTCGACGACTCGTTCCTGGCCCAGCTCGACCTGGCCGGAGTCGCGATGGAACCGGTGACGCTGACCAACCGGAACAAGAGCGTCGGCGGACAGCTGGCGATCGACATCGAACGCATGCTCAACCACGAGGGTGCCGATGGTCCGGCGGTGGCGACCGACGACCGCGGCCGCCGCTTCCTGAAGCCGGACAGCGTCGTCATCACGACGTCCGGATCGGCCGGACAGAGCTACGGCGCGTTCTGCAACGACGGAATGCTGTTGACGCACACCGGAACTTGCAACGACGGCGTCGGCAAGAGCGCCTGTGGCGGCACCATTGCGGTGCTGTCCCCCGGCGGCGGATCGGAAGAGCCCGGCGGCAACGTGCTGATCGGTAACTTCGCCTTGTTCGGCGCATCGGGCGGCCGGCTGTTCGTCGCAGGTGAGGCCGGTGACCGGTTCGCCGTGCGTAACTCCGGCGCCACGGCAGTGGTCGAAGGCGTCGGCGAATTCCTCTGCGAGTACATGACCAACGGTGCGGTGTTCAACATCGGCGAGTTCGGCAAGGGTGTCGCCAATGGCATGAGTGGCGGATTCCTCTACCAGTTCGACCCCGACGGTCAGCTGCCCTCGAAGGTCAGTGCCGACTCGGTGGTCGTCGCCCCGATATCGGAGGCGCCGTTTCACGAAGCGACGGCACTGACTCTGCTGCAGTGGCATGCTGAGGCCACCGGTTCGGCGAAAGCGCGGCGGCTGCTTGACGATTGGCACGTCACCCGCCAGCACGTGGTGTACGCCATGCCGCGGGCACTGCTGCTGTACCAGGACGCCGACGCAATCCTGGCGGCCAAGACCCGCAAGGAACTGCTCGACGAACTGGCCACTGCGCTCGCCGGCTACCAAGTGGCCAAATTCAAGCGGTCCTACCGCAACGGCGAAACAGTGCTCGGCGGTGCGGTACCCGGTTACGGCGATACCGACACCGAGGAGATGTACGCGCTGCTCAACACCTACACGGTGCTGCACATGGCTCAGCAACTCGCCTTGTCCCGCACCCCCGGGATGGCTGACGTGGCCGATCCACGGATCGGAAAGACTGTGCGCAACCTGGTGCTCACCGAGGATTTCTTCCTCATCCAGAAACTGCAGCGCTACGCCCGCGAGGCCATCGACGGGTTCAGCGACGAGGACCTCGCGGTGTTCGTCGCCAACAAGCGGATCAACGACTACAAGGAGGCGCTGGCCCAACGCAATGTGCTGTCCATGGACAGTCCCGGCACCTACGGCTGGATCCTGTACCAAGATGCGAAGAACGTCGAGAAGATCGGCCGACTGCCGTCCTTCGAGGAACTGTTTGCCGCACAATCCGTCCCGGATGTCGCCGCCTCGTTCGACTCCCTGGAGAGCGCACAGTGAAGATCGCCTACATTCCCGAAGACGCCCCGTTCAGCGGAGACCAGCGTGCCTGGATCTCCGGCTTCCTGGCCGGTCTGCATTCCCGACTGGCGATCAATGTCGCTGCCCCGCCGCCCGTGGTCGTCGGTGACCAACCGGCCTCGCTTCCGCAGCTGCGTATCCTGTACGGAACCCAGACGGGCAACGCCGAGGGTGTCGCCAATGATGCTGCGGCAGCGGCCAAGTCACAGGGTTTCGACGTCAAGGTCAGCGGACTCGACGAGATCGAACTGGGCGAGTTCGCCGGCCTGAAGTTCGTGCTGATCGTCACCTCGACCTATGGCGAGGGCGAGATGCCCGACAATGCCGAATTGTTCTGGGAGGCGCTGTCGGCGTCGACGGCACCGCGGTTGGAGGGTGTCTCGTTCGGTGTGCTGGCCCTCGGCGACACCGGCTATGACGGCTTCTGCCAGGCCGGCAAGCTGTTCGACATGCGCCTGGAGCAACTCGGCGCGACCCGCGTCGTCCCGCGCACCGACTGCGACGTCGACTACGAGGCACAGGCCGCCGACTGGATCCAGAGTGCACTGATGGCGCTGGTGCCGACATCCGGTGCCAGTGGGCGGCCGTCGGCGCCGCCGCCCAGTGCGGTCGCGCGCTCCGGATGGACGCGGAAGAACCCGTTCGTCGCGGCGTTGGCGGTCAACCGCTTGCTGTCGGGCTCGGGTTCGGACAAGGAGATCCGGCATTACGAATTCGCCTTGGCGGACAGCGGTATCGAATACGAGGCCGGTGACGCGCTGGCTGTGCTGCCGCAGAACAATCCTGCTCTGGTGCAGGCCATCGCCGAGCATTTCCGGGTGTCCGTCGACACGATGGTCGACGGCGAGCCGCTGAGCGAGCTCCTTGGGAATCGCTACGAAATCAGTTCTCCATCAAAAGATTTGCTCGGCGAGGTGGAAAGCCGTGCCGAAAACGAAGAACTGTCGCACGTGCTGCGTGGCGGTGTGAAGGAGAGACTGGACCGCTGGCTGTGGGGTAAGGACATCCTCGACGTGCTGCGCATCGCCGGCGACGACCTGAGCGTCGAAGAATTCGTCGGATTGCTCAAACCCCTTCAGCACCGGGCGTATTCGATCTCATCGAGTGCGCTCGCGCATCCTGATCGGATCCATCTGACGGTGGCCAGCGTGCGCTACGAAATGGGTGGGCGCATGCGCGGCGGCGTGTGCTCGACGTTCCTGGCCGACCGCAGCGAGACGGCGAAAATCTTCCTGCAACCGAACAAGTCGTTCCGGGTACCAGCCGATAACGACGTGCCGATGATCATGGTCGGTCCCGGCACCGGCATCGCACCATTCCGGGCGTTCCTGCAAGAACGCGAAAAGCGCGGTGCCGGCGGCCGCAACTGGCTGTTCTTCGGCGACCAGCATCGCGCGGACGACTACGTCTACGAAGACGAACTGACGGCGTGGCAGGCCTCCGGCCTTCTGGACCGACTGGACCTGGCGTTCTCGCGCGATCAGCGCGAGAAGGTCTATGTGCAGCACCGGATGCGCGAAAACGGCAAAGAACTGTTCGGCTGGCTCCAGGACGGTGGCCACTTCTACGTCTGTGGCGACGCGTTACGGATGGCCAAAGACGTCGACCAGGCTCTGCACGATGTGGTCGCCGAACACGGCGGACTCGATCATGACGCCGCCACTGACTACGTCAACGAACTCAAACGCGAGAAGCGGTACGTGCGCGATGTGTACTGACGGTCGACGATGCCCGAACTGCCCCGCGGGGCGGCTTGCGGCCGGCAGCCGCGCACTGGCCGAAGCGCTGCCCGCGCTGGGCACGGTGGTCTCGGTGACCGCCAATGATGCTGCGCTACTGTCGCAGACCGGCGAGTATGGCGCGGTCGCGCACCCCGGTGAAGCGCTCGTGTACAACGAGGATCGGATCGGACTACGGATCTCGCCCAGTGTGGTCGGGTACCGGACCTCGCGGGCACTGACACTGCTCGACGACTTCGGCACGCACCGCGCCTATCTGACACCGTTGACGGACCAGCTTGTGGTGGAGGCACTCTCGACTACACCGGCCGACGCATCAGAGCCTGTGTCGCCGGTCGACTGGGGTGCCGTCAACTGGGCCGACACCGATCAACTCGACCATCTCGACGATCTGTCGCACGCGCGCTACCAGGTGCTTCCATTTCAGGGCGCCCGGCGGATCGTTCCTGCAGTGGTTCCTCACCTCTTGGCGTATCTGGTGTCCGAGGGGCTGGGTTTCACGGTCGCTGTGCGCGGCGGCGGGTGCGTGCAGCTACACCGCGGCCGGGCGTCGATGGCAGATGGGGCGAACCAACATTTCGCGGTGATATTCGGGGCAGCACGATATGCCGTTGACCCCGTGCAGCTTTCGGAATGCTGGGTGACCCGCGCGCATGGCATATCCGGGCCGACGTCAGCGATCGAGCTGTACGACCACAGCCGCCACTGCGTGACGGTTCTGACGCAGACCGGAGCCGTGTGCGAGCACGTCCGGAAACCCTGGGAAGCCATGGTGGCATCGTTGCCGACCTGCGAGGACTAGAAAACTCAGGCAGCAGAAGGGTTTTCGATCACAATCGCGACGCCCTGACCTGATCCGACGCAGACGCCGATGGCCCCGTACCGGGCGTTGCGCTCGCGCAGTTCGGTGGCCAGGGTCAGGACGTACCGGGCCCCGGTGGCGCCGAACGGGTGACCGATCGCCACGGCACCGCCATTGGGCGTGAGCTTCTCGTCGGGCACGACGAACCCGTCGAGCTGATTCGGCAGCTCCCGCAACACCCCGAGGGCCTGCGCGCTGAACGCCTCGTGGACCTCCCAGACATCGATCTGTTCGGGCCTCAGCCCGGCACGTTTGATGGCCAGGGGCAGCGCCCACGCCGGTGCGAGACCCATGAACAGCGGGTCGATCCCGTACACCGCCGAGGACACCACCCGCGCCAACGGCTCGACGCCGAGTTCCGCCGCGCGCTCCCCCGACGCCAGCACCAGCGCGCTGGCGCCATCGGTGAGTGGTGTCGAGTTGGCCGCGGTCATCTGCGTGGTTCCCGGCTGCGGGCGCAGCGCCGCCAGCTGCTCGGCCGTGGTCTCGTCGCGGATGAACTCGTCGTGCTCGAAAAGCCGCACGGGCGACTTCTTCGTCGCGGCGATCTCGACCGGCATGATCTCCTTGGCCAGGCGCCCGGAATCGCGGGCCGCCTTGGCATTTCGCTGCGTGCGCAGCGCGAAGGCGTCGATCTCCTCGCGCGTCAGACCGTAGCGATCGGCGACCTTTTGCGCGGTCTCGATCATGCTGATGTACGCGTTGCGCGCCAGCAGCGCGGGGTTGGGTGGACCACCGGCACCGGCCCACATGGTGTCGAGCAGGATGACCGGCCCGCGCGGTGCGAACGGCGCGTCGCCTTTCATGTAGGCCCAGCCCGATCGCGACATCGACTCGACGCCGCAGGCCATCCCCACGCCCAGATCGCCGGCCCGGATTGCGTGCGCGACGTTGATCGTGGCGCTCAGCGACGACCCGCAGAACCGGTTGATCGTCGTCCCGGCCACGGTGTCCGGGAAGCCCGCGGCGAGCGCCGCCCAGCGGGCGACGTCACCCATCCCCTCGTGCACCGGATTCACACAGCCGGCGACGACGTCCTCGATGGCTCCGAGCTCGACGCCGACGCGTTCGCACGCGCCCTTCATCGTCATGCCGAGGAGGTCGTCGGTGCGGATGTGCGACAGCGAACTGCCGTACCGCGCAAATGGAGTGCGGACACCACCAAGCACAAATGCTTCTGTCATCAACCGTCTCCCGCTCGATGTCGAGCCGAGCGTACGTCGAACGTGAACGTGATCGCGCGGATCTCGAGAAAGTCGACGATCGGGTTCACGCTCGGCGCAGCCAGTCGAGCACCTGCTGCGCGTGGGTGTTCGGCGGGAAGATCGGATAGAAGACGTGCTCGATCCGGCTGTCCCGGATCACCAGCGTGAGGCGGGTGTAGAGCCGAGGATGCTTGTCTGCGGCGAAGGTCGGGAGCCGCAGCGCGTCGGCCAGCGCGAACGTCTCGTCCGACAACATGTGGAACGGCAGCCGCAGCCGCCGCACCACTTCGGCCTGGTAGTCGACATCCTGGCTGGACAGTCCCCAGACCTGGCTCGCCCCAGCGGCTTTCAGCTCGGCGAAATGGTCGCGGAAGTCGCACGCCTCGGTGGAACATCCCCGAGCCCCGGGAATCGCGTCCCAGCCCGCGGGGAGGTCGGCACCGGGACGGCCGGTCAGCGGATACAGGTACAGAATCGTCCGGCCCGCCGGCAGCTGACGCAGCTGGACGTCACCACCGCCGCTCGACCTCAGCGTGATGTCCGGGACCGGCAGCCCGACCAGATGATCAGCCGCACCGTCGTTTTCGGGAACGGGCAGGCCGGCGGGGAGCGTCGTGAAATCTGTCAACAGTTCATCCTTCTTGTCGAATGCTCGGCACGCGGCGGCGTCGAGCCGCGCCGCGAGGTCCTGCCGCCGCTGTGTCAGCGACGCGATGGTCTCGTCGAGGACCGCGATGCTGTCCCGATACGCCGCAAGCGACTCGGGGCACTCGTCGCTGTGTTCGTGGCCATGACGAAGGCAGTCGATGAACGGCCCGGCCTTCGATGGGGCGATGCCGACCGCGGCGAGCGCACGCACCTCGCTGACGATCTGCACGTCCTCTTCGGTGTAATCCCGGTAGCCATTGGGCAGACGCGACGGCACCAGGAGGCCGAGGTCCTCGTAGTACCGCACGGCCTTGGTCGACGCGCCCGTCAGCCGGGCCAGCTCAGAAATCTGCATGGTCAATGTCCTCAGCCCAGAGGGTAAACATTGCCGCCGGGGGCAAGGTCAACTTCCGCGGCCGCCGGACCCATTCATGCCGGGCTCCTAGAGTGAAGCCATGCCCCTGCACACCCCGCTGACGGAACTGTTCGGCATCGACCACCCGATCGTCCTGGCCCCGATGGGCGACGTATCCGGTGGCCGGCTGGCAGCCGCGGTATCGGAAGGTGGCGGGCTGGGCCTGATCGGCGGCGGCCGCGGTGACCTCACGATGCTCGCCGCTGAATGCCAGCTGGCCAAGCAGGGCACCGAAAAGCCCTGGGGCGTCGGCCTACTCACCTGGGCGGTGAACCCGGAGATCATCGACTGGGTGATCGCGCAGCAGCCCGCCGCCATCATCTTGTCGTTCGGCGACCCCGCCCCGTTCGCCAAGGCCATCCACGACGCCGGCATCCCGCTGCTGTCCCAGGTGCACAGCCTCGATGAGGCCAAGCAGGCGCTCGACGCCGGAGTCCAGGTACTGGTCGCGCAGGGCCGGGAGGCCGGGGGCCACCACGGCGGCAGGTCGACGCTGCCGTTCGTGCCTGCGGTCGTCGACATCGCGCACGGCATCCCGGTTCTTGCCGCCGGTGGGATAGCAGACGGCCGCGGCCTGGCGGCTGCGCTGACCCTCGGCGCGGCGGGCGCCATGATCGGCACCCGATTCGAGGCCACCCACGAGTCCCTGCTCAGCGCCGCCGAGTCCAAGGTCATGCTGAAAGCGAAGGCGGCGGACACCACCAGCGGCCGCGCCATCGACATCGCCGCGCGCCCTGTCGAAACGCGTTGGCCGGCCGAGTATCCGGCGCGTACCGTGCGCAGCGTCTTCACCGACGAGTGGCAGGACCGCGACGCCGAGCTCGACGCGGATCCCAAGGCACAGCAGGAGTTCCGCACCAAGGTGGCCGAGCTGCACATGGATTACGTGCCGATCTGGGCCGGTGAGGCCCTCGACCTCATCGATGAGCTGGAGCTGGCCACTCCCCTGGTCCAGAAGATCGCGCACGATGCCGAACGCGCGCTGACCCGAGCCCACGCCTACATCCGCTGATGCCCGAAGGCGACACGGTTTTTCACACCGCAGCGATCCTCCGCGAGGCGCTGCAGGGAAAGACGCTGACGCGCTGCGACATTCGCGTGCCGAAGTTCGCCACCGTCGACCTCACCGGCCAGACGGTCGAGGACGTCATCAGCCGCGGCAAGCACCTGTTCATCCGGACCGCCGAGGCCAGCATCCATTCGCATCTCAAGATGGAGGGCAAGTGGCAGGTCAACACCAGGCCCCGCCGGCCCGACCACAAGACGAGAATCATCCTGGAAACCAAGGACATCCAAGCGGTGGGTTCAGAACTCGGCACCCTGGAAGTCCTCAAACGGGACCACGACGAGGAACCCGTCAAACACCTCGGCCCGGACCTTCTCGGCCCGGACTGGGATCCACACCGGGCAGCCCAGAACCTCACCCAGGACCCGGACAGGGCGCTGCATGAAGCGCTACTCGACCAACGCAACCTCGCGGGCGTCGGCAACGTCTACGCCAATGAGCTGTGCTTCATCGTCGGCCGCCGCCCGACCGCCCCGGTCAGCACAGTGAAAGACCCGCTGCGGCTGGCGCAGCGGGCCCGGGACATGTTGTGGTTGAACAGAAACCGATGGAACCGCACGACAACGGGCGATACCCGACCCGGCCGTCAACTCTGGGTGTACGGCCGGGCCGGGCAGGCGTGTCGCAGGTGCGGGACGCTGATCGAATCAGGCGACCGGAACCGGCACCAGAACCTCGACGTCGTCGGCGACCTCAACAACCTCACTGACCGGATCACCTTCTGGTGCCCGCTTTGTCAGCCATGAGTCCGGGAGGGCCAGGCGGCAGATCTTCTTGACCACCGAGAAGAACTGCTTGTGGATCGGACCGCTGTTGTAGGGCAGGTCGTACTTCTCGCACAGTGCCTTGACCTCGGGCGAGATTTCCGCGTAACGGTGCGCCGGGATGTCGGGGAACAGGTGGTGCTCGATCTGGAACGACAGGTTGCCGCTGAAGATGTGGAACCACTTGCCGCCAGACAGGTTCGCCGAACCCAGCAGCTGGCGGTAGTACCACTGGCCGCGGGTCTCGCTCTTGGTCTCCTCGATGGTGAACTCGTGGGTGCCCTCGGGGAAGTGACCGCAGAAGATGATCACGTACGACCACACGTTGCGCATCAGGTTGGCGGTCATGTTGCCGGCGAACACGAACGGCAGGAACGGTCCGGCCAGCAGCGGGAACGCCACGTAGTCCTTGACGGTCTGCTTGCGGACCTTCGCCCACATCTCACGCAGCATGTCCTTCTTGTCCCGCAGGCGGATTTCACCGCTGCGGATGCGCTCGGTCTCCAGCTCGTGCAGCGCGACGCCGTACTGGAAGAACACCATCAGCAGGAAGGCGTAGACCGGGTTGCCCAGGTAGTACGGGCTCCACTTCTGGTCCTCGCTCATCCGCAGGATGCCGTAGCCGATGTCGCGGTCCATGTCGACGATGTTGGTGTAGGTGTGGTGCATGTAGTTGTGCGAGTGTCGCCACTGGTTGGACGGGCAGGCCGAATCCCATTCGAAGTTCTGGCCGCGCAGCGCCGGGTCACCCATCCAGTCGTACTGGCCGTGCATGACGTTGTGGCCGATCTCCATGTTGTCCAGGATTTTCGACAGACCGAGCATCACGGTGCCGACGGGCCAGGCCGGCGGCAGGAACAGCAGGGCGCGGCCACCGACCTCCAGCTTGCGCTGCATGGCGATGATGTTGCGGATGTAGTCGGAGTCGCGGTCTCCGAGGTCGGCGAGGTGGCGTTCGCGGATGGTGTCGAGCGCGCGGCCGAATTCGTCGAACTGCTCGGGGGTCATGGGGGCGGGACGTTGAGCCATGGTTCGTCTCCTTTGAGTGTGTGGGCTGGTGGGGTGGTCTAGAGGTCGATCTGGACGTCGCCGCACGGGGCGGTCACGCAGATTTCGATGTTTTCGTCGGGCGCGGTCGAGACGGCGCCGGTGATCAGGTTCTTCACGGGGCCGCTGATCTTCTTGCGGGTGCAGGTGTGGCAGATGCCCATCCGGCAGCCGCTGGTCGGGTTCAGGCCGGCGGCCTCGGCCTGCTCGAGGATCGAGCGGCCGTCATCGACGACGTCGACCTTGCTCCCGGTGAAGGCGACGTTGCCGCCGGAGGCGTCGGTCGGGACGGCGATGACCGGGGGCACGAAGCTCTCGGACTGCGCGCCCGGCAGCAGGTCCTTGACCGCGTCGACCAAGGCCGGCGGGCCGCAGACGAACACGGCATCGGGGTTGGGCATGGCGGCGGCCAGGTGATCCGGGCCGAAGTGGCCGCTGAGGTCGCCGCGGTTGGACCGGGTGTAGCTGTGCAGCACCTTCACGCCGGGTGTCGCCGCCAGCTCGGTGGCGTACGCGGCCTCTTCGGGGTTGCGGGCGTAGTGGAGGAACGCGACCTCGCCGTCGAAGTTCTCCTCACGCAGCGTGCGCAGCATCGACAGCACCGGGGTGATGCCGCTGCCGCCCGAGACCAGCAGGATGCGGCGCGGGCGCTGCTCGGGGAGGACGAAGTCACCGCCGACGGAGTCGAGGTGGACGACCATGCCGGGCTCGGCGTGCTCGAACAGGTGGGTGGAGACCAGGCCGCCGTCGTGCAGGCCGACGGTCAGTTCGATGACCGGGCTGCCCTCGGAGTTGGCCGGCGAGTAGCACCGGGTGCGGCGACGGCCGTCGATCTCGACGGTCAGGTTGATGTGCTGGCCGGCTTTGAAGCCCTGCCAGGCGTCGTTGGGCTGCAGGGTCAGGGTGACACTGCGCGGCGTCTGCCGACGGACCGCGACCACCTTGGCGCGGGCATCGTTGACAGTCCAGGTGCGGTCGAAAACCTCGGTGTACCGGTCCACGCCATGCGGGCCGGTGAGGATGCCAACCAGGGCGGAGCGCCGTACTCGGCGGCTCAAAGTTTCGGTGAACATATGTACACAGTGACCGACTTCAACCGTTCGCGTCAAGACTTAAAGTGCAGGTTGTTGCTCGGATCACACGGTGAACATCCGTACTCATAACTCATACACATTTGTATCCATCTGCGGTTTCGGTGTGCTGTGTAAACTTTGTTCGGTGAACAGTCGTACCCCTGGTTCACGCGACCGGAGGTCCAGCCGCTCATCAAGCTCTCGCGTCCAGGACAACCTCTCTCGCGAAGAGCGCAAGGAAGCCACCCGCCGCGCCATCATCGCGGCCGCCCTCAAGCTGCTCGACGAGGACAGTTTCAGCGCGCTCAGCCTGCGTGAGGTCACCCGCGAGGCCGGCATCGTGCCGGCGGCCTTCTATCGGCACTTCGAAACCATGGACGCCCTCGGCCTGGTCCTGATCGACGAGTCGTTCCGCGCCCTGCGGGAAATGCTCCGTGGTGGCCGCGCCGGCCAACTCGACCCCAAACGCATCATCGAGTCCTCGGTCGACATCCTGTTCAACAGCGTCGCCGAACGCCCCGAGCACTGGCGCTTCATCAGCCGTGAACGCAACAGCGGTGTCACCGCGCTGCGCTATGCGATCCGCACGGAAATCCGGTTGATCACCTCAGAGCTCGCGATCGACCTGGGCCGGCTGCCCGGGCTCACCACCTGGAGCGCCGAGGACCTGAACATCGTGGCCGGGCTGTTCGTCAACACGATGATGACCACCGCCGAATCCATCGACGACGCCAACGACGCCAAGGCACTGGACGACGTCAAGCGGACCGCGCGCAAGCAGCTGCGCATGATCGCCGTCGGCGTGGCCGGGTGGCACAGCGGCTAACGTCAGGCGCATGACAACGCTGTCGCTCGCCTATCCACGCCCTGATATCGCCGTCCTCACGCTGAACCGGCCGGAAAAACTCAACGCGCTGAATTTCGAACTCGTCGAGGCCCTGCACAGCACGCTCGAGGAGATCCACCGGAACAACGAGTGCCGTGTCGTCGTGCTCACCGGCGCCGGCCGCGGATTCTGTTCCGGCCTGGACCTTTCCGACCCCAACCCCCCGGAAGCCGGTGGCGGACTGGAATTTCCGCGCTCGGGCATGCGCTGGCAGGAACGTATCGCCGAGCTGACCACCCGAATCCAGAATCTGCGCCAGCCGGTGATCGCCGCGGTCAACGGGCCCGCATACGGCGGCGGCTTCGCCATCGCGCTGGCCGCCGACATCCGCATCGCGGGACCCGGCGCACGGTTCTGCACCCAGTTCATCAAGCTGGGCATCGGCGGCTGCGACATCGGGGTGAGCTACACCCTTCCCCGGATCGTCGGCGCCGGGCAGGCATTCGATCTGATTCTCACGGCCCGGACGGTCGAGGCCGACGAGGCACTGCGCCTGGGCCTGGTCTCGCGACTGTCGGACGACGACGTCGTCGCTGACGCCCTGGCCATCGCCGAAACCCTGTGCAGCTACGGGAAATTCGGTGTCGAGTCGACCAAGCAGGTGCTGTGGGCCAACCTCGAGGCCCCCAGCCTGCAGGCCGCACTGCACGTCGAGAACCGCAGCCAGATTCTCGCCGCCTCGGCCCACATCGATTTGGCAGCAAAGGCTTTCGGCCCCCGGTAGCTAGGGCACGCGCTTCTTCAATCGTGCCACCCGATGCAGCTGGCCGAAGATGTTCATCGAAGTCAGCATCGGGATGCCGCCGACGAAAGTGCGGAATGACGGATGGCCGCCGTGGACCTGCAGTTCATACATGCAGCCGACCACATAGAAGAAGCCCATCGTGAACAGCAGCGCGGGAATCGCGTAGGCGAGCGGTGAGCCGGCGTCGGACACCAGTTCCTTCGCGTAGTCGATCTCGTCCTGCGACATCGGTTGGCCCTCGCGCACTTTGGCCAGTACGGCTTTGTGGGCGCCCACCTGTTCACCCAGTGCGGCGGGTGGCCGCCGCTCCAGCCCGCGGATGTAGACGAAGACGCATGCGAGACAGATCAGTGCCATCAGCCCGGCGAGGATGGTCAGGCCGCCCCACAGTTCGATGCCCGTCATGCGTCTCCTCCGTACCGTCGCGCACCTGCACCCGATCCCGTGACCGCCGGATCGCCGTCTTCCCACAACAACAGTTGGCGCACGGCCGAGCGGGATCCGTAGGGCTGCAGCATCTGGCTGGCGGGGCGTGGCCGTACCTTGAGCGGCCACCAGAACCACCGGCCGAGCAGCGCCGCGATGGCCGGTGTCATGAACGAGCGCACGATCAACGTGTCGAACAGCAGCCCGAGGGCGATTGTCGTGCCGATCTGGCCGAGCACTCGAAGGTCCGCGAACACGAAGGACGCCATGGTCGCGGCGAACACCAGCCCGGCAGAGGTGACCACCGCGCCGGACCCCGCCATCGCGCGGATGATGCCGGTGTTGATACCGGCGTGGATCTCCTCCTTGAACCGCGAGACCAGCAGCAGGTTGTAGTCCGACCCCACCGCCAACAGCAGAATGACGGCCAGCGCCAACACGATCCAGTACAGCTCGATGCCGAAGATGTCCTGCCAGATCAGTACAGAGAGTCCGAACGATGCGCCCAGCGACAGCGCCACGGTACCGACGATGATGACGGCGGCGACGATGCTGCGGGTGATGAACATCATCACCAGCAGGATCAGACTCAGCGCGGCGATACCGGCGATCATGAGGTCGTATTTGGCGCCGTCCTGAATGTCCTTGTAGGTGGCCGCGGTTCCGGCGAGATAGACCTTCGAGCCGCCCAACGGCGTCCCCTTGACGGCCTGCTGCGCGGCATGCCTGATGGCGGCGATGTGCGAAATGCCTTCCGGCGTCGCGGGATCGCCGTCGTGCGTGATGATCATGCGGGCGGCCTTGCCGTCGGGCGACATGAACAGCTTCATACCGCGCTGGAACTCGGGGTTGGTGAACGCCTCCGGCGGTAGATAGAAGGAGTCGTCGGTCTTCGACGCGTCGTACGCCTGGCCCAGTGCGGTGGCGTTCTGCAGCGATGCGGCAGCCTGGTCGTTGAGCCCTTTGTTCGTGGCGTAATTGGTCATCGTCAGTTCGCGGTTGGTCTGCTGGCTGGCGATCTGCGGCGGGATCAACGCGAGCAGCTTCGGCTGCAGCGCATCGAGTTTGGCGATGCTCCCCGCGACGTCGTTCAGCTGATCGGTCAGGTCGTCGATGCCGTCGAGCGCGTCGAATATGGACCGCAGGGCAGCGCAGACCGGGATGTCGTAGCAGTGCGGTTCCCAGTAGAAGTAGTTGCGCAGCGGGCGGAAGAAGTCGTCGAAGTTGGCGATCTTGTCGCGCAGATCCTGGGCCGTCGCGACCGTCTGCTGAAACGCCGTGGCCTGCTCGTGGGTGATACCGCTCGACTGCTGTTGCAGCGCATACTGTTGCCGCAGAATGTCGATCGAGTTGTTGATCACCTCGACCTGCTTGAGCAGGTCGGCGCTACGTGCCTGCTGGAAGGGCAGGTTGTTGATCTGGCCGGCGTTCCCGGCGCTGATCAGGAACGGTATCGACGAGTGGTCCAGCGGCGTCCCCAGCGGCCGGGTGATCGACTGCACCTGCGCGATGCCGTCGGTGTGGAAGACGGCTTTCGCGACGCGCTCGAGCAGGATCATGTCGGTGGAGTTCCGCAGATCGTGATCGGCTTCGATCATGAGCAGTTCGGGATTGAGCCGGGCCTGGGAGAAGTGCCGTTCGGCGGCGGCGTAGCCGATGTTGGCGGGCGCGTCGGCCGGCATGTACGGGCGGGTGTCGTAACTCGTCTTGTACCCGGGCAGGGCGATCAGGCCGATGAGGGCCACCGCGACGGTGACCGCCAGGATGGGACCGGGCCAACGCACGATGGCCGTACCGATGCGCCGCCAGCCCTGAGTCTGCAGCTGGCGCACGGGTTCGAAGAGACCGAAGTGCCGGCCGATGCACAACAGCGCGGGCGCGAGCGTCAACGCGGCGACCACGGCTACGAGAACGCCTGTGCCGGCCGGGATTCCGAGGCTCTCGAAGTACGGCAGCCGGGTGAACGTCAGGCAGAACACCGCGCCGGCGATCGTCAGGCCCGATCCCAGGATGATGTGTGACGTCCCGTGATACATGGTGTGGTACGCCTCGACCCGGTCCTGCCCCGCATACCGGGCCTCATGGAAGCGGCCGATGAGGAATATCGCGTAATCGGTACCCGCGGCAATGACCAAGAGCGTCAACAGGTTTGTCGAGTACGTCGACAGCTCGATGATGCCGGCGTTGGCCAGCGACGCGACGACGCCACGAGAGGCCGTCAGCTCCATCATCACGGTGAAGATCACCACGATCACCGTCGTGATCCGGCGGTACAGCGAGAACAGCATCACCATGATGACGCCGATGGTGATCAGGGTGGTCTTCAGCGTGCCGTGCCGGCCCACCTCGAACTGGTCGGTGATCAGGGGCGCAGCGCCGGTGAGATACACCTTCAAACCTGATGGCGACGGGGTGGATTCGATGATCTTGCGGACGGAGTCGACGGACTCGTTGGCCAGCGACTCACCCTGATTGCCGGCGAGATAGACCTGCACCAGTGCGGCCTTGCCGTCGGCGCTCTGCGAACCGGCTGCCGTCAGCGGGTCGCCCCAGAAGTTCTGCACGTGCTGGACATGTTTGGTGTCGGCGGTGAGCTTCTCGATCAGGCCGTCGTAGTAGTGGTGCGCGTCCGCCCCCAAGGGCTTGTCGCCCTCCAGGACGATCATGGCCGAACTGTCGGAGTTGAACTCCTGGAACACCTTGCCGATCTGCTTCGCCGCCTGCAGCGACGGCGCGTCCGTCGGACTCAGCGACACGTTGTGCGACTCGGCGACGGTCTCCAATTGCGGCACAAAGACATTCGTGACGACGGCCAACGCCAGCCAGAAGAAGGCGATCAGCACCGAGTATCGCCGGATGAAGTCGGGCACGCGGTTGGCGCTCATCCGGATTTGTCCAGACAGTAGGTGAAGGCGTGCACGGTATTGACCGTTCTCTCGTCCTTGACGGCGTCATCAATCGTGATGCGGCAGCCGATCGAGTTGCTGTCGCCTTGGGCTTGCAGGTTGACGAACACCGCGGGCTGCGTGGTGGTCGTGTCGTAGGTCCACGGCAAGGTGACGGCGTCGGCGCGCTGTGGTTGGGCATTGACGTCCAGGTAGGTGACGGTGGCCACGGTGCCCGGCGGCCCGTAGACCTCCATCACCACATGTTTGGGGTTGAACGGCACGATGTCGTTCACCGCACCGCTTGGGGTCGAGGTGACGTCATGCGAGGCGAAGATGCCGTGCAATCGGTACACCGCGAACCCGGCGACCACGACCACCACCACGGCCACCACATACATCCAGTGCCGGCCGAGTCGGCGTCTGATCGAAACCTGCTGCATCCGTGCCCCTTTCAATCCGTACGCGGGGCACGGACTGCGCGGAACGCCTTCTAGCGTGGCTGATCAAGAAGGTTGACGGTATGACAGTAGACCCGCTGGGGCTATAATTCAACACGTAAAGAATTCTGTGAATCAGGGAGTCGAATGAGCCAGCGACCCACCCGCGGTGGACGCCGCCCGGGCCCCAGCGGCACGCGTGAGGCGATCGAGGAAACCGCACGAAAGCTGTTCGCGGAATTGGGATACGAGCGGACCTCCCTGCGGCAGATCGCGCTGCAGGCCGGCGTCGACCCGGCGCTGGTCAGCCACTTCTACGGCAAGAAGCGCGACCTGTTCCTCGCGGTGGTCGAGCTGCCGGTCGAGCCCGCCACGGTCATCGGCCGGGTGCTCGACGGCGACAAGGACTCGGCGGGGCTGCGGTTGGCGACGTTCATCCTCGAGGTTCTCGACGATGAAGTGCGGCGACAACCCATGATCGGCATGGTGCGCGCCGCCACGGCCGAACCGGAAGCCGCGAAGCTGGTCCGGGATTTCCTGGCGCGCAAGATCATTGCGCCCATCGCCGAAGGACTGGGCTCCGCCGATGCCGACTACCGCGCCGCGCTCGTCATGTCACAGGTCAACGGTTTCGCGATGGCGCGGTACGTCATCGGACTCGAACCGCTGGCCAACCGTTCGAACGAACAGCTCGCCGCCGACCTCGGCGTCACACTGCAGCGCTACCTGCTCGGCGACCTCGCGCCAGGCCGGTAGCCCGGATTCAGACGTGACTGTGCGCCGCGGTCCACGCCGGCAGCGGATCCGCGTAACGCAGCCAGGCGCTCGTGCCGGCCGCCACTTCGTCGTCGGTGAGGAGCGCCGCGTCGAGAAGCGCTCGTACCTTGCCTGCTTCGAGGCGGATACCGATGAAAACGATCTCCTGACCGGGCTCGATGTCGGTGCTCGTCCAGTACTGGGCGGGCTCGATGGTGAGGTTGGGGCCGGCCTGCGACCAGATGGCGGCGATGTTCGGCCGGGTGGCGATCCAGCAGAAACCCTTGCTGCGCAACAGACCTCGCACCTGATCGAGGGCGTCGGCGAGTCGCTGCGGATGGAACGGACGGTCAGCGCGGAACGTCATGCTGCTGATGCCGTATTCCTCGGTTTCGGGGGTGTGCCCGTTGGCGATCTCTTCGTCCCACCCGGGCGCCTCCGCGGCAAGTTCCGGATCGAACAATCCGGTGTCCAAAACGGTTGCCAGCGGCACGATCCCGTGCTCGGTGCGCTCGATCCGCGCGTTGGGATTCAGACGCCGCACGACGGCCTCGACGGTCGCGATCGTCTTGGCGCTCACGAGGTCGGTCTTGTTGATGAGGATGACGTCGGCGAACTCGACCTGATCGACCAGCAGGTCGGCGATGTTGCGCCCGTCGCCGTCGGCCACCGCGAGGTTCCGGTCGGTGAGCGCTTCCCCGCGCGCCAGTTCCGGCAGGAAGGTGCACGCGTCGATGACGGTGACCATCGTGTCGAGGCGGGCGAGCTCAGCAAGGACGAAGCCGTCCTCGAACTCCCAGCTGAAGGTCGCCGCCACCGGCATCGGCTCGGAGATGCCCGTCGATTCGATCACGATCTGGTCGAATCGGTTCTGCCGGGCCAGATCCGCGACCGCGGTGATGAGGTCTTCACGCAGCGTGCAGCAGATGCATCCGTTGGTGAGCTCGACGAGCTTCTCTTCGGTCCGGTCGAGGTGACCCTGGCCGGCAATCAGGGCCGCGTCGATGTTCACCTCGCTCATGTCGTTCACGATCACCGCAACCCGGCGACCCTCCCGGTTGGCGAGGATGTGATTGAGCAGCGTCGTTTTGCCGGCTCCCAGGAAGCCCGAAAGCACGGTCACAGGGATCAGGTCAGCTGAGGTCGAGGGCATGCCTTAACGATAATCATTTTCATTAAGGAATGCGAGCCGGCGGTCGGAAATAATCCGGACCGTAGTCCGGTTGGAGATCGTCAGAGGCCGGACAAGCCGGCCCTCGAACCAAGCAAAGGACAGGCACATGACCTCCACCGCAACCTCTCCCCTCAGCGTCGGCACCTGGGCGATCGACACCGCACACTCCACGGTCGAGTTCTCGGTACGCCACCTGATGGTCAGCAAGGTCCGCGGCAAGTTCGAGAACTTCAGCGGTGCCATCACCGTCGATGCCGACGGCACCCCGTCGGTCACCGCCGAGATCGACGTGACGTCCCTCAACACCGGCAACGAGCAGCGCGATGGCCACGTCAAGTCGGCCGACTTCTTCGACGCCGAGAACCACCCCGTCGCGACCTTCGTCTCGACCGCCGTGCGGCCCAACGGCGATGCGTACCTGCTCGACGGCAACCTGACGATCAAGGGCAACACCCGCCCGGTCACCCTGAACCTGGAGTTCAACGGTGTGAGCCCCGGCATGGGCAACGGCGAGGTCTCCGGCTACGAAGCGTCAGTTGTCATCAACCGCAAGGACTTCGGCGTCGACCTCGACCTGCCGATGGAGACCGGTGGCGCCGTCGTCGGCGACAAGGTGACCATCACCCTCGACATCGAGGCCGTCAAGCAGGCCTGATTCGACGGCAATGCCGGGCCGGGTTTTCCCTTTGTCCTGTCGCCCGGCCCGGCATTGCCCTCGCCGCCGTTACTCCGGCCAGGCGTTGCGCTGAATGAGATCAACCATGTTCGTGCGTTCGAACGACGGATCGAAGTGTGCGAGCACGTCGTCGTTCATCGTTCCGAACGTGGTGAGCGGCCGGTTGACCATGCCGTCGTTGAATGCCCGCAGGATGCGGTTCTTGAAGTCGGGACGCGGATGGGCGGCAACCACTTCGGCGCGCTGCTCTTCGCTGATCTCGTCGAGACCCAGTCCGATGACGTCGGTTTCGACGCCCAGAATCACCACCGCGACCTCGGGCGCCAGGTGGTGCGGAACCTCTGGCGTGGTGTGCAACGCGATCGCCAGCCACACATTCGTCGCCTCCTGCTCGCTACGACCGAAGTCCAGCAACAGTTTTCGAGCCAGGTCGGCCCCATCGATCTCGAATCGTTGATGCGTCGTGCCGTACTCCGTGGTCAGACCCAGGTCGTGGAACATGCCGCCCACGTAGGCAAGTTCCGGGTCGACGTCGAGGCCGCGCGCGGCCGCTTTCAACGAGCCCCACAGGAACACCCGGCGGGAGTGGTTGAACAAGGTGTCGTCGGTCGACTTCCGAACGATCGAGGTGGCCTCCCGGACCAGCTCTGTGTCCGGAATCGTCACTCCTGCAATAACTTCGGGCATGGCTCGCAACTTCCGTCGGACTTGATTGGACACAGTCCATTTTGTCCGCGGATCGGCCGTACCTACAGAGCACGCGGAGCCATGCATCCCACAGATCAGGACACGGTCAGACGTACTTCTCGTGCACGTAGCACCACCGCCAGTTCTCACCCGGCTCGAAGGACTGCACGATCTCGTGGCCCGGCGTCTTTGCATGCGCACTGGCGTGTTTCATCGGCGACGAATCACAACAGCCGACGTGGCCGCACGTGAGGCACAGCCGCAGATGCACCCACCGGGTGCCGGCCGCGATGCAGTCCTGGCAGCCCTTCGTGGTCTGCGGGGTGACCAGGCGGACGTTCTTCAAGTGCGAGTCGCCGAAGATGGATGCCACGCCATCCACGGTAGCCCCGTCGCGCCCGGATTACCGGGACGCGCCCGGCCGCACGTCCGATCTGCGATCGTTCCGCCAACGCCAGATGGTCGACGACCCGCACCGGTAAGTTGGCCACCTGGCGGCTCCACACGAAACCTGATGAACTGGAGCCACTTCGGGACGGACGGGGCGGGACGATGGCACAGCGGTATGACGTCGTCGTCGCTGGTGGTGGTCCGTCGGGCTCGGCCGCCGCATGGCAGGCGGCGCAGGTGGGCGCCAAGGTACTGGTCGTGGACAAAGCGGAGTTTCCCCGGGACAAGCCGTGTGGCGACGGATTGACCGCCCGCGCCGTCAGTTACCTGCAGAAGATGGGCCTGGCCGACGAAGTCTCCACCTTCCACCGGGTCGACCGCGTCACGGTGTTCAGCCCGAGCCGATGGGAGATGTCCTTCCCGCGGCGCCCCGGGATGCCCGACCACGGACGTACCGTCAGCCGTACGCATTTGGACACCGTGTTGCTCAGGCACGCCGAAAAGGCCGGCGCAGAAGTACGTGAGGGCGCCGAAGCGGCAGGCCCTGAACTCGATGCCGCCGGTCGGGTGGTCGGCCTGGTCCTCAAGACCGGGGAGAAGATCTCGGCGGACGCGGTCATCGCCGCCGACGGCGCGTACTCGCCCGTCAAGCGAGCGCTGAACATCGACTCGCGGTACAACGGCTACTCGGCCATCGCGATCCGCGCGGAGATGCACACCAACCGGCCCGACACCGATTCGCTCGACATCCACCTCAAGCTGCAGTTCCAGGGCGACCAGTTGCCCGGCTACGGCTGGGTGTTCCCGATGGGCAACGGCGTCCTCAACATCGGCGTCGGCTATGTCAACTGTTACCGCAACTGGCAGGCCATCAACGCCACGCAGCTACTCGGCGAATTCCTGGCATCCCTGCCGCATGACTGGGAGCTGCCGTCGATCGCGGAATTGAAGAAGAGCAAGAGTGTTCGGGCGTGGCGACTACCGATGGGTTTCACCGCGTGGCCGCCGTGGCGGCCGGGCGTCGTCTTCACCGGCGACGCACTCGGCGCCGCCAAACCGGTTTCCGGCGCGGGCATTTCGAAGGCGCTCGAGGCCGGCCTGGTCGCCGGCGAATGCGTGATCGCGGCGCTGCAGAACGGCGGCCCCGACGACTTCACCAACTACACCCAGCGGCTGGACGCTGCCTGGGGCCGGGAGTACCGGATGGGCCGCTTCGGACACAAGCTCGCCGGTATCCCGGCCATTCCGAACACGGGCATCAAGCTGCTCGACAAAGGATTCGTCCGCGCCGGCGCGCTCAGAGTGATGTACGGGAAGTCGTACGGCCCCCTGCATACGTACTGACGGCCCTAGCGCGGCGTCCCGCCACCATCGACGATGACAACCTGCCCGGTGATGTAACTGCCCGCGCCCGAACACAACAGCAGCGCGGTGCCCACCAATTCGTCGGGGTTGGCCAGCCGCTTCAACAGCGTGTTGGACGCCATCGCGTCGATCATCGGTTGCGGGTTGTTCCGCACCATGTCGGTGTCGACAGGACCGGGTGCGATGGCGTTGACCCGGATGCCGTCGGCGGCGTAGGCGGCCGCCATCGAGCGGGTGAACGACAGCAGCGCCGCCTTGCCCGCGGCGTACATCGACACGAACGGCGCGAACTGAAAGGCGCCGACCGACGACATGTTCAGGACCGCCGCGGCCGGGCTCGCCTTCAAGTGCGGCAAGGCCTTCTGGATCAGGAACACCGGACCACGCAGGTTCGAGTCGTACGACTTGGCCCACGCCTCGGGCGTCATCTCACCCAGCGGCTGAGCCAGCGCGTTGGCCGCGTTGTTGACGAGAACGTCGATGCCGCCGAACTCCGCGACGGTGGCGTCCACCAGCCGGTCGAGATCGTCGAGGTTGCCCATGTTCACGGGCACGCCGATCGCCTTGCCACCCAGTCCACGCAGATGCTCGGCCGCGGCCTCGCACGCGTCGGGCTTGCGGCTGGCCACCACCAGATTGGCACCGGCCAGCGCGAACCCCTCGGCCATGGCGAGGCCGATACCGCGCGTCCCGCCGGTCACGATGACGGTGCGGTCGGTCATGTCGAACAGGCGGTCAAATGTGGTGCGGTCCATGGCTAGCAGTAGATCACAGGGTTTTGCGGTGCCTGCCGGATCGCACCATTGAGCGGGCACAATGCCGCCAAGCGAATGTCGGCGTGTCACCGGTCGGCGTGTCGGCTCTCCTGCGGCACTTGCGATTTGGAGCGGTCAACTTTCCTTGACGCGTCAGGGAAAGTTGACGGCTTCAGATCGAACATGCCAAGGGAGAGGCGACGGACTACTGAAATTCGCGCCCGCTCACGAACTCACGCTCCGCCCCCGTCACCGGATCGACGAACGCCAGCCGATGCGCCAGCAGCTGAAGCGGCGTCGAGAAGTCACCGGCAGGAACATCAAGCACCGTGGGGTACAACGGGTCACCGTCGATGGGCAACCCGAGCGAGTTCATGTGCACGCGCAGCTGGTGGGTCCGGCCCGTGGCGGGCGTCAGCCGGAACAGACCATCCCCCACCGGCTCGACGAGAGTCACCGCGTTGACGTCGCCGGGCTCGATGACGGCCTGTAAAGAACCGCGCCGCTTCACAATTCGATTTCGCAGCTCGACGGGCCCGGACAGCGTCCCGGCCGACGACCGCGCCAGATACGTCTTGGACACCCCACCCGAGGCGAACATCGTCTGATACGCCCCACGGACCTCGCGGCGGGCGGTGAACACGAGCACGCCGGCAGTCAGCCGGTCCAGCCGGTGTGCCGGCGAGAGCTCCCACAACCCCATGGCCCGCCGTAGCCGCACCAGCGCCGTCTGCACCACGTGCCCACCGCGCGGCATGGTGGCGAGGAAGTGCGGCTTGTCGACCACGACGATGTTCTCGTCGCGGTACAGCACCGGCACGTCGAACGGGACGACGACCTCGTCGGGCAGGTCCCGGTACCAGTAGATGAACGCGCCGACCGGCAGCTCCGTCGCGTCGGAGACAACCGATCCGTCAGCGCAAAGCACCTCGCCGGCAAGGACTTTCGCGGCCGCCTCGTCGCCGAACCGGGACCGCAGCTCAGCCAGTACCGGCCCGCCGTGCACCCGTAGCCGGGCAGGCCCGATCCCCTCGTATCCGGGACGGACGGGCAGACTCAATCGAGCGGTACCGGCTCGAGAATCTCGGACCGGGCTTCGGGAGCCGCCGCGCGCAGCGCATCGGCCGATTCGTCGTCGGGCTGCGTCTGCGACAGTACCTCGGCCTCCACGCGCGCCAGGTACGTCGCGACCTCGCGGTCGACGTCTTCGGCACTCCAACCCAGCACCGGCGCAACAACTTCCGCGACCTCGCGGGCACAGTCGACGCCGCGGTGCTGGTACTCGATGGAGATCCGCATGCGGCGGGCCAGGATGTCCTCGAGGTGCAGGGCACCCTCGGCCGCGGCCGCGTACCAGGCCTCGACCTTCAGGTACACCGGCGCCTCGGTGATGGGTTCCAGCAGCTCGGGCCGGTCGGCAGCCATGTCCAGCACCTCGCCGATCAGCGAGCCGTAGCGGTCCAGCAGGTGCCGCACCCGGTAGGGATGCAGACCGTAGTGCTGGCCCACGTGTTCGGTCTGGTTGATCAGCGCGAAGTAGCCGTCGGCGCCCAGCAGCGGCACCTTCTCGGTGATCGACGGCGCCACCCGCGTCGGCACGAACTCACTGGCCGCGTCGATGGCGTCCTCGCCCATCACCCGGTAGGTGGTGTACTTGCCGCCGGCGATGGCCACCAGGCCCGGGGCCGGCACCGCGACCGCGTGCTCGCGGGACAGCTTCGAGGTCTCCTCGCTCTCACCGGCCAGCAGCGGGCGCAGGCCCGCGTAGACGCCGTCGATGTCGTCGTGGTTGAGCGGGGTGGCCAGCACCTTGTTGACGTGCCCGAGGATGTAGTCGATGTCGGCCTTGGTCGCCGCCGGGTGCGCCAGGTCGAGGTTCCAGTCGGTGTCGGTCGTGCCGATGATCCAGTGTGTGCCCCACGGGATGACGAACAGCACCGACTTCTCGGTGCGCAGGATGATCGCCACTTCGCTGACGATGCGGTCCCGCGGGACGACGATGTGCACGCCCTTGGAGGCGCGGACCCGGAACCGGCCGCGCTGCTTCGACAGGGCCTGAATCTCGTCGGTCCACACGCCGGTGGCGTTGACCACGACGTGGCCGCACACCTCCGTCACCGCACCGGTCTCGGAGTCGCGGACCCGGACGCCCGTGACCCGGTCACCCTCGCGCAGCAGTGCCACGACCTGCGTCGAGGTGCGGACGACGGCGCCATAGTGCGCCGCGGTGCGGGCGACGGTCATGGTGTGCCGCGCGTCATCGACGACGGTGTCGTAGTAGCGGATCGCGCCGATCAGCGAGCTGCGCTTGAGCCCGGGTGCCAGCCGCAGCGCGCCGGCCTTGAGCAGGTGCTTCTGGGCGGGCACCGACTTGGCGCCACCCAGCTGGTCGTACAGGAAGATGCCGGCGGCGATGTAGGGACGCTCCCAGATCCGCTTGGTCAGCGGGAACAGGAACGGCAACGGCTTCACGAGATGCGGCGCCAGCGTCGTCAGGGACAGTTCGCGTTCGTACAGCGCCTCACGCACCAGACCGAACTCGAGCTGCTCCAGGTAGCGCAGGCCGCCGTGGAACATCTTGCTGCTGCGGCTGGAGGTGCCGGACGCGAAGTCGCGCGCCTCGACCAGTGCGACCTTCAGGCCGCGCGTCGCCGCGTCGAGCGCCGCACCGGCACCGACGACACCGCCGCCGATCACGATGACGTCGAACTGCTCGGAGCCCAACCGATTCCACGCGGTCTCGCGCTGCGCGGGACTCAGCAGGGTCTGCCCATTGCCCGGACCGGGAATCGGGTCACTCACTGCGGAACTCCTCGTGGTTACTCGTCGGTAGGCCTTGCGTGACCGAGCCTACGTGGTCGGCCCTGTTCGCGCGTCAGTCCAGATCGTCATGAGCCATGAGCCGGCGTGCCGCCTCGACGATCGAGCCCGAGAACGACGGATACACCGACAACGTCTGAGCGAGGTCTGTCACCGAGATGCGGTTCTGCACCGCGAGCGCGATCGGCAGGATCAGCTCGGAGGCGATCGGTGCCACCACGACACCGCCGATCACCACACCGGTGGCGGGCCGGCAGAAGATCTTGACGAAACCCCTCCGCACCAACGACATCTTGGCTCGGGCGTTGGTGGTCAGCGGCAGCATCAGTGTGCGGGCGGGGACGGTGCCGGCGTCGATCGCCGACTGCGGCACCCCGACGGCGGCGATCTCGGGGCGGGTGAACACCGCGGCCGCGACCGTCCGCAGCTTGATCGGCGAAACCCCTTCACCCAGAGCGTGATACATCGCGATGCGGCCCTGCATGGCGGCCACCGAGGCCAGCGGCAGCAGGCCCGTGCAGTCGCCGGCCGCGTAGATGCCCGGCGCCTTGGTGCGCGAGACCCGGTCGACCGTCAGGTAGTTGCCGGGGCCGAGCTCGATGCCGGCCTTCTCCAGCCCCAGGCCCGAGGTGTTGGGCACCGACCCGATGCTCATCAACGCGTGGCTGCCCTCCACGACGCGGCCGTCGGCCAGGCTCACCTTGATGCCGGTTTCGGTACGGACCACCGAATCGGCGCGGGCGTTCTTGACCAACGTCACACCGCGCTCGGAGAACACCTCCTCCAGCACCGCGGCGGCGTCGGAATCCTCGTGCGGCAGGATCTGGTCGCGGCTGGCCACGACCGTGACCTTGACGCCGAGTTCGGTGTAGGCATTGCAGAACTCGGCGCCGGTGACACCGGAACCCACGATGACCAGGTGCTCGGGCAGGTCGGTGAGGTCGTACAGCTGACGCCAGTTCAGGATGCGTTCGCCGTCGGGTTTTGCGTTGGGCAGCACGCGGGGGCTGGCGCCCGTGGCGATCAGCACGACGTCGGCCTTGAGCACGCCGGTCCGGCCATCGGGCGTCGTGACCTTGACCCGGTGATGGGCCATTCCCGGAATGCTGTCGACCAGCTCACCGCAACCCGCCACCACGTTGACGCCGGCCCGCAACAGCTGCCCGCCGATGTCGACCGACTGACTGCGCGCCAGCGTCTTGACACGGTTGTTGATCTGCGGCAACGAGATCTTGGCGTCCTCGATCTTGATGTCGAAGCCCAGCCCGTCGGCCCTACGCAGCTCGGTGCGCACGCCGCTGGACGCGATGAACGTCTTGGACGGCACGCAGTCCCAGAGCACGCAGGCACCGCCGATGCCGTCACGGTCGACGACGGTCACCTCGGTTGCCTGCGGGCCGTAACCGGCGGCAACCAGGGCTGCCTCATATCCGGCGGGACCGCCGCCGATGATCACGATGCGGGTAGCCACGGCTACATCTAACCCCGAGTTGGGTGTTGGTCGCCGGACAACAAGCCGTAGGCTTGCCGGGTGCCGCTCTACGCCGCTTACGGATCGAACATGCATCCGGAGCAGATGCTTCAGCGGGCCCCTCATTCTCCGATGGCGGCCACGGGGTGGCTGCACGGCTGGCGACTGACGTTCGCCGGCGCGGACATCGGCTGGGAGGGCGCGCTGGCGACGCTGGTCGAGGATCCGCTCTCGAAGGTCTTCGTCGTGCTCTACGACATGACCCGCGAGGACGAGGAACGCCTGGACCGCTGGGAAGGCTCCGAGCTGGGGATCCACAAGAAGATCCGCTGCCGGGTGCACCGGGTGTCGTCGGACACCTCGACCGAGCCCGTGCTGGCCTGGTTGTACGTGGTCGACGCCTGGGAAGGCGGCCTGCCCTCAGCCCGGTACCTCGGCGTCATGGCCGAGGCAGCCGAGATCGCCGGCGCCCCCGCGGACTACGTCCACCACCTCCGCACGCGCCCCTCCCGCAACATCGGTCCTTAACCCGCGAGCGGCCGTGTTTGTACAGCGACACACCGTGTTTCGCGTGCAATTTGAGGCCACTCACGCGGCCTGAGCGCGACCAAACTGCGCATTGATTCGTGCGACCAACTCGTCCGGGCGATACCGGACGTCCTCGAACACCATCGAGATCGCCGTCCATCCGACGTCCATCAGTGCCGAGCTGCGCTCGCGGTCGGCCAACATCGCATCCGGTCCGCTATGCCAATCCAATCCGTCGTACTCGGCGGCGACCATGTACTGCGGCCACGCAAAATCCAGCCGACGCAACTTTCCCCGGCCGTCGATGACCTCGTACTGCAGCTCGGGCATCGGTAGGCCACCATCGATCATCACGAGGCGCGCCTCGCTCTCCATCGGCGACTCGGCGCGTGGATCCGCGATGGGCAACATCTCCCTCACGACGACGATTCCGCGACGTCCGGCCTGCTTGGTCACCGCCCGCGACAGCTCCACCCGGTCGCAGGTACCGGAACGCAGAGCAGCATCGAGCGTCGCCAGTACGCGCGGCCTTCGCAATGAGCGCGCCACTTCAATCGCAGTCCATGCCGGCGCGGTCGCAGGCCTCCCCTGCGCGATCGCCATCGGTGCGCCGTCGCGGCGATGGATCACCAGACCGTCGGCGTGCCGAAGGTGCGAACCCACTGGATTGAGGACGTGCAGATCCTTCGGATTCTCGGTGTCGAATCCGTAGAGCGCCGCCGCCGTCCCCAGGCACACCGGGACCGGCTTGCCCGCCGCGAGGTCAAGGCCGCGCAAGCGCGTCCAATCGTCGGGCTCACCGCGTGAGTAGATGCCTTGCCAAATACGTTCCAGTGCACCCGTTTTGAGATGGGAGTCAAAGGTCCTGCGGGACAGCACCTGCAGAATCTGAGCGCTGGTGGCCACCCCATACTGGCGGTCGAACAGCGCTTGTAGGTCGGCGTTCACAACATCGATGCTCGGTATCGACGGCGGCTGCCGAAAGACGCTTCACGTGATCTGTGGATCAATCACGAACTGTGGAATTTCGCGGTACGTGGAGGGCACGCAGATCAGTGCGCAGTTCGCGGCCCCTCGCCATCCGTGAGCGGCCCCTCAATGCACGGCAAACACGGCGTGTCGGCGTACAAACACGGCCGCTCGCGGGATGAGCAGACACCCACGCGCCGCTCGCGGCTAAAAGGCAGCGGCCTGCTCGACGATGTTGACCAGCACCCGGACGCCGACGGCGAGGGCGCGTTCGTCGAGGTCGAAGTTGGGCTGGTGCAGGTCGAGTTGCGGGCCGACGCCGGGCCACACGCCCAGGCGCGCCATGGCGCCCGGCACCTCTTCGAGATACCACGAGAAGTCTTCGCCGCCACCGGATTGCTTGGTGTCGGCAAGCGCATCGGGGCCCAGCGCCTCGATGGCGTGGGTCATGATCCGCGTCGACAGCTCCTCGTTCACCACCGGCGGGACGCCACGGCGGTACAGCACCGTGTGATCCACGTTGAGCGGCTCAAGCAGCGACGAAACGATCTCGCGGACAATCGATTCCATCTCGACCCAGGCGTCACGGCTGGCGGTGCGGATGGTGCCGGCCAGGGTGCCCGTCTGCGGAATGGCGTTCGAGGCAAACCCGGCGTTGACCGCGCCCCACACCATGACGGTGCTGTGCCGCGGATCGACGCGGCGCGACAGGATGCCGGGGACGCCGGTGATCAGCGAGCCGAGCGCGTAGACCAGATCACCCGTGAGGTGCGGGCGGGACGTATGCCCACCCGGCGAGTGCAGAGCGATCTCGATCTGATCGGCGGCCGAGGTGATGGGCCCCGGAATCGTGGCGACCTTGCCGACCTCGAGCCGCGGATCACAGTGCAACGCAAAGATTCTGGACACCCCGGCCAGCGCGCCCGCGGAGATCGCGTCCAGGGCGCCGCCGGGCATCAGCTCCTCGGCGGCCTGGAACACCAGGCGCACGCCGACCGGCAGCGTCGGCGCGGACGCCAGCGCCAGCCCGGCGCCCAACAAGACCGAGGTGTGGCCGTCGTGCCCGCAGGCGTGCGCCACGTTGGGGACCGTCGAGGCGAAGGGCAGGCCGGTGCGCTCGTCCATCGGCAGCGCGTCCATGTCGGCACGCAGGGCGATCCGCGGCCGGTCCTCGGGGCCGAAGTCACACGTCAGACCGGTGCCGCCGGGCAGAATCTTCGGGTTCAACCCGGCCTCGGCGAGCCGCGTCGCGACGAACTTGGTGGTCTCGAACTCCTGCCGGCCCAACTCGGGGTTGGCGTGCAGATGCCGCCGCCAGCCGACCAGGTCACCGTAGTTCGTGGCCAGCCAGCGCTCGGCGTGGTCCGAGAGGGTCATCCGCGCCCTGCCTTCACTTGTCGCTGAACCGCTGCCCGGTCCGCCATCTTCTGCAATACCCGGGCCCGCTCGTCGGGTGTCTGCGCCAGCGCAACGACGGTGCGCGCCAACATGATCGCACCCTCGGTCACGGCCTTGTCCGCACTCGGCCCCGCCGCGGCCGCGGTGAACTCCGGCTGGTGGATCGACGCCCCGTTGGCCTCGATCCCGACGACCGGGTGGATACCCGGCATCACCTGCGTGACGTTACCCATGTCGGTACTACCAAGCGGCACAGACACTTCCAGGTCCGTCGGCAGCGGGGTACGGCCCAGACGCTCCATCTCGGCGCGGAACACCGTCGTCAACCACGGATCGGGCGTCAGCGCGTCGTACCGCGGCGACACCTCCGTCACCTCGTGCGTGCAGCCCGCCGCCAAGGCGCCGGCCGCGAAGCAGGAGAACATCCGCACTTCCAGCTCGTCGAGCGACGCCGAGTCCGTGGCCCGCATCGTGTACAGCAATTCCGTATGCGCCGGAATCACATTCGGCGCCTGACCGCCGTCGGTGACGATGCCGTGCACCATCTGGCCCGGCGTCAACTGCTGACGCAGCAGCCCGATCGCCACCTGCGCGACCGTCACCGCATCGGCGGCATTGATGCCCAGGTAGGGCGCGACGGCGGCGTGCGACTCGCGTCCGCGGTAGGCCACCGACACCTCCGACAGCGCCAGGGACCGCGCGCCCGCGATGTCGACCGGCCCGGGGTGCAGCATCACCGATGCCGCGACGTCGTCGAACACGCCGGCGTTCAGCAGCAACGCTTTCCCGCCGCCGGCCTCTTCGGCGGGCGTGCCGATCAACGCCACGGTGATGCCGATCTCGTCGGCGACCTCGGCCAGTGCCAGCGCGGTGCCGACCGCCGATGCGGCAATGATGTTGTGCCCACACGCATGTCCGATGCCGGGCAGCGCGTCGTACTCGGCACAGATGCCGACCACCAGCTCGCCACTGCCGTAGTCGGCACGAAATGCGGTGTCCAGACCACCAGCGGCCCGGGTGACGTGAAAGCCGCGCTCGGCCGCGAGCGCCTGGGTCTTGGCGCAGCTCCGGTGCTCCGCGAAAGCCAGTTCCGGTTCGGCGTGGATCGAGTGCGACAGCTCGATCAGATCGGCACGGTGACGCGCGACGGCATCGGTGACCGTCTGCAGCGCGTCTCCCGTGAGCATCATGGAAGTATCGCACCGGCCCGTTCGGCCGCGGTCGGCAACTAAGGTGGACGCCGTGACCGATCCGCAGGCCACCCCTGACTCCGCCGCCACTGCGGCCGCCACCGGCATCCGTGACCGCACCGGCATCGCCGGCTTCGATGTGGCTGTCATCCTCGGTTCCGGCTGGGCGCCGGCCGCCGCGGTCCTGGGCGAGCCGACAGCCTCCATCGCGATGGGTGACCTGCCCGGATTCACCCCACCGACCGCGTCGGGTCATGGCGGCCAGGTACTCGCGCTGCAGGTCGGCGGCCGCAATGTGCTGGTCCTGATGGGCCGCATCCACGCCTACGAGGGCCACGACCTGCGGCATGTCGTCCACCCGGTGCGCACCGCCATCGCGGCCGGCGCGAGCACCGTGGTGCTGACCAACGCCGCCGGCGGCCTGCGCGCGGAGTACTCGGTGGGCCAGCCGGTCCTGATCAGCGACCACCTGAACCTGACGGCGCGGTCGCCGCTGGTGGGGGCGCAGTTCGTCGACCTGGTCGACGCCTACTCACCGCGGCTGCGGGCGCTGGCCCGCGCGGTCGACCCGTCGCTGACCGAAGGGGTGTACGCCGGGCTGCCCGGCCCGCACTACGAGACGCCCGCCGAGATCCGGATGCTGCGGACCCTCGGCGCCGATCTGGTCGGCATGTCGACGGTGCACGAGACCATCGCGGCCCGCGCCGGCGGCGCCGAGGTGCTGGGCATCTCGATGGTGACCAACCTGGCGGCCGGGATGACCGGCGAGCCGCTGAGCCACGCCGAGGTCCTGGAAGCCGGACGCCAGTCAGCGACCCGGATGGGGACGCTGCTGGGCGAGGTGCTGGCGCGGTTGTGACCGGCACACCCCTGACCTTCGGCACCGCAGGCCTGCGTGGCCCCATGCGTGAGGGCCTCGACGCCATGAACGTCACCACCGTTAGCCGCGCGACCTGGGCCGTGGCGAAGGTGCTCAAGGACCGTTGCCTGGGCGGGTCGACGGTTGTCGTCGGTCGCGACGCGCGGCACCACTCCGACGAATTCGCGACGGCGACGGCGGAAATCTTTGCCGCCGAGGGGTTTTCCGTCGTCCTGCTCCCCCATCCGGCGCCCACCCCGGTCGTGGCATATGCGGTGCGGCAGCTCAATGCTGTTGCCGGCGTACAGATCACCGCGTCGCACAATCCACCGGCCGACAATGGCTACAAGGTGTACTTCGACGGCGGCATCCAGATCGTCCCGCCCACCGACCTCGACATCGAAACGGCGATGCGCCAGGCGCCGGCCGAGATCGCCCGGCAGCTCGTCACGCCCACCGACGAAACCCTCATCGGGCAGTACGCGCGACGGGCCGGGTCGCTACGCCGGGCCCGAGGCGACGTCCGGGTGGCGTTGACGGCCATGCACGGCGTCGGCGGCGCGCTGGCGGTCGACGTGTTGAACCGCGCCGGCATCACCGATATCCACACGGTCGCAACACAGTTCGAACCCGACCCGCACTTCCCCACCGTCGCATTCCCTAACCCCGAGGAACCCGGCGCCACCGACCTACTGTTGGCGCTGGCCGCCGAGAACGACGCCGTGGTCGCCATCGCCCTCGATCCCGACGCGGACCGCTGCGCCGTCGGGATCCCGACCGCACAAGGCTGGCGCATGCTGTCCGGCAACGAAACCGGTTGGCTACTGGGCGATTACCTGTTGTCGAACCTGGCTCACGACGAAGGCAAGAAGACGGTGGTCGCCAGCTCACTCGTCTCGTCGCAGCTGCTCGCGAAGATCGCCGCCGCGTACGGGGCCCACCACGTCGAAACCCTGACAGGCTTCAAATGGCTCGCCCGCGCCGACAACGACATCCCCGGTGCCACGCTGCGGTACGCCTATGAAGAGGCCATCGGGCACTGCGTCGACCCCGACGCCGTCCGCGACAAGGACGGCATCAGTGCGGCCGTGGTGGTCTGCGATCTGGTTGTGGCACTGCGCGATCAAGGCGAGACGGTGCAGGATCGGCTGGACGCGCTGGCCGCGAAATTCGGCGTCCACGTCACCGGCGCGGTCTCGGTACACACCGATGCCGACGCGGTGATGGTGCGCCTGCGCGCCGAGCCACCGACTCAGATCGCGGGTGTGCCGGTCCGTCTCGAGGACCTGGCTCAACTCCGCGGCCAGCGGCGCACCGACGCCCTGATCTTCACCGGCGACGGCCTGCGGGTGGCGGTGCGCCCGTCGGGAACCGAGCCGAAGATCAAGTGTTACATCGAAGTCGGCAAGCCGCCGACTGCCGATCTGGCTGCCTCGCGGGCCGTCGCCGAATCAGAACTGGCAAGAATCCGGGCCGCCGTGGCTGACCTGCTGGCCCCGGCCTGACAGCTCCAGACCGCAAGTGTTGCAAGACAAGACGACACGCCGAGACGCGCAACGTCACCGTCAGCGTGGACCGAACTGCCGATCCCCCGCATCACCCAGGCCCGGCACGATGTAGGCATCGTCGTTCAGCGAGGTGTCGACGGTGGCAGTGAACAACTTCAGTGACGGAACCGCCTTCTCCACCAACGCAATTCCCTCCGGCGCACACACCACG
The DNA here is from genome assembly GCF_000383495.1 of Mycobacterium sp. 360MFTsu5.1. Lineage (NCBI taxonomy): Bacteria > Bacillati > Actinomycetota > Actinomycetes > Mycobacteriales > Mycobacteriaceae > Mycobacterium > Mycobacterium sp. 360MFTsu5.1. The sequence continues at coordinate 25,598 of NZ_KB911470.1, read as the reverse complement.
CACACGGCGGTGATGTCGTCGGCGCCGCGGTCGACCAGGAGCTGCAGGGTGTACGCCAGCGACCCACCAGTGGCCAGCATCGGGTCGAGCACCATCACCGGCCGGCCACTGAGGTCCGCCGGCAGGGACTCCAGATACGGCGTCGGCTGGTGCGTGGTCTCGTCACGGGCCATGCCGACGAAGCCGACCTGAGCCTCCGGAATCAGCGCGTGTGCCTGGTCGACCATGCCCAGACCGGCCCGCAGCACCGGGACCAACAACGGCGGGTTCGACAGCCGCGAACCGGTGCACGTCGCTACCGGGGTCTGCACCGGCAGCTCTTCGCTCGCCAGCGCGCGTGTGGCCTCGTAGACCAACATCAGCGTCAGGTCGCGCAATGCGGCCCGGAACCCGGCATTGTCGGTGCGCTCGTCGCGCAGCGTGGTCAGCCGCGCCGCGGCCAGTGGGTGATCGACGACCCGGACATCCATGGGCGCCAACATTAATGGAACCGAACCGGCGCGGCGGCCGTCTTATCCACATGATCGGAAACCTGACCGTGGACCCGTCAGCCCTGCACAGCCTGTCCGCGGACTACCGCGGTCACAGCACCGAGCTGGCCGCGCACGCCGCGGACCTGACCGCCATCGCGCGACAGTTCAACGTGTTCGGGCCCGTGGGCGAAGCCTTTGCCGCAGCCCTGGCACAGGCGACGCACCAGCAGGCCCAGTTGGCATATCGCCTCAGCGCCCATCTCGACACCGGCGCCGCAACGGCCACTGCCACCGCGGACAACTTCATCGACGCCGACCAGAGCGTCGGCGGCCGGATCGGAACCTGGTGGTGACGGGCTCGCTGGCCGCCGCACTGGCGGCCCCGATCCGGGAGGTGCGGGCGTTGGTCGGTCCAGCCGGCCCCGATCCGGCCGAAGCCCTGCGCGCGGTGCAGTCCGGTCTCGACGGCGTCGCGGCCGGCGCAGACAGTACGTGGCAGCAGGCCCAGGGCCAGTGGACCGGCGCGGCAGCAGGCAGCGCGGGCCAGTTCGCGAGCGCGGCGGTCACCGCCATCGTGGCGATGGCGCTGTCGGCCGGTCAGCTGAGCACGCACACGGAGCTGGCCGCAGCCGCCGTGACCCGGGCCCGCGAACGACTCGACACCATCCTGCGGAACTTCGAGGCCAGGGCCACCGAACTGGAAGCCACCCTCGAATCCCCGGCCGACGCCGCCGCGCTCATCGACGAAGCCGGCCGCGCCCTCGATGAGGCCATCACCGTCGTCGACGAGCTGCACACCGAGCTCGCCGCTCAGGCCGAGCAGATCACCGCGACGACGAGCGCCCCTGTACCCCCGAGTCACGGGTCACCTTGGGAGGCAAGCGGATCAGGGGCCGGGCCGGGCATGAACGTGCCGAGCCTCGGCACGTCGTCGGGACAGGGCGCCGGTTGGGGCAGCGGACTCGGCGCACTCGCCACTCCCGCAGCGCACGCCGCCCAGACCGCGCTCGGAGCACGAAACCACCGCCGGCCACCCGACCCCGAGAAATTCGGTGCCGGTGAAGCCATCACGCTGCCCGACGGCAGTACCGCCACCGCACCCAACAAAGTCGCTGCCGACGCGGTGCGGCACGCCCTCACCCAACTCGGTGTGCCGTACGTGTGGGGTGGCACGACGCCCGGCGTGGGGCTGGACTGCAGCGGCCTGACGCAGTGGGCGTATCACGAGGCCGGACTCAACCTGCCGCGGCTGGCGCAGGAGCAGGACGTCGGCGCCGCCGTGGACCGCGGCTCGCTGCGCCCGGGTGACCTGGCGGTCTGGGATGGCCACGTCGCGATGATCGTCGGGAACGGCCTCATGGTGGAAGCAGGCGATCCGGTGCAGCTGTCCCCGATCCGAACGACCAACCTGAATCAGGGTTTCCACGGCTTCTTCCGCCCGACGGCATGACCGCTGCCGACTACGACGACGCGATGGCCCGTGCCCGCGCGGCGCTCGCGGTACTGAAGCGCGCCGCCGCGGAGCTGTCGACGCCGGGCCACGACGCCGAAGCCGCCGGCGCCGTCCTCCGCCACCTGCGCGACGATCTGCACCGACAAGATGCCCCCAGCGTGGCCGAACCCACACGTCGATAGGCTGTGCCGCATGGCTGCTGACATCGTGCCGGTTCGGCTCGGGTTGACCAATGGCGATCTGTACACCCTGTGGGCGCCGCTGTGGCGCGATTCCGACGACGAGTGGGAAGCGTTCCTCGGCCACGGGGACGACCTCTACGCGTTCGAATCCGTCGCTGACCTGGCCGCTTTCGTGCGGACCAACAACGACAACGACCTCGCCGACCACCCCAAGTGGAAGGCGCTCGGCGAGGCCAACGCCCACCGCCTGAACCCCGACGAGAGCCACCTGCACGACCTGGTCGGCGTGCCCGAGCTGGTCGCCGAGAAGCCCACCGAGGAGTCCGTCACCGCACTGCGGCGGACGCTTCAGGTCGTCGGCGCGCTCGGCTCGGTCTGCGACCTGATCGCGGTCGCGAAGTTCTTCAACGGCAACCCCGTGCTGTCGACGCTCGGCGGCGGCGCCGAGGCCTACTCCGGCCGGGCCGGCCGTAAGCGCTGGGCCGACATCGAGGCCGCCGTCGGCCGCAGCTGGGACCACGTGCTGGACGCCATCGACGCCCTGGTGACCACCCCCGAGGTCGACGCCAAGGCCGCCGAGAAGGCCCAGGCCGAGCTCGACGAGCCCGCGCCCGAGCCCGAGGAAGACGAACTCGACGAGGTCGACGAGACCGGCGCCGACGACGTCGTGATCGAAGACGAGGTGGACACCGACTCCGAGGAGGCGGCCCTCACCGCGCAGGCCGAGCGTCAGCTGCTCGGCAGTGACGAGGACTTCTGGGAGCGCGTCGGCATCGACCCGATCCGCATCATGACGAACGGCGGCACGCTCTACACGCTGCGCTGCTACTACAACGACCAGCCGCGGTTCCTCGGCCGCAACGGCCGCGTCACCGTCTTCAGCTCGGAGCGCACGCTGGCCCGCTACCTGGCCGACGAGCACGAGAGCGACCTGTCCAGCTTCGAGGCGTACAGCGACATCCGCACCGCGGCCACCGACGGCTCGCTGCAGATCCGCGTCACCGAGGACAACGTCTACGTGCTCAGTGGTCTGTCCGACGACATCGCCGACGGCCCCGAGGCCGTCGACCGCGAGCAGCTGGACCTGGCGGTCGAGTTCGTCCGCGACGTCTGCGATTACGCCGAGGACGGCACCGCCGACAAGTACCTGACCACCAGCCAGCCGCTGGGCAAGTTCGTCGGGCACGTGCTGGAGCCCGAGACCGTCGGCGCCCCGTCGAAGCCGTACGCCGAGGCCGTCGCCCAGTGGGAGACGCTGGAGCGTTTCGTCGAGTCGCGCCTGCGTCAGGAATGACGCGCGCTGCGATGAGTTAGGGCCGCCGGTCGGGTCTGCACTGGCATGACCCAGACCAGCGCCCAGCCCATCGTCCGAAACCTCGCCGTTCCCGGCGCCACCCTGCAGTACGAAGTTCGCGGCAGCGGGCCGGTGCTCGCCGTCATCGGTTCGCCCATGACGGCATCCGAGTTCGCCGCGGTGGCCGACGCCCTGGCCGTCGACCACACCGTCGTGACGTACGACCCGCGCGGGCTCGGCGCCAGCCCCATCGACGATCCCGCGCAGGACTCGACGCCCGAACTGCGGGCCGACGACGTCGCCGCGATCCTCGAGGATCTCGGCGCCGGTCCAGCGGACGTGTTCGGTTCCAGCGGCGGCGCGGTCACCGGCCTGGCGCTGGCCGCCAAGCACCCGGGCTGGGTGCGGACGCTGATCGCGCACGAGCCACCGCTGCTGGAGTTGTTGCCCGCCTCGGAAGCCGCGAAGCAGCGCGCGGCGACGAACGACATCATCGCCACGTTCCACAGCGACGGTCCCGGCGCGGCCATGGCGAAATTCATGGCGACCGCGGGCTTCGACGAGTCCGACGACGGAGCGCCGGTACCGCAGGGGCCGCCGCCCGCGTCCGACGAGATGGCCAAGCAACTCGCCGACCTGTCCCGCTTCTTCAACCACGAATTGCTGTGCACCACAACGTATGTGCCTGATCACGAGGCATTGAAGGCCAGCCGGATCGTGGTGGGCATCGGCGCCGATTCCGCGCATCTCATCACCCACGGCACCTCGGTGGCGCTGTGCGCCCTGCTGGGCGTCGAACCCGTCATCTTCCCGGGCGATCACGGCGGGTTCATGAGTGCGCCCGCCGAATTCGCCGACGCGCTGCGGGCCGTTCTATCTGACTGAAACCCCAAGTCACCCGGCCACCGCCCGCGCTCACAGCCGACACACAACTTCGCCGCGTTGCAAAATTAGTTAGCAAGGCGTAAGAATTTCCCAAGAATCCGCTGAGTGAGCGGAGCCGCCCGGCAAGGGCACGAGGGCAGCAAGCTTGATCGTCGGGGATTCGGTCAGCGCGCGTTGAGCGGAAGGTGGTCGGGTGCGGTCAGAGTCGACTGGGCAACAAGGGAAGCAGGCGCCGAAGGGCCTGCTGAAGAAGATCTGGATACCGCTTGTGCTGGCCGCCGTATTGGCGGTGTCGGGCCTCGTGGTGTCCCGCCTGCACACGAAGTTCGGGTCCGAGAACCTCAACGCGCATGCCGGCGCGGGCATCGAGATCGTCCAGTTCAACCCCAAGGTCCTGGTGTACGAGGTCTACGGACCGCCCGGAACCTCGGCCGACATCAGCTACTTCGATCCCGACGCCAACGTGCACTCGGTAAGCGCCGCACTGCCGTGGTCCATCACCCTGTCCACCACGCTGCCGACCGTCAGCGCGAACCTGATGGCGCGCAGCGCCAGTGAGCAGAGCAGCGACCACATCGGCTGCCGCGTCACGGTGAACGGCACCGTCCGCGAGGAGCAGTCCGCCGACGGCGTCAACGCCCAGACCTACTGCCTGGTGAAGTCCGCATGACCGACACACTCGAGACACAGCACAAGCCGGCCGAAAAACGGCCGAAATTCGCTCACGCCCTACGCATCCTGTCGGTGCCGATCATCCTGTTCTGGCTCGCGATCGCCGTCCTGGTGAACGTCATCGCGCCGCCGCTGGAGGTCGTCGGCGAGCTGCACGCCGCACCGATGGCCCCCGAGGACGCCCCGTCTATGCACGCGATGAAGTTGATGGGCGCCAACTTCAAGGAGTTCAACTCCAACAGCACGATCATGATCGTCGTCGAGGGCAAGGAACCTCTGGGTCCGGACGCCCACAAGTACTACGACGAGATCATTCGCAAGCTCCAGCAGGACCCCGAGCACATCCAGCACATCCAGGATTTCTGGGGTGACACGCTGACCGCGGCCGGTGCGCAGAGCGCCGACGGCAAGGCGTCGTACGTGATGATCAACCTCGCCGGCGAGCAGGGCATGACGCTCGCCAACGAGGGCGTCGACGCCGTCCGCAAGGTCATCCAGGAGACCAAGGCGCCGCCGGGAGTCCAGGCGCACGTCGCCGGTCCCGCCGCGCTGACCGACGACATGCACGTCATCGGCAACGCGAGCCTGATCATGATCACGCTGATCACCCTCGCCGCGATCGCGGGCATGCTGCTGGTGGTCTACCGCTCGGTCCGGACCACCCTCGTCCAGCTGTTCCTGACGTTCCTGGCGCTGCTGACCGCGCGCGGCGTGGTGTCGGTCCTCGCCACCCACGACGTGTTCGGGCTGACGACCTTCGCAGGCAACATCCTGACGATGCTGGCCATCGCCGCGGCCACCGACTACGGCATCTTCATCTTCGGGCGGTATCGCGAAGACCGCGGCATCGGCCTGGACCGGGACGACTCGTACTACGCGACGTTCAAGTCCGTCGCCCCCGTGATCGTGGGTTCCGGCCTGACCATCGCCGGCGCGACGTACTGCCTGAGTTTCTGCCGCCTGCCGTACTTCACGACGATGGGCGCACCGGTCGCGATCGGCATGCTCGTCGTCGTCGCGATCTCGGTGACGCTGGGCCCGGCCGTCCTGTACCTCGGCAGCCGCGTCGGGATGTACGAGTCCAAGCGGCCGCCGCAGAGCCGCTTCTGGCGCCGCATCGGGACGGCCGTGGTGCGTTGGCCCGCACCGATTCTGGTGGCCAGTCTCTTCGTCGTGCTCGTCGGCATCGTCGCCATCCCCGGCTACAAGCCGGCGTACAACGACCGCTACTACCTGCCCGAGGACGCCCCGGTGAACGTCGGCTTCGCCGCCGCCGACCGGCACTTCACGCAGGCCCGCATGAACCCGGACATCCTGATGGTCGAGTCCACCCACGACATGCGCAATCCCGCGGACATGCTGGTGCTCAACAAGATCGCGAGCAACGTGATGCACACCGACGGCATCGCGATGGTGCAGAGCATCACCCGGCCGCTGGGTATCCCCATTCAGCACAGCTCGATTCCGTTCCAGACGAGCGTCTCGGGCCAGACCAGCAACATGAACCTGCCGTTCCAGCGCAAGCAGCTGGAGGACCAGCTCCGGATGGTCGACGCCACCAACGTGTCGATCAGCATCCTGGAGAAGCAGTACGCGCTGTCGCTCGAGCAGACCAAGCTGACGCAGGACTCGGCCCGTAAGTCGCAGGCGCTCCTCGAGGTCACCGAGGAGATGCGGAACAACATCGCCAACTTCGATGACCAGTTCCGGCCGATGCGCAACTACTTCTACTGGGAACCGCACTGCTTCGACATCCCGATGTGCGCGGCGATGCGGTCGGTGTTCGACTCCCTGGACGGCATCGATGAGCTGACGGACCGGACCGGCGACGTCCAGGTCAACACCGACAAGCTGGCCGACCTGGCACCGAAGCTGACGGCACTGCTCCCCCAGACCATCGCGTCGATGAAGACCAGCCGGGACCTGTCGCTGGCGTCGTACAACTCGCAGAAGGCCCTCATCGACCAGATGCAGGCCATGAACGACACCGCGCTGTCGATGGGTGCCGCCTTCGACGGCGCCAAGAACGACGACCTGTTCTACCTGCCGCCCGAGGCCTTCCAGAACCCGGACTTCGAGCGCGGCCTGAAGATGTTCATGTCGCCGGACGGCAAGTCGGCGCGCATGTTCATCACCCACCAGACCGACCCCGCGACGGTCGACGGGATCAACCGCGTCGAGTCCGAACGTAAGGCTGCCCAAGACGCCTTGAAGATGTCGTCCCTGTCGGACGCCAAGATCTACCTCGGCGGCGTCGCGGCGACCTACAAGGACATGGCCGACGGCGCCCGCTACGACCTGATGATCGCCGTCATCTCCTCACTGACGCTGATCTTCATGATCATGCTGATCCTGACCCGCAGCGCCGTCGCGGCGCTGACGATCGTCGGCACCGCGGGCAGCTCCATCGCCGCGTCGTTCGGCATCTCGGTGCTGCTGTGGCAGGACCTGTTCGGGATTCAGGTGCAGTGGCTGGTCATGCTGATGTCGGTCATCATCCTGTTGGCGGTCGGCTCGGACTACAACCTGCTGCTGGTCTCCCGGTTCCAGGACGAGATCCACGCCGGCCTCAAGACCGGCATCATCCGGTCCATGGCCGGCACAGGCGGTGTCGTCACCTCGGCCGGACTGGTGTTCGCGGCCACCATGGCCGGCATGATGGCCAGCAAGCTGATCGTGCTGGCGCAGATGGGTTCGACCATCGCGATCGGTCTGCTGATCGACACCTTCATCGTGCGGTCGCTGCTGATGCCGTCGATCGCGGTGCTGCTCGGCCGCTGGTTCTGGTGGCCGCAGGTGGTGCACCCGCGCGGCAAGTACAACACCGAGAAGTTCGTGCCCAAGGCGTTCCAGCAGCCCGCCCAGCAGGAGACGGTGTCGGCGGGCGCGGCCGGGCGCTCCGGCTTCGTCGACGACACCCCGACCGACAGCTACCCGACCAGCACGGCGTAGCGCGGTTTGATGACGTCGTCGATGATCGCCAGCCGCTCGTCGAACGGGATGAAGGCCGACTTCATGGCGTTGATGGTGAACCGCTGCAGGTCGGTCCAGCCGTAGCCGAACTCGTTCACGAGGAGCGCCATCTCCTGCGTCATGGTGGTGTCGCTCATCAGGCGGTTGTCGGTGTTCACGGTGACGCGGAAGCGGAGCCGCGCCAGCTGGTCGAACGGATGCTCGGCGATGCTGGCCGCGGCGCCGGTCTGCACGTTGCTGCTCGGGCACATCTCCAGCGGAATTCGCTTGTCGCGCACGATGTTCGCCACCCGACCCAAGTGGAAGGTACCGTCCGGCCCCTCCTCGATGTCGTCGACGATGCGGACGCCGTGGCCCAGGCGATCAGCGCCGCAGAACGCGATCGCCTCGTGGATGGACGGCAGGCCGAAGGCCTCACCGGCGTGAATCGTGAACCGCGCGTTGTTGCCCCGCATGTATTCGAAGGCATCGAGGTGGCGGGTCGGAGGGTAACCGGCCTCGGCACCGGCGATGTCGAAGCCGACCACACCCCGGTCGCGGAACCGGATGGCCAACTCGGCGATCTCGCGAGACCGGGCGGCGTGCCGCATGGCGGTGACCAGACAGCGGACCGTCGTCACCTGCCCGGCCGCGGCCGCCGCCTTCTCGCCGTCCGCGAACCCGGCCAGCACCGCGTCCACGACCTCGTCCAGCACCAGGCCGCCGTCGATGTGCAGTTCGGGTGCGAACCGCACCTCGGCGTAGACGACGTTGTCGGCGGCCAGATCCTCGACGCATTCGTACGCGACGCGGTACAGCGCATCGGTGGTCTGCATGACGCCGACGGTGTGCGCGAACGGCTCGAGATACCGGACGAGCGATCCGCTGTGCGCCTGGGTGCGGAACCACTTCGCGAGCTCGTCGACATCCATGGTGGGCAGGTCGCCGTAGCCGCTCTGTTCGGCCAGCTCCACCACCGTGGCGGGACGGAGCCCGCCGTCGAGGTGATCGTGCAACAGCGCTTTCGGTGCCTGCTTGATCTGATCCAGCGTCAGGGTGGTCATCCGTCCATCTTGCGCCGGATCGTCGCTTTTAGCCCGCCGGCTCGTCCGCCAGCAGCAGCCGCGTCCGGAACAGATCCAGCACCTGGTCCAGCGCCGCCCGGGTGGCCTGGCCCGGCTCGTCGATCAGGTGCTCGGTGACCACCGAGTGCGGTGGGAGCCGCGCATCCGGGTTGGCGTCGGCGTCCTCGAGTTCGACGGCGATGAAGGCGTCACCCAGCTGCTCGCGCAGGAAGTCGAAACGCTCTGCGGGAACCAGCTTGTCGCTCTTGAACCGCATGCCGATGACGTTGAGTCCGCGCGCGCAGCGGCCTTTGACGACCTCCAGGTCGGCCGGCGAGATGTCGATGTTGCGGCGCTGTTTGGCGGTCAGACCCAGCGGCATCGACGGCTGGGAGAGCACCGGCGCCAGGATGACGTCGTCGGTGGCCATCGCCAGGGCGTAGCCGCCGGTGAAGCACATGCCGATGGCGCCGACGCCGGGACCGCCGCAGCGCTCGTGTTCGGCACGGGCCAGGGCCCGCAGCCAGTCGACAACCGGAGACGTCTTGCCGGTCGCGAGGATGGTGAATTCCTTGCTGATGCACGACGGGACGACGGACGCCATGCCCTTGAGCGCCGCCAGATTACTGGCGTTGGGGTCCAGGCCCGGGATGCCGAAAAGGTGCGGCAGCACGGCGGTACAACCCAGGTCGGCGACCTTGCGGGCGAAGTCGAGAACCTTGGGCGTGATGCCGGGTATCTCGGCGATCACGATGACGGCCGGGCCGGTGCCCTTCCGAAAGACCGTGCGGGTCGTGCCGTCGTGGGTGAACTCGGTGCGCTCGAAGTCGCGGAGGTCATCGTCAGCCATGGGCATGACCCTAGCCGTGGACCCCCACCAGAGCCATGGATGACTTTTCGCCCACCGCGAATCGGCCACGACCTGGCCAATCGAAGAAATTTACGGGTATGTCTATTTCTGTGGGTTACCTGTGCGTAAATTTAGCCGGGCTGATCAATCAGCCGACATCCGCGATTTACACAACTGAGGGGGAATCCATGGCAGGTAGGCACCGGAAGCAGAGCGAAGCCCGGAAACTGCCGGTATCAGGCTGGTTGAGCGCGAGCGCCGCGGCAGTCGGCATCGGCGCAGCTCTGCTGGCGCCCACCGCCGTTGCGTCGGCGCAGACCGGCAGCGGTGACAGCGGCGGCCACTCATCGTCCTCCGCCCCGTCCGGTCAGGGCACGGGTAAGACCGAATCGGGCACCAAGACGGACTCGGGCACCGACCACGCCGGGTCGTCGAAGCCGAAGCCCAACAAGCGGAACCAGGCGAACAAGAACTCGCCCGCAAAAGCCAACTCCCCCGCAGCTTCCGCGCGGCAACCCCGCAGCTCGGCGGAGACCACGCCCAGTCGCCCGACGTCGTCCACACCGAAGACCAAAGCCGTATCGAAGGCCGAGACCCATTCTCCGGCAAAGGCTTCGGCCGTATCGCCCGCAGCTGCCGACTCTCCGGCCGCGGCGACTTCACCGCGGCCGGCCGCAGCCGCCGCAGTGGCCGCCGTGTTCTCGGCCCAGCCGGCAAGCGCGACCGCGAAGATCGGGACGACCACCCCGGTGTCCCTGGCGGCCACGCCGAACACGGCACCGAATCCGTTGGCGCCGATGATCGCGATCACCACCGGGTTGCTCAACTCGATCGGCCGCGACCTGCGCAACTCCGCCCACACCATCGGCACCGAGGGCGGCCGCGTGTTCGCATTCTTCGTCAGCAACGGCACCGCCGACCATCCCAATGCGGGCATCCTGCTCGGCAACGGATTCAGCTACACCGCTGCCACGTGCCTCACCATCTGCAATGGCGGGCGTAGCGGCCTCATCGGCAACGGCGGCAACGGTTTTGGCGGTGGCAGAGGCGCCAGCGCACAGCTCATCGGCCACGGCGGCAACGGCAGCAACGCCGTGACCGCCGGCGCCAACGGCGGCCGCGGTGGCAATGGCGGTGTGTTCTGGGGCAACGGCGGACACGGCGGCAACGGCGCGTCCGCGACGGCGCCGGGCGGCAAGGGCGGCGCCGGCGGCGACGGCGGCAACACCGGCCAATGGGCCTGGTTGAGCACGGCAGGCAATGGCGGTGCCGGCGGCAACGGGGCCGCCGGCACCGCAGGCGCTGCCGGGGTGGGTGGCGGTACCGACGCCGCCGCCAACGGTGGCAACGCCACGAAGGGCGGCGACGGTGGGGCGGGCGGCCACGGTGGCAGCGCCGGATTCAACAGCTACATCTCGAGTGGCGGCAACGGCGGCAACGGCGGCAACGCCGGAGCCGGTGCGGCCGGCGGCGCCGCGGCGACCGCTGCCAGTGGCAACGGCGGCAAGGGCGGTGACGGCAGCAATGGCGGCGCCGGTGGCGCAGGCGGCTGGGGCGGCAACTCGTCGGCCGCCTATGGCCGCAATGGCAGCGGAGGCAACGGCGGCAAGGGCGGCAACGCCGGCCTTGCCGCGAACGGTGCGGACGGCGCGAACGGTACTTCGGCCACCAAGGACGGCGGCAAGGGCGGCGACGGCGGCTCGGCCGGACTGAACGGCGCCGGCGGCGCCTTCGGCTGGGAGGGATTTGGCGCCGGCCTCGCCGGCAACCGGGGAACCGCCGGTGTGAACGGCGCCACGAATGTCCTGAAGGGCAACGGCAGCGGCGGTAAGGGCGGCAACGGCTACAGCTACAACGGCACCGGTACCGGCTCCGCCGGTGGCAAGGGCGGCAGCGGCGGCAACGGCGGCAAGTACGGCAACGGCGGCATGGGCGGTAACGGCGGCAATGCCGACTCCGGTTCCGGCAACTCCGGCACCGGCCAGAGCGCGGGCAGCGGCGGCACGGGCGGAATCGGCGGAAACGGTGGCGCCGGCGGATCCATCGCCGGCGACGGTGGCAACGGCGGAAACGGCGGTACCGGTGGCAACGGCGGCAACGGATCCGGTGGCGCCACCGCCGGCGGGGCCGGCACCGGCGGCGCCTCGGGAACCGGCGGCGCCGCTCCCAAGGGCACCCCGGGCGTCGCCGGCACCCCGGGCCAGAACGGTCAGCCGGGCATCCAGAGCTAGCTGATCCGGTCGATCACCAGCGGCCTCGACGGTGGCCGGCCGTCACTGATGGTCCAGCCACCGTCGAGTTCCGCGAGTGCCGACGGCAGCCTCTCGGGGGTCTCGGTGTACAGCGTGAACAGGGTCTCGCCGGCGGTGACGGGTTCGCCGCTGCGCCGGTGGACGCACAGCCCCGCCCCGGCCTGCACCGGGTCTCCGGGCTGGGCCCGTCCCGCACCGAGCCGCCACACCGCCATCGCCACCGCCATGGCGTCGACGTCGCCCATCACCCCGCTTCGCGACGCCACGACCGTCTCGGTGTGCGTCCCCATCGGCAGGGGCGCCTCGGGATCGCCGCCCTGCGCGGCGATCAGTTGCCGGAAGCAGTCCATCGCGGTGCCGTCGGTCAGGGTCTGCGCTGGGTCGACGCCGTCGAGGCCGGCCACGTCGAGCATCTCGCGCGCCAGGGCGATGGTCAGCTCGACGACGTCGTCGGGTCCGCCGCCGGCCAGCACCTCCAGCGACTCGGCCACCTCGATCGCGTTGCCGACCGCGCGGCCCAGCGGCCGATCCATGTCCGTGAGCAGTGCGCGGGTCGGAACGCCGTACGCGGTGCCGAGGTCGACCATGGTGCGCGCCAGCTCGCGCGACTCGGCCTCCGTCTTGAGAAACGCGCCGCGACCGACCTTGACGTCCAGCACCAGCGAGCGCGCGCCCTCGGCCAGTTTCTTGCTCATGATCGAGCTGGCGATGAGTGGAAGCGATTCCGTCGTGCCCGTGACGTCGCGCAGGGCGTAGATCTTGCGGTCGGCCGGCGCCAGGTCCCCGGCCGCGAAGACCGCCGCCCCGATACCGGAAAGCTGTTGGCGGATACGGTCTTTCGACAGCTCGGCGGTGAAGCCGGGAATCGCTTCCAGCTTGTCCAACGTGCCGCCCGTGTGCCCGAGGCCACGGCCCGCGGCCTGCGGGACGGCGCCGCCACAGGCCAGGACGACGGGCACCAGCGGGATGGTGATCTTGTCGCCGACGCCGCCGGTGGAGTGCTTGTCCACCAGCGCGAGCGGCCGGCCGTCGCGCCTCAGGTCGGTGAAATCGAAGCGCTCCCCCGAGCCGACCATGGCCGCCGTCCAGCGGGCGATCTCGGCCGGGGTCATGCCGCGCAGGAAGATCGCCATCAACAAGGCCGACATCTGCGCGTCGGCGACGCGTCCGTGGGTGTAGCCGTCGATCACCCAGTCGATCGCGGCGTCGGACAACACACCGCCGTCGCGTTTCGTGCGAATGACTGTCGGGGCATCGAACGACATCGCTGAGATCCTCCTGCCGGGGCCTCGAGCGGCCCCATCGAAACTGGTTACCGACGGGTAATCAGAAGTGTTGCACCGCTTGGCGTTACCGGCGGTTCAGGTCGTCGGGCCCGAAGGCGTCGGGCAGCAGTTCGACCAGGGGCCGCGGACCCGATACGTGATCGATCAACATGGCCGGCCCACCGTGCTCGAGCAGCACCTGCCGACAGCGTCCGCACGGCATCAGCACGGCCCCGGAGCCGTCCACACACGCCAGCGCGAGCAGCCGTCCACCACCGCTGGAATGTAGGGCGCAGACCACAGCACACTCCGCGCAGAGGCCAAGGCCATATGAGACATTTTCCACATTGCAGCCCACCACGATTCGGCCGTCGTCGACCAGCGCGGCGGCCCCCACGGGGAAGTTCGAATAGGGCGCATAGGCACCCCGGGAAGCAGCTATTGCGTTGTCCTGCAACAGCTTCCAGTCAATTTCCGGCATCACCGACACCCCGTTCCCGGCACCCCGGCACCGCCCCGAGACCCGACCCGACTACCCAGTAAGTTAATGTAGGCAAACCTAATTTCCGACGCGGGTTGCCCATTCCCCCCACACGCTAGTTCTGACTGTGCGCAAATTGGGATTAGAGTCGCCCCGAGGTTTGGGCTCGGCACGCGAAAAAGTTGCTGCCGGGTCATGCGTCCACCGACGGCGTTGGAGGTCGAAATGAGTACAGCGGCAGCCGCGGAATCCGCCATACCCGCGCCGCGTTCATCACAGAAGCGACGGAGCCTGTATCGCGGAGACCCGGGCATGTGGTCCTGGGTGCTACACCGCATCACCGGTGCCACCATCTTCTTCTTCTTGCTGGTCCACGTTCTGGACACGGCTCTGGTCCGGGTCAGCCCCGAGGCCTACAACGAGGTGATCAACACCTACAAGACGCCGATCATCGGGCTCATGGAGATGGGCCTGGTCGCGGCGGTGCTCTACCACGCCCTCAACGGCGTGCGAGTCATTCTGATCGACTTCTGGCAGCAGGGACCCAAGTACCAGCGGGTCATGCTGTGGACCATCCTGGCCATCTGGATCGCGGTCGTCATCGCCGCAGTTGGGGTAGAGGGCATGCACATGGTTGAGCACTACGGGTGGCTCAAGTGACCACGCATACCGATTCCGGCGCCGCCGAGGCGCGCCGCGGGGGCCGTCCGGCCCCGGTCATGGAGCGCGAGCACGACCGCCCCGCCGCCCTCGACCACCCGCGCGCCCCCCGGCGCGCCCGTGGCATCCCGTACTTCGAGAAGTACGCCTGGTTGTTCATGCGCTTCTCCGGCGCCGCTCTGGTGCTGCTCGCCCTCGGCCACCTGTTCATCGGGCTGATCTGGCAGAACGGCGTCTACCGCATCGACTTCAACTACGTCGCAGAGCGGTGGGCCTCCCCCTTCTGGCAGATCTGGGACATGGCGCTGCTGTGGCTGGCGCTGGTGCACGGCGCCAACGGCATGCGCACCATCATCGGTGACTACGCCCGCAAGAACACCACCAAGTTCTGGCTGAACTCGATTCTGCTGCTGGCCACCGGATTCACCCTGGTGCTGGGCAGCTACGTGCTCGTCACCTTCGACGCGAACATCAAGTAGGGACGCAGATGATTCAGGAACATCGCTACGACGTCGTCATCGTCGGTGCCGGTGGCGCGGGTATGCGCGCGGCCGTGGAATCCGGCCCGCGCGTGCGCACCGCCGTGCTGACCAAGCTGTACCCGACGCGTTCGCACACCGGTGCCGCGCAGGGTGGCATGTGTGCCGCGCTCGCCAATGTCGAGGACGACAACTGGGAGTGGCACACCTTCGACACCGTCAAGGGTGGCGACTACCTCGCTGACCAGGACGCCGTCGAGGTCATGTGCAAGGAAGCCATCGACGCCGTGCTGGACCTCGAGAAGATGGGCATGCCGTTCAACCGGACGCCCGAGGGCCGCATCGACCAGCGTCGCTTCGGCGGTCACACCCGTGACCATGGCAAGGCCCCCGTCCGCCGCGCCTGCTACGCCGCCGACCGCACCGGCCACATGATCCTGCAGACGCTGTACCAAAACTGCGTCAAGCACGACGTCCAGTTCTTCAACGAGTTCTACGCCCTCGACGTGGTCCTCACCGAAACCCCCGGCGGTCCCGTCGCCACCGGCATCATCGCCTACGAGCTGGCCACCGGCGACATCCACATCTTCCACGCCAAGGCGATCGTCTTCGCCACCGGCGGCTCGGGCCGGATGTACAAGACCACCTCCAACGCCCACACCCTCACCGGTGACGGCCTGGGCATCATCTTCCGCAAGGGACTTCCCTTGGAGGACATGGAGTTCCACCAGTTCCACCCGACAGGCCTGGCCGGCCTCGGCATCCTGATCTCGGAAGCCGTGCGCGGTGAAGGTGGGCGTCTGCTCAACGCCGAAGGCGAACGCTTCATGGAGCGCTACGCCCCCACCATCGTCGACCTCGCGCCGCGTGACATCGTGGCCCGCTCGATGGTGCTGGAGGTCCTCGAGGGCCGCGGCGCCGGACCCAACAAGGACTACGTCTACATCGACGTGCGCCACCTCGGTGAAGAGGTGCTGGAGGCCAAGCTTCCGGACATCACCGAATTCGCCCGCACCTACCTGGGCGTCGACCCCGTCACCGAACTGGTGCCGGTGTACCCGACCTGCCACTACGTCATGGGCGGCATCCCGACCACGATCAACGGCCAGGTGCTGCGCGACAACGTCAACATCGTGCCGGGTCTGTACGCCGCCGGTGAGTGCGCCTGCGTCTCGGTGCACGGCGCCAACCGCCTCGGCACCAACTCGCTGCTCGACATCAACGTGTTCGGCCGTCGCGCCGGCATCGCGGCCGCCGAGTACGCGCAGAACCACAACTACGTCGAACTGCCGGACAACCCGGCCGACATGGTCGTGGGCTGGGTCGGCGACATCCTGTCCGACCACGGCAACGAGCGCGTCGCCGACATCCGCACCGCGCTGCAGCAGTCGATGGACAACAACGCCGCGGTGTTCCGCACCGAGGAGACCCTCAAGCAGGCGCTGACGGACATCCACGCGCTGAAGGAGCGGTACAGCCGAATCACGGTGCACGACAAGGGCAAGCGCTACAACAGCGACCTGCTCGAGGCCATCGAGCTGGGCTTCCTGCTCGAGCTGGCCGAGGTCACCGTCGTCGGTGCGCTGAACCGCAAGGAGTCGCGTGGCGGCCACGCCCGCGAGGACTACCCGGACCGCGACGACACCAACTACATGCGCCACACCATGGCCTACAAGCAGGGCGCCGACCTCCTGTCCGATATCCGGTTGGACTACAAGCCTGTCGTCCAGACCCGGTACGAGCCGATGGAACGGAAGTACTGACATGAGTGCACCCGTATTGGACAAGCCCGAAGCCGGCGACCCGCCGCTGCCTCCGGTGCCCGAAGGCGCCGTCATGGTCACGCTGAAGATCGCCCGGTTCAACCCGGAGAACCCGGACGCCGCCGGTTTCCAGAGCTTCCGCGTGCCGTGCCTGCCCAGCGACCGGTTGCTGAACCTGCTGCTGTACGTGAAGGGCTACCTTGACGGCACGCTGACGTTCCGCCGGTCCTGCGCGCACGGCGTGTGTGGCTCGGACGCCATGCGCATCAACGGTGTGAACCGGCTGGCCTGCAAGGTCCTCATGCGCGACCTGCTGCCGAAGAAGCCCGGCAAGGACCTGACCATCACCATCGAGCCCATCCGCGGCCTGCCCGTGGAGAAGGACCTCGTGGTGGACATGGAGCCGTTCTTCGACGCCTACCGCGCCGTGAAGCCGTTCCTCATCACGTCGGGCAATCCCCCGACCCGTGAGCGCATCCAGTCGCAGACCGACCGCGCCCGCTTCGACGACACCACCAAGTGCATCCTGTGCGCCTGCTGCACCACCTCGTGCCCGGTGTACTGGAGCGAGGGCTCGTACTTCGGCCCCGCCGCCATCGTCAACGCGCACCGGTTCATCTTCGATTCGCGTGACGAGGCCGCCGCCGAGCGCCTCGACATCCTCAACGAGGTCGACGGTGTGTGGCGCTGCCGCACCACCTTCAACTGCACCGAGGCCTGCCCCCGCGGCATCCAGGTGACCAAGGCGATCCAGGAAGTCAAGCGCGCCTTGATGTTTGCCCGCTAGATCGTTTTTCTTCGAGTGTTGGCTTGTGTTCGAGATTCATTGAAATTCTCGAACACAAGCCAACTTTCGTTAGTAGGGCCCACCCGCGCCGCGTAGCTCAGCTCGGGTCCGGGCGATGATGGTCCCCGGACGGGCGCGCAGCAGGTCTGCGCCGACCCGAACAATGCGCCACCCGAGGTCCCGATACTCCACGTCTTGGTCGATGTCGCGAGTCCGCCGACGAGGGTCCTCCCAGTGCTGAATGCCGTCGTACTGGACGCCGACCTTCCATTCTGGCCAGCCCATGTCGATACGCCCGACGAGATATCTGCCGTCGAATACCTCGATCTGGGTCCTCGACGGCCGCATGCCGTTGTCGGTGAACAACAGTCGCAGCCGGGTCTCCTGCGGCGACTCCCCGCCATAGTCGGCGAGGTCAAGCACCTGCTCTAGCTGCCTCAGTCCTCGAGCTCCAGGATGGCGATCGGCAAGTGTTTGCACTTGAGGGAGTTTCAAGTTGGTGGCCTGGAGCAACGCGTCCACCCGGCTGACGGCGACCGTCAGCCCTTTTCGTCGCCCGAGGTCGAATGCCGTTCTTGCCGGCGTCGTGACGTTGATGCCCCGTACCCGACACATCTCGTCGTCAGCCAGCCTGTCGCTGCGGATGAGAATGCCAGGTGGCCGCGTCCTGCTCGCCTGGTTGAGCTCTGCGGGGTGCCTGGCATCGATCCATAGCGAGCCGTGCAGGGCGGCGGCCGACAACCCGACCACAGTCGCCCTGCGCTCGGACCACAGCCACGCCGCGACGGCTTTGTCGATGGGTGTGAGCTTCTGACCGCGGGGAACGTACACGTTGCGGTGCACCGCGTCATATCGGGTCCTGAGTTGGTATCGATTGACCCTGCCCACGGCCAGCGCCTCGGTCCCCAAGAACGGCATGTGGATAAGACGTGTGCGCCACCTGCCCGGTTCCACCCTCATCGAGTGTTGGCCTGTGTGCGACAAATGTGCGAAATCTCGAACGCAACCGAACACTCGGCGGGAAGAAAGTCAGGTATTTACTGGGACCACTGTTCCCGGTAAATTGGAGACATGACTAAGGCAATGGAGCCCGGTTACCAGAACCTCCTCGATGTGTTGTCGGAAGGCTCGGTGCGGCGCCGCTTCGACCCCTACCTCGACATCGCGTGGGATGCCCCGGACATGCAGATCGACCTCAACGATCCGCGCTGGGTGCTGTCGCCCACCATCGACCCGCTGGGCGCCACCGAGTGGTACCAGAGCCAGCCGCTGGAGCGGCAGATCGAGATCGGCCGCTGGCGGACGCTCAACACCGTCAAGGTGGGCGCGGCGTTCGAGAGCATCCTGATCCGCGGGCTGATGGCCTTCATCATGAAGCTGCCCAACAACTCCCCCGAGTTCCGGTACGCGCTCCACGAGATGACCGAGGAGTGCAACCACATCCAGATGTTCCAGGAGCTGGTCAACCGCTCCGGGACCGACGTGCCGGGCATGCGCAAGCTGTTCTTCCGGTTGTCGCCGTACATCGGCCTGGTCGGCCAGTACTCGCCGACGGCGTTCATGGCGGGCATCCTCGCCGGCGAGGAGCCCATCGACCACTTCCAGAAGGGCATGATCCGCAACGGCGCCAACCTGCCGCCGGCAGTGCTGCGCACCATGCAGATCCACATCGCCGAGGAAGCCCGGCACATCTCGTGGGCCAACGAATTCCTCAAGACCCACATGCCAGAACGGTCGTGGCGCTTCAAAGCGTTCGCCACCGTCGCCTTCCCGCTGACGCTGCGCTGGCTGGCGCACGAGATCATGGGCTCGTCGAAGTCGTTCGGCAAGCAGTTCGACATCCCGGAAGACGTGATGCGGCAAGCCTTCTGGCGCAGCCCACAGTCGCGGAAGATCATGGCGAGTTTCTTCGACGAGACCCGCGCACTGGCCGAGGAGATCGGCCTGATGAACCGCGTCGGCCGCTGGATGTGGAAGCGCTGCGGCATCGCCGGTGAGACGGCCCGCTACCGCAGCGCGCCCAACCGCGAGGCACAGTTGATCGCCTGATGCCCCACGTCATCACGCAGTCCTGCTGCAGCGACGCGTCCTGCGTCTATGCCTGTCCGGTCAACTGCATTCACCCCACGCCGGACGAACCCGACTTCCACACCGCCGAGATGCTCTACATCGATCCGGTGGAGTGCGTCGACTGCGGTGCGTGCGTGACGGCCTGCCCGGTCGACGCCATCAAGCACGACGGTTCACTGGAGCCGACCGAGCAGGTCTTCCTCGAGCTCAACGCGGATTTCTACAAGGAACCCCGGCCGCGCCCGCTGCTGGCGCCCGTCGTTCCCCCACTGCAGGTCCGGGCTCCCGGAGCCATCAGTGTGGCCATCGTCGGGTCCGGCCCGGCCGCCATGTACGCCGCCGACGAGGTGCTGACCATCCCGGCAGCCCGCGTCCGGATGTACGAGCGACTCCCTCAGTCCGGTGGGCTCGCGCGCTTCGGCGTCGCGCCGGACCATCGGCGCACCCGGGCCGTGTCCCGGCAGTTCGACACCATTGCTGCCGACCCGCGGCTCGAGCTGCTGACCGGCGTCGAGGTCGGCTCCGACATCACCCACCAGCAGCTGCTCGCCGAGCACGACGCCGTCATCTACGCCGTCGGCGCATCGACGGACCGTCCGCTCGACGTACCCGGCGCAGACCTGCCGGGCGTCAGCTCGGCCACCCGTTTCGTCGCTTGGTACAACGGACATCCCGACTTCGCCGACGCCGTCTTCGACTTGTCGCAGCCACGCGCGGTCGTCATCGGCAACGGCAATGTCGCGCTCGACGTCGCCCGGATTCTCACCACCGATCCGGATCGCCTCGCCGCCACCGACATCGCACCGCACGCGTTGAAAGCCTTGCGGCAGAGCAAAATCGAGAAAGTCGTCGTCGTCGGACGACGGGGTCTGGCGCAGTCGGCGTTCACTGTGCCGGAGCTGGTAGGCCTGACGTCGATGCCCGACGTCGACGTCGTCGTCTCAGCACAGGACCTGGCGGCACTGCCGGACACCGATGCGCGCGCCCGCATCCTGCACGACCTGCCAAGACGGCCTGGCAACCGCTGCATCGTCCTGGAGTATCTGCAGTCGCCCACCGCCATTGCGCGCACCGCGGCCGGACTGGACATCGAGTTCGCCCGCAACGAACTGGTGGCGGCGGCCGACGGCACCATCAAGGTGAAGCCGACCGGCGACCTGCACACCGTCAATGCCGGACTGGTGCTCACGTCGATCGGCTACCGGGGACGGCCCGTGGCCGACCTGCCGTTCGACGCGGCGCGGGGCACCGTCCCCAACGACAAGGGCCGGGTCGACGGCGTCGCCGCCACCTATGTGACCGGCTGGATCAAACGCGGCCCGACGGGGTTCATCGGCACCAACAAGTCGTGCGCGCAGGAGACCGTGCGCAGCCTGGTGGCCGACTACAACGCGGGGTTGTTGGCCTGACGGTTCGCCAGCGCGGCCACCACGGCGACGAGCGGTTCATCACGACTGACCTCGAACCCGATGGCCCGCGCGGCACCGTCGATGACGTACCACGTGAAGTCGGCGAGGTGGTCGATCATCTCTTCGCGGGTGTGCGTCGGTTCCGGGGTGCGCACCCAGGCGAACAGCGTCTCCTCGACCATGGTCACGATCGCCAGCGGGACGAGTTTGAACGCGCTGTCCTCGACGCCGATCGCCAGCTGGATGGCGGCAATGATGCCGTCGGCGCGTTCGATGATGCGCAGCTTCAGCTCGCCCACGGCGTCGAGCGTCTGGTCCCCTTCGAACGACGGGCCACTGCGCGCGAACTCGTTGAGCCGCGGATGGTCGATCATCCAGTCCGCGACAGCCTCGATGGTGCGAGTCAGAATCTCGCGCAGCGAGCCCTCGCTGATGTCCAGCTTGCCGACGAGGACGGACCCGAAGTCGTCGATCAGGTACGACCGCACCCGTCGCTCGAGTTCCTCCTTGCCGGAGGTCTGCCGGTAGATCACCGACTTCGCGACGCCAGCGCGCTTGGCGATGGCGGCGACGGAGATGTCGGCGCCGGGCGGGCTCTCTTCGAGCAGTTCGATCATCGCCAGCAGGATCTGGGCCCGGCGTTCGGCGTTGTGCTGCTCCCACCGCGCCTCGTACCCACTCACCGGGGCGGAGTTCGGGGCCACAGACATGTGTCTTACGGTAGCCGCCGCCTTCTCATGTGATGCCCGCCACACCCCTGTCACACCTCGGGACGCTGTCTCGTCCAACCGGTATGACCACAACACCACGCATCGAACCCCTGCCCCCGCAACGCGCCGGCCTGCTGACCCGGCTCATGTACCGCTACGCCAAGCGTGAGTTCGGCGAGGTGCCCGAACCGTTCACGGTGGCGGCGCACCACCCGCGGCTGTTGGTCGCCAACGCCGTGCACGAGACCCTGCTCAAGAACGGTTCCAAGACGCTGCCCGACTCGGTCCGCGACCTCGCCGTGTTCTGGACCGCACGGACCGTGGGCTGCTCCTGGTGCGTCGACTTCGGCACCATGCTGATGCGCCTGGAGAGCCTGGATGTGGACCGGCTCAAGCACATCGACGATTACGCGACCTCGCCGCTGTTCACCGACGACGAGCGGGCCGCCATCGCCTACGCCGACGCGATGACCACCGATCCGCACAACGTGACCGACGAACAGGTCGACGATCTCAAGCGCCGGTTCGGTGAGGCCGGCGTCATCGAGCTGACCTATCAGATCGGCGTGGAGAACATGCGGTCCCGGATGTACGCGGCGCTGGGGATCACCGAGCAGGGCTTCAGCTCCGGCGACGCGTGCCGGGTGCCGTGGGCCGAGTGATGTGAAGTCAGCCGGGTCGGCCGGCCTCGATCACCTGGAGCACCCGGTCGGGGCGGTCGCCCGGCCAGAAGGCGTGCATCGCCCAGGTAGCGCCGGCCGTAGCGAACTCGGCCGCGTCCGTGCCCGGCTTGGTCTTCACCGCAATGTCGAAACCTTCACGGCTGCCGCGCAATTGTTCGATGGTGTCGGCAATCTGGGCGACCGTCGACGCATCGCCGGTGAGCGGAAAGATACCGTCATGCCGGGCGGCTCGTTCGACGGGCTTGCCGTCATGTCGTGCTGTGCCGAACCACAATGGGATCCGCGGCTGCGGCGCCCCATCGGGCACAGCACGGACGCCCTCGACGATCAGTTCACCGTGATGAGTGACCGTCTCGCCGGCCCATAACGCCGTCAACACGCCGACACCTTCATCGAGTATGCGGCCACGTCGACGCGCGTCGATATTCTCCCCGACGGCTGAGTACTCGCGACCCCGGTCATCGCCGGTTCCCAAACCCAGGACGAGCCGCCCTCGACTGAGCCGATCCAGCGTTGCAGTCTCTCGCGCGAGTTTGAGGATTCGCCGGCGCGGCAATGGAGTCACCATGGGCCCCAAGCGAATTCGACTCGTGTTGGCCGCGGCAGCGGCCAACACGACCCAGGGGTCTGCGATCTCCCAGTCCCCACCTATCGGGCTCAGCACGTGGTCCCAGACAAACAGGCCGTCCCAGCCCGACTCCTCGGCGGCGATCGCAATGTCGATGATGGCTTGGGGATCGGCCAACTCTCCGAGTGGCGGCATGAAGATCGCGTGGTGCACCAAGCCACCGTAGCGCCGGTGGCGATCGGGCTCAGTGGGCGATCGGGACCGCCCCACCCGATACCACGATGCCGCCGGTGTCAGGCACCGTGACCGTCAGCAGACTGGGGCGACCGACGTGCTCCCCCTGACGGATGCGGACGGTTCGGTCGCCGGCGAAGCCGAGGACCTCGCGGAGGTAGGCACCCGTGGCCGCGGCCGCGGACCCAGTTGCGGGATCTTCGTTGATCCGGCCGACCGGGAACAGGTTCCGAGCGAGGAACTCGTCGGACGCTGTCCGGTGGAGCACGGTCACCGTGCCGGTCCAGCCCCGCTCGTCCATCAGGGCGGCCAATGGTGCAGGCGCGAAACGGAATTGGTGAAATACTTCGCGGTCGGCGAGCGAGATGATCGGGTGCCAGTTACCGGCGAACGATTCGCGCACCGGAAGCGCTGAATCCAGGTCGCCTGGCACCAGCCCCAGCAACTCGAGAAGTGCGGCGAGTGCGGTGGCATCGATGTCGCGGATCTGTGGCGGCACGCTGGTGAAGGCGACTGTCACCTCGCCGTCGGAATCTGTCGATGTCATGTCGACCTCCCCCGCTGCTGTCATGAAGGTGAACGTGCCCGTGCCCCGTCGTTCGGTGAGCGCGACGGCCGTGGCGACGGTGGCGTGGCCGCAGAACGGCACCTCGGCCGCCGGCGAGAAGTACCGCACCCGGTAGTGCCCCAGCTCGGCACCCGCACTGTCGACGATGAACGCGGTCTCCGCGTACCCGACCTCAGCAGCGATCTCCTGCATGCGTTGCGCGCTGAGTGCGGATGCGTCAAGCACCACTCCCGCCGGGTTACCACCGCCAGGGGTCGCCGCAAACGCGCTGTATCGCAGAATCTCCGTCACGCCCACCAGTGTGCCGTTGTTTTGGTGGCGCGATCGACAAGGTCGGCGGGTAATCCGGAATCATGAAGCGCCAGACCGTCAGTCGCAGTGCTTAGCGTGTCGCCGACGCAGCTGGCCGGTGCGGTGAACGACTGCGGATAGGTGGCCGGTGTTCTTCGTTGCTGAACGCCACTCTGCGCCGTGGACTGGTTCCTAGTCGGTGTCCGGCTGGTTGGTGACCGTGGTGATTCGTCCGATGTCGTCGAATCCGATCGCGGCCTGTCCGTGTGTTGCCTGCAGGATGTCCTCGCGGATGTCGGGTGGCAGGGTGAGCAGTGCCGTGGTGATTGCGCGGACTTCCGGCGCGTGTGCCATTTCCAGCCAGCACAATTCAGCTTCCAAGTACCTGGTGTAGGCACTGTCGGCATCCGTGAAATAGGCGACGGACACACCGAAGAAGTCGGCGAGTGGCCGCAGCATGTCCAGGCGGGGGTGGGTGCGGCGGCCGGAGCGTAGCTGGGAAAGGTAGGGCGCAGACATCTCAATCCCGCGGGCACGCAGGGCTTTGATCACTTCGTAGTTGCGCAGCGGGCCGCGGCCAGGTGGTCGGATCGTGTCGAACAACCGGTTGAGACGCGCCGCCACAGTGTGGGGATCGATCGACTCCTTCCTGCGGTGGTGTCGTTTCCGGAACGTGGCGTGAGCCTGCTGCGTCTGGTTTGAGGTATGCCCATCACTGTCTGCGGCTCGTGGCCCGGTCACCGCGTCCGGTATCGCAGCAACAAGCCGCTCGAAGTCAATAAGGTTGGTATCGAGGCGATTTCGATTCACCTGTGCAGACATGGTCATTTGACTTTCCCCCTGGCTCTGTCACCCTCCCCAGAGTGACTGCGCGCGCTGGTAGTTCGCGCATGCATAGACATGCATGCGCAGCTCGGGAGTTTTGATGACGTGATGTTTTCACCGCGCCCTCCCTGTTTCGAGTGGCTTCACGCGGCCCGTGGTGACAGTGGCTTTCGCCAGTCGTGGATTTGTAGTGCGATGCGTTCGTGGCGCGAGCCGGACCACTGCGCTGTGAGACCACAGCGTGTGGCCGCGGCTACGATCTGCTCGCCCAGGAGCACTTCGCTGCGCTCGACGGATTCTCTCCTGGCAGCTCCATCACCGCGCCCGGCCGCATCGACCAGTTCTTTCGGCAGTCGGCTGTGGTGGGTCCAGGTACTGAATGCAAGGTAGAGCAACGGATCCGGGGTGCCAAGCCGATCGGCGTCCTGCGCATGGAAGTACACGTAGGCCCACTCGCGATACGGATAATCCGCACCGGCGTCATCGGTGGGCGTGCGTTCGTCATCGATGGCGTCGAACGCGCAGTTGTTGCAGCACATGAAGCACATCCGGCCAAGGATGCCCTCCGCCTCCAGTTGCGCGAACATCTGTTGCAGTCGCCCGAAATCGCCGGTGTCCGGCCAAGATTGCTGCTCGGCAATCCGCTGGTCCCACATCGAGTCCAACAGATCGATGGCCGCGTCCGCGGTGATGTCGCTGTCGCCGTCGATCTGCGACAGTACCGACTC